>JAZDGN010000132.1:0-300958 GCA_043806875.1 Pseudomonadota bacterium
TTTTGAAGAGCTGGAAGGGGCTTGGGATGACATGTATGCATCCCGCTATGGTTTCTGGCGGACATATGTCATGACTGTAATTTATAAATATCTGGATTGCGGTGATCTTCATATGGGATTTGCCAGGGTCCGATGTGAAGACTGCGGCCATGAGTATCTCCTGGCCTTTTCTTGCAAACGTAGGCAGTTCTGTCCGTCTTGCCATCAGAAACGGGTGATCGAGTATGGCGAATGGCTGCTGACTGAAGTGTTGAAGGATGTGCCTCACCGGCAATAACCTGAAGGTCAGAAACTGGGTATTTAGCATTCCCAAACGGCTGCGTATCTACTTTCTTTATGACCGGAAACTGCTGGCAAAATTGTCGATCTGTGCCTGGAAGGTGATGAATGCATATTTGAGATCTGTCGCTTCAGATGAAACTGCCGTTCCTGGTGCCAGTATCGCTGTTCAGACTTACGGGGATTTTTTAAATTTCAATCCCCACCTGCATGCTATCACCACTGACGGCTGTTTTCTCGATGATGGCAGTTTTAAAACTTCCCCAGGCTTTATACTGGAAGATCTGGAAGGAATTTTCCAGTATGAGGTGCTGAAAATGCTTAAGAAAGAGGGAAAGATTAATGATGCCGTCATAGAGAGTATGCTTTCATGGCGCCATAGTGGTTTCCATGTTTATATCGGTGACAGAATAACGCCTTCCGATAAGATCGGTCTTGGCAACCTGGCCCGGTATATTATCCGGGCTTGCTTTTCCCAAGAACGAATGGTCTATGTTCCGGCTGAAGACACAGCTGATGGTGTTGCCAAAGTGGTCTATACATCAAAAGACAGAAAGTCCAGGAAAATTTTCAACGCTTTGGACTGGTTGGCCAGGCTGGTGACACATATCCCCGGAAGATATGAGCAGACTGTCAGATATTACGGTTGGTATTCGAACAAATCTCGCGGGATGAGAAAAAAGGCGGGTACGGATGATATCATTCCTGCTGTTATGCCAAATGATCTGTCCTCCAAAGAATCAAGGCAGAACTGGGCACGCCTGATTCAGAAAATTTATGAGGTTGATCCGCTTGTGTGTCCAAAATGCCAGGGTTCCATGAAAATTATCGCTTTTATAGAAGAACTTGACATTATTGAAAAAATATTGCGCCATTTGGATCTTTGGGACATCCGCAACCATGATCCACCTGAAAAGGTTTCAGATTATATCCTTGAATTGGTCTGTGATGAAACAGACTCTCAAATTCCGGTATTCGATGATTGGTATTAATTTTTTGTAAATTGGATTGAGGGATTATGGCGTGATATGCCCAAAATTATCTATTTTCCGGTATTTTTTAAAATTTCTCAGGAATCTTTTGTTATTTTCTTTTCAAATTGTTCGGACTTTGATTTTTCCATTGACTTAAATTTCGCTCCCCTGATACAAGCACAACATGTTGTGCTTGTATCAGGGGAGCCGTAATATTTTAAAATTTGAGGATTTTCGATACTTTCTTTGGCAAAAAGCAAGTCCCTATCCCTGTTGGAAAAGGATGCGTGTAAATTGGCGCCTCTCAGCTCAGTCATTCAATCTCAAGAATAATTATCCCATCTAATAATTTTACAGGGCGTGAAATTGTAAAAGATACCATTTCTATTCATGACATATTTGATTAGAAAAAAGCCACCTATAGAAAGCATTTTGTAGAAAGCATTTTGATTTCAAGAAGGTACCGAGCGCTGCAACTATTAGTTGTCATTTGAGGGAGCACGTCAACACTTGACAACAATGATATACTGTTTGTTTCCAATTGGGAAAAAAGATATTCCGCTATCTTTTCCCATGTTGATGTCGGTAAACGGTACGGCTTTTTCTTCACATTCATAGCACCAGTCTATCAGCGTCCGCCAATACACCCGGTCGATGTGTACCCTCCGGATGAATTTGCGGTCCGGTTTCATCATCGGTTGGTTTTCATTCATCCGTTTTCCAATGGAAACGGTAGACATGCAAGATTGGTGACTGATCTTATCTTGGAAAAGATATTCAACGAAGAGCCTTTCTCCTGGGGAAAGGTCAGTTCTGATCGGAGCCGTCCCCCGGTTCTTTGGACACGGTACGGCTCTGGTTCAGGAGATTATTGTCCGGGAGGGGAGTGCACCCCCCCCGGACTTGAAAAGGTGCCGGACAGCAGTGGGTTGGGACCCGCTGTCAACCTGCTTTTTGCAGCTCCAGCTCCTTGAGTTCGAACCGCTTTACCTTGCCGGTCGCGGTCTTGGGCAGATCATCCACAAAGTAGACCCACCTGGGGTACTTGTAGTGAGCCAGTTCCTTTTTCACGTAGGCCTTGATATCCTTTTCCGTTTCAAGGCCTGCTTCATACCCCTTGTTCAGGACGATATAGGCGCAGGGCTTGACCAGGTTCTGCTCATCCATTCCGGGTACAACCGCCGATTCCAGAACAGCCGGATGACCGATGAGACAGGCTTCCACCTCGATGGGAGACACCCAGATACCACCGACCTTGAGCATGTCGTTGGTCCGCCCCACATAATAGAAGAAACCATCCTCGTCCATGTAGAACTTGTCATCGGTATTGAGCCACTCACCCAGCATTGTCTGCTTGGTCTTCTGGTGCTTGTTCCAGTAATAGGCGGCCGTGCTGTCACCCTTGATGAGAAGGGTGCCGATCTCCCCCCGGGGAACATCCCGGAACTGGTCGTCAACAATCCTGGCCTCGTATCCGGGAACGATCTTTCCCGTACTCCCGGGCCGGATCTGTCCCGGCACGTTGGAGATGAAGATATGGGCGATCTCCGTTGACCCGATACCATCCAGGATATCCACGCCGAACCGTTTACGCCACCGGTGGAAGATCTCGGCAGGCAGGGCTTCCCCAGCGGAGACACACATGCGTACGCCGTCCAGCTTCCCATCGCTGGCAAGCATGGACCCGAACAGGGTCGGGACACCGAAGAACAGGGTCGGTTTGAACCTGCTGATGGTGGCATAGACCGAATCCGGTGTGGGGCGGTCAGGCATCAAAACCGATGTTGCCCCGACGCTGAACGGAAAATACAGGCCGTTTCCCAGGCCGTAGGCGAAAAACAGCTTGGCGGCCGAAAAACAGGTGTCGTGCTCCTGGACTTTCAGGACCTGCTTACCATAGGTTTCTGCGGAAAACACCATGTCGTGCTGCAGGTGAACCGTGCCCTTTGGTTTTCCGGTAGAACCCGAACTGTAAAGCCAGAAGCAGGCATCGTCCGGGGTAGTCCGGGCAGGGGTAAGTTCCGTTGACTGACCTGAAACAAGGGTGCCAAAGTCACGGGCTTCTCCGGAAGGATCCTGGCCGTTGACCACGATCATGGTCTCCAGGTACCTGAGGTCGCTTTTTATCTCAAGGACAAGGGGCATGAGGGCTGCATCGATGACAAGAATCCTGGCCCTGCTGTCATTGAGGAAATACAGGTAGTCCTTTGGCCGCATGAGCGTGTTCAGGCAGATGGGCACACCTCCCATTTTGATGGTTCCGAAAAAAACCATGGGATAAAATTCCGTATCCAGCATGAGCATGGCCACGCGGTCCTCCATGCGCACGCCCATGGACATGAGGGCGTTGCCGAACCGGTTTACACCGTGGCTTATCTGGGAATAGGTGAGTTTCCTGTCCTGACACAGGACAGCCACCTTGTTGCCCCGGCCCTCCCGGATGTTTCTGTCAACAAAATAATCAGCAGCATTAAAAAACTCCGTAGAAACATAGTCCAGTTGCATTAACAGCCTCCTATCGCGATGTTCTGTTGGCATCCAGGCACGGATGGAAAAAGAGTTCGAGACTTCTGGTTTCAACTTTGCCGGGCTTTGTCGCCAGGCTTACAACAAAAAAGACAATACCGGCAAGAATAAAGGCGGCCAGGAATCCGTTGAGCTGGAACATGGATGCCTGGGGAAAGAGCACCATCTTTTTCCCGCCGATAACATAGAAGATCACATTCATGGAAACACCCACCAGGGTGGATGAGATGGCCCCGACCGTGGTGGCCCTTTTCCAGTAATAGGCTCCCCAGAGGGAAAAAATGGTGACGGCAACCGTGCCAAAGGCGATGATGGACAGCTCTGCCACAGGCGTGTTTGGGTTCCAGGCGATGATGACGCATACAGCCATTATCAGGGCGACACAGACCCGGGCAATGGAGACCAGACTCTCGTATTTGGTTTTCGGACGGATGATCTGGATGAAATCCACGGACAGGTTGGTTGCATTACCCAGGACCAGGCCGTTAACCGTTGACATTGCCGCGGTGAATCCACCGGCCACAGCCATGGCCGCAAGCCAGTCAGGAAGGGATGCCGATGCCACAAGACCGAAAATCTTGTCTGCTTCCACGCCCTTGAGCCCGGGGACAATGAGGTTACCGGCGATCCCGATGAGGGTCGGCATGGTGATTACAAACAGGCAGATACCGCCGAACGCCAGAACCATGGCCTTGAACCCCTTGGCCGAACGGCTGGAGTAGGCATGCATGAAGGGCTGGGGAAAACACACACACCCCAGGCACATGGCCGAAGCCATGCCGAAGATCATGGGGAAGCTCCAGACCTTGCCCCCGGCCCAGCCGAGCTGGAAAAGGTTGGGATGTTTTTCAAAAACAAGGTCCATGGTATTCATGAACCCGCCGTTTTTCATCATGACGGAAAAGAAAAGAATGAAAACCATGACTGAAAAAAAGATTCCCTGGGCGGTATTGACCCAGGCAGCACCCTTCATGCCGCCCATCATGAGGTACAGGGCAATGAAGAACGGGACAAAGAAGAGCCCTATCTTGTAAGAGATGATACCGTCACTCATGGCTTCCAGCATGACACCGATACCCTGGATCTGGGCCACCAGGTAGGGAATGGAGGCGATGAGCACAACGATGGCGATGATGATACGCATGCTGTTGCCGTAACGTTCACCAAAGGGGGCCCCCATGGACATCCATTTCCGCGCCCGGCCCAGGAGGAATGTTTTCCTGTGGATATAGTACCACAGGATTCCCAGGGGAACCAGGTTGGCGGTCAGGACATACAGGGACCCGAACCCGAGACGGTAACCGAAACTGGCCATGCCGAACATGGAGAAGGCACTGAGGAACGAGGCCAGGAGACTGAAGATCAGGACAAAATAACCCAGGCTCGACCCGGCGACAAAGTAATCGTCCGCGTTGCGGGTAAATCCCTGTCTGAAGGCCATGTAACTGACAAATACGGAAATAAGACAGATGCCTGTGATGATTGATACACTGACCATGTTACCCCTCCCTGGTGACGTCTATAACGGTTTTTTTTCTTCTTTCCAGATCGCCCAGCTGGTCCATGATCTCGGCCAGATTCTCATCGTACAGGGCAAAATCCGAAAAAAACAGGTACACCCACTCCACCAGGAAAAGCACCGCCCCCAAGGCCAGAAGGATTGCGGCCCAGGAAGGGATACCGAAAATCCGACCGACTTCACCATAGGTTCCATACCCGATGGGACACCAGCACAGAAGTGTCAGAACACAAAATACGACCGTGTAACAGAGCTTCACCATACCACGTGATTCTCCCATTGATTCCCCCTTGTGTTTGATAACCGATTGTTGTGTCACAAACCCTGGCCAGGGCTAACATATAGCTATTATCTGACTAAACTGTAGCAATACATATGCCACACGGAAGCCTTTCCCGATCCCGGGCCGGATTCCGGAAAGAGCGCATGACCGTTTAACGGGTTGATCGCAAGAGATCCCGGGCGGGATAAGGCGTCGCCAAACCATGAACGCGCTTTAGTTGATTAGGTGGGTTTATGAAACTGACCGAACGCTCGGCCGCAGCCGCAGGAATGACAGCGCTGACTGACAGGCCAGACGCGGTCAATCGTACGGAAAGAATCTTTCTGCGCTAGAAAGATTCTTTCCGTGCGATTGCATGGTCCTTGATTTTCTTCCTGAGTGTCGGCAGGGAGATTCCGAGTATCCTGGCGGCCTGGGTTCGGTTCCACCCCACCAGATTGAGAATGTTGAGAATATGCCGGCATTCCACATCGGCAAGGGAACAGGTACGGGTATCCTCCTTTTCCGGTATGCCTACGCTGGATAGAAGATCATGGATATCTTCCTTCAGGATAACCCGTCCCCTGGACCGGACTGCTGCAGCCACCAGAACGTTCTCAAGCTCCCGGACGTTCCCGGTCCAGGGATGGGCCTTGAGCAGTTCCACACACCCTTCCTGGAGCCGGAGAAGATCCGTACCCAGATTCCTGGATGATTTTCTCAGGAAATGGTCCACGAGATCCGGGATGTCATCCAGCCGTTTTCTCAGGGGAGGCACTGTGATGGAAACCACCTTGAGCCGGTAATACAGGTCGCTTCTGAACCGCTTCTGCCTGACCATGGCCTGCAGGTCCCGGTTTGTGGCCGCGACAATCCTGCACCGTGAACTGCGGACCCTGGAGTCGCCGACCCGCATGAACTCCTTACGTTCGAGAAAACCCAGAAATTTCCCCTGGAGATTCAGGGGAAGCTCTCCAATCTCGTCCAGGAAAAGGGTTCCCTGGCCTGCCAGTTCGATCTTTCCCGGCTTGGCGCTTACGGCTCCGGTGAAAGATCCTTTCTCATGGCCGAAAAGTTCACTCTCCAGCAATGTCCCCACCACAGCCGAACAGTCAAAGGTGATGAACGGCTCATCAGAGTTGCCGGCCAGGTGGATTCTGCGGGCGATGAGTTCCTTGCCGGTTCCGGTTTCTCCCTGGATCAGGGCGGGTGCCTTGTTTTTGCACAGGACCCCGATGGTCTTGAAGATATCTTTCATCTCCCTGCTTCTGCCGATGATGGCCTGGTTATCATAGGTGCGCTCAGGATCGGACCCCTGGGCGTACCCCTTGTCCGCCTGAATGTGAAACAGGGCGTCGTCCAGGGTTTTTTCCAGCTCATGGGCATCCAGGGGCTTATGGAGATAATCGTAGGCACCGCGTTTCATGGCTTCAATGGTGGATTCCATATCCTGGAATGCGGTGATCATTATGATTCTTGCCGAAGCGTTGGCCGCCTGCATGGATGAAAGAAGATCAAGTCCGCTGCCGTCCGGCAGCCGGATATCGAGGATAACCACATCCATGGATTTTTTCATGAACAGAGTCATCCCCTGCTCAGCCGTGGATGCGGTTTCCACCGTATGCCCCTTTTCTGAAAGGAACATGTCGATGGACTCAAGAATGTGGGTTTCATCATCAACAACCAGTATTCTAGCCATGGTGTTCTCCCAGGGGCAGGATGATCGTGAAACAGGCTCCGGAAGGCGACAGCTTTTTCACATCGACAACGCCTTCATGGGCCTGGACGATACGTTTGACATTGGCAAGTCCCAGACCGATTCCGGTACTCTTGGTTGTGTAATAGGGCTCAAACACCGAGGCCGGATCCCCGGGCAGGTGCCCGCAGCCATTATCGCTGACCTCGATCACGGCAAGGCACCTGTCCGCCTCCCTGTGCAAACGGGTTGCAATGGTGATGGATCCCTGGACTCCAACTGAATCAATGGCGTTGAGCAGCAGATTGATCATCACCTGCTCCAGTTTTCCGGTATCTGCCAGTATGTCATTTGCGTCAGGATCGAGCACAGCGGTGCAGGAAATCTGCTTTTCCCGGAATTTCATGTCCAGAAGCTCCATGCTGGATTCTATAATGGCATTGATGCGGGCCGGCCGCCTGTCAATGGCCAGGGGTTTGGCGTAATCCAAAAGCTCCTGCAGAATTCTCTCCAGGCGTTTGACTTCATTCACGGATATCTCCAGGCGCCGCTTGTCATTTCCCTGGTCCCGCTCCTTCTTTTCCAGGATCTGGAGATTCATTTTTATGGAGGACAGAGGGTTTCTCAGTTCATGGGACAGGGAGGTGGTTATCTGCCCGATATAGGCCATGCGTTCAGAGTCCCGGACTTTCTTTTCCATGAGAACGCGCTGGGTAATATCCCTGCAGATGCACAGATTGTAGCGCTGACCCTTGTACAGCGCCGGCTTTACCGTAATCTCCGTGGGCAGGGACTGGCCGTCCCGGGTAAGCCGGTTGTACCCGACCATGACCTGTCCCGAAGCTTCCGAAGGAGACATATCCATGACACTGCGCACCCGCTCCCGGCTTTCCGGTGCCACAAAGAGCTCAAAGGGTTGCTCCATGACATCATTGAAACCGCAGTTGTGCATGGTGCAAAAAGAGGTGTTGACAAAGTTAACGGCACCATGCCTGGTGACCAGAAAGCCGTCGCTGATACCCTCCACCAGGCCCCTGTACTTTTCCTCGGACTCCTCCAGTTCCATGGTGCGCCGTTTCACGTCCAGTTCCAGTTGCCCGGCATACTCTTCCAGATACCTGTTGAACATCGTCTGAAAATGGTTGCTGAACCGGTGAATGGTATAGGCCAGACACTTGTTGACGGTTTGAAGACTGGCACACAGGTCCTTGGCGGGACACTCATCAATGAGCAGGGGGAGCACGATGTTCCGGTAGAGTTCAAAGGCTTTCTGCACATCTTCCAGGGGAAATCCGGTTTCAAGCCTCATCCGGGTGATGTCATTGATGAACCCGTTGATCTTCGAGTAATCGTTGCCCATGATAACCCGGTGAAAGGAATCACAGGCCTGGCTCACCGTATGACGGAGTTCGGCTTCACTCCTTCTGGAGTACTGGTCGCTCACCTGGGTACTCAGCCTCAGGACCCATTCGTCGACAATGGCATCCCGGTGCTGGGACAGAAATTCCTTCCAGTTAAAGGTCATGGCTGTATCTTCCCTGAGTGCCTGACTGATAAAAACACCCCATTTGGCTAAAGTTGAAAGTATAGGGAACAGATCATGGAAATTGCAACAACTATTTTGGGTGATTTACCCGGGGTCATGCAGGGACAAGACAAACAGATGGGCCACACGACCAGCACCCTATCTAAAAACCATGGGAAAGACATGTTCGTTTGTGATGATTGCATTCTGAACATATCCCGATGGTCTGCATGCCCTATTTTCTTGTCCCCCCTTGAATAATCATGAACCTTCCACATATTATGCATACCAGACAACCTGAGAAATGGAGACAAACAACAGAAATCCAGGATGGAGGAGGTGCACAGTGAAAACTTTTACGGTTAAAGAGTTGATGGTCCCGCTGCCGGAGTATGCCACGGTTTCTGAGGATGCGACCCTGTTTGACGCGGTGATGGCCCTTGAAAAGGCCCAGGAAGCCTTTAACGACACAAAATACGTTCACAGGGCTATCCTGATCCTGGATAAGAACAGGAGGGTTGTGGGCAAGATCAGCCAGCTGGATGCCCTGCGGGCCCTGGAGCCCAAATACGACAAGATCCTGGACGGTCCAGGGCTGAACAGATACGGGTTTTCCCAGCCGTTCATGAAGTCCCTGTTAAAGGACTACCACCTGTGGAACGCCCCGCTTCGGGAAATATGCAAGAGAGCCGCGTCCATCAAGATAAAAAAGTTCATGTACACGCCCGGTGAGGGAGAGTTCATCGACGAGACCGCGAACCTGGATGAAGCGATCCACCAGCTGGTCATCGGCAGTCACCAGTCCCTGCTCGTGATGAAAGACACCGAGATCACCGGAATCCTCAGGCTCACCGACGTATTTGCAGCCGTGTTTGCGGTCATGCACGAATGTCATCTTGATGAAATATAAAAACCGTCGCCGCCCGGATCAAACGGCCGTTCCAAGTGGGTTCATACGGTCCGCGTGATCAGGAACACGCCGATGCAGATCACAACGACGCCGCCCCACCGGATAGCGCTCATGGGTTCGTTCAAGAAGAGCTGTCCTGCGACAGCCGTGACAATGTATCCAACACTGAGAAGCGGGTAAGCATAGGTCACGTCCACTCTGGAGAGGACCATGAGCCAGACCCCTACGCTGATAACATAAAAAGCGATCCCCAGAGCGATGAACGGATTGAGGGCTGCCTTGATCGCGATGGGGATGAAGTTGCCCAGAGTAAAGGAAAACTCGCCGATGATTTTCATGCCATGCTTCAGGGTAATCTGGGCAAAGGCGTTGAGCAGGACACCCGTCAGGATAAGAGGGATATAGCGGTTCATGAGATCTCCTCGTTCTTATAAAATTCTTCCGGGACTTAAAAACCCCTGGCGTTCACAAACCTAGTAAAACACCAGAACAAAACCCTTTTCGCCACTGGATCGTAAAAATTCCGGCTGGGGAATCAGGGATTTCCACAGGTCCAGTTTACTGGGATCCACAACAAGCAGGACACGCCTCTTGCCCCGGTTCGCATCCACCAGCCGGGTGAACTGCTCAAAGTCGAGCAGCCGGTGAGCTGAGTCCGCATGATTCAGACCATAGGACAGTTCCCCGCCTTCCTCCAGCTGGAACACATCCCTGCGTTTATACGTCCAGCACACTGCCCGGATAAGCGATGCCTGGGAAACGATAACCGTGTCCCTGGTGACCAGGTCCCGGTTCTCCGTGAACAGAATACCCGGCGCCTTTCTCAGTATGGTCAGATCCGGCATCAGGAACGGAAGCAGGACCAGCAGGACAACCGGAGACAGTCCGAAAAACAACCATTTCGGGATCATCTCCCGGGCCCGGGCGGACAGGACCAGAAAAGCGGAAAAGCTGATAAGACCAAAAATGAAGCAGGACCCTTTCCAGAAACTGGCATACACGGTAAAACCCTTGACCATACCGGCCTGTACCACGCCCATGGCCAGGGCCACGATGCAGAAAAATCCTGCAAGGGCCAGGGCTCCTACGTCCCACAATCTGAACCTTTGGGCCCCGTCACCGTAGGCGTAAAGGCCTTGGGCCACAAGAGCCGCCATGGCCGGGAAACAGGGCAGTATATAGGTTGCAATCTTTCCGGACGAGACTGAAAAGAAAACCAGGGGGAACAGGGTCCAGCACAGGGCGTACCGCAGAAAGGGATTCTTCAAGCCCGTCTTTACCAGGCCCCTTGCCGCTGCCGGAGCAAGGGCGATCCAGGGCACAAGTCCCAGGGGCAGGACCATCAGAAAATAATAGAACGGCTCTTTGTGCTGGGCGTTATCGGCTGCGAAGAACCTGTGGACGTGCTCGTTCCAGAAAAAAAAATCCCAGAATTGGGGCTCCCTCAGGTGAACCATGACACCCCAGGGCACCATGACCAAAAGAGCCGTAACCAAGGGTATCCAGGCAAACCTGAACACCTCTTTCCACTGTCCCTGCCAGACCAGGAACGGGACCGTGACAACTACCGGTACCGCAAAGGCCAGAAACCCCTTGGTATGGCATGCAAGACCGCAGAACAGACCGGAAAGAATCAGAAAAGCGATGCGCCTGACCCTGACATGCCTGCTCTCCCAGGCCAGATAAAAAAAACCCAGAGAAGCTGTGAGAAAAAACGACAGCATGGAATCAAGGACAGCAAAGGTCCCGATGCCGAACACCTCAACGGCAGTGAGCAAAACTCCGGCTGCCATGAGTCCCTGAAGCCGGCCCAGGCTCCTGCTGGCCAGGAAAAAAACCATGAGCGCAGACAAGCCTGCGGCGGCTGCGGAAGGAAACCTGACGGCAAAAGCGTTTTCCCCGAATGCGAGGATGGACAGTCCGTTCAGCCAGTATCCCATGACCGGTTTTTCAAAATACCTGAGGCCGTTGAGACGCGGGACCACCCAGTCGCCGGTTTCGATCATCTCCCGCGGCACTTCAGCATACCGGGTCTCATCGGGTATCATGAGGGGACGGACGCCCAAGGGCATCAGGTAGACCCCGAAAAACACCAGGATCAGCCCCAGGGCAACAAGAATCTGTTTCATACTGTCGGTCATGTCAACACTCCGGACCACTGGAAGGCGCGGCCTGGACAGCCAGCACCCCTTCCCGGCCTGGGATTTCCCGTTGAACAATCCCGGCCAAGTCCAATGCGGATGATCCTGCAGGCAAGAGATCCCCCAGAGGAACCGGTTTTATGCCCCTGGCCAGGGCCAGGGTGAGAAATGCATCAAACAGCCCGGCACAGATCATGCCCTCGACTTCGGCATGGATGGTAAGGACATTCAACTGCCCGGGCCGGATAAGTCCAAGGAGCATTTCGTTGTAATTGGCATCCGTTACCCCGTCCCTGCCGATAATTTCATCAAAGGTGGGCAGGGTCACCGGGACCTGGGGGGTTTTGAGAGACTGTCCGTCCACGGTGGGAACAAACAGGCTCCGACCCCTGCAGTCACTGTTATAGACAAAGGGGAACCGCTCCTTTGCCATGAGGGCGGCATCCGTACATTTCCATCCTGGTGCCGCCGATGCCCTGGGAAACTGCCCTGTGATGTCCTGAAGCATTGAAGCCCCCCGGGTCAGGGTCTCTTCCACTGAGAGGGCGTCCATGCGGTCGGATCGGACCTGCCAGGCATGGTGATCCCAGGCATGGAGCCCTATCTCATGCCCTTCCCGGGCTGCCCGGACCAGGACATCCCGGAGATGGTACCCGATGACCGGGCCGGGCCAGAGGGTTCCCCGGATCAGAATATCCCAGCCGTACAGTCCCGGGGCGTTGGATCGGAGCATTTTTTTCAGGAATGACGGTTTCAGGAGCCTGAAAAGATGCCTGCCCATGTTGTCCGGGCCCACGGAAAAAAAGAAGGTGGCTTTTACCCCATGGCGGGCCAGGGTGTCCAGAAGCCTCGGGACACCGCGTTTTGTTCCCCGGAAGGTGTCCACGTCGATCCTGAGGCCCAGGAGGTGCGAAGTCGTATCAGTCAACAACATCTCCCACATGCTGCCTCAGGAAGAAATCCAGGGTCTCTTCTATGGAGTGTGACATGGGCACGATGGGCTGCCAGCCCAGAAAACGCTTTGCATTGCGGATACTGGGTTTCCGGTGCTGCACATCCTCGTACCCCTTGCCGTAGAATGAGCCGCTCTCCACCACGCGCATCCCTGCAAAGGGCGGGAACTTGGACCTCAGGGGGTGGCGGTTGAAGCATTCCACCAGAGTATCGGCCATCTCCTTGATACTGGCCTCGTTGTCCGGGTTCCCGATGTTGATGATCTTGCCGGCGCACACGTTGTTCTTGTTCTCGATGATCCGGTACAGGCACTCCACACCATCGGAAATATCGGTGAAGCACCGTTTCTGCTCCCCGCCGTCCACCAGCTGAATGGGAGTACCCTCCACCAGGTTCAGGATCAGCTGGGTGATGGCCCGTGAACTGCCGATACGGGCGGACATGAGACTGTCCAGGCGGGGGCCTATCCAGTTGAAGGGCCGGAATATGGTGAACGGCAGTCCCTGCATCTCACCGTAGGCGTAGATGACCCGGTCCAGGAGCTGCTTGGAGCAGGAGTAGATCCACCGCTGCTTGTTTATGGGACCCAGCACCAGGCGGGAGGTCTCCTCGTCAAATACCTCGTCGGTGGACATGCCATAGACTTCCGAGGTGGAAGGAAACAGGATCCGCTTGCCGTACTTGGCACAGTACCGGACAATGCGCAGGTTCTCTTCGAAATCCAGTTCAAACACCCGGATGGGGTTCCGGGTGTATTCCGCAGGTGTTGCAATGGCCACAAGGGGAAGGATGATGTCGCACTTTTTCACGTGGTACTCGATCCACTCCCGGTGAATGGAGATATCTCCCTCGTGGAAATAGAAACCCGGCCGATTCAGGAAGCGCCGGACACTGTCCGAGTTGATGTCCATGCCGTGGACATTATATTTGCCCGAATCCAGGAGCCGCTCGCTGAGCGCGTTGCCGATAAATCCGTTGACCCCCAGGATCAGGATGTTCTTCTTACGTTTTTCCTCGATCTCGATGCTGGCCTGCCGGCCGAAGATCATGCCCCGGGACAGACGGCTGTCCCGGGCAAGCTGGTCTCCACCCATGAACGGACCTGTTTCGGTCTGGCCTGTGACCACCTGAACGGCATTGCTGCCGCAGGCAATGACAAGGGGAGTGGTGGAAACAATGGTCCCCGGGACCATGGAATCATTGTTCATGGGATGAGTTACTACTTTCCAGAAAAAGAACTTCCTGTTTCCGAAAAAGGAAAATGCTCCGGGGTAAGGCCGGGTCACTGCCCGGACAAGGTTGTGTACGGTCTCTGCGTCCCGGCTCCAGTCGATCTCACCGTCTTCAGGACGGCGGCCGCCGAAATAGGAGGCCAGGGAAGCATCCTGGGCGGTCAGGGTCACGGACCTTTCCCTGATGGCCGGCAGGACCTCATCCAGAAGCTGCCCGGCAGCAGCAGCCAGTTTCCCGTGAAGGGTCAGAGCCGTATCCTCGGGATCGATATCCACGACTTTCTGACCTGCGATATCCCCGTCATCAGGCCTGGGTGTCATGCGGTGCAGGGTCACCCCGGTCCGGGTTTCCCCGTTGACCAGGACCCAATTCACCGGGCAGCGCCCCCGGTATGCGGGCAGCAGGGAGCCGTGAAGGTTAAAGCATCCTTTTTCCGGGATTCCCAGGAGGTCCGACTTTAAAAGATTCCGGTAGTAAAACGAGAACATGACGTCCGGCTTGATGCGGCGGATCCGCTCCACCCATACCGGGTGGTTGATATCCTCGGGAGAGAATACCCCGATGTTGTGCTCTGCAGCCAGTTCAGCCACGGACTCAAACCACACGTTCTCCCCGGGATCATCATTGTGGGTATAGATTTCGGCAATCTCAAAGCCATTCTCGAGCAGGGCTCTGATTCCTGTGCAGCCGATGGTATGGTAGGCAAAAACAATTGTCTTCATGTGTTTCTCCAATTCATTATGGGATGTCCTTATCCCTGACCTTACAGACGACATCCTGGACAAAATACCGGGGACGGCCCCGGACATCATGATAAATTCGTCCGATATACTCTCCCAGAAGCCCGAGGGCTACAAACTGGGCTCCGATAAAAATAAACAGGATGGCGAACAGGGTAAATACCCCATCCGCGGCCCATGGGGCTCCATAAAGGAGCCGCATGATCATGAGAAAAACGCCGAACCCGATTCCGGACACGGAAATGATGCCGCCGATAAAACTGAGCAGTCTCAGGGGAAAGGTGGTCATGCTGGTCAACAGATCGAACTGCAGGGAGAGCAGCTTGAACAGGTTGTACTTGGAATCTCCCTGCTCACGTTTGGCGTGTCCCACAGGGATCTCCGTGGTGGTCCTGGCAAAACTGTTGGCCAGGACCGGTATGAAGGTGCTGCGCTCGTGGCACTGGAGAACCGCATCGACAATGGGCCTTCGGTAGGCCCTGAGCATGCACCCGTAATCGGTCATCATCACCCCGGTGGTTTTCTGAACAGCAGAGTTGATGATCCGGGACGAAATCCTCCTGAAGGCAGTGTCCTGCCGGTTCTGCCGGACGGAACCCACCACGTCGTTGCCCTTTTCAGCAGCAGCAACCAGGGCCGGAATCTCTTCGGGCGGATTCTGGAGATCGGCATCCAGGGTCACGATGATGGCCCCGCCGGATTCCTCGAATCCGGCCATGATGGCCGAATGCTGGCCGTAATTACGGTTCAGGAAAACGCCCTTGATCTCGCAGGGGTTGTCCAGGGCCAACTGGCGTATGATGGCGGCCGATTCGTCCCGGGAACCGTCGTCAATGAGCAATATTTCAAAACTGCGCTTTATGCTGCGGCAGGCGTTCAGACAGCGCCGGGCCAGTTCAGGGAGGCTTTTCTCCTCGTTGAACACAGGGATCACAACAGACAGGTACACAGATTCATCCATGGAGCACACCTTTTATTGCTGCAACCACATCGGTTACGTCGTCGTGGTTCATGTCCGGGAACAGGGGCAGGGACAGGATTCTGTCGGAATTCCACTCGGTGTCAGGCAGCATGCCGGGCCTGTACCCCATGGTTTCCCTGTAGTATTTCTGGAGATGAACCGAACGGAAGTGGAGCCCGGTTCCGATGTTCTGCCCTTTCAGGGCGTCCATGAAACCGTCCCGGGTCAGGGCAGTCCTATCCGTGTCCAGGCGCACCACAAACAGGTGCCAGGCATGGTGACTGCCGGGATCCCGGGGCAGGGCCAGGGGAAGGATCTCTTCCACCTCCCGGAGCATTTCCAGGTACAGGGCAGCCAGTTCAGCCCGCTTGCGGTTCATGTCCTCAACTCTCCTGAGCTGGGAGATTCCCAGCACGGCCTGCATATCCGGAAGGTTGTACTTGTATCCGGGTTCCAGGACCTCTGCCTGGGGAGAGCGCCCCTGGGTGGTCCGGTCAAATGCGTCAACGCCCAGGCCGTGAAATTTTAAGCGCCGGACCCTCTCAAGAAGGCTTTTATTGTCCGAGCAGACCATTCCCCCTTCGCCGGTGGTGATATTCTTGATGGGGTGAAAGGAAAAAACCGATGTTCCTGCGGCACCGATGCGCTGGCCCCGGTACCGGGTCCCCAGGGCATGGGCCGCATCTTCCACCACTGGGATTCCCCTTTCCCGGGCCAGGTCCATGACCGGTTCCATGTCCACCGGCGCACCGGCAAAATGGACCGGGATGATCAAACGGGTCCGGGGGGTGATGCAGGACTCCAGGGTCCTTTTCGTAACCATCAGGGTGTCCCGGTCAACGTCTGCAAACACAGGGGTCGCACCGGCCATGCAGATCAGATTCACCGTGGAAACCCAGGTCAGGGCCGGGGTAACCACCTCGTCCCCCGGGCCCAGGTCCATGGCCCGGAGAAGCACGTGCATGCCTGCAGTGGCAGAGCTCAGAGCTACGGCACCCGGACACCCGCTATACTCACAAAAGGCCTCTTCAAGCAGGTGATTTTTGCTCCCGGTGGTTATCCACCCGGAACGGAGCACCTCCACCACACCGGCAATGTCCTCGTCTATGATGGACGGTCTTGAAAACGGAAGGAAACTGGTTCTCATACTTGCATCACTTCCTCTGGTTTATTCGGTGGCTGATGATGTAGTCAGCCCCCTGGTAATACATGATGGTCTTCTGGCCGAGGGGCTCGTTCGGATCTATGGCGTCAATGGTGTCCCTGTTGTTTTCGGGATCCCGGATCTGGTGTACCTGCCGGTTGGGGGACAGGATGGTCAGGATATTATCCTGGAACAGGGCCAGTTTCTGGTAGTTTCCAATCAGTGCCCTGGGCTCATAGGATCTGTCCAGCACGTCATGACCGAAAAACCAGCTGGTATAGCTCAAGCCCGCCAGGCCCAGGACCGTGGGCGCGATGTCTATCTGGCTGCACACCCTGTCGATCTCAGCCGGGAGCACATAGGCGGGACCGTAAATAAACAGGGGAATATGGTACTTGTTGATGGGAAGCCCTATCTTGCCGGCGCTGCTGGCGCAGTGGTCGGCCACCACCACGAACAGGGTCGAATCGAACCAGGGCTCTTTTCTGGCATTCCTGATCAACTGCCCGATGGCGTAATCGGTGTACTTTACGGCACCGTTGCGATGGGTCCCTGACGGGATGTCTATCTTGCCTTCCGGATAGGTGTAGGGCCTGTGATTGCTGGTTGTCATGACATGGAAGAAAAAGGGCTTGCCCTTTTCCTGTGACAGCCTTGCCTGCTTTATCACCTGGGCAAAGAGATCCTCATCCGATACCCCCCACGCATTTTCGAAATGCTTCTCGTCATCGGAAAAATCTGCCTTGTCCACAACCGTGTACCCGTTGTCCGAAAAAAAGGCATTCATGTTGTCAAAGTATCCCCTGCCCCCGTAGACAAATGCCGTATCATACCCGTTGTCCTGGAAAACCTTACCCAGGGTGTACATGGGGTAGCGCTCCGGCCGCTTGACCAGGGAACGTCCGGGGGTGGGGGGAACGGAAATGGTAATGGCTTCCAGACCCCGGGTGGTACGGGTTCCGGTAGCATAGCACCGGGTAAAGAGAAGACCCTGTTTAAACCACTCATCCATGAACGGCGTGATATTTTTTCCCTTGTTCCCGAACCGTGTCAGGTATTCTGCGCTGAGGCTCTCGACGCACAGCAGGATGACATTGGGACGGATCGGTTTTTCCATTGCCGTGACCTGCCGTGAAATATCATAGAGACCGCCTTCACCATCATCCTTTTTCACCTGCTGTTTCAGCATCCCGGATAATTTGTTATCATCGCCCAGGGCATAGAGGGTCCTGTATTCCAGGGAATTGTGCCTGAAGGCTGACACAAACTGGTAAGCACCGTTACTGGCCAGCTCATTGATGTAGTTGTTGTCCGAGGCGCTTCTCAGGGAATCGTCTATCCAGAAATAGGACATGGCTGCCAGGATAGCTGACAGGCAGAAGAAGCCCAGGCGTTGCCCAAATGAATCCCGGGAGGCCAGGGCCGATGCGAGCCGCTTTCTGACCCCCAGCCATAGGATAAAGGATGCCAGCAGCATCCCTGACAGCAGCCAGATCACAGGATAGGACTGGTAGATGTTGTCCGTAACCTCCTGCCTGTAGATCAGGTAGTCCACTGCGATAAAATTGAACCGGACATTGAACTCCTCCCAGAACAGCCATTCCGCCACCAGAAGGCACATCAGGCCGCTGGTCAGTGTGAAGAACACGGCATGGGCAAACCAGCCGAAGATCCGGCTGCTGAACAGCCACCGGGGCAGGACAAGAAAAACCAGGGCAAAAAACAGGCTGAAATAGGACAGAAACCCGATGTCGTAAATAAACCCCGACACGAAGATCCTGACCAGGTGCGCCAGGGAATGGTCAATCTCTCCCCAGGAATCCACCAGAAGCATCGAGCGCAGAATAGCAAAGGCAGCCAGGGCCACGGCCCAGAAAACCATGATCAGCTGGTAGCGGGAACTCGATTTTTTATAACCCGGATACGTCATCCTCATCATCATCCTGGAATTAAAAATTAACAGCTTATAACATCATCCCCCGGCCTGTGTCCATGATTTGATGAAAAACCAGGGTTGGTAACAGGCCCATGCTAAAGATCTTTTGTGAAGATTCCGTGAAGGAACACCAATTACTCCTTCCGGGGTTCCCTGCCGGCCGGCTGAACCAGGAGCCCCGGCGGAACCGAGCGGATGTGGATATCCTGCTGGGGAAAGGCAATGACAAGCCCCCGTTCCTTGAACAAGGCGTCGATTTTAAACCGGACTTCCGTTTCAACAGAGTAAAAGGACACGATAAAGGTCCAGAACCGCAGGGTGAATATCAGGGCACTGTCCGCAAAATCGTTGAAAATCACATCCGGTTTGGGGTATTTGAGTATCCTGGGGTTAGCGTCGGCGATCTCCAGCAGGGTCGCCCTGACCTTCTCGATGTCGGACCCGTATTCCACCCCGACCTGAACCCCCCTGCGCAGCCGCTTGTCCTTGAAGCTCCAGTTGATGACCTGATTGCTGATCAGGTCTGCATTGGGGATGATGATGGTGGCATTGTCGTAGGTCTGGACAATGGTCGAGCGGACATTGGTCTTGGTTACCGTGGCCCAGGTTCCGTTGATTTCGATGTCGTCGCCCACCTGTATGGGCCGCTCAAACAGGAGGATAATCCCGGATATGAAATTGTTGAAAATATTCTGAAGCCCGAATCCCAGGCCGATGCCTAGCGCTCCGAAAGCCACCGCAACCGTCGTGGTGTTGAGTCCGAACACGTGCAGGGCGATGAAGATCCCGAATATCCAGATGGCATAAACCGTGATGGTGGTCATGGATTCCCGGACACCCATGTCCACGCCGCTCTGGTGCAGGATGGTCTTCTGGAAGAACCGTCGCCACAGGCGTGCCAGAAAATGCACGCCCACAAGGACGATAAGGGCCTGGACAAAGCTGACGGCGCTGAAGCTCATGGAACCCACCTGAAAGGTATAGGTAAAACCCCTGGTAAGGCCGGCAAAAAATGTCTGTTTGCTGCTCCAGGCCAGCAGGACCCCCATGAGGCACAAGATGGAAAACAGGGCCCCGAACAGCTGCCGGGCAACCCAATGGGTGGACAGCTGCCCCACGGCATTACCCTTGGCATCGGTGTCAGAGAGCCCCTGGGCATCGAAGCCCTGCCACTCGGACAGCATGTGAAATCCCAGAACCCCCCAGAAAATCGCTGCCAGGGTCTGCCCCCAGGAGCCATACCAGTACTCTGCCAGGAGACCATACCCCAAAAGCTCCAGAACAATGCCGCCGATGGCGATCCCAAATCCTGTGAAGCGGACACCGAAAAACAAAAATTTCCCTATTGTACCCGGTCCCACCGGCCTGACTCCGGGAATCCGATCCACAACTTTCCAGAACAGGACCAGCCAGCCATACAGCCCTATCTCCAGGAGCAGCCGGAAGGATACCAGGATGGTCTGCGCCGTATCCAGAGCCTGCCTTGCCACAAGGTAAATGGGAATAAAGACCAGCACCAGCCGAAGCCCTGAGCGGATCCGTTCAACAGCCGGGGTCAAGTCTTCCCGGCTGATACAGGTGACGAACAGGGAACTCCAGGTAACGAACAGGGTCAGGGTCAGAATCTGGACAATGATACCGCTGGCTGCCGCACTCCTGAAGAACAGCTCAAAGCTGCAGCTCAGGTTCAGAAACAGGGTGACAAAGGAAAGGGTCATGGTGCGGGCGGCCAGGGTCAGGACGACCCGGGTCCAACGCCGCTCCCTGGCAAAAGCTGCAGCAGCCTCGGACCTCAGCCACGACCGGCATTTCCGGGCAAGCAGGATCACCATGAGCAGGACCACCACAAGGGATATTGGTGCGAAAACACCCTTTTCCCATATAAAACCCAGCATATCGGACCATGTTCCCGGGTCAAGGAGTGACTGGAGGTCTTTCTTCACGGTGACAACATCGGTAAACAGACGATCCCGGGCCCCACTGATCAGGGGATTGGTCTGCCGCCGGAGCAGCTCCTTTCTTTTCAAAATTTTCAGCCTGTCACTGAACTGTCCTGCCAACGCGGCATACCGGGTGTTAATCTCCTCCACCCGTTGAATCCGGTCCTTCACGTCAACGGTCAATTTTTCCAGAAGTGCAACTTTCTGGTTCAGAATCGCCTGGAACTGTTTTAGCTGTCGGACCAGGGGAGCAAGCGTCTTGTCCCGCTTTTCCCTGCCGGACAGCTCTGCCAGATTCTTTTCATTGACCCCGCGCTGTTCGTTGGATTTCGCTGTCCACCCTTCCAGGTCGGCATACTGTTTCCGGTAATCGGTCAGCATGCCGGAAAGCTGACTCAGGGTGGTCTGGCAATTTTCCGAGGCCTTTTCAATCTCCCTGACGGCATCATCCGGAAAATTGAGCTGGTTGATCAGTGTGGACAAAAGCAGGTTGTGGGTATCGGTCTGAAGGAGAAATACTTCCCGGGTCTGGTCTGCATTGGCAATCCTGCTCTTAAGGTTTCCTATCTCGCTGGTTTCAATGTCAATGCTTTTCTGGACCAGGGCAACCTGCTCGCCGAGTTTGAGGCCGGCCTCGACAGATCCCTGGGCATCCTTCCCAAGAGCCCATCCTGCACAAATTATGAATACGGCCAGAAAAAAGGCGGCGATCACACCCAAGGTTTTAAGATACCGTACCATATATCAGATTTCCTTTTCTCTTATGTCCTTTTCGGGTTCTTCACCACCAGATTCATTGGCAGGAAGGCCCCTGGCCCCGGCCTGTTCCGCTGCTTTCCTGACTTCTTCCTGTTCCCTCGCCGCCTTTTTTCCGGCAGTTTCGGCACTCCTTCGGGCATCCAGTGCAGCCTTCAGCCTCAGGACCTGCCCATCATCCATGAGGCTTCCGGACAGCCCCACAGCCATCATGGCCTCCTTAGCCCTGTCTTGGGCCTCATCTGCCTGGTCCCTGACTTTTTTTGCCCTATCCCGGGCACGCTCCAGGGTATCCATGAGATCGGCCAGTTCCTGGACCGGTCCTTCTTCTGGCTCGGCGTCCAGGTCCATATCCTGGGAGGCAAGTGCCAGGACAACGCTGCCGAGACGTTCCAGCAGATCGTCACAGGGAGTTCCCATGGGGCCGGTGATCATATTCCGCCTGACTGAAAACGGCAGGAAAACCAGGGAGGTATCCCTGGACCAGTCAACAACCGTGTCGTCCCCGGCACCCGGGATAATAACCGGCACGGCGCTGATGCGGATCTCATCCAGGATTGCCTGGAGAGACTCCCGGCTTTGGACCGTATCCTTGTCATAATCCATGGCCAGTAGCCTTATGACACACGCTTCCCAGGCATCGCTCCGGGACATGAGATAGGCCAGAAGAAGCATGAGACGGCTGGTATTGTCGCCTTTCCACCACACATCAATCCTGCGCTGATCAGGGGGGACTGCATCCAGGGCCTCCCAGCCGCCGGCCTTGAGGTCCAGAATCAGGGTATTACAGTCAAGACGGAACACGGATCTCACCAAATCGGGCAGAGCCTGCCGGGATGCTTCTCCTCCTGCGGCCGGCTCGTGCCGGTTGAACAGGACTGTATTGGCATGGACAGCTCCAATTCCAAAACACTGGATAGCTGCCTCAACCCCTGCCAGGTGCGATTCTGCAGTAATTACCATGGGGAATGCATCAAGACCCAGGCGACGGATTTCCAGGGACAGTTCTTCCCTTTCCCTGGCCCAGAGCCTGGCCATCCGGGCCCCTTTGCCTTCCAGGATGTGGACAGCGGCCGTCATCCCGCTACCCCCTTCCAGCCATCCCCCCAGTCTGAGCAGGGATTCCCGGGACCGGGTTTCAGGGGATACGGCCAGGATAAATGGACGCCAGTCCCTGGGGTGATCAGGGTCTTCCTGGGCGGCCAGGAGATTTTCCCTGACATTTTTCAGGTGATAGGACCTCTGGCCGTCAGCCCACCGGGCCGGTCCCGATGTCTGTTTCAGATAGTGATAAATGGAGGTAAGAATGGCCACGGCAATTACACCGGTTTTAAAATCAATGGCCAACATGGCCCCCAGGCAGGCCAGAAAACCAGCCAGGCTTATCCAGGGATGAAACAACCGGAAACGGGGCCTGAAGGACGGGCTGGCAGTCCTTGCTTCAAAATAGGTGGCCCCGTTGAGCAAACCGTAGGAAATCAAAAAGAACATGGACACGACCCTGGCGATGAGATCCAGCTGTCCCAGGGCAATGGCCACCAGGGCTATGGCAAGGGACAGGAGCACTCCGGGCCTGGGATTGTTTGATGGACCATACCCCGCGCTGAACCTGTTCAGGAACGGAAAAATTTTGTCCGAAGCCAGGGACTGCAGAATTCTGGGTGCACCGAGAAAGGATGCCATGGCCGAGGACAGGGTAGCAGAGATTACACCGGCGTCAATAAAGATCCCCCAACTGGCTGCCTTTTTCATGGCCCCATAGTCGGTTGTCAGGATCTCTGATGGCAAGGCGGCTGCAAGGATCACGGCAACGGAAAAATAAACGGCAATGGAGATCCCCACGGCCATAAAAGTACCCAACGGAAGGCTCCGCCCAGGATCCCTGAGTTCACCTGACATGCTCACGCCCTGGGTAAACCCGGTAACTGCCGGGAAAAAAACGGCAAACAGGATCCAGAATCCAGGAGAATCCCCTGAGCCTGACCAGTTTCGGACCAGGAGTCCGGTATCCCACCTAAGCACACCGCCCATGTAAAAGGATACCAGAGCAAGACCCAAAAATGCCATGACAACGTACTGGAAACGCGTGGCCCAGTCCGCCCCGAGCCATGCCAGGACAAACAGGAGAAGCACAGCCAGGCCGGCTATCATTTGGGGGTACAGGGGTCCCGCTATACCGGTCATTGCGGCCACGGCTTCCCCGAATCCTATGCAGTAAAAAGCGATGGATACGGATTGGGCGAGAAACAGCACAATGCCGATGGCACCGCCGAACTCCAGTCCCAGGGTCCTTGAAATCAGGTAATAGTCCCCGCCTCTTTTCACCCTCAGGTTGGTGGCAACGGCAGCCAGGGAAAAACTGGTAAGGACCGAAATCAGGTTAGCCAGGCCGATGATAACCAGTGCCTGTCCCATCCCTGCATTGCCGACAACGAAACCCAGGCGCAGAAACAGGATGATCCCCAGGATGGTCAGAATACTCGGGGTAAACACCCCGGCAAATGTGCCCAGGGAACCTCCGGGTGACCGTGGTCCAGGGAATGTCAAGACCTACCTGCTTTCATGACCGACCTGCTTTGTCGATCAGCCTGCTCTTTACCATATATCCTTCCTGCAGCATTCATCCTTACCTTGGGTGGAAGACCACTATACCCCGGCCGGGACAAAAAAAACAGGTTTTATCCCGAATATTTTCCTGTTAGAAAAGGGTTTTGGTGTTGACACCCAACCGGTATCCGGCTAATACTTCCAGGCAACGGACAAGGGACACCATCAGCTGGAGGAACCCATGTTTCAACCCTATTCGCCCCATATTCCCATCCGTCATGCTGCCTTTGTAACGTTCATCCTTCTGTGCCTCTTCCTTTGCCAGGGGTGCAGCCTGGTTACGGGATCCATGACGGAAAACCTTGCGAACAATCTTTCCCGTGCCATCCGGGATAATAATGACCTGGAAACCGTCAGGCAGGGAAGTCCTGCCTACCTGATCATGATCGACGCCCTGGTTGGCAGCGATCCGTCCAATCCGGGCCTTCTCACCACGGCCGCTCTTCTCAACGGGACCTATGCCGATGTTTTTGTCAAGGATAAGGACCGGGCCCTGCTGCTCACGGACAAGGCCCTGGGCTTTGCCCTAAAGGCATGCTGCGCGGAACGTTCGGCATTCTGCGGCATTGACCGGATAAAGGAGACAGAGCTGAAAACGGTCCTGGCATCAGCCAGGAAAAAGGATGTTCCGGTCCTCTATGCCCTGGGATCGGTCTGGGCTTCCTGGATCAATGTCCGCTCGGGCCAGCTCGACGCCTTGTCCCAGGTGCCCAGGATCCAGGCCATCATGGAAACCGTAGTTGCCCTGGATGAAATGTACATGGACGGCGGAGCCCATCTCTTTCTAGGAACCATAGCAACCCTGCTGCCTCCCATGCTGGGAGGACGTCCCGAGGATGCCAGAACCCATTTCGAAAAGGCCATTGCCATATCCGGGGGCAGGAACCTCATGGCCAAGGTGCTCTTTGCCAGACGGTACGCCCGTATGGTGTACGACAGGGAACTCCATGACAGGCTCCTGGGCGAAGTCCTGGAGGCAGCGGCCGATGAACCCGGGTATACCCTGGTCAATACCCTGGCCAAGATCCAGGCCAGAGAACTCCTGGACGGTTCTGCTGATTATTTTTAACCGTTGCCATACCCCGCGCAATCTGGTAATACTTGCACCTGAATTAAACTATTCAGACTCCATGCCGGAGCCTTGAATCAAACGTCACCCCAGCCCCATGGCCGGATCTCCGGTATGACCGGCGGTGATATCCAACCATAAAAACAGACCGTTGACAACCCAGAGGTTTCGGGCATGGTTCGGTATGGCCCAATGTCAACAGGCTTGGAGATCGTTTCATGAAAATGCCATGGTTCCTGCCCATTCTATCCCTGATTATTCTTTCACTCAGCCCGGTTGCGGCCGGTGCTTCTGTGTTCAAAATCGCAACCATTGCACCGGAAGGAGCATTCGAGGTTGTGCAGATGCAGGCTGCCGCCGCCGAAATCAAGGACAAAACCCAGAGCAGGGTTTCCTTTAAATTCTTTACCGGCGGTGTCATGGGCAGCGACCAGGGTGTACTCCGGAAGATCAGGATCCGCCAGCTCCAGGGCGGCGCCGTATCCTCGGGCAGTCTGTCGGCCATATACCCGGACAGCCAGATCTATTCCCTGCCCCTGGTCTTCAGGTCCATGGGCGAAGTCGACTATGTACGCAAGACCCTGGATCCAGTGCTCACCAAAGGTTACGAGGATGCCGGTTTTGTTATCTTCGGCATTGCCGAAGGCGGGTTCGCCCAGATCATGAGCACCAATCCGGTGGCTTCCATCCATGATCTCCAGAACCAGAAAGCCTGGGTGCCTGAAAATGACAAGAGTGCTTTTGAGGCGGTAAAGGCCTTCGGTGTCAGCCCCATCCCCCTGTCCATAGCAGACGTGCGCACCGGACTCCAGACCGGGATGATCAACACGGTGGCAATCCCGCCTGCCTACGCCATCCTGCTGCACTGGCATACCCAGGTCAAATACATCACCCAGCTTCCCCTGATCTACACCTTCGGGGTGCTTGCCATTGACAAGGGAGCATTCATGGAACTTTCCGGGCCAGATCAGGCAGTTGTCAGGGAGATCCTGGGCAGCGCCTTTGCCAGAATGGACAAACACAACAGGAATCAGAACGACGAAGCCATGGCCTTGTTGAAAACCGACGGTATCCAGGAGGTTGTGCCCGATGCCCCTACCGTTGCCCAGTGGCGGGAAAAGGCCCAGAATGCCATAGCCATCATGGCCGGCCACAACATCCTGTCCAAAAACATTGTGGACACCCTGGACAGACTCCTGTCCGAATTCAGGAACAAAAAACCGTGATCGCGACCCTGAAACGGCTGGTGCACTGGCTGCACCGCCTGGAGGACATGCTTCTCATAGCACTGCTGGTTATGATGATGTCCGCGGCAGTGCTCCAGATCCTTGTCCGGAACGTAAGTGACAGCGGCATTGCCTGGGCAGATCCCCTCATCAGGATCCTGGTGCTCTGGGCCGGGCTCCTTGGCGCCATGGCTGCCACACGCCAGGAAAAACACATCACCATTGATGTCCTGACCCGGTATCTGTCACCCAGGGCCAGATCCGTTGCCGGTTTCCTGACCATGACGGCCACGGGAATCCTGTGCGCAATTACAGCCTGGTTCAGCCTGGATCTTGTCCGCATGGAATTCGGGTACCACACACCCGCCTTTGCAGGCGTCCCCACATGGGTATGCCAGTCCATCATCCCGGCGGCCTTCTTCATCATCGCCATCCGGTGCCTTCTTACCGGCATGACCCACATTCACCGCGTGGTGGTCCCAAAGCCGTGACACTGACACTCATACTTTCGGTGGTGTTTCTCCTGGCAATGCTGGGCATGCCCCTGTTTGCCGTAATCCTGGCCATTGCCTCGGCCGGTTTTGCCGTGAGCGGGGTGGATCTGTCGGTGATCGCCATCGAACTCTACCGGATCACCGACACCCCGGTCCTGTCGGCCTTGCCCCTTTTCACGGTTGCGGGCTGCATCCTCGGTGCGAGCAATACATCCTCACGTCTGGTCCGGCTCACCAGCGCGTTCATGGGGTGGATGCCCGGAGGGCTGGCTGTCGTCTCATTCATCACCTGTGCCCTGTTCACGGCCTTTACAGGGGCATCGGGGGTCACCATCGTTGCCGTGGGCGCCCTGCTCCTGCCTGCCCTGGTCGAGGCCGGATACCAGGAAAAATTCAGCCTGGGACTGGTGACAACCTCGGGTAGCCTTGGACTCCTGCTCCCGCCGTCCCTGCCCCTGATCCTGTACGGCATTGTCGCCCAACAGATAACTCCGGAATCCAACCTGGAAATCAGTGACCTGTTCATTGCCGGTATTCTTCCGGGTGTGGTCATGATCCTTCTTCTGAGCCTGTGGAGCATCCAGACCAACAGGAAGAAAAACCTGCCGTTAAAAGGTTTCTCCTGGGGCCGGGCCCGGGCGGCTATCCGGGAATCGGCCTGGGAGATTCCCTTGCCCATCTTCCTGGTTGCCGGAATCTACGGCGGATATTTCGCCATTTCAGAGGCCGCGGCCGTGGTTGCCGTGTATGTCATCATCGTGGAGGTATTCATCTACAGGGAAGTCCCGGTCAAAACCCTGCCGGCCATAC
The DNA here is from genome assembly GCA_043806875.1 of Pseudomonadota bacterium. GTDB lineage: Bacteria > Desulfobacterota > Desulfobacteria > Desulfobacterales > Desulfobacteraceae > JAZDGN01. The sequence goes on from JAZDGN010000132.1 coordinate 27,703, forward strand.
TCAGGGAAGCCATGCTCATGGTCGGGGGAATTCTCCTGATCCTGGGGGTGTCCCTGGCCTTCACCAATTATCTCATCGACGCGGAAATCCCCATGAAGCTGTTCCGGCTGATCCAGGCACACATCACCGGCAAGCTGACCTTCCTCATTATCCTGAACCTGCTGCTCCTGGCCCTGGGCGCCATCCTGGACATCTTTTCAGCCATTGTCATCATGGTGCCCCTGATCCTGCCCGTTGCCCTGAACTTCGGCATCCACCCTGTGCACCTGGGCATCATCTTCCTGGCCAACATGCAAATCGGCTACTTTACCCCCCCCGTGGGAATGAACCTGTTCATAGCCAGTTACCGGTTCAACAAACCCATCACCGAACTCTACTCGTCGGCCGTTCCATTCATGATCGTCATGCTGGTCGCCCTGGCCGTAATCACCTACTGCCCCGCCTTGAGCCTTATCTTTCTGAAATAACAGCTTTCTTTCTGCACCGGAAAAAGTCTCTCGATTCCGCATGGAGAAAAGGCTTCCCCGGCCCGATGAAAGAATGCCTCTGCCCACTTCGCCAATGAGTTGGGGGTTGACAAACCCCGCAGGCTACCTTAGTATCGACACCCGGAAAACAGGTGCAGCACACGGGGCCCAGGAATATCCCGGGTGCTGATAAAAGGAAAGGCGGTGAGAACCCGCCGCATGCCAGCCGTTGCCGTGATCGGGGACAAAAGCCGCACAACGCCACTGGAGAAACCGGGTCGACTCCGGTCTCCGGGAAGGCGCGGCAAGTAGAATGATCCGTAAGCCGGAAAGCCTGCCTGAAAACCTTTACCCCCGGATTACCCGCTGGATGTCATCCGTATATTACCCGTGACCGGCCCAATGCCGGACGCCAGGAATATATGGATGAGTTTAAACCAGCAAAATCAATGGTATAACTTTATCCTTCCTGGCCCGACCCGGTCCCTGTTTATCCATGACCCAAGGGGGAGATCTAAAATGTTGACAGAAACAGACAGAAAAATGGGAGCCGTGATTACCCGGCTTATCCAGAAACAGAACCTGACCCGGAACCAGGCCAGGGAAGCCCTGACCGCCATCGTGAACGACCAGGTCACAGCCATGCACCAGGGTGCTTTCCTGGCAGCCCTGGCCGCCAAAGGTGAAACAGCGGACGAGGTCGCCGGAACCTGGGAAGCCATCTTTCACCTGGACACCACCAAAGTTGACCTGGACACTGACATGCCCCTGGTGGAGAACAGCGGCACAGGCATGGACACCTTCAAAACCTTTAACATCAGTACGGCAGCATCCCTGATCGCTGCTGCCGGAGGTATTCCCATGGCCCGCCATGGAGCCAGGGCCATCACCTCGGCGTGCGGAACCGTGGACATGGCCGAGTCCCTGGGCGTAGATGTGGAATGCAGCGCAGACCTGGTTGCCGGCAGCATCAGGTCATCCGGTATCGGCCTGTTCAACGGCATGAGTCCTGCAATCCATCCCAGGGCCCTGGGCAGGATCCTGTCCCAGATCTGCTTCGGGTCCACCCTGAACATCGCAGCCTCCCTTGCCAATCCGGCACTTCCCAGGATCGGGGTCCGGGGTGTGTACTCCAGGGCCATGATCCTGCCCGTTGTCCAGGTCATGAAGGCCGTCGGCTATGAGCGGGCCCTTGTGCTCCACGGCGAAATCGACGATTCAGACAAGGGCATGGACGAAGCGTCAGTGTCCGGAACCACCTGGTGTGCAGAACTGGACCGGAATGGCTCTGTCCGGGAATACACGCTGACTCCTGGCCAACTGGGGCTGGACAGGCACGATGCAGCGCATCTGGCTCCGGCCCCTGACCGGGCGACAGAATCCCGGAGGTTTGTCCGCCTGATCCAGGGCAGGGAGTCCGGTGCGCGCAGCCAATCAGCTGTACTCAACGCCGGTTTGATCTACTATGTCTCCGGGAGATCAGACACCATCGAGAGCGGCATTCAGGCAGCATGGAAAACCCTGAAACAGGGAGGGGCTTTCTCTGCCCTGGAATCATGGGTAAAAAGCCAGAACAGGGATCCGGAAACCGGCCTTAAAACCCTGGCACAATTGACTTAGGGAGGGCGTGCGCCCATGACTACCCACGAACTGCTGATCATCAGAACAGGCACCGCCTATCTCAGGTTCATCAAAGAGGAGTGCCTTGCCTGCGGCCTTGACAAGGCCAGTGTGTTCCCCATGGAGGCCATGGACACGGTTGTTGCCCGGGCGCAAACCCTGAAATCCCGGGGCTTTCCCGATGCTTCAGTCTTTCGTCTGACCATCACCGAAACCCCGCTGTGAAAGGAGTTCCTAAATGAGATCCCTGCTGCTCTCGGGTCTGGGACAGATGAAGATACAAACCACAGACTCTTTGACGCCGCGGCCCGGATGGACAGACCTGGAAGTGCTGGCCTGCGCCGTGTGCAGGACCGATGCCAAAATGTGGGATCAGGGGCACCGTGACCTGGTGCTTCCCAGGGTCCCGGGCCATGAAATGGTGGTCAGGGACCAGACCGGAAAACGATTTGCCGTGTGGCCCGGATTTGCCTGCGGAACCTGCGGTCACTGCACTGCCGGGCAGGAGAATCTGTGTGACGCCATGAAAATAACCGGCTTTCACCATGACGGCGGGTTTGCAGACCGTGTACTGGCGCCCGATAGCAGCCTTATTCCGGTTCCGGATAGCCTGCCCACCCATCTTGCCTGTTTTGCAGAACCGGCGGGATGCGTTCTCAATGCAACGGACAAGCTCAGGCTAACAGCAGGAGACCGGGTTCTCATCTATGGCGGAGGAACAGTGGGACTCCTGGCTGCCCTGGCATGCAGGGATGCGGGTGCCATACCAACGGTTATTGAAAAGAACCAGGTAAAAATCCAGACCCTGTCTCCGTTCCTGGAACTCACAGACATCACGTGCCTGAAAGACACCGTTGACAGTGAATTTGACGCAGTAATCAATGCCTGCCCGGACCCTGTGGCCTTTAACCTGGGCATTGTTAAAATCGGCAAAGGAGGGCGGCTGTGCTTTTTCAGCGGACTGTCCAAAAACCAAACCCTGGAGACCAACCTGGTCAACCTCCTGCACTACAGGGAGGCCACCCTGGCAGGTGCTTACGGCCTGACACGCAGTCACATGACCCGGGCCATGCCGTTTATTGCGGCCCATATTCCCGCCCTGGAAACCCTGATAGACACAATTGTGAGCCTGGAGGAGGTCCAGGCGGTCATGCCCCGGGTTCTGTCAGGGGAATCCCTGAAATTCATTGCAGACCTTGCCTTGACAAAAACCATTCCGGCGGCGGCACAAACCCAAAAGTTTTCTGCCCTGACCAGGAAAGCCGCAATTCTAACCCCTGCCTGCCCGGACCGCGGCAGCTCAGGATCCGGAGATTCCCGGCCGGATTACCTGTCTGTGCTCAAGGCCATCACGCCGGTGGGAAACCAGCTCAGGGCCGCTGCCCAGAGAAAAATAGATACAAAGACCAAACCCCTGGGAGCCCTGGGCACACTGGAGGATCTGGCCGTCCATATGAGCTGCATCCAGGCGGACCTGAATCCCCAGGTCCGACAGAAAAATCTGTTTGTGTTTGCCGCAGATCACGGCATCACAGAGGAAGGGGTGTCTGCCTATCCTGCAGAAGTCACGGCCCAGATGGTCAGAAATTTTCTCAAGGGAGGCGCTGCCATCAATGTCCTGTGCCGTCACCACGCCATCGATTTAAGGATAGTGGACATGGGGGTAAATGCAGACCTGGACGATCACCCGCTCCTGATCCGAAAAAAAATCCGTCCGGGAACCCGCAACTTTGCGGTCCAGGAGGCCATGACAAGGTCTGAGACCCTGGACGCACTGGTCAGCGGCATGGAGGTCTTTCTGAACAGCCATGCCCGAAAGCCCATGGATTTGGTGGGCCTGGGGGAAATGGGAATCGGGAACACCACCTCGGCATCGGCCATCATCTGTGCCATCACGGGTATCCCCCCGGCCCAGGCCACAGGGCGGGGCACGGGCGTGGACAACAAGGGACTGGACCACAAGACAAAAGTCATCACCAATGCCCTGGCCTTCCACAGGCCGGATACCGCGGATGGCCTTGATATCCTGCAGAAAATAGGGGGTTATGAAATCGCCGGTATTGCCGGGGCCGTGCTCGCCGGGGCCATGACACGCACAGCCATCGTCCTGGACGGCTTGATCTCAACAGCTGCAGGACTGGTTGCCAGCCTCCTTAACCCCCATGCCAAGGGGTATCTGATCTCCGGTCACAAATCCGTGGAAACCGCCCAGAAAGCGGCCCTGGATCACCTGGGGCTCAAACCTGTGGTGGATCTCGGCATGCGTCTGGGCGAAGGGACCGGCGCGGCCCTGACCATGGACACGGTGGATGCGGCCTGCAGGATAATGCGAGAGATGGCTTCCTTTGACGAAGCCGGGGTATCCGCCCGGTCATGAGATCTGACCCGCCGACCCAGACAATTTCAAATGTGACGATGGGGAAAAACCAACATGCTGAGATGCATGCCTGATGTTTCCCCCAAAAGCATGATTTATTCCGGTGAGAGAGAACGCCCTGCAGTTAAGTTCCCGGGGTACACGGACCGTGGGGGGGGAGACGGCACAGGAATCCAAAGTCTGCTGCGCCTGCCCTTCGAAGATTCACAGGTTGACAAAGTCACGGGAACCCGCTATTAGTTCTCACCACTGGATTGCCGTTATTTTTTGCATTTACCTGTAATTTTTCCAGCGGAGGTCTGATGGACGGGAGAACTCGTTTCAGAATCAACTCACCACAGATTATCCATGAAACCATTGTTCTGAATCTAACCATCGGAGCCTATGACAGCCTCAATCCCATGGGCGGATTAATCTGCCAATGAAAAAAGACCCGTCAGTTCCGTTACTCGACACCAGGGCATGGAGATATTTTCTCAGCTTCTTCCGGGGCGATTACATCAGGCTCCTCCTGTGTTCCGCGATGTCGGTCTTCCAGGCGCTTCTGTTCCTGCCGGTCATCCTCCTGGTCCGTCATATCTTCGATAAGGTGCTTCCTACGGGTAACATACAAAAGATCGCATACATCGGTATTCTTATCTTTGCCCTGAACCTGACCCGGGCATTCATTGCCGTGTGGGTGAAGAGTATCAACCTGACCATTATCCACGCGGCGGTTCATAGAATCCGCAACGATCTGATGGAGAAACTGTATCGGCTCTCCAAAGAATTCTATGCCATTCATGACCACAAGATCATCCACGCCAGGATCGTCCAGGATACGGAACGGCTCAGCAATATGGGCAACGCCCTCATGTCGAATTTCCTGCCGTCAATTTTCATCTGCTCTGTCCTGAGCCTGGTTCTTCTGATCATCAGCTGGAAACTGTTCCTTGTGCTGGTACTTTTATTTGCGTCACTTTTTGTGTCCAACCGGTACATGGGAAAACGCTTGCAGAACCACATCTACCGGTTCCAGCGATTTTTTGAAACATTCAGCAAAGGAGTGATGTTTACACTCAGGTTCATGGACCTGACCAGAATTCAAACCGCAGTTCCGCTATCCATGGACGAACAGTCCGCCAGGATAGCGAACCTTGCGGATTCCAGCCGGAAAATGCATTTTTTCTACACCCTGAACAACCAGCTTGAAGCGGTCATGACCGGAACAGCAAGCATTGTCATCATCGTGGTCGGCGGCTCCGCCATTTCAATGGGTTCCATGACCGTTGGAGAATTTTTTTCGTTCTATCTGGCTGTGGGATTCCTATACGGCTACCTCAACACCGTTACCGATTCGTTCATGAAGATCCTGGAAGGCAACCAATCCCTGGTTACGCTGAAAAGCCTGTGGGAGAGCCGGGAACTATCACCCGCATTCGGTACGCGAGAGCTTTTATTTTCAGGGGCTTTGACCTTTGATTCCGTATCGTTCAGTTATGGGGAACACCAAATTCTGGATAAACTCAATTTTTCGGTGGCCCCGGGACAGAAACTGGCGATCATCGGGGTGAACGGCTCCGGGAAGACAACGGTTCTCCAACTGATTCTGGGGTTCTATGTACCTGAGCGCGGAAAATTGCTGGCTGACGGCATACCCTATGGTGAATTGGATATTGTTTGTCTAAGGAAGTCGATCGGCATGGTACCCCAGCATCCCCAGCTGTTTAACGGTACTATCCGGGAGAATATCGGTTATGGCGGTGATTCTGCAGACCATGCACAGATGAAAAAGGCCGCCAGGCTTGCCCTGGTTCACGATTTCATCCAGGGACTGCCCAAAGGATATGATACGGACATCGGTGAGGAGGGGGTTCTCCTGTCCGGAGGAGAGCGACAGAGAATCGCCATAGCAAGGGCTCTATTCCGACACCCCAACTTGCTGATACTCGATGAGCCGACCAACCATCTCGATTCGTCCACTGTCATGCAGCTCATGGAGAACCTGGATCATCTGGACGAGAAGCCGGCAGTTATACTGGTCAGTCATGACAACAGCGTCATCCGGTATGCAGATACCGTCGTCACCCTTGAAAGAAGGACAATGAGCCATACAGAAAATCTTTGATTGCGGGGAGCATCAATGCTCGCAAAAAAAATCAGAACTGAGGGCGAACAGATCGACTTTTTTGAGAAATGCCGCCTTGCATTCAACAACGCCGCCACGGCAGCAGGAACGGTCAGCCGGTATTACAGGATCGCCCAAACCCTGGTTCGCATCGACTTCGCGGGGCAGGCCATGGTCCCGGGGATCATCGGAAAACACTTCAAAGGTGATGGTCCATGATCATACCAACAAAGGGACACGGCTCTTTATTCTTGTTGTAATCATTATTCATGGCATTGTTGTTTTCTAATCGTTTTTCATGGACAATACTCGTTTTTCATGGCATATGAATTCAGCAACTCAAAAAAGAGAATTCATAATAATGTCTATTTATAATCAAAATTCACGACGCTTAACTGTTTTTCATGATTTTCTGGCTATAGAAGCAGGGAACCGATTGGCTGGATATTCTGCCCTAATTAAAGCACATGATCTGAAAGTGCCTGTTCCAGATCATCTCTGTGCCATAGGAGAAAAACATAAAAAATATGATGCGGGGCGCTGGCGCATTTTTACACCACGCCATAAGCCAGAAGACACGCTTTATGGGCATTTAATTTTTGCTTTGAAGTATGAGGGCATTGATCTGGCTATCCTCAATGCTTTATTTCAAACAATTGAGACCAAGGAAATTCAAGAGATCATCTGCTCGGAACCAACAGGAAGCTACAGCCGCAGGCTGTGGTTTTTGTGGGAATGGTTACGTGAAGAACAACTTGATATTGAAGATGCGCGGGCTGGAAACTTTGTTCCTCTCCTTAATGGCAAGTTACAATATGAAGGGAAATCATATCCGTCCAAACGCCATCGGGTCCGAAACAACTTGCCTGGAACACGCAATTTTTGTCCTTTAATCCGAAAAACAAAAAAGCTTGAGCAATTTATAGTTAAAAATCTATCCGAAACAGCCATTAACAATATCGGCCAGACCCATCCTGACCTACTAAGTCGCGCTGCCGCTTTTTTACTACTTAAGGATTCAAAAGCATCTTACACAATTGAAGGGGAGACGCCATCATACAACCGGATTGAACGATGGGGAAGAATAATTGGCGAAGCCGGGCAACGAAAACTCAGCATTCCTGAACTGGAATATCTGCAACAGATTGTTATCTCAGACAATCGCTTTATCAAGCCAGGTCTGCGAAAGGAAGGCGGTTTTGTTGGAGAACATGACCGCAGCACGGGTATGCCCATGCCCGATCACATCTCCGCTCGTGCGGAAGATCTAAGCTCTCTGCTATCAGGGCTTATAGATACTTATGAGCATCTTTGCAGGGATGATTTTGATCCTGTCTTATTGGCAACTGTCCTTGCCTTTGGTTTTGTTTTTATTCATCCATTTGAAGATGGAAATGGTCGCATTCACCGTTATTTATTTCATCACGTTCTTGCAGAAAAAGGATTTGTTCCAAAAGGATTAATTTTTCCAGTATCAGCAGTTATTCTGAAGAGGATAGAAGAATATAGAAAAATATTAGAGCATTATTCAAAGCGACGGCTTGATTTGATCGAATGGCGACCAACTGATGAGAATAATGTTGATGTTGTAAACGAGACAATCAATCTGTATCGCTATTTTGATGCAACAAAACAGGCTGAGTTTTTCTTTGAATGCGTCGAGGAAACAGTAAATAAAACGCTTCCTGAAGAGGTTGAATACTTGAAGAAGTATGACCTTCTCAACGAATTCATCAAAAACCATATTGATATGCCAGATAGGCTTGTTGATTTGCTCATACGTTTTCTTGTCCAAAATGGTGGAAAGCTTTCAAAACGTGCCCGAGAAAAAGAATTTAAAAAACTGACTGACCGTGAAATTCAAACAATTGAACAAAAATACGCAGAAATCTTCGGCTAACCTCCTATCCATTATCCGTCCACCAGGGGTCAGGCTTTTCCTGGACCTTCTCCCAGAAGGGCTGAAATGGTATCCCGGCTCCGGACCAGGTCCCGGGGATCATCGGAAAACACTTCAAGGGTGATGGTCTTATTGTAGCCCATGGCACGGATTGCCCGAGCAAACCGTGAAAAATTGATGGATGCCCTTCCCACGGGCAGATGATCGTCTATCTTGCCGAAATTGTCACTGACGTGGATATGGTCTATCCGGTCGCCAAATGCCTGGATAAAATCGAATATCCGGTTTCCCGTGGGGTCACCGATGTTGGCATGGCCGGTATCCAGGGTCATCCTCAGGCTGGGAAACCGGTTGAAAACAGCACTGAGCTCCATGGGTTCAGAACAATTCATATACCGGGGGAACATGTTCTCAAAACATAGGCGTATCCCAAGTTCCCCGGCCCTTTCCACAATGGCATGGAGACTCTCCATGGCATAGCTTCCGGCCGTTTCCCTCACAAATGCACCCATACCGCTCACGGCACTGGGATGGAGCACAACCTTCATGGCACCCAGATCGGAGGCAGTGTCCAGGGATGCCAGCATCTCGTTCAGGGACGCATCCCTGATGCTTGGGGTCAGATCCCCGGTGTAGACAAAACACGGGAGATGACACACCAGCTTCAGATCATATTGTCCAAGGGATTGGAGCAACCCGGTTTTTGAACGGTTTATGGTGGTATAATGGGCACAGGGCGGATCCATTGCCAATTCCAGGTAATCAAAACCGAGTCCTGCGATTTTTTCAATTTCATCAGCCAAGGGCTTGATAGGAAAATTCATGGCACCATACAGCACGACAGCCATCCTTTGGTACCGGTCGGCACCCTAAAAAATACATTTTTGAATAATACATATTTTATTAGAACAAATATGTCACATCACAAACTCTTCCGACCAATGTCCGCTTGCCATCAACACAAACGGGTTTGCGGCAGGAACATGGGTAACGCCTGCCCCATGAGGCTCCTGAGACTGCCCGCTTGAATTTCGTGCCTTCTGTCCCAGGATGGCCCGGTCTTTGCAAAACCAGAATCCTGTGACAGGTGCGGGCCTTGAAGGCTTGTGCCACCGCAGCATTAACTGCCGGCAAAAGCCGGATGTTATGACTATCATATAGAGCCACAGGGAGCATACGATGTCAATACCCGGTTTCAAACGGCTGTCCATCCAATTAGGGCTGACGGCCATAATCCTGTCCCATGCACTGGGAGCCCATGCCCAGTCCGGCCTTTCCCCGGCAATTTACCCTTCTGAAGCGGATTATGTCTGGATTTTTTGTGCAGCAGCCATGGTTTTCATGATGCAGGCCGGATTCATGTGTCTTGAGGCCGGAGTCGCGCCGGCCAAACACTCCATTAATGTTGCCATTAAAAATCTCGGTGACTTTGTCATTGCAGCAGCAGCCTTTTGGACCGTTGGATTCGGGCTTATGTTCGGCACCTCAAACTCCGGACTGATAGGCATGTCCGATTTTCTTATCAGCGGCAGCGATCCATGGCAGGCAGTATTTTTCATTTTTCAGTGCATGTTCGTGGGAACCGCTGCAACCATCGTGTCAGGAGCCATTGCCGGACGAACCCGGTTCGGAGCATACCTTATCCTGTCAGGCGTGATTTCATGCCTGATTTACCCGGTGTTTGGTCACTGGGCCTGGGGAGGCATGTTCCACGCCGGACAGCAGGGATGGTTGGAACGTATGGGGTTCATCGACTTTGCCGGGTCCACCGTTGTCCACTCCATGGGAGGGTGGGTCTCCCTGGCCGGTGTTATCATCATCGGTCCCAGGACAGGCAAATTCAATGATGACGGGACCCCCAACAAGATCGCCCCCCACAACATGACCCTGGCCTATCTCGGGACTTTTCTCCTGTTCTTCGGGTGGTTTGGTTTCAACGGCGGCAGCACCCTGAAAGCCGGACCGGACGTGGCCCCCATCCTTCTGAACACCATTATCGCCGCCTGTTTCGGCTGCATTACCGCATCGGGTGCCAGCTGGTGCCTGAGCCCCCTGAAACGGCCCGAAGGCGAAATGATCACCAATGGAATTCTGGGCGGCCTGGTCGCCATAACAGCAGGATGTGCCAGTGTCAACGCCCTTGGGGCAGCTGTCATAGGCGGTGTCGGGGGGCTTGTGACCTATGGGACCCTGAACCTTCTGGAAAAGACCTTCAAGCTGGATGATGTGGTGGGCGCCATCGCCGTCCACGGCGTATCCGGCGCCTGGGGAACCATGGCAGCCGGCATTTTCATTACCGGGGAGAAGCTCGGTGAAATGTCGCGCCTTCACCTTGTCGGGGTTCAGGCCACGGGTGTCATAACCTGCTTTGTCTGGACCTTTGGAGTCTCTGTCCTGGCCATGAAAATCATCAACGCCATGACACCCCTCAGGGTGTCTGTCCAGGATGAACAGCTGGGACTGAACGTGTCCGAGCACGGTGCGCACTCCACACTCCTGGATCTTGCCCAGACTATGCACAACGTGTCCTGCACAGGAGATTTCACAGGCATCGGCCATGTCCAGGTTGAGCCGGGAACTGAAAGCGGCGATCTTGCCCAGGGATTCAACACCATGCTGGACATGATCCAATCCAGTTTTAACCGGCTGAAATCGCAGCAGGAACTCCTGAACGCGGAAAAAAAACGGGCAGAAGCAGCGCTCCTTGCATCGGAAACCCAGCGCCGCACTGCTGACAGGCTCCTCCGGGAAATCGAGGAAACACGGCTTGCTGCGGCCCTGAACCGGGAGCAGCACCTGGGCACAACCGAAACCTATATCGGATCCCTGGTCGAAAAGACCCAGGCCATGTCCTTCACCATGGACCATAGCGCCCTGAGAGCCAGATCCATGATCGAGAGCATCCACAGGGTTGCCGGGTCCATCAGTGACACATCGGCCCGGCTCCAGGAAATTGCAGGCAAATCCCACAAAAATGTACTCCTGACCCAGCAGGCGGCCTCTGAAATCAGTGTCAGCAAAAAGCACTCCCAGGAACTCGAGGAGTCTGCCAGGGAAATCGGAGAGATCTCATCCCTGATTTCCCAGATAGCCGCCCAGACCCGGATGCTTTCCCTGAACGCCCTGATTACCTCTGCCAATGCCGGTGACTCGGGAAAACAGTTCGCTGTTGTCGCCAACGAAATACGGTCCCTGGCATCCCGCTCCAGCGATTCAGCACAACGCATCCAGACCCAGCTGGACACGGTCCAGGACAGAATCGGGTCCGTCATCAGCCAGACAGATACCATTACCGGGATGCTGGAAAACCTGAGCCGGGAAAATGCCCAGAGCGGCACAACCATTGTCCTTCAGTCAGAGCTGCTGACAGACCTGAACACCCAAATTCTGGATGTGACCAAAGACAGCCGTCAGGTCACGGAAGTCCTGGAAAAGGCAACCTCCGAAGCCGGGAGGATCAGTGAAAAAATAAAGGAGACCTACCAGGGGATCCGTCACCTGTACCAGGATGATGCCCGTCTGGTATCCGGGAAAGAAGCGTCTGGAGTCTGAAAACCTCCCCTGCCCGTACCGGCCGGAAAATCACACTTGACCCGGAGGCAGTCAAGGGTTATGAAACCTGAGGACGGGCAATGCCCCTAAGCCTGACGGATGGACCCGGGCCGGGATAACCCTTGACAGGAGAAAAAAATATGGACGTAATCATGGATCTGTGCGTGGTCCCCATTGGGGTCGGTGTATCAGTCTCCGCCTACATCGCCCAGTGCCACCGGGTTCTGAAAAAGTTTCCGGTCAAAACCCAGCTGCACGCTTACGGAACCAACATCGAAGGCTCCTGGGACGATGTGTTTGCGGCGGTAAAGGCTTGTCATGAGGCTGTTCATGCCATGGGCGCACCCCGCATCACAACCACCATCAAGGTTGGCACCCGCGTAGACCGGGACCAGTCCATTGCGGACAAGATCAGCAGTGTGAACCGGAAACTGGAAGCCTGATTCCAACTGGGTTATACAACCGGCACGTCGATTTCCTGCACGATATGGTTCACCATGTCCTCCTTGGTCTGACCCCGCAATCCGGCTTCTGGTTTCAGGACCAGCCGGTGGGCAAGCACCGGGGAAGCCAGGTATTTGATATCATCCGGGATAACAAAGTCCCGCCCGTTCAGGGCTGCCCTTACCTGGACTGCGGCGTACAGTGCCTGGGTGGCCCTGGGGCTCGCGCCCAGACGAATGGACTCCTTTGTCCGGGTTGCACGGATGATCCGTACGATGTATTCCCTGAGAGAATCCTCCACATACACGTCCCGGCATGCTTTTTTCATGGCCAGAAGGTCCCTGCCCGACAGCACCGGTTCCAAGGTTTCCAGGGGATTTCCGTGCCGGAACCGGGTGATGATCTGGTTCTCTGCTTCAAAGGACGGGTATCCCTGGTGAATACGCACAAGAAACCTGTCGAGCTGGGCTTCGGGCAATGGAAAGGTGCCGGCCTGCTCCACCGGATTCTGGGTGGCAAGCACAATAAAGGGGCGCGGCAGATCCCGGGTCTCGCCGTCCACTGTCACCTGGCGCTCCTGCATGGCTTCCAGCAGGCAGGCCTGGGTACGGGGCGTGGCACGGTTGATTTCATCGGCCAGGACAACATTGGCCATGATGGGGCCGGGCTGGAACTGGAACTCCCCGGATTTCGGGTTGAAATAGTTGAGTCCCGTAACATCCGACGGCAGGAGATCCGAGGTGAACTGAACCCGTTTGAACGACCCGTCAAGGGACCTGGCCACAGCTTTGGAAAGCAGCGTCTTCCCCATGCCCGGGACATCTTCCATGAGAATGTGGCCTTCGCATAACAGGGCCACAAGAACCAGTTCGACAACCTCTCGTTTCCCTATAATAACCTGTTCGACATTGGCTGTGACCCTGGCTGCGGCATCGCAGGTCCTGGCAATGGCCTCGGATAGTTCAGTATGGATGTGCTGGGGTGATTCCATCAAGTCCTCATTGTCAGGATGAACGGCCTCCGGTAACGGTGCCGCTGGTTAATGTTTCCGCAAGCCGGACGCCTGGTTCGGCCTTGTCAAGGCGTCGCAGGTTTTTCCGGACGCGACGCCAGCACTGTTTCATTTCCAGAACCTCCCGGGCTCCTGGAGTTGCCCGGCTGTACCGGTGTGTCATGAACAGGGCAGTCATCGTTGTCAGACTTTTCCCTGCCGCGGGGGTCAACAGAGGCAGCACTGCAGCCATGTATTCCCAGGGAGTCTGACCGGCTGACCTGGGGATTGCCCTGGCTGTCCCCAGTTTCAGGAACCGCAGATAGGTGCGGCGTATCAGCTCCGCCCGGTTTCCACAGGGACTTGTCCTGGAAAAGATCCCGGCCAGATATTGAAGGACCGCAAGCGGCCATGCAGCCAGCATCCCTGCCATGAATTTTAAATCGTCCCAGAGACCGTAGTTCAGACGATCCACGGAAATGCCGGATGTCATATCCAGGGTTCTGCGCAGGAATCTGACCAGATCACCCAGCACCCGGAACAAAAATCCGAGCAAAAGGACACCGGAGCCGCCAAAAAACATGATGTTGCCAAGGGGCTTTATCCAGTTCAGACCAAGTCCCGTGTCCCCTCCTGCCCCGGCAGGCATGGGAATACCCGACTCTTTGACGTGGGTCATTTCCAGGGGGGGTATATCCGGAAACAACCCCGAGATGTAAACCAACAATCGGACCAGAAGATCCCACAGATGGAAAACCGGTTGTAACAGATATTCCAGGAACTGGCGGTCAATAGCAATGAATCCGGCAAAACCCGCGACAAGAACCACTGCGATGGACAATGGCAGGGCCAAGGCCAAGATGCCGTTGAAACTTTCCTGAGACTTCGCCCCGGATGTGAATCTGCGCGACAGCCCCATACCCAACAGGCCGACAGCGAACAGACAGGTCAGAATCACGGTAAGTGTTCCCGGTGCAACACCGGCCGTATCGGCAAAAAGAAGCATCACGGCCATGGCTGCCAGCCCGAACCGGAATCCCCTTATAAAATCTTTTCCCTCCACCTGCCGTAAACCAAGGACCCATCCCCGGCTCATTACCAGGCCCAGCAAAGGGAGCAACGCAACAGCCAGCCTGAGTGTTCCCGGAGACCTGCCAATGGCTGCAACAAGATGAACCGAAAATTCTGAAACAGAGGGACCGATTCCGGCCGGGATGTAGACCATGGCCACTGCCATGGACGCCAGGACAAACAAGACTATTGCCATGACCCCGCATTTTTTCAGGGTCCATCCCAACCAGCCCCCCAGGCGTATGAGCCAATAAGCAGGAGGATAGGCGGCCAGAAGCCATACCAGACTAAAGCCGTCCCCTTTCCCGACTGCCGCATCTGCAACCAGCAAAGCCCCTGCCAGCCAGGTTGTTTCCATGGCCATGTACAGGAGCCGCAGCATTTCCTGATCCCATCTGCTGTATGATCCGGTTGTCAGGCTCAAGCAGGCTCCCCATGGACAGCCCTGTCATTGCTGTCTTCAGCACAGCCCATTGTCCTGCCCGGGCGATATCCGGATCCGGAATCCTGGTTTATTGCTCTGCCTTCCGGATCAAGCAGGGCGACTAAAAATCCGAGGCGCCGGAGTTCCTGCATCCGTGTTGATGTCCAGGCCCCGGCCCGGGTTGAGACCAGGCAGAGGGTTGCGCCCTGGACCAGCGTGCGGCAAACGGATTCAAAAAATGTGTCAAAGGGTCTTGTCCGTCCTGCCTGGACCACGGCCAGGGCTTCCAGGATAATCATGAGGTGTTCCTCGGCAGCCCCTGGCTGGATTCTTATCTCCCCCCGTCCGAGTTCAACCATGATCCCATTGGACAGGCAACCGGCCGGAAACCCGTTCTCAATGAGCTGCCTGGCAACTGAGGCTGCAAGACTGACGGCGTTTTCAAAAGCCTCCCCTTGGGAAAAGCCATCCACATCCAGGACCACATAGGCCTGAAGGGTTGTGGTCGGTTCAAAAAGCCTGGCCTGGAGCCTGCCGGTCCGGGCAGATGCCTTCCAGTGAATATGCCTGAACGGTGTATCGTTGGAGTAATCCCTGAGACCCATTATCCGGTTCGGATCATAGGACAGGCGATTCCTGGAGCCTGTCTCGCCAATGGGTTCATGGGACGGCAGTGAAAAATCCGGAAGCGTTACCAGCCTGGGATATACAATCAGATGGTCCTGGGTTTTAAGCACCATGGTCCTGGGGCACAGACCGAAAATATCACCCGTTGTAATCCAGGCCGGCCCCAGGGTAAAATAGCCCCGTTTCCGGCAATGAAGGGTATAATTCTGGGTTTGTGTCCGGTACCCGGCCAGGGATCCCGACCGTTCCAGGCGCCCTGCACCGGCAGTCTGATCTCCATGGACGCTTTCAACCTGTTGCGGTGCCAGATCCGGCGGAACAGTCTCAACCGATTGAAACCAGAACAGGGGCATGATTTTACGGTTTTCCAGGACTAGGGTCATTGTCACGGTATCGCCCGGAAAGGCATGGGTCTGACTCAGCCGGCGCCGGTGATGAACCCGCCATAGGGATACCCGGCTCAACCAACGGGCCAGGATGAGAAGAGTGAAGAGGGTCCCGGACAGGAAAACCAGGTTGGCCGAACCAAACCATCCACCGGCGGCAAGGATGCCGAGCAAGAGGGCAAGACCGGCTCTGTTTATTGGCAGTCCGTCCGAGTTGACCGGCTTTTCCTTGCCGATTTGGATTCCTTCAGACAAGATGGGCTCCGGAAAGGTAGTTTGGGTGGATTAAAAGAAAGGCCCACAGCGTTGCCATACTACTCCAGTGCATTCTGCCTTGTCAAAAGGATTCGGGGAATTTACTGCCATGGCGGCCCTCACGGCCAGATTCCACGGTGGGGAAAGGCCGGATGATTCAAGGGCCGCATCCGGGCTAGTTCCCGGCTTCCCTGAGGACCTCCTTTACCCCGGCCTTGAGCAGGGCCGGATTCAGGAGCAGTTTGGCCCTGTTGGCCCCCCTGGCATCCACAAAGGTATCTTCCAGGGTAACGTCCGTTTTTTTCAGGACCTTGACGGATTTATCCATGAGAATAAAGTGGTAGTTGAACATCCCGAACACCAGGGCGCCGATTATCACAAAAAACAACAGTGCATTTCTCAAAATTTTATCCTCCGCACCGGCCTGTCCATGGCCGGTATTGATTGTTATGGACTTATGTCCTTGCCTGGCCGGAGTGCCGGATTATCCAGGGTCCCGATGCACGGTATCCGGTGAAAATGCCGGAAGGCATACGGCCACATACACGGCCCCCACAGGTCCGGGGGTGCTGTATTGAACCCATTCTCCGGGCTCGGTGATCACGGCCTCACCGGCGGCTATTTCCAGGACACTCTGACGGGTCCTGACATGGAGCACCCCTTCAAGAACCAGTGTGTACTCACTGAACTCAGGGGTCTGACCAGGCTCTTCCCAGCCCGGGGGAGAGACCATCCTGGCAATGCTCAATGCCCGGGTTCCGGAGTTGACACGGCCCACATACTCTTCGATCCGTTTGGGTTTTGATCCTGCCGACTCTAGGACGGAAGGACCTTGAATCTTCAATGCCATGATAACACCTCCCTGTTCTTGGGATAGATCCTGGTTTGGCGGGTCCCTGGCAAACCGGTTGCAGCCCGGCCCAACCCGGCTCCGGTTCAGACCGGAAAATCACCCAGTTGCGAAAAAGCCTGACGGGTGCGGATGTCTTTCATGGCAAACCGCCAGTCCCCGGTTTTCCTTTGTCTGAAATAGTCCAGTAGGGTTTCCCGGATCACCGGAAACGCCAGGTCCTCCCAGGGGATCCCGGATTCAGGAAACAGCCTGACCTCGATACTCTCGGGTGTGGGACCGAAATCCGTATCCGTCAGGGTCGACCGGAACATCATGTAAATCTGGTTGATAAAAACCAGGTTGTACATGCGGAACGGCTCCACGTTCACTACCCTGGCCCGTGTCTCTTCCAGGGTTTCCCTGACAGCCCCGTCCAGTACTGTCTCATCATTCTCCAGGTATCCGGCAGGCAGGGTCCATTTTCCCCTGCGGGGTTCAATGTCCCGCCGGCAGAGCAGCACAGCCCCATCCCGCTCCGGGATGCACCCCACCACCATTTTGGGATTGGTATAGTGGACATAACCGCACCTGGGGCACACCGGCCGCAGGCGATCGTCAAATTCAGGAATCCGGAGTTCCATTACTGTGCCGCACATCAGGCAAAAGGCCACGCATCGTCTCCTTCCCCCTGGGATAAAAAATTCCCGGCGCTGTCCCGGGGGATATGGGACACTGCCGTGCCGGCCTGTCATTCCCATGGAAACGACTCCGGCCGTCAGGATATCAAGATTCAGGCCGATCCAGGGCGGCCCGGATTTTCCGGGCCAGATCCTCCTTGCTGAAGGGTTTGAGAAGCAGACTTTTCACTCCGGCACTTGAAAGGGCCCCAGGCGTGATATGGCCGATAAATCCCGTACACAAAACAACCGGCTTGTCAGGCCGCAGGGCATGGATCTTTTCAGCCAGGCCGACTCCTGTCATACCCGCCATGGTCTGATCGGAAATCACCAAGTCGAACCGGTCAGGTTCCTGGAGGAACTGGTCATAGGCAAGGCTGCTGTCAGGAAAAGTAAGAACCGTGTAGCCCAGATCGGTCAGCATTTCAGCGGCCACATCCAGGACGATGGGTTCATCGTCCACAAACAAGATGGTCTCACTGCCCAGGACCACGGGTTCCTCCCTGACGGAATCATCCAGGTCAGATTCCGGGACCTTGGGGAAAAACAGGTTGAACGTGGTCCCTTGCCCTGGTTCACTGTACACGTAAATGGCACCTCCCAGTTTGGAGACAATGCCATGGACCATGGCAAGCCCCATACCGGTACCCTGACCCTTGGGTTTTGTCGTGAAGAACGGTTCAAAGATGCGGCTCCTGGTTGGGGCATCCATGCCGTGACCTGTATCAGATACGGTAAGCCGCACATAGGGTCCCGGCATCAGGTCAAGATAGCGCTTTGCCGTGTCCGTGTCCAGGTTCATGGTTTCCGTAGTAATGTACAGGGTGCCGCCGGTCTCGAGCATGGCATCCCTGGCATTGGAGCACAGGTTCATGACGATCTGGTGAATCTGGGTTGGATCACCCAGAATGACATGCCTTGCCTTGGGGATATCCTGGTTGATCTTTATGGTTGTTGGAATGGATGCCCGGATCAGGGCCAGAACCTCAATGAGGATGGGGTTGATATCCAGGGGCTTTGCTTCCTGGATGTCCTGGCGGCAGAAGGTCAGGATCTGTCGGACCAGACCCCCTGCACGGTTGCAGGCCTGGACAACCCGGCTGAGCCGGTGATGGATACGGCTGTCCTCGGGTACCTCGGACAGGGAGATATCGATATACCCTCGTATGGCTGTGATGATATTGTTCATGTCATGGGCAATGCCGCCAGCCAGGGTCCCGATGGCCTCCAGCTTTCCTGCCTGGATGAGCTGGGATTCCAGGGCTTTTTTCTCCTGTTCCGCCTGTTTGCGCTCGGTGATGTCCCGGGTCACGCCCAGAAGCTCCCTGGGGCGTTTTCTGACGTCATGCAAGATGGTAATGGTCGTTTCGGTCCAGACCGGGTTTCGATGCCGGTCGTAACATTGAAGATCCAGGGTTCTGGGCATTCCGGCCCTGGGGAATTCCGAAAAATCTTCGGAAAGGCCGTGTTTCACATAGTCCCAGGCAATGGTCCTGGACTCGGGCGGCAGCATGGCATCAAAGGTGAATCCCGTGGCCTCCTCGGGGGTGAAACCCAGCATGGCCTTGATCGACGGGGTAATGTAGTTCAGTTGAAGGCTCTTGAGATCCATGGTCCAGATAACGTCCTTGACGTTATCTGCCAGGAACCGGTACTGGCGTTCGGATTTCCTGACCTGTCTCAATGCGTGTTCAAGTTCAAAGCGGATGGTTGCAATGGCGTCGATGATCCCGAAGGAAAACAGTACCACCATGAGAGCCGCGCTGATCTGGACACCTGAGTCTATCAGGGTGTTGCTGGCCAGCAGGCCATAGGCCTTGAGCCCCATGAGCAGGATGCTGATGAGAAGCGATGACAGGGCCAGCATGTAAAACCGGGCCGGCCGGCTTCCCCGGACGAGCAGCGCTGTACCTGTGCAGCCCATGGCCAGCACACTTACAACACAAAAAACAACCATGGACTGGGTAGCCACCCGGTAAGGAAGGATAAAGGGTGCTGCAAGGAGAAAACCCCCGATCCCTGCCAGGACTTTCAGCAGGGCATGATACCTGGGGCAGGTATCCCGTGTTTCCAGAAACGGCTGGGTGAAAAGAAGGAGGCTGATGGCCGCAACTATTCCCAAAAAGGGATGTGCTGCATTGGCCCATCCCGGTGAATCGGGCCACAGGTACTGGAAGGCAAGCCCTGTGTGGGTCATGGTGAACATGGCCGTGGCCCCAATGAACATCACAAGGTGAGCGAGCAGACTTTGCCGAACCGACACCATGAAAAACAGGGCATAAATGATTGTTGCCGCCATGAGGCCATAGTACATCCAGTTAACGGCCGCATCCCATGCCCGGTGGTTCTCAAACGCTGCCTCACTCCATGCCCTGACAGGGATTGATATGGTTCCTCCGGAAAGGACGCGCAGGTACAGGTTATGGATTCCGGGTTCCAGGGTAACCGGCACGACCATGGTCCGGAATGGCACCGGCCTAACGGAAAAAGGGAACCGGTCACCGCCCCTGAAGGTCTGGTATCCACTCCGGGACGGGACATAGATCTCTATCTGGTCCACGACGGCATAGGTGTATTCCAGGTCCCATGTGATCGGGACCGCACCCGGGTTCTCCGCCTCCATGTGAAACCAGAACGCAGATTTAGAGTAACCGAAACTGGTTCTTCCCTTCAGGGGAGCGAACTTCTGCCCAAACCCTTCCTGGATGATATCTCCCAGGTTCAGGCCCAGTGAATCATCAACAAAAAATTCCAGGTATCTGGAAACACCCTGGCTGACAAAATTGGGGTCCACGACCAGGCGGGCAAGACCGGACGAACACCAGGCCACTCCGATGCCCATCAGCCCCCAGACCGCAAGAGCCATAAAGACCCTTGCCAGCCATCCTGGGTTGAACCGAGGGGCGCGTCCCCGGTGTCTGCCCATGTCCGATCCTACCGGCATCATTTCAGATCCATGGCCCCCACCCAAACAAGGCATGGATCACAGCGTTTCGGCAATGGTAACCGTCCGATCGCCCAGGATATTTACATAACTGCCCATCTCGTTGTCGTACCAGCCGTAGATCACAGCATTGGTTACCGGGATCCGTGCCACCTTATCCTTGAGCATCTCCAGAAGCTCGGGTTCAAGGCCCTGGACCTGGCTCAGATCAAGGGTGATCTCCGCTGTCCGGGTGTGGGTCTCATGGCTTTCAATGATGGTTGCAGCCCTGGGATACCCGATGATATCTGCGGATACGTTCTGCTGCTCCGTGAACAGCAGGTACCCGTCGTTCTTCTCCTTGGCCGCCCTCTGGTAGATCCCGTTGATAAGGTTTTTCTTGATCAGGGGCTGGCGGGTGTCCTCCTGAAAATTGATGACCAGGATGATGAGCGATCCGGAGGTCGTGGGAATGCGCACCGATTCGGCGATGAAGCCTATCCTGGCCATCTCGGGAATGACAAGACTCAGGGTCCGGGCCGCACCGGTGGTGGTCAGAATAATGTTGTTCAGGACGCTCCTGTTCTTTCGCAGATCCTTGGCATCCTTTTTGGGAAGCCGGTCCAGGACCTGCTGGGACCCGGTCGATGCGTGGACCGTGGCCATGGATGCGGACAGGATCCGGTCAGGGCCGAAATAATCCATCAGGGGCTTGACCATATGGGCCAGGCAGGTGGTGGTGCAGGAAGCATTGGAGATGATCCTGTGCTGACGGGGGTTGTAATCATCGCCGTTGATCCCCATGACCGTGGTGACGGCATCCGCAGGCATCTGCTCCCCTTCCTTGATCTTGAACGGAGCGGAGACAATGACCTTTTCAACGCCTGCCTCCAGGTGCCCCCGGATCGATCCCTTGCCAAAATCGTGGGGAAGGGTCGGATCCAGGAACTGGCCCGTAGTGTCCACCACCAACTTGACGCCGTTGGCCCGCCATTCGATATCCAGGGGATTTCTCTGGTTTCTCAGCATCTTGACCCGAATGCCGTCCACGACCAGGGTTCCCATGGCCTCGTTCACTTCGCTGATCACAGGTTTTGCCTGGCACCCGTAAAGGTAAGTGCACAGCCTTCCGTAGGTGGAATCACGCTCCAGATAATGGGCGATGTCCTCCATGGATCCACCGGCCTGACGGCCGATATTGACCACAAGTTCATCAAAATACTTCCTGCCCGCATGGTGCCACAGAGTCAGCTTACCGATTCTTCCCAGCCCGTTAATCCCCAGTTTTTTTAAAACCTTATCAGTCATTTCAACCCCCTATTATAAGCCTGACCTCCTGCCGGCAACAGCAGTAGAAACTCAATCCTGAAATTATTGGCGTAATCCTGACCCATTACTATAGTATGCAGATGAAAAAAATGAAAACCCAATTCATCACCGTATGAAAAAAAATTGCAATCAGATCTCGTTGACGCTCAAAAATCCCCGGTATATGGATCCCTCACGACCGTCAACGCTAATGTAATCACCTGCTTTCATCCAGGTGTTTCCGAACAGACACCTGCTCTCCTTTTCGTAGCAGTTCAGGTTCTCGCATCCCACCACACAGGTTTTCTTGAGGCTGAAAGCCACAATAGCCGCATGGGATGTAACCCCTCCTCTGGCCGTGATGATCCCGTCCGCTGAATCGATCTCAAGGATATCATCGGAAACCGTATCCCCCCGGATCAGGATCAGATCCGTCTTTGGCTCCTTGTCCCGCCACCGGCGGATCTCGTCCAGAGAGAATACGATGCGGCCGCTCATGGGTCCGCCGCTCACGCCGATGCCCCTGCCCAGATACTCGACCCCGGAGGTCAGCTCGTTCAAGTCAAAGGAGCGGATGAGCTTTCGTTCACGGACAGACATGTCCCGGGTCTGTAGCAGGTACAGGTCCTTGTAGTGGGGACTTTCAAAGGTGAATTCCATCTCCTGGGGGTCCCAGCCCCGGTCATACACCATTTCCTGGGCTATGGCCTTCAGATTCCTGTAAAGTTCCGGGAATCCCGTCTCAAGGGTGATATCGGTCCCCCGGTGTTCAATTTCCCGCTGCATCTCGGAAATGGCCAGGGTCCTGACAAGACCCGCCACAACGTCCTCTCCCTGGTTGCCGATAGTAAAATCCCCCCACAGGCGCAGGGTGTCGCCTGGAAGTCTGGGGCTGTGGGTGAAGAATACGCCGGACCCGGATTTCCTGGACAGGTTGCCGAACACCATTTTCTGGACTGTTACTGCCGTGCCCCATTCGTTGGAAATGCCCATGATCTGGCGGTAGGCCTTTGCCCGGGATGAATTCCATGAGCTGAACACCTTCTTGATGGCCAGGTAAAGCTGTTCCATGGGGTCTTCCACAATGGTGATACCCGAATCCAGGATCATGGCCCGGTAAGCGAATGAGAGTTCCTTCATCTGCTCGCCGGTGAAGTACATTTTCAGGGGCACCCCTTTTCTTAGCTTGAACTCGGCCATGATGGCGTCGAACCCGTCGCGGTTCACCCCAAAGGACATGCCGTACCCCTGGAGGAACCGCCGATAGCAGTCCCAGGCAAACCAGGCGTTCTGGTACTGGTGGGCCATGCTCTCGGCAATGGTCTCGTTGATACCCACGTTGGTATAGGAATCGAGCATCCCGGGCTGGGAAATGGACGAACCGCTGCGCACGGACAGGAGCAGCGGGTTGGCCGGATTTCCGAAGGAGCGACCCGTGACCCGTTCCATGTGGGCCAGCTTGTCGGTTATCTGTTTTCGGAAGTTGTCCCTGGCAGGGCCGTAGGAGTCGATGAGCTCCCGGCACCGGAACGCCTCGGTGGTGATGATGAATCCCGGAGGTACCCGCCAACCCAGGTTTTTCAGCTCGATCAGGTTAAACCCCTTGTTGCCCAGGTAGATGATGTGGTGGATGTCGGTCTTGGTTCCGCCGATGCGGGTCACGGCATTTTCCGAATCATAGTTGAACAGGGTGTTCAGCCGGGCCTCGGTCAGGGTTTCCGACTGCTTGAACAGCGTTGACAGGATCCGTTTCAGGAACACGTCCAGCTGTTGGAGTCCAAGGGACCGGACAATATGTTCCCTGAAAAAGATCTCGGCCACACGGTGGCCCAGCTTTTTCCGGTCCGGAATGGACTCAGCGGGCAGAAATTTTTTCATAATCTGGGACAAAGGTATTTTTGTGACGATCTGCCTCATGTTCCGGGCGTGGATGTTGTGGAAATGATCGTCCAGGATATTCTTTACGGCCATGGAGAAGCCTTTGAAGATGTCGATGTACTGGGTGGACGAGAATTCCCTGATCTCGATGGAATGGATCAGAAGTTCAAACTGGACTTTCATCTTGTTGGAGGTGATGCCGTCCACCTTGAGTGCCTGACCGAACAGAATCAGGATGTCCAGGATCTGGGAAAAGGTGGCTTTGGTGATGAGACTTAAATCAATGCTGTTGATCAGCTCCTCAAACAGGACATTGACGATGGATTCGATACGCAGGGTCAAGCCCATGGCGTCGAACCTGGCCTCATGGTAACTGCCGTAAACCGATGGGATGTCCACGGCGATGTGCCGCTTGTGGTACATGTTTTCCCGGACTTCGAACTGCCGCGGAGAAAGTATAAGCTCCTTTAGCTGTTCCAGGTACCGGAGCAGTTTGGTCAGTTTCCGCTTAATATCAGTCTCGGCCAGGGCGTCCTTCAGGTATTTGATGTCAGGCAGGTCTTCTGAAGCCAGCTGGTCCAGGTATTGCCCGAACTGGATGTTGTCGAAATTGTATTTCTGATTGAGGAGCCTGTAGAAGCTGGCGGCCAGGAAAGCCCTTTCCCGGTCCCGGGCTCTAGTCCCAGGCACCTGTTCGATGGCCTTCCGGATAGGGTCTTCGCCAAGCTTCAGCAGATCTCCAGGAAGCCGGATCCCCTGGTCTGCCACACCCGCCATGACCGTATGCATCCCGTCCACGTACTCGCCGGCCTCATGGACCTGCTCGAAGATGGACGGGGGCACGAACAGGGCAAGGCCGGCCTTGTTCCCGGTCGTCCAGAACCGGATCACCTCTTCCATGAAGCTGACCACCCGGCTGGAGCTTTCAACGTGGCTCTGCTTTCTCAGGAAATGGACCAGTTCGTCTTTTCTCTGGCAGGATTCATCCAGCTGGGTGGAGATTTCCCGCAGCTCTCCTTCGGCGCCGATCTCATTGAAGAAAACGGGCAGGAGCCGGGCCAGCTGTTTCACCAGGCTGTAAACCGGGGCGATGTTCTTGCCCAGAAACCCGGTGAGATCCCTGGGGAACAGGTCCGTGTCCCGGATAAACACCCCGCCCACGGTCAGGAAAATGATCAGGGCGGACAGGAGCCGGGCACTCATCTTGGGTTTCTGGCCGATGAGTTCCAGCCAGGTGCGGATATTCTGGATATGGGCCGAATTTCCGATGACCTGCCAGTCATTGCTTATACCCCGGATCATGGGAGAATGAAACCCCAGGTCAAACACCCGGTCAATAAAGTAATTGATCAGTTCCACCTCTTCGGTCTTGTAAATCGCCTCCCCGGTCTTGAGCACACAGTTGAGCACCGTTGGCGGGAAACGGCTGGCCAGGCTTCGAAGGATATCAAAGGTCTTGTCAATGAGCTTCTGGTTGTTTCTAAACGCCTCATGACCGATGAGCCAGGTCAGGGCCCGGTTGATGTCCTGAAGCGCCTGCTCATGGATCATGGAAAGCCCGGGTGTGTTCATGATGTAGAACAAAAACAGCAGCTCCAGGCGCCGGCTCATGACCTTCTCGGAGATGAGGTCGTGGATCTTCCTGGGCATGTCCAGGAAAAGCTTGACAAAATCCTTGTACCCGGGAAGGGCCAGAAGGGCTGCTGCGCAGTCCCGGGATGCGGGATCATGATCTGCCATAACCTGTTCCAGGTCCTGGACCAGAGCCTGGATACGGGCATGGGACGTGGGGCTCAGCAGAGTCTCGATGGCCTCGTCATACCCGACCGCATCATTCTCCCTGCGTATCCAGACATAGGGATCTTCCAGGCTCAGCCAGTAATCAAAGGAAAACCGGTGGCACCGGTACAAAAACCGGTTCAGGGCTGTGAACCCCGCGTCCTGACCGGTCAGGGCCCCCATGGACAGCCTGAGCATGCGCTCCGGCGGATAATAGCTGCGGACAAACAGGAAAAAGGTGTCCGGATCAGCGTTGTCAAGACTCTCCAGGGTATGGTCGATCACCGGGAAAAAAGCTTCAATCCGGTCCTTGGATTCAGAGGCCATGTGCTGGAGGAACAGGATCAGGTTATCGGCCGCGTCGGTCCGGATTTCAGGCCGGTCATTCTCACCGATGGCATCGAGGAAGATGCCGGTCAGCAGACGGGCGGCTTCCGGCCCCCTGGGATGGGGCCTCAGGAGGTGGAAATACCCCAGGGCAACGCTCCGGGCCTCGGACACGATGAACTCCCAGTTCTTGTAGGGATGGGACAGTTCCTTGAGAAACACGGTCAGGCGCTTCATCAGGCCGAAATAATCGGCCATGATCTCCTGGAGAGCCGAATACTTCTCATCAATGACAACATCCACATGGTAATCGGCCAGGTTGACTTCAAGGGCCTTTGACTTCATGGGCACTTCCTCCTGTGTGCACCGTCCGGCCTAGGGAAAGCCGCGCCAGGGGCAGGAGGTGCAGGGTCCAAGACATGGCGGAGCTCCTCCGGGCACGGGGCGCTGCAGCCGGGATCGGCGGACTCGCATGATCACGGCTCCCACGATAACAGATTGGCCGTTAAAATCAACAGCCGAAATGAAGCTTTCAAGGCAAACCCCTGTGCTTCTGTCTCATCGCCCCCTTACCCGGCAGTCACCCAAAAAGATGGCGCCTGCACATTACCCTATTGCTTTATCGCTTTATCGCCATATTGCCGCCATATTGCCATATTGCCGCCCCGGCGGGTCCCCCCTCTCCCGGGACAAGGGCGTCGGCGGAATTTCCGTCCTGCCGGACTAAAGCCCAGGAACTGCGGTCCAGTGGGTCCTCAAACAGCCTGGGCTTCTTAACGCCCGACAGGACGGAAATTCTTATCGCCTTTGGCCCTTAACATCCCGGAGAGAGGGGCAACCCGCCGGGGCTCTGCAGTCGCAAATTCCGCATCCAAATGTTTCCTGACACTTCTTTTTCTTGCTCGCATAAGATAATTGATGTTTTTAAAAACTGGTTGTCCGGCTTGCTCCTTTTCAGCCTTCAGTTCAAATTGTCGCACCTTTTTGCACATTGTTAAAAATAAAGCCATGAAGGCTTTCGGTCAGCACATCTGAAACTGACGGTAATACCGCCATAATCGTTATTGATTCCTTAGGGAAATGCTGCCGTGCCATGGAAAGAAGAAGGTTCGACACGGGAGGCCCGGTGCCTGCCTCCCTGAAGGAACGTCGAGGGCAGAGGCGGTTAAGCGTTTTGCCGTGCCGGGCGTCAAGAACCCCAGGCTGTTTGAGGACCTACCGGACCGCAGTTCCTGGGGTTTAACCCGGGACGGCAAAACGTCAGCCGGCGCCCTTGTTCCGCAGGGAGACAGGGCATCGGGCCGGATCGAAGCCATTTTTTGTTTTGATATTCACAGCATGGGTATTGGAGCCAGGCAAAGGCTCCTGGACTCTTTTGACCACAGTTCCGGGCCGGGTCAGGAGACCTGTTTTTCCCCATTCCCGGGCTTGACATTTAAAGGCATACAGGGCATTGTAACAGGTATCAATGCCGTTACAGCAACCCAGCGAAACGTCACCATGACATGCCGGCCGGTTTCGGCCGGAGTCTTCACAAGGCTTGGCCCATGACCCGAAAGAACAATTCTTCAGCCAACACTACGTCAAGGGGTGTAAATTGAAAAGAACCGCTGTTTCCTCCAAAGAAGAAATTCGCAGCCCGGGCAGCGCCCAGTCAGCCCAGGAAGTAAAACAGGTAATCTATTCAACGGACATCCGGGATTTCGGCCAGGTGGCAAAAAGCATTCCCTGCCAGTTTGCCTGCCCGGCGGAAACCAATATCCCCGGCTATATCCGGTGCATCCATGAGAAACGATACGGCAGGGCCTATGAACTGAACCGGGGATGCAATATCCTGCCCGGGGTTCTGGGCCGCATCTGCAGCCGGCCCTGTGAAAGCGCCTGCCGTCACGGCCAGCCCGACCAGGGGGCGCCTGTGGGTATCTGTCACCTCAAACGGGCCTGCGCCGACCTGAAATCCCCCATGCACCGGATCATCGAGGGCCTGTACGCGCCGTCCGGCAAAAGGGTGGCCATCATCGGATCCGGGCCTGCAGGCCTTGCCGCAGCCCACGAGCTGACGATTCTGGGACACCGGGCCGTCATCTTTGAAAGCATGGAAAAACCGGGCGGCATGCTCATGTACGGCATTCCGGAGTTCCGTTTGCCCCGGGAACTGCTCATGCTGGAGATTGAAAACATCCTGCGCCTGGGCGTGGAACTGAGAACCGGCTCGCCCATCGGCAGGGATCTCCCCCTGGAAAGCCTCCAGAAGGATTATGACGCCGTTATCATCGCCGCAGGCTGCACCCGGCCCAGGAAGCTCAATGTGGAAGGGGAAAACCTGGAAAACGTCCACAACGGCCTGGCGTTCATGATGGCCGTCAACGATGGCCTAAAGCCCTATGTGGGCTCGACGGCCATGGTCATCGGCGCCGGGTTCACCGCTGTTGACTGCGCCCGGTCGGCCATACGCCTGGGAGCATCCAGCGTCATGATCAACATGCGCAAAACCCTGGAATACATGCGCATCGATGAACACGAAAAGCACGAGGCCGGGTTTGAAAAAATAGCCTTTAACAGCCTGGTCCAGCCCCGCCGTATCCTGGGTGAAAAGGGCCGGGTAAGCGGTATTGAATTCATCAGGACCCGGCTGGAATACTCTGACAAACCGCCTTTCCGGGTCTCGGTTCCCATAAAGAACTCGGAGTTCACCATGCCGTGCGACTGCATCATTGCAGCCCTGGGCCAGAGCCCCCAGCCCAAAGCCTTATCCCCCGGCCTGGATGCCATGACCCGGGAAACGGCAATCTCAGGACTGAACTGCATCTTTGCCGCCGGTGATTTTGTCACCGGGTCCTCGGATGTGATCTCTGCCATTGCAGGCGGACGCCATTGCGCCCAGAGCGTGGACGTCTTCCTGACAGGCGTGCAGCGCAAGCAGCGGGTGGTCCGACTTGAACCCCACACATCCACTGACCGGCCGCGGAGCTTTGATTTCATTCCCAGGGTCGAGATGCCCTCCATCGGCCTTGCCTCCCGCATTGCCTACCCCACGGCCGAAGTTGAAACCGGGCTTGATGAAGCAAAGGCCCTTGAAGAGGCAAAACGGTGCTACCTGTGCAACCTGAAATACGAAATCGACCCCCTGAAATGCATTTACTGCTCCGCCTGCATCGATGTGGCACCCAAGGACTGCATCAAGATGATCAAGGCCGTGGCTGTCAACGACAACGGGACCCTGGGGGCCTATGACGAAACCGGCAGCTGGGACCAGGTGGTTTCCATCGCCATCGACAATGATCGCTGCATCCGGTGCGGCCAGTGCCATGACGTCTGTCCCATGGACTGCATCAGTGTGACCAAAACCGAGCTCATTGAAATCGATATCGAGCAGTGACAAGGACCTGAGCCTTCCAACTTCTTTTTTCGGAGGAATAATGTCAACAAACGACCATTATGTCATCATTGGGAACGGTCCGGCAGGCAACCGGGCCGCAGACACCCTGAGGGACAGAGACCCCCATGCCAGGATATCGATCCTGACCGACGAACCCATGCTGTTTTACTACAAACACAAACTCACGCGTTTCATGGCCGGCGAGATCGCCCAGGACAAACTGGTGGCCAGAACCCTGGACAGCTATAAGCACAAGAATATCCGGCTTCGGGTGAACAACGTGGTGGAACGCATCGATTCCATGGAAAAAACCCTTTGCCTGGCCCACATGGAAAAAATCAGGTACACAAAGCTCATCATTGCATCCGGAAGCCGCCCCGGACTACCGGACACAATGCTCCCCTTTGCCCCCCACATCAGCCTGATCAGTTCCTTCAGCGATATCCAGCGCCTCAAGGCCAGGATCACGGCTGCACAATCCTTTTTTATCCTGGGCGGCGACCTGGTGGGGTTCGATGTCCTGAATGCTCTCAGAACCATGGGCAAGACCGTATCCTTCCTGCTGCAGCCCAGGGCTTTCTGGCCCTTTACCCTGGACGAGGCCATGACCCGGGACATCATGGCGAACCTGGCGCCTCTCGGCATCACCCCTTTGACCGGCGACAGCGTCACAGCCATTGAACCGGAAAAGGACGGGTATCAGGTGACTTTGGCCCAGGGAACCAGGACAAAGGTAGACATGGTGATGGCTTTCCCGGGGTTGACCCCCAATGCAGGTTTTGCCCTGGGCTCCGGCATTGATGTGGACCACGGCATCCTAGTGAATGAGCACCTGAAAACCAACCTGGACGACATCTATGCCTGCGGCAGCTGCGCCCAGATCTTCAATCCCAGGCTCAAGACCTACACCACCTCTGTGGGGTGGCAGAACGCCCTGGTCCAGGGCGAAGTAGCTGCCCAGAACCTTCTGGGCGGCTCAGCTGCGGCAGAGCCTGCACCCCAGGACTATTTTGAGGTCCAGGGGGTGAAGATCAAGACTTCCTGGTGGGACGTCCAGGACCTGAAGGGTGAGCTGCAATCATAACATGACAACCTTTTCTTCCATGGGGACCGTGATATATGCAAGATATCGACATTGTAATTGAAATTTGCGGAAGCGCAGGCGAAGGAACCATCTCGGCAGGAGAAATCCTGAGCAGGTTCATGAGCGAGGCAGGGTATGAAATCATGTCCTTTGACTCCTACCCGGCCGAGATCCGGGGATTCGGCAAGTGCGTGGCCCATACCCGGGTCAGCACGTCGCCCATCTTTTCACCCGGGAAATACGCCGACGTCCTCATTGCCTTGAACGACGGCCACACCATTTCCCAGCTTGGAACCTTGAAGCCTGACGGTATCCTGATCTACGACTCCCAGCCTTCCAGCTGGCATTCCGAGGACAAGAGCGTCATGGCCTGGGTCCAGCCCGGTATGACCACCTACGGCGTCCCCCTGGCCCGGCTGGCCACCAAGGCTGCCGGCAACACCCGGGGGAGGAACATGGTTGCCCTGGGTGCCGCTGCCGCCCTGATGACTATCGGGCAGGACGGGTTTGTGGCATCCATCCGGCGCAGGTACGCCAAGAAAAAACAGGCCATCATCGACAGCAACGTCAACTCCTTTTCCGAAGGATATGCCTGGGCACTGGAAAACATCGAGAAGACAGATCCCTACACCTTTACCGGCACCCAGCCGGAAACGGCTGACACCACAAAACTCATCATCAACGGCAACCAGGCCGTTGCCATGGCTGCCGTTGACTCCAACCTGGCCCTGTACGCGGGATATCCCATTACCCCGGCCACCAAGATCATGGAAATCCTGGGCAAGGAACTGCCCAAGCGGGGCGGGATCATGCTCCAGACCGAAGACGAAATCTCGGCCATCGGAGCTGTCATCGGCGCGGGGTTCGGCGGCAAACGGGCCATGACAGCCACCTCTGGCCCGGGATTCTGCCTCATGACCGAGTTCACGGGCCTGTCTGTCATGGCCGAAGTTCCGGCTGTGATTGTTGATTCCCAGCGGGGCGGACCGTGTACGGGACTGCCCACCAAAACCGAACAGAGCGACCTGCGAATGGCCCTGTCCGGAACCGGCGACTCCCCCCGCATCGTCCTGGCGCCCTCGGACACTGCATCGTGCTACCAGGCCACTGCCCTGGGGCTCTACCTGGCGGAAAAATACCAGACACTGGTGATCATCCTCCTGGATTTTTTCCTGTCCAACAGCATCAAGAACATCCCGGCACCGGTAAAGCCCGGCCCGGAGATGCTCGATGCCAACATCGCACCGGCGCCCGGCGACCTGGACGGGTATGCCCGGTACCGGCTCACCGATTCGGGAATCTCCCCCAGGACCATCCCGGGAACGCCAGGCGGCATGTTCTTTTCCACGGGACTGGAGCACGATGAACACGGACGGCCCCGGTACGACAGCAAAACCCACACGGTCATGACCCAGAAGCGGTACCGCAAACTTGCCAGCGTCCTGTCCGAAGCCCCGCCACCCCAGGTCAGCGGGGCTAACGGCCAGGTGGACCTGGGCATCATCTCCTGGGGTTCATCGGCGGGAGCCGCCCACGAGGCGGTGATGACAGCCGCCAGAAAGGGCAAAAGCGTTGCGGGTTTCTCCACCATCATGCTCTCTCCCCTGCCCCAGGACGCCCTGCGGGAGTTTGCGGCCAGGTGCACGACCATCCTGGTGCCGGAGCTAAATTTCACCGGCCAGTTCGCCGACGTGGTAGAGAGCACAATCCACAGGCCTGTGAAACGTCTCAACCTGGTCACCGGCCTGCCCATGGCCTCCGAGGACATTCTTCAGAAAATGAGGGAATTGTAATGGATACGATCAAATCAGCATACCTTGACGAACAACTGGACAGAGTGCGGGAAAAGGATTTCCTCAGGTACCGGAGTTCGGATCTTCCCACCTGGTGCCCGGGATGCGGCTATTTCGGCATCATGGACGCCTTTTACAAAGCCTGCCGGGAGATGGACCTGAAACACGAAGAGGTCTGCACGGTCAGCGGCATCGGCTGTTCGGGCCGGACCCCCATCTTCATCAACTGCTACGGGTTCCACACCCTGCACGGCCGCAGCGTGCCCGTGGCCACAGGCCTGAAACTGGCCCGGGAAGACCTGACCGTGTTTGCCGTTGCCGGGGACGGGGACGCCCTGGGCATCGGCGGCGGCCATCTCCCCCACGTGGCAAGGAAGAACATCAACCTGACCTTCCTGCTCTTTGACAACTCCATCTACGGCCTGACCAAGGGACAGTCCTCGGCCACCACCCCGTACCACATGCAGACCAGTTCCCACCCGGCCGGCAACCCGGACACACCCCTGAACCCGGTGAAACTGGGCCTGGCCTACGGCGCATCCTTTGTAGCCCGGGGATTTGCAGGCGATCCCGAGGGACTCAAAGAGATCATCAAGGAGGGCATCAAACACCAGGGGTTCAGCTTTATCCACATTGTCACGCCCTGCGTCACCTTTGACAAGGAGAACCTGACATGGAAGAACCTCAAGGGCCGGTTCAACTACCTGACCCAGGTCCATGACAGCACGAACATGGAATCGGCCATGCGGCTTGCCGACCACGAACCCTTTGTCCTGGGTGTATTTTTCCAGGACAAGACCCGGCTCCACTACCAGGAGATTCTCAGGCAGATAGCCAGCGGGAAGTGACCCCTGACACAAAGGAGATCCACTGCCGATTCCGCGTCGACAGCCGTGAACCATGATTCGACTCAAACTGAAAAACCGCTTTTGTTCAACGCTCAGGTCAGAGGCTGCCCCGGAACTTATCGTGCTTGCGAACCCGGCAACCGTGGCCCTGGAACCCTCCAGGATCCCCTTTGTCAAGCCAAGACTCCTGGTCCGGGAACAGGACCGGGTAAGCATAGGCACTCCGCTCTACACTGACAAGCGCAACCCTGCCCTCCGGTTCCTGTCACCCGGAGCCGGAGCGGTTGAGTCCATAAGATTCGGAAAACGCCGGGTGATCCAGGAGATCATAATCCGCCTGGATCCGGAAGAAACCCGGGAGACCTTCTTGTCCATGGAACGGAACCTCATTGCCTCGGCCCAGCCGGAAACCCTGATACAGCGCCTGGTGGACGGGGGACTCTGGCAGCTCATGGAGCAGCTCCCCTTCAGGGATTACCCGGATCCGAAACAATCAATCCCCATGATCATCGTGAGTCTCAGACCCGGGGACATGTTCTCACCCTTGCCGGAAACCATCCTTACGGGCAGGGAAGACCTGTTCCTGGCAGGGATCGACATTCTGGGGCGACTGACCAAGAGTCTTGTGGTCGCGGCCCCGGCAGCATCAATTCCCAATCTCAATGCCATCTCCCACACCCTGACCCACGTGACGGACGACACCTTCCCTGCAGGGGACCCGGCCGTGATCCTGTACCAGGTCAGAACCGCTCCAGACCAGAACAGGGCCTGCCATGTCGGTCTCCAGGATCTCCTGGCCATGGCGGACCTGGTCCTGAACGGAACCTTTCCCACGACCCGGATCATAACCCGGACCGGCAGCAGGTCCCCAAAGCCCGTGCACCTGAAATCCCGTGCCGGAAGCCCCCTCCAGGATCTGGCAGGGTCTGGCGAACCAGGCAGGGATCTCCTGACCCACGGTATTTTCAACGGGCACCGCCCCCCCGGGGATGCCCACCTGGGCTTTAGGGAAACCTCGGTCATCCTCCTGGACGGACCCCTGCCCGATGCCCTGTTCGGGTTTGCCCGCCTTGGCCTCCATGCCCTGACCGAGTCCAGGACCTTTGCCTCCAGTCTGGTACCGGGTAAAAGAGACATGGATACAGGCCTCCACGGCGAAGTCCGAGCCTGCATCAACTGCGGCCTGTGCGACAAAAAGTGCCCGGTGGACCTCCTGCCCCAGTTCATTCTCAAGACCGTACTGGCCGAAGAGATGGAGGAGGCCTTGTCCCTGGGCCTCCTGGACTGTGCCGAGTGCGGGCTGTGCACATTTGTGTGCCCCAGCAAGATCGAGGTTTCCTCAGTGCTGCAACAGGCGAAACATGCCCTTTACAAGGAGCGGACAAAGCCATGAAATTCCTGAGGGACCTGTTTGACAACAACCAGGAAAAATTCATGCCCGGCGGCACCCTGGAGAGGTTCGGGGCCATCTTCCGGGCAACCCGGACCTTTTTCTTTTTTCCGTCGGGCCGGACTTCAGCCGCACCCCATGTCCGGGACTGCCTTGACCTGAAGCGGTTCATGGGGATCGTTATCCTGGCTCTCATGCCTGTGACCCTGTTCGGCATCTATAATGCCGGGTACCAGTCCCTCCTGGCTTCGGGACAACCGCCGGGCTTTTCTGGGTCCCTGGCACTGGGCGCCAGGCTGGTGGTCCCCATCATCCTTGTATCCTACGGGGTCGGCTTTTTCTGGGAAATACTGTTCGCGTCCATCCGTAAAAAAGAGATCACCGAAGGACTCCTGGTCACTGGACTGCTCTTTCCCCTGACCCTGCCCCCGGCCATCCCCCTGTGGCAGGTGGCAGCCGGTATGAGCTTCGGCATTGTCCTGGGCAAGGAGGTGTTCGGCGGAACGGGCAGGAACATCCTGAACCCGGCCCTGACGGCCCGGGCCTTCGTGTTCTTCTCCTATCCCATGTCCATGTCCGGCACATCGGTGTGGGTGGCAAATCCCATGGGTGTTGATGCCGTGAGCCAGGCCACTCCCCTGGCCCTGTCCGCAGCCACCGGGTCCATCAACGATCTATTGGTCCATTCGGGATTCACCTTGGGGCACCTGTTCCTGGGACTCCACCCGGGAAGCATCGGCGAGACCAGCACCCTCCTGTGCCTTTTGGGAGCAGCAATTCTCATCATCACCGGGGTTGGAAGCTTCCGCATCATCTGCGGCGGCATCATGGGCCTTATTCTGACAGCCGCCCTGTTCAACCTCCTGCCCGGCCCCCAGGGGACGTGGTTCTCGGCATCACCCCTGAACCACCTGTGCGCCGGAGGATTTGCACTTGGCATCTGTTTCATGGCCACAGACCCTGTTTCCGCACCGGGAACGGATGCGGGACGATGGATTTACGGGTTTCTCATCGGATGTCTGACCGTACTCATCAGGGCTGTCAACCCCGCATACGTGGAAGGGGTGATGCTGGCCATCCTGTTCATGAATCTGTTTTCTCCCCTTCTGGACGTGGTTTGCGTAAAACTGGCAACCCGGAAAAGGATACCCAATGTCTGAGACCCGGGGAAGACTCTATTCCATCCTTTTCAGCGCGGTGCTGTCAATTGTTTGCTGCACCCTTCTCACTGCGGCCCATACTGGGCTCAAACCCCGCCAGCTCGCCAACATGGAACTGGACCGGCAGAAGAACATCCTCAAGGCTGCCGGAGTCCTGACAGGCGATACTGCCATGACCGGAAAACAGATCCGGGATCTGTATACTGCATCCATCGAATCCGTGACCGTTGACAACCAGGGGAACACTCTTTCCCAGGGTTCAGGCCAGGGACTTCCCCTGTTTCTTCTCAAGCAGGACAGCCAGATCAAGGCCTATATCATCCCCATCCAGTCCCGGGGGCTCTGGGGGAAAATCCTGGGGTACATCGCGTTTAAGGATGACGGGAAAACCGTTGCCGGTTTCAGCATCTACAGCCACTCGGAAACCCCGGGCCTGGGCGGGGAAATAGAAAAGCAGTGGTTTGCCAGAAACTTTGTGGGCAAACAGATCGTAAACAAGGACAACCAGTTCGTATCCGTGGGCATCGCCAAGGGATCGGCCGAGAGACTGCCCAGGGACGAACAGGAGCACATGGTGGACGGCATCAGCGGAGCCACCCTTACCGGAAAATATCTGAGCCAGGGGCTGCGCCAGAACCTGGAGACCTATGAACCGGTCTCTGTACGGTTCCGGCAGGGCCGGCCCCTGGATGCCAAGGAGGTCAAGCCATGAGCCAGGAGATCAAGACCCCCTGGATCACGTTCACCAAAGGGATCTGGAAGGAAAACCCCGTGGCTTTCCAGGTGCTGGGCATCTGCAGCTCCCTGGCCGTGACCGTCCAGATGAAAACAGCCATTGTCATGGGCATTGCCCTGACCCTGGTCACCGGCATGTCCAACCTGATCATCTCGTCCATGAGAAAAACCATTCCGTCCACCATCCGCATCATCGTGGAACTGGCGGTCATCGCAACCCTGGTCATTGTCATCGACCAGGTGCTCAAGGCCTACCTTTTCGATATCAGCAAACAGCTCTCAGTGTTCGTGGGCCTGATCATCACCAACTGCATCGTCCTGGGAAGGGCCGAGGCCTTTGCCCTGGGCAATCCGCCCTGGCTGTCCTTCCTGGACGGCATCGGCAACGGGATCGGCTACTCCCTGATCCTGATCATCGTGTCCTTTTTCAGGGAGATCCTGGGGTCGGGAAAACTGATGGGATTCCACCTAGTCCCCCAGTTCCTCCTGGACATGGGTTACACCAGCGCTGGACTCATGGTCCTGGCGCCCGGAGCTTTTTTCGTGATCGCGCTGTTGGTGTGGGCCAAAAACACAATTGCCGGACCCGGACCGGACAACCGGTAAAGGAAGCAGGAGATAACCATGGTTGACCTCTTGAGCCTGTTCATCAACTCCGTGTTCATCGGCAATATCCTCCTGGCTTATTTCCTGGGCATGTGCTCGTTCATCGCCGTGTCCAACAACCTGGAAACTTCAATTGGTCTCGGCTTTGCCGTTATCTTTGTCCTGACCATCACAAGCCCTGCCAACTGGCTGATCTACCATGGCCTGCTGGCTCCGGGTGCCCTGGCATGGGCAGGCTTCCCGGACCTGGACCTGAGCTTTCTCAAGTTTATCACCTTTATTGCCGTGATCGCCGCCATTGTCCAGGCCGTGGAGATGATCATCGACAGCGTCTCCCCGGCCCTGTACGCTGCCCTGGGGGTGTTTCTTCCCCTCATCGCCGTGAACTGCGCCATTCTGGGTGCGGCCCTGTTCATGGTGGAACGCAACTACACCCTCACGGAATCCATCGTGTTCGGGGCCGGTTCCGGTACCGGCTGGGCCCTTGCCATCGTGTCCATGGCAGCCATAAGAAAAAAAATGCGGTATGCGGATGTGCCCCGGGGCCTCAGGGGTTTCGGCATCACCATGATCGTCACAGGCCTCATGGCCATGGCCTTCATGATGTTTTCCGGCATCACCCTGTGAAGGACCCTGCGCCATGATCAACCATTGCCAGAGCATATCAGCGGTTAGGGAGGAGATATGATCTATATTGTCAGCCTTGCCGTGTTTTCGGCCGTAATCTTCACTCTGGTGGGCATGCTTCTCCTGGTCCAGGCCCGGGTGACAACCAAGGGCAGCCGCACCATTGAAATCAACAACGATCCGGAACACACCCTGACGGTCACAGGCACCCCCACCCTTTTATCCGCCCTGGGATCCAACAACATCTTTCTCCCGTCAGGATGCGGCGGAGGCGGCTCCTGCGGCATGTGCAAATGCGTTGTCACCCAGGGAGGCGGCGGCATCCTGCCAACGGAGCTGGCCCATCTGACCCGCAAGGACAAGGCCGGCAATGTCCGGCTCTCCTGCCAGCTCAAGGTCAAGAACGACATGGCCATCCAGGTCCCCCAGTCCATCTTCGGCATCAGGAAATTCACGGCCACCGTGGTCTCCAACAACAACATCTCCACCTACATCAAGGAGCTGGTCCTGAGGCCTGAAAACCCCATGACCTTCAAGGCCGGGGCCTATGTCCAGATCGACGTGCCCGAGTACGAGGTCTGTTTCAAAAATTTCAACATTGACTCCAGGTACATCAGTGAATGGAAAAAATACAACCTTCTGGAGCTGACCGCTTCGGGAGAGGCACCGGGGTTCAGGGCCTATTCTCTGGCCAATCCGCCCCACCAGAAGGACGTCCTGGTCATGACCGTAAAAATCGCCACGCCCCCGGCCGGTGTGGTGGGCATACCTCCGGGTTTTGGATCCTCCTACGTGTTCGGACTCAAACCCGGGGACAGGGTCACGGTCTCAGGACCCTATGGCGACTTTTTTGTCAAGGAATCGGACCGGGAAAAGTGCTTTGTGGGCGGCGGAGCAGGAATCGCACCCTTGAGGTGCCACGTTCTGGATCTCCTGGAAGGGGCCAAAACCCACATGAAGATCAGCCTGTGGTATGGTGCCAGAGCCCAGAAGGAGATCTGCTACCTGGACACCTTCAAACGCCTTGAAACCGTGTATCCCAATTTTTCCTACCACGTGTCCCTGTCCCGGCCCGACCCTGACGAACCCTGGGACGGGTCCGCGGGATACATCCAGAATGCCCTGGCCAAACTCTACCTCCAGGGACACGACGACCCTACTGAAATCGAGTATTACCTGTGCGGCCCCCCTGCCATGGTCGATGCCATTGTGGAAACACTGGACAGCTTCGGTGTGGATGAGGACATGATCGCCTATGACCGGTTCTGAGATCCCTCGGGAGCCGGTCCCCTCTCAGGCCTCAAAGATGTCCATTCCGGGAAAATTTTTCTTCAGACATTTCTGGCAGACACATCGGCTGAACTGGGCTTCGGGGTGTTTCAGAACATAGGCTTCGATCTGATCCCAGTGTTCACTGTCCTTCTGGACCTTTTTACAGCTGTGGCATATGGGAAGGATGCCCCTCAGGACCTGGATTTCATTGTAACCCTTCTGGAGCTGGGAAAACAGTTTTTCCTTTTCCTTTTCTATCTGCTTGCGATGGGTAATATCAATGACCACTCCCTCATAGTAAAGGATCTTTCCCGTATCATCCAGGTAGGCGCGTGTGCTGTTTGACACCCAAATCTGGGAGCCGCCCTTCTGCAGGACCCTGAATTCAAAGTTCTCCACATAGCCATGGAGACCCAGAATCCTTTGATACCGGCGCCGGTCCTCAGGGTTCACATAGTACTGGACCGCAATGTCAGTGATGCTTGAGATAAGATCTTCCGGGGAGTCATATTTCAGCATTTTGGCAAATGCCGTATTCACCTTGATAAACTGCCCTTCGGGTGTGCTCTGAAAAAAGCCCACCAGGGAATTGTCGAAAACCCTTCGGTATCTTTCCTCGCTCTCCCGCAGAGCCTCCTCGGCCTGCTTGCGTTTGGTGACGTCCAGCACCGCACCCACCATTCCTGCTACTGCACCCTCCTTATCAGGATAGACGGCCTTGTGGAAGATGACATTACTCAGCTGCCCATGCTTGTTCCTGACCTGGGATTCATAGTTCTGGATATCGCCTGACCTGAGAAGCTCGTTGTCTCTGGCGTGGTAAATCCGGGCAAGTTCCGGCGGATTGATGTCGAATACTGTCTTTCCGATCAGGTGATCCCTTGTTTCACCGAAAAAGGACTCAAACGCGCTGTTGAATCCAACATACCGCCCGTCCAGATCCTTATAAAAAATCGGGATCGGTATTGCCTCAATCAATGTC
This sequence comes from Pseudomonadota bacterium, assembly GCA_043806875.1. Classification (GTDB taxonomy): domain Bacteria; phylum Desulfobacterota; class Desulfobacteria; order Desulfobacterales; family Desulfobacteraceae; genus JAZDGN01. Next base: position 67,524 of record JAZDGN010000132.1, read on the forward strand.
TCGAGAAAAGCCTCCCGGCAGCTGATTTTGTCTTTCAGCTGTTCATATCTGGATTTTTCCTGCTCCAGGTCCCGGATCTGTGCTTCCAATTCTTCATAGCTGGGTTTAACCGTCATTGCAATCTCCAGTATTTCAGGAATTCTCCCGTCCATCCAGGACGGTACGTACCATCAATGCCAAGGCCCGCTTTTCGTGGGGCTTTTCCAGGAACCCTGCTATACCCAGGGCCGAGGCCTTTTCCCGGTTCACGCTGTCGTTGTACCCAGTGCACAGGACAAACCGCATGTCCGGACGTATTTCCAGAGCACGTTCAACCAGGACGTATCCGCTCATCTCCGGCATGGTCATGTCCGTAATGATCAGGTCAAACCCGCCCGGATCGGAACGGAACAGGGACAGGGCTTCCAGGGGGCTGGTCCTGACCTCCACCGAGTATCCCAGACGCTGGAGCCGTTCCTCGCCCAGGGTTGCCAGACCTGCTTCGTCATCCACAAAAAGGATTCTCTCCCTGCCCCGGGGAAGGTCCCCAACCGGGCCGCCGGACATCTGGTCGGCCGGCCCGTCGGCCGACGGCAGGAACACCTTAAATTCGCTGCCCTCGCCCTTCCGGCTTTTCACGGCAATGCCGCCGCCCAGGACGGTAACAATGCCATGAACCACAGCCAATCCCATTCCGGTTCCCTTACCCACCTCTTTGGTGGTGAAGTACGGCTCAAAGATACGTCCCAGGTATTCCGGTTCAATGCCGTGCCCGGTGTCGCTGATGCTCATACTGAAATATCTGCCGGGTTTCAGGGGCAGCTTCGGATCAATGGTTTCATCCCAATTGACTGCAGAATCAAGGCAGATGTCCAGAGCGCCTCCGTCAGGCATGGCGTGGGCAGCGTTGATGCACAGATTAATGATGACCTGGTGGATCTGGGTCGGGTCTGCGAGAATGGTTGCCGGCTCATCCGTGAGATGGCAGCGGATGTCGATATTCACCGGCATGGAAGACCTGAGCAGGGCAAGCGTACCGTGAATCATGTCCTGGAGAAGGATCCGCTTCCTGACCTGGTCGGACTTTCTGGCAAACCGCAGCAATTGGACCACCACATCCTTTGCCCTGAGGCTTGCCGTCTTGATTTCACCCAGGTACTCCCTGGCTTGAACGGCCTCCGGGATATCATCCAGGGCCAGTTCCGCATTACCCAGAATAATACCCAGGAGATTGTTGAAATCATGGGCAATACCGCCGGCCAGGGTTCCCACCGCCTCCATCTTGTGGGCCTGCATGAGCTGGGACTGGAGCCGTTCCTTTTCCTGCTCATCCAGTTTCCTGGCAGTGATGTCATTGACGATCCCTTCGTAACGGATCACGTGCCCGTCGTCATCATGGATGGCCCGGGTGGAGTTGGACACCCAGATGGGAGTCCCGTCCTTTTTCCTGACCCTGAATTCAAAACCCTCCACGAATCCGTCGGCTTCCAGGAGCTGCTTGTAGGTCTGCCGGTCGGCAGGGTCCAGGTAATACTGCTGGGAAATATCGGCAATATCCTCCACCAGTTCACGTGGAGAGGCATATCCCAACATATCCGAAAAGGCCGGATTCACGTCGATGAAGCGACCCTGGGGTGTGCTCTGGAAGAATCCTTCAACAGCATTTTCAAAGATGCTGCGGTAATTTCTCTCACTTTCCAGAAGTCTTTTCTCAGCCTTCAGGTAATGGCCGATCTCGCGTTTGAGCAACACAAAGAGAATAAGGGATGTGGTCAGGACAAAGAGCCACCCTTTCACGGTCTGGATTTTTGTCAAAAACTCAGGATTTTTCACAAGCAGGTAGACGATCTGATCCGAGAAGAGTATCCACAGGCTGGAAAAGACACAGTAAACCGCGGCCAGCCTTAGAGCAGCCTGGACATCTCCGGCAATGGCTATTTTTCGTTTCCCGGATGGTAACTTCATGGAGTTGCCCGCCTTTGACACACCTAGCTGTTGTCCCAGAAACATTCGCTTTTTAAATTGGTAACACACAACCCTTACCAGGTCAAACAGTTCCTTCCCTTAACATGCCTCTCCCCCAGAATTGCGTAGTGCCTGCAAAATCAAAGGGCGATTTGGATAGATTTAATCTTCTTTAATTTCCCCGGGATGAAGACGCTCCAAGTCGGTATGCACCCCGGGCCAGGTCATTCCGGTTTCTATCTCTTTAATCCTGACCAGCAGCAGCGCAAGCCAGCAGAGAAGGAAATGCGAACGAATGCAACCTTCTGGCAGATCGCCAGATGCAAACGGCAGTTCTCTTTCCTTACAACAGGAAAAAGAACTGTCGTTTGCAATTCAGGTTCAACGACGGCACAACCGCCTAATGGCAGCACTAAGGGGGTTTTCCACCCGTGGCTTTGTTCAACCGGTCCAGGTAGCGCGCCCAGAAGCCTTTGCGTTTGGCGGTTTTCCCGGACAGATAGTGTTCAGGGTCGGCCATGAATGCCTTGCGGCAAACCTGGGCGCAAAAATAGTAGGTTGTGGAATTGTATGTATAAGATTCGTTCATCCCATCCTGGGAAACAGTCATGTGGCATACAGGATCGATAGATCCATTGCTGGTGTTTTGTAACGTCATAACTCACCTCCGTTGCTGATGGTTGATCGGACCTTTAACGGGTCAAATCCTTTTTTTTCTCTTCATATTCCATCTTGTCTATTTCCCCTTTCGCATAGCGCTGCCGGAGGATTTCCAGGGAAGACACACTATCTTGCCGGGTTGTTGTATCGGACATGAATATCCGGTTTTTTATTCCGCCTGTGATCAATAAGACAAGCGCCACTACAAGAACGATCCAGAATATCATCATAATAGCCCCACCTCCCATCATGTGATTATAACCCATACCCCATCCGGAGTTGCCGACCCACATACCGGCGTTGTGTGCATGGAGAAATCCAATCCCGGCTGCAATGAGAACAGCCGATATGCCTAAACTCAGAAAAAGGGACGTATTGTGTTTCATGATCAGTATCTCCTTTGTTCAATGGTCCATGTGTTTCCGGCATCACTGCCGCCAGCACACGCAGCATCATTTACCGTTACCGCTTAGAATTGCAAAGGACATACCAAAACGAAAAAATTATTCAAAATCAGAATTTAACAATTTGTATTTCAATGGAATTTAATATTTGATCCTGGAATCACAACGGTAGACATTTCATGATTTATTCTAGGGGTGGGTAAAAAAGAAACTGCCAGGCATCCGGCTAAGATCACTCGGAATCCGGGGCATAGGTTCTTAATTTATTATGTAGTGTTTTCCGGGAAATACCCAAGCGTCGGGCCGCTTCGGCCTTATTACCGCCGGTGGCATGCAATGCCGCGAAGATCGCTTCCTTCTCGATATTAAGCAGAGAGTGAGAGCCGTCCAGCATGGGGTTAATGCTCCTTATGGGGTCTTGCGGCATGGGTGAGTGTTCGGAAATGACGGACGGCAGCAGGTTTTCGGTAATATAGTCACCTGTAGCCAGAATCACTGCCCGCTCAAGGGTGTTCTCCAGTTCCCTGACATTGCCGGGCCACGGATAATTTATCAGCATGTCCATGGCCTGGGGGACGAACCCTTTTACAGCCTTTCGGTTCTTTTCGTTGAATTTCTTCAAGAAATGCTGGGTCAGCAGGGGAATATCGTCCTGCCGCTCCCGCAGAGGGGGTACTATCAACGGCATTACATTCAACCGATAGTAAAGGTCTTCCCTGAAATGGCCTTCAGTAACTTCTTTTAGTATGTTCCGGTTCGTGGCAGCGATAACCCGGACATCCACTTTCAGGGTTTCTTCACCTCCGACTCGCTGAACTTCCCTTTCCTGAAGGACCCTGAGCAGTTTGGCCTGCATCCGGGGAGAGGTTTCACCGATCTCATCCAGAAAAATGGTACCATGATCCGCTTGCTTGAAACGGCCCTCCCGGCGTTTATCAGCTCCGGTGAACGATCCTTTTTCATGCCCGAAAAGCTCTGATTCAAGCAGGCTTTCCGTTATGGCCGCACAGTTGACGATCACCAGAGACTTGTCCCTGCGAAGACTGTTGAAGTGCAGGGACCTGGCAATCAGCTCTTTTCCGGTCCCACTTTCCCCGGTAATGAGAACAGTGGCTTCCGAGGGAGCAATCATTGACATCATCTCCACCAGCTTTTTCATTGCCTGGCTTCTCCCGATAATATTGGCGATGTCATAATCCATACGCAGATGCTCTTTTAAGGCTCTGTTCTCTTCTTTCAGTCCGGCGTGCTCCGATGCCCGTTCAATGGTCAGCTTCAAAATTTCAAAATCCAGGGGTTTAATCAGGTAGTCGTAAGCTCCGGCCTTTATCGCCTCAACTGCTGACCCCACCGATGAATACGCTGTCATTATGATAACAGGGATGGTCGGGTTATATATCCTGATCTGTTTCAGGGCTTCTATCCCGTTCATTTCAGCCATACGCACGTCCATCAGTATCAGATCCACCGGAGTTGATTTTACCGTTTCCAGGGCTTCCATCCCATCTCCGGCGCTGGTGACGTCATAACCCCAACTCCGGACGATGGTCCGGATAGCGGTCAGGTGGCCGGGGTCGTCGTCGACTATCAGAATCCGTGTTGACTTAGGTGATATCATCATTGCTCCTATCTCGTGAGGTAGGTTTTCCGGGAAGCTGCAGGGTAAAGGACGTGCCATGGCCCACACGACTTTTTACGCTTACCTGTCCCTGGTGTGCCTCGACGATCTTATGGACAATAGCCAACCCCAGGCCGGTTCCTCTGCTCTTGGTTGTAAAATAAGGGTCGAAAATTTTATCCAGATCCCCGGGGGATATTCCGGTCCCCGTATCGCTTATGGTAAGGTTGATACTGCCTGCCGGGCCGGTCGCACAGTCCACAGACAGACACCCCCCATCCCCCATGGACTGGATGCCGTTGAGATACAAATTAAGCAGGCACTGGGTGAGTCGGTCAGGATCCACCCAGCACTGGTCAATACATTCATCCAGATTGACCTTAATATCAATGTGTTTGCTTCGGGCATCCTGTTGGATCAGTTGAATGGATCGCGAAATCAGAAAACCCATATCACACGATTGTTTTTTTATGTCCGCAGGCCTGGAGATTTCCAGGAGTTCCGTGATGACCCTGTTGAGCCTGTCAACCTCCTGGACCATTACCACCGCCGCTTCCTGGGCTTCACTGCCTTGATCGAACTGTTGGGAAAAGAAAGTCGCCAATGCCTTGATGGAACTTAAAGGGTTCCTGACTTCGTGGGCCACACCTGCCGCCAAACCACCCATGGCTGCCAGTTTTTCCTGTTTTCGTACTTTTTCTTGCAACCGGCGGATTTCACTCAAGTCCTTCATTATCAGAACATGCCCCAGGAAATCCCCTTCTCCATTGATAATGCGGGTTGCGCTGACACTGACCGGAAGCATCCTGTTTCCGGAAAAGGTGCATTCCATTTCCTGGTCTATGATCATCTCCCCCTTATCCAGCCGTCCCTGAAAGCTGGACAAACCCTGGGGCAGGAATTCATCCGGTTTCTGGTCCTGCACGACAGACCTTTCCAGATGGGTCATTCCCTCAGCCGCAGTATTGAAAAAGGTTACCTGCCCGGATCTGTCTGTCGCGATCAATCCCACTGGAAGATGGCTGACAATCTCGCTGGCAAAGGCGCTGGTATCTTTGAGAGACCGCTTTGCCGCCTTATAATTGTGCATCCAGAAAAGAGAAACAAACCCGCCGAACCCAAGAAGCAGCATGACTACGGACAGTAAAACCGTGGTTTGGGTCTCATGCCTGCCCGTCTCCTCCAGGGGGGTGGTGTCCATGCCTACAATAATCAACAAGTTTTTTCGATTCTGGGGTGCGAACCAGTCCTGGGAGGTTTCAGGCGGTATCCCATTGTTTTGCATCATGGCCTGCATCTGGGCAAAATTCTTCCGGCCATCGGGAGTCATGGGGCGAAAATGACGGTGAACCTCGAACACATGCTGCTGATCGTCCTGGGATATCATTTCCCAGTTTTCCTGTTCATCCGAACCCAGGTGAATAATCCTGCGACGGGCGTCAAAGGGAGTCCCAATCCTGGACGGATCGCTGTGGGCCAGAACAAGGCCATTCTGATCAATTACCGCCATGTACAAGACATCCGGGAGTCGGCCTGTCTCTTCGAGTAACCTTTGTATCTGTTTTCCGCCCCACATCATACCAATCATTCCCGTCCGGGCACCTGCTTCCACTGCCCGGATCAGGGCAGCTCCTTTTTCTGTAAGGAGCTCTACCACATAACGCTCTTCGCGGTTGGTATTCCGAAAAGCCAATGCCATGACGACGATTACAAGGATAGCTGTTGACCCCAGGATGATCCAGGGAGAGGTTCTCATTCCCGTGTGCAAGGCACTGTCATTCTTGTGGGGCATGGTTGTGTATTTTCCTTCAATGACAGGGAGTATTTCAATTCATGGACCATACTTATCCCATGATGTGTAATATGTAAACACATATCCACTCTAAAATGGTTTACCGTATAAAAATTATACACTATCCACGGTAATCCAACGTCGACATATCCGAAAGCCAGTGGCAGCCCTTTATCTGATCCCGGCCCTTTTGCGTTCCTGTAAAGCGTGTCCCCGGTATCGACCTCGGGCACCCCTGTATGACAGGTCGAACATTTGGGCTCGTTGACCCAGGGCATCCGTGCTCCAGTCCCGATGGAGGCGGCCACCTCTGTCATGGTTCCATGACAGGTAGTACAATGAGGTCCTGATTGGCATTCTGGACAATCCCTGTAAGGGATTTACCGCCGGATACGGCAATGATTCTTTTGATGTCAGCCATGCTCAAACCGGGGAACCAGTCAACGATATTTTTGCCGATCTTTTCTGACAGTATCCGGATTTCTTTGATACCATACACCATCATTCAGGGGCAAAACAAGAAGCCATGTCACAAATGCTGAGTCTGCCTGTTGTCCCCCCCTCCGGGTCAGGAAAAACCAGCAACAAATAGACTAGGTTTTCTGGAATGTAACAAAAAGTGCCAATCCGGTCAGAATCAGCACCAGTCCTGCGATGGATTCCACGTTGGGCGCTTTATCGCCGAGGAATACGATGCCCCCCACCAGGGCAAATATCACTTCGCTTGATTGCGTGGCATCAACACCTGCCAACTCATTTGAGGTTGTTGCCAGATTGCGTGCAAAGAGAAAAATGCTGGTTGCAAATACCCCGGAAAACAACGCCACCATCGCGGTGTGCAGGGTCTGCGACAGGCTTGGCATTGGCGGATGAGTAATTAAAACAAGTCCTGCCCACAACGGGAATGACCCCAGGGTCATGAGCAGAACCCTGTTAAAAACATTAGTTAAAAGCGCTGAGTCTATGGCGGGCAACTTCTTGCTCTTGCCATTTTTTGCCTCCCAGATCAGTTGATTGCCGAAAGGATAGCAAAATGCTGCTATAAGGACAGGGATGCCACCGAGGAGTAATGCTTTTAAATCATAGACTTCAACGTGAGACAGGTTGACCAGAATCACGCCCAGGAATATGAGTGATGAAAAAAACCAGATTCGCTTAGGGAATGACCGACCGAACAGCATGAAGACAAAAAGACTGACAACAACCGTGGATTGCCATGTGGCTGCGATAACCCAACCGGGCGAGAAGTCGGCACTGAAACAGATAAGGGCATAGAATCCCCCGAAACCGATACCCCCTGCAACAATCCAGAATTTCCAATGCAGATAAAACAGGTTAAGAACACCCTTGAGTTGCTTTACTCCCCCGGTAAGCAGAATTATCAGGGTCAAAAACAGGGCCATGAATACATATCTCAGCGAGGCAGACCAGACCCAGTGACCTCCGTCCAGACTCATGGCCTCATTGAGGATAAAGGTGGAACTGAAAAAAGCTCCGGATAGAATCCCCAAGGATAATAGTCTGGTCATCATTTCACCGGGTACTGTAAATCAGGGTTTAATACGTCATCCACCCCACGCTGCGATTTAGAATAGGGTTCGGAACCATCCATCCCAGGAATTGACAAGGGTATTTCACTCCGGATCAGGCTCTGGAAATAAATTTTCTTGTTTCGGTGTTGACCTTGACCATTTCCCCGGACTCAAGATAGTCCGGGACCTGGATTTCAACACCGTTGGAAAGGACTGCAGTCTTGGTTCTTGCCGTAGCACTGGCCCCTTTGATGCCCGGGGCGGTTTCCGAGATTTGAAAACAAAGGGAGACGGGAATCTCAATGGCAACCATCTTATCATCCACGATAAGACCGACTACCCCTTCCATGCCGTCCGTGAGCCAGACAAGTTCGTCTTCAATATCAGCGCCTGAGATCATGTGCTGGGAATATTCCTGGCTGTCCATGAAAACGTGGAAGTCGCCTTCGGGATACAGGTATTGGACCGGTTTCCTCTGGAGGATCACTTCGTTGAGGGTGTCGTTCCCCTTGTAGCTGCCTTCATATTTCTGTTTGGTCTTGATATTGTTGAACCTGACCTTGTAAAGGGTGACTGCCCCCCTTGCCGAGGGCGTTTTAACATCAATATGTTTGACGATGTAAGGCTCATCATTTATTTCCACCACATGTCCTTTTTTTAAATCACAGGCCCTTGGCATTTTCCTGACTCCCGAAAAATTTGTTCAAATTGAATAAAAGGTCTATCTTTACCACTAAACAGAAAAATTTGAAAGATCCTTTTAAGGCGACACCCGAGCTTTATGTCCCCTCAGTTTGATGGACTTTGGGCAGGACATGTGTATTCGAACCACATCAGCTTCTTGCTCCCCATGTCAAAAAAATGGGGCGAGGTCTTGCAGCCAAATGGCTCCAGCGCTTTGCCCAGGGCTTCCCACTCATCCCCGTAACAAGTCACAATCCCGAATCCTGTTTTTTCCATGACAGCGGTCAGATCCTCAAACGCATCGATCCTTACCCCCTGACGTTTGGCATACAGGGCCAGAATCTCTCCATGGAGACGGTAGAGAATCAGCGGCCTGTCCGGCGGCAGAGTCACCTCCACTGCTTCGGCCAGGGCCAGGGGACTTTTCACCGGGTTAAGCAGCGGAAACACCACGGTTCCCACATGAAATTCCACCAGGATAAGGACTGCGATCAGGATGCTGATCCAGTGCCGGGACACCCCCCCCTGTCCCTGGAACCGGTACAGGGCCATGGCGCCTGCTGCCAGCAGGAAAAAAAACAGTGCCGGAACATGCCAGGGAAGATTGACGGGCAGATGCACTCCGGGCAGGGGGAATATCAATACCAGGCCTGCTGCCGCGAACAGGGAAAGCAGCACGACAATCGGATAAACGACCCATTTCCGCCACCGCGGAGACAGGGTCGAAAGGGAAGTGAGTGCCGAGGCCAGAAACATACTCAGCGCCGGATATACGGACAGGATATAGAGATTTCTTTTGCTGCGGACCAGGCTGAAGAAAACCACCACGAACAAAATCCATCCCAGAATGCGACGCGCCTGTCCGGCATCCCCCCCCTGTTTCCTGTGGGCCATAACAGCGGCAGGCAACAGCAGTGTCCAGGGAAGGAAATCCACGACAAGATATTTGAGATAATAGAAAACGGGCCTGTTGTGCCCCCCGAACTCGCCAGCGGCCCTGCCCACATTCTGGGCAAAAATGAGTTCGTGGAAATAGGATGGGGGGCCTCCGGTGAGCCAGGCCATCAATAGCCAGGCTGCCGGCCATGCCAGAGCCAGGGGAATGCCCCACAGCCAGAAACGCCTTAAGAGCTGTCTCCAGTTCCCGGAGAAACAGCTGGCAGTCACGTATATACCCACGGGAACGATGAGGCCCACCGGCCCTTTGGCAAGAATGGCAAGCCCCATGAGTGAAAAAGCAACTGCAAGCCGCTTTGCCGAAGACCCGGATTCATCCCGGAACAGCAGGTACAGGGCCGACAGCTGAAGCCCCAGGAGCAGGACGTCGATCTGGCCGGTGCCTGCCTTGTGCCAGAAGAGAAACGAGGTCGACAGGATCAGCAGCGTATACAGGGCTGTCTGGCGGTCGTACCAGAGCAGGGCGATCCGCCACATGGCAAGCAGGGAAAGGATTGTTCCCAGCAGGGTGGGCAGGCGGCCGGATACACCGTTGAATTCTCCATGGGTCAGCCATGTTCCCGCATTGATCAGCCAGAACATGAGCGGCGGTTTATGGGCGTACGGCTCACCGTTCCTGTGAGGCACGAACCAGGTTCCGCTGTCGTGCATCTCCCGGGCCACATAGGTGTACCTGGCCTCGTCCGGTTCCCACAGGGACCGGGTCATGTATTGTCCTCCCCACAGAATCGTGGAGGCTATGATGATCAGTATCACCGTTATGATTCCGGCAGATGCCGATTTCAGGGTCATTTTGAACTCCCTTCGGAATCCGGGTTCCGGGTTCCGGCTTTAAGCCGTATCCGTTTCCCGGCATAGAGAATGATGTGCAGGATGGCAAGACAGGCAATCCCTGCCATGATCCGGACATAGCTGCCTCTGACGCTTCCTTCGCCGAGAAAGGTCATGACCAGCGCCATGGGGATGAATCCCAGGACCGATCCTGCCATGTACGGAAGGAACGGTACCCTGCAGGACCCGCTGAGCAGTCCTGCTGCCGTTGCATTTGACAAAGGAAACAGCCGTAGGTACAGCACCCACAGAAAAGCGTTTTCCTGGAAACGGGCCCGCCAGTGCGCCAGGCTGTAACCGGACAGCCCCATGACCCTTCCGGACAGGAAGCCCCAGCCTGCCGCGTAAACTACGGACGCACCAATGGTTGAAGCAGCAAGTCCCAGAACGGTTCCCGCCAAAAGGCCGTAAACAGCCCCGGCCAGTGCGCTGACCCATAATCTTGGGACACCGACACCGATCAGAAACCCACCGGCAAGAATAAAAACAGCCGCATTGACCCAGGGCAGGTCCAGGGCATGGACTGCATGGGGAGCAACGAACCAGTTCCGGGCCGACTGAAACAGGCCGGCCGCCCATGATGTCCTGAGCAGGGCTGCCAGCCCGATAAATACCAGGCCGATCAGGATAACCGGTGCCGCCTCCCTGAGGAACCCCCGGTCAGTCTTGGATGCTGGGACCATTGCGGCGGTTTTCCCGGATTTCATAAATAAGTTTGCGCCTGGTCAGCCAGTATACACCGGCAAGGTCGGCGATGCCGACCCAGAGACGGCTGTTGATGCCCAGACCGTATTTGCTGGTTCCCTGTATACGGGGCCGGTGATTGACAGGCATTTCATCCACCGTGTACCCGGCCCTGATCATCAGGGCCGGAAAAAAACGGTGGGCATTCCTGAAAAACGGAACCTTCATTAGACACTGCCGGCGGAACACCCGGATCGAGCAGCCCACATCGGTGATGTTGTCTTTCAGGATTGCGCTCCTGATCCGGTTAGCAATCCGGCTGGACACTTTTCGCACTAGGCTGTCCGCCCTGTTCCTGCGTATTCCGCACATCATGTCCACGCCGGTTTTCTCAATCGCTTTCAGCAAAAGCAAAATATCGGCAGGATCGTTCTGGCCGTCCCCGTCAAGCACCGCAATGAAGCGTCCCCGGGCAAGTGAAAAGCCGGCTTCCATTGCAGCAGACTGACCGCTGTTGGGCATGAGATGAACTGCTCTGATCTGTGGGTCCTGGTCTGAAAAACCATCCAGAAGCTCTGGGGTCCTGTCACTAGATCCGTCATCCACCAGAAGAAGCTCCCAGGACTTGGGAAAGTCCCTGTTCATAACCGCCAACAACTCCCGGACCACCGGCACCAGGCAGTCTTCCTCGTTGAAAAACGGCACGACAACGCTCAACTCAGGACTTGGAGAGTTATTCAATATGTATGCATCCAATTGGTATCATTATAAAATTGTCCATCTCAACAAGAAGAGCCTTCCCGGGCATCTGCATCCCCAGCCCGGCTTCAGGTGACCTGAAGATAACGCTATCCGTGTATTTTTTCAACCTGCCTGCAGAATTTACAGGCAGTTTTTTCGGAAAACCCTGTAAGAAGGCCTCCCTGTTATCCCGAAAGGCATCCCCAGACCATGAAAATTACTCCAACCATACGCCATCCACCTTCTGGAAACGCCCTCTATTTCAGTCCCCATTGGCGCAGATCAGAATCGAGTTCCTTCTCGTTATATACTTTGCCTTCCCGCCATTTCCCGTCATATTCAAGGGTTGGGACAACCCAGTCATCACCTCCGTTGACCTGGATAATCTTCTGAATGGTAGCTTCGGGTTGCTTTTCTATTTCAATATATTCAAATTCAATGTTGCTTTTCTTTAAATAACCGATTGTTTTTGTGCAATGGGGACACCATTTGGCAGCATACACTTTCAACATAACAACCTCCCTGATGCGTTTGTCCAGCCATATCATATGGTGTTGTTTGTGCAACAGAAAAAGCCGACGGCTGAACGGATAACAAACATATCCGGAACAAGCATGGATAGCATCACCCATGCCCCGGAATAGAATAAATGATCAAAGCAGACAACATGACAGAACATTATCATTAAAAGGGATATTATTCCATGCAGATTTTCCGATATATCATTATTGACACATCGAAAATCCTGTGTTATTGGCTTGAAATCATTAAGACCCCAAACGTGGGATCACAACAACTGTATTTTCAACAAATGAGGGAAGGTTTCTTGGAATCAAATAGGCTTTCGGAAATTCAGACAGATCTACCTCCCTGCCTGTCCCGCTACCGATCAACAGTCAGCCTTACCGGACTGAATCTGAGGCCGGGCGGGCTCACACTTACCGGCAATGCCGTGGATATCTGCAATTTCAAGTCAGGTGATCTCATTCTTGACGCAGGATGCGGTCATGGAATGACAACCCGTTACCTGTCCGATATCCACGGGATAAGAACTGTGGGTGTTGATTTCAATGGGGAGGTGCTGATATCTGCAAGCCGGAAAAGCGGCGGAAAAATTCCGTTTGCCCGATCCAGGTTGCCAGTGCTGCCCTTCCGGTCTGGGGCTTTTGATGGAATTTTCTGTGAATGTGTGCTCTCCCAGGTCAGGCAAAAAGCACAATGCCTCAAAGAATTCTTCAGATTGCTGAGACCAAACGGGAAGCTTGTCCTGGCTGACGTATTCATGCCCCTCCTGTTCACGTCAATGTTCACTGGGGACCTGAAGGATAGATTTGAAGGAACCTGCCTGAGTGGAACTCTGACTATTCCAGAGCTGATAGAGGCCCTTGAAGGTGCCGGTTTTGGAATAGAGGTTATGGAAGGGCACACCCGTCTGCTGGAACAGATGGCAGACTCAATGATCTTTCAAAACGCCTGCACGGATCATTTATGGAAATCCGTCAGGGAGATCTTTGCCGACAGCGACATGGATCGAGCCGGACCGACCAGGCGGCCAAAACCCGGGTATTGCATGATCATTGCCGGAAAATTCCAATGAAGGCCAAAAGGGCCGTGCAGGCTACACATCAGGGGCATGAAGGTGAAACCGATTGACCTTTAAGCCAAATCGGTGATAGACTTGAGGCAAGTTCATTTGACACCCCTTTAAACACGCATGGAGACCTGTTATGGATGCTTCACAGTCAGATTCCCGGGTCTCTGATTTCATGACCTCCCACATCCCTGATTTTTTAGGCCATTTCGGTATTGATTTCTGCATCGACGGGCCCCAACTCGAGTATTATGTGTACCGGAAAAAAAACAGGGCCGATATTTCCTGCTCATTGACCTTCAACTACGATGGCAGGGCAGACCAGATAAACGTGATGACGTTCTATCCCGGTTTGGACCAGCACCCGGGAACCCATTACTTTTCTGCTGTCTGTTTTTACATGGTGGTCCAGCACTTTGTCAATTTTCACAACACCGGACCTGGGACACGCATCTGCCTCAACACCAGAAAAGGGATTTTCGATTCGTTTTATGCCTCACTCAAGGATTTTGATTTCCATATCCTTCTGTTCAAAGAAGAAGACCGGGTGGATATCGAAAGCAGGTGCCTTTCCATGGACATTGACACCTCAATGGTTCTGGAAAGGGCCCTTGTGGACAAATAATATGTCAATTAGACACGCAGTTCGGGTGACTTCAAGGAGACTCCCATGAAAAAGAACGATGTTCTTCGCAGAATCCGATATGTGTTCGACTTTGATGATTCAACGATGATTGCCATATTCGCCCTGGGGGATCGAAAGATAGCCCGGGACCAGGTCACCAGCTGGCTGAAGAAAGACGATGATCCGGCGTTTCAGGAAATGAACGATACGGACCTGGCAACGTTCCTCAACGGTCTGATCATTGAGCGGCGCGGCAATAAGGAAGGACCCCGGCCTGAGCCGGAAAAAACACTGACTAACAATATGATTTTCATGAAACTGAAAATCGCATTGGACCTGAAAGCCGATGATGTTTTGGAAATCATGTACAGGGTAAACCTGCCCATCAGCAGGCACGAACTCAGCGCATTTTTCCGCAAACCGGACCACAAGCATTACCGGGAGTGCAAGGACCAGGTTCTGCGAAATTTTCTCAACGGGGTTCAAAAAAAATACAGGCCTGACCCAGACCGGAAAACAGATCCAGACAAAGGGGCTGACCGGGACAGTTCAGCCGATAGGCTTCAGGATCTGCCCGTAAATCCCGGGCGTTGAGCCTGAAATAATCTGGGCCCCAACGGTTTTCTCGTAAAATACCGCCGGGCCTACACCGCCGATAATGGCATACCCGTAACCGTCATCACGCATCCGCCACAGCGTCTTAAGAAGCAGTGCACGGCCTATTCCCTGTTTTCTGTGCGCCTCGGCCACGCCCATGGGACCGAAAAAATTCCTGCAGGTGCAGTCGTAACAGGCAAAACCCGCCAGAGTGCCATCCCTGACGGCAATGTATGCAGAAACCGGCAGGACAGCAAACGCCACAGCAGCCTCCCTGGCCCAGTCCTTTGAAAAATGCGCTTCCACCCATCCGGTGACCAGGTCCTTTTCCCAGGCAAAGGGATGTCGGATAACCAGTGACCCGGAATCAGCATATCCGGGCAGGGCATACAGTCTGACAAGCATATCGGTCATGGTTCACTTCATCCTTTGGTTCAGGTATCCAGGGTAATGAGCATGGGATTTGACCTTCGGCCACCCCTGGCCGCCCTGTCGCCGGCCTGAAATTCAAGGGTCCGATTTCCACTATTCCGGCACCCGGAATCAATGTCAAGAAAAATGGTTCCTTGATTCATGGCCTATGGGGCTTATAATTGGTAAAG
This sequence comes from Pseudomonadota bacterium, assembly GCA_043806875.1. GTDB lineage: Bacteria > Desulfobacterota > Desulfobacteria > Desulfobacterales > Desulfobacteraceae > JAZDGN01. The sequence goes on from JAZDGN010000132.1 coordinate 82,786, forward strand.
GCGGATTTTCCGGCACCACGTTTTCCGGGGGCCGGGGTTCGAGGTCCTGCAGACGGTTGCCCGGGGCATTCGGAAAAGGCATGGCCGACGTTTTATCGCAACTGGAGCTCTTGATCATGGAATGGTTGGCCCAATCCGGTTACACTGGTATGTTCCTGTCGGCATTTCTGGCAGCCACATTGCTTCCCCTGGGTTCTGAGGTGGTATTGACTGTGCTGCTCATCAACCACTTTGATCCCGGGATAACCATCGCCGTTGCCACGGCAGGCAACACTCTGGGGTCTCTGGTCAATTACGCCGCCGGATTCTGGGGCAGCCTGTTTCTGATCAACCGGATCCTGAAAATCAAGGAGGCCGAGTCTGTTCCGGCCTTGAATCGACTCAAAAAATACGGCGCAGCAAGCCTGCTGTTTGCTTGGCTTCCCATTATCGGCGACCCGCTGACCTTTGCCGCAGGCATACTGAAAATCAACCTGGTCCTGTTTCTGATACTCGTGACCGCCGGGAAATTCATCCGATACCTGGTCATCGGCTACGCTGTTTTATAAGGATGTGTGTCATGACAACCCATATGGCAGAACTTAAGGAGCAGGTCCTGGACAGGGGCCTGGAAGACCTTGAATTTGACAATCGTTTTACCCGGGACCTTCCCGGAGATCCTGTACTTTCAAATACCCCCAGGCAGGTTGCCTCATCCTGTTATTCCAGGGTCTGGCCCACACCTGTCAGTGAACCCAGGCTGGTGGCCGTGTCCCGGGAGGTGGCAGATCTCCTGGACCTGTCAGACGAGGCCGTGAACTCGGATCTGTTCACCCGGGTGTTTGCAGGGAACCGGATTCTTCCGGCAATGGATCCCTATGCCGCCTGCTACGGCGGCCACCAATTCGGGCACTGGGCAGGACAGCTGGGGGATGGCAGGGCCATCACCCTGGGAGACGTCATAAACCACAAGGGAGAACGGTGGGCCCTGCAGCTCAAAGGCGCCGGATTGACCCCCTATTCCCGGACAGCGGACGGCCTGGCCGTGCTCCGGTCATCGGTACGGGAATTTCTTTGTTCAGAGGCCATGTTCCACCTCGGGGTTCCCACCACCCGGGCCCTGAGCCTGGTGCTTACCGGCGAGCAGGTAATCCGTGACATGTTCTACAACGGCAACTCCAAACCTGAGCCCGGAGCCGTGGTCTGCCGTGTAGCTCCCACCTTTACCCGGTTCGGAAACTTCCAGATCCTTGCCTCACGGGGAGAAACGGATATTCTCAAACAACTCATGAACTACACCCTGACCGTTGACTTTCCCCATCTGGGCAAACCCGGCAAGGACACCTACCTCCGGTGGTTTGACCAGGTCTCAAGACTGACTGCCGCCATGATCGTCCACTGGATGCGCGTCGGGTTTGTCCACGGAGTTATGAACACGGATAACATGTCTGTTCTGGGTCTGACCATTGACTACGGCCCCTACGGGTGGCTGGACGACTTTGATCCCGGCTGGACTCCCAACACCACCGATGCCGGGACCCGCAGGTACCGGTTCGGCAATCAGCCCGCCATCGCCCAGTGGAACCTGGCCCAGCTGGCCGGCGCAATCCTTCCCCTGATCGGGGATGTAAAACCTTTGCAGGAGATCCTGGACAACTACCCCAGTCTCTACGGACAGGCCTGGCAGGCCATGATGAACCGGAAACTGGGCCTGGCAACCTTCAGGCCGGAAGAAGATCCTGAACTGGCCAATGATCTCCTGGCCCTGCTCGCCTCTGTGGAAACGGACATGACCCTGTTTTTCCGCAGCCTGGCCTTACCCTCCGCAGCCCTGGAATCTGGGGACACATTTGATCTGGAAACGATTACAGCCACCTTTAACGCTGCCTATTACCAACCCGAACAGCTGACCCGGGAATATCGCCAGCGCCTGGCTGACTGGCGCGTCCGGTACTTCCGGCGGCTCAATCTTGAAACCGTTACCCCGGAGGTCCGCTCCCGGTGTATGAATACCGTGAACCCCAAGGTGGTGCTCAGGAACTACCTGGCACAGATGGCCATAGACAGGGCTGAACAGGACGATTTTTCCATGATTCACCGTCTGCTTGAAAGGATGCGCCGTCCCTACGACGACATGGAACCAGGAGACACGGACCTGTTTGCAGGCAAGCGTCCAGACTGGGCCAGGCACAAACCCGGCTGTTCCATGCTCTCCTGCAGCTCGTAAGCCGGAAGCGACACGGTGACACAGGCCCGCAAACATCCCGGTCATGGCCTGAAAATCAGGGGACAAGGCAGCCGGCAGAACTCCGACGGCAAGTCATGGGTGCCTTGCCGATTGACCCCGGGGAGTCTGGAATGAAATCACTATTCCACCGGAACTGCGCTGATCCCAGCGTAACAGGTGCCGTTTTTCTTGACCGTGTCATAGTAGATGGCAAATCCCGTCACCCCCTGGGATGAAGTAATTTCAACGCTCCCCTGGCTGTATGAGATACCCTGGGGGATCAGATCCTCCAGAAAATACACACCGCTTCCCCTGGCCGCCATGGTTTCATTCATGGTATACATGGCATTGCCCTGGGCGTCTACGAACACCAGGGTAAGGGATGCTGCCGCCGTCTGGGGATTGCACATGAAAACGGCAGTATCCCAGTTGGCATCCTGGGCCACATGGGGAATTATGAATTTGGTTGAAAGCCCGGACAGCAGGGATATGTCCGCCATGGTATAGGGCCAACCCTGGGAGGATTCGGCCACACCCACGAAACACAGACCTGCCAGGGGCTGGTTGGACAGGACTTCGACCCAGCCCGGCGTGGCGTTTTCCGGTAGAACCGATGCCATCTGGCCCCGTGCGGGGAGGGTGAACTGTGACATTCCCCCACCCCCGATAACTGAACCATCCTGGTTATAGGCCGTCACGGAAACCGTCGCCCCCGAATCCGCAGTCTGGTTCCTGAGGGCTAGGCTCGTAAAGTTCCCACCGTACCGGTAGTAATAGGGAAGGTAATAGCTATAGCCGTCCGTGCTCAGGAGATTGAGGTGGTCTTCTCCTCCCGCACCCTGAGTCTGGACAGGCAGGGATGTCACTGATGAGGATGCGTTGTTACCAAGAATACCACCCACATTATACCCCCACCCCCAGACAGATCCGTCATCTTTCATCACCTTGACAGAATTGTATTCATTGGAGAGAATGGCGACATGGTCCATGGCCGTTACCATAATGGGGACAGGGCTGTCGATAGTGCTATTGTTCCCCAGTTGGCCGTTGCTATTATCTCCCCAAGTCCACACACGCCCTCCCACAAGTGCTGCGGAGCAGTTTTTTCCGGCAGCGATTGCGCTTGCCCCGCTTATTCCAGGGACCTGCTTGGGAGAACCGGAGGAGACCAGAGTTCCGTCTCCCAACTGCCCGTCACTGTTATCACCCCAACCCCAGACAGTTCCGTCCGACTTCAGGGCAAGAGTGTGTCTGTAATTGTGGGAGATAGCTGTAACACCGGTGATACCAGGAACCTGGAACGGCGATAGCCGATTGGTATTTGTTCCGTCTCCCAGCTGCATTTCATTGTTGTACCCCCAGGCCCAGAGAGTTCCGTCGGATTTCACGGCAAAGGATGAATTCATCCCTGCACAGATTTTTTCAACTCCCGTCAGTCCTGGCACGGTGACAGGGGAAAGACTTTGGGTCGTTGTCCCATTCCCTAACTGTCCTAGATTATTATAACCCCAGGCTTTGATAGTGCCGTCCGCCATGAGGGCCATGGTGTGAGCCTCTCCAGGAGACACAGCCTTGCAGGCGCTGATCCCCGGAACCAGTGTGGGTTCTAAATGATTGGTTGTTGACCCGTCACCCAACTCGCCGTAAGTATTATGACCCCAGGCATACAGCGTACCATCCTGCCTGACGGCAAAAGACGCGTAAGCGCCGCACCCGATGGATGCAACATCTGAAAGCGAGCCCAGACTTATCGGTGTCCTGTTTCCCGTTGTGGTATTGTTTCCCAACTGACCAAAATTGTTCTGACCCCAGGCGAATACGGTTCCGTCACTCTTCAATCCCAGGGTGTGAATTTTCCCGCCTTCGATGGCAGGTCCCGCTGCAAAACAAGGCTGACACCAGGCTACCAGAACAAAGCAAAATACTGCCACTACCCGATCGACGCTGAATAAAATCCCTCTGATCATCTGTGATCTCCTTTTTCCCGCTGCCCTAACCGGAATCTGATCTGTTTCCGGCAAAGCCTTTGGCATTAAAAAATGACACCAAGTCTATAATTGGCGTGTCTTCCTTGACCGGACCCAGTCTGCCCAGTCCGGCAACGCCCTCAGTCGGAGGCACCAAAGGCTTCCGGCATCCGCTGAACAGCCCTTAAACCCATAATATGCCCATCGGAGCAACGGCTAATTATCCCGCCGGATTCATGAAAAAAACATCCAGGGAACTTGTCAGCCTTGAAAAAAATTATCCTGATGCTCCGGTCACCGGGCAGTAACAGCACTGCGGTTTACACCCGGCATGGGGATGATTTCATCCGTCTTGTTTTGGAGATGATAATTCCGGAGGTGTGTGTCAGTTGGAGGGAAATCTTACCCATAACGTACTGCAATGTCAATGGATAACAAAAACTTTTCGAGTGTGAACCGTTTGCCCGGCTGTCACCTTTTTAAAAACCGGGCAATGATGCCTGCAGGATGGATCACCCCCGGGGAATCTGTTGCCGGAAGATTCCCGGAAAGGTTAATCCGGCATACCGGGCAGTCGGTAAGGCAGAACCCGGCCTTTGCAGTCCTCAGGTTCCCGATCTTTTTCTCGATCATTTTCCTTGAAATTTCAGGGTACTCATAGAAAAATGTTCCGCCTCCGCCGCAGCAGTCATCAGTGCCAGGGGCTTTCACATAATCAATATGGGGGATACGGCCCAGGAGCTTTTCCAGGGGTGTCGGGGTGCCCGGGGGATTTTTAAGATGACAGGGTGGATGGTAGGTTACTCTTACGGGGTCATCGTCACCCCGAAATTTAAGCTCAATATCATCAAATCTTGCCAGAATGAAGGAGACGATATCCTGCACCTTGGCTGAAATCTCATTTGCCCCGGCCCTGTCCAGCCCCAGGTCATCGCATAGATGGCCCCACTCCTGTTTCAGGGCGGTTCCGCAGGTGAGGCAGTCGACAATCACGGCATCAACATTTTCCAGGCCTGTCCGGGTCAGGGCACGGATATTGGTTTTTACAGAATCGGCGGCTTTTTCCACGGCCCCGTGGAACAACATGGGAATGGCGCAGCAGGTCTGGTGCTTGGGAATCAGCACCCTGTAACCCATGTGGTTTAAAATAGAGAGAACAGACATTCCGGTGTCCTCATACAGATAATTTGTGGCGCAACCGGTAAAATAGATGACAGTTCCCTTTTCATGGCCTGTGGGAGCTATGACATCAGGCACCTGGGATCTGAAGGGCTTTCTATTGAATTCCGGGAATTTTTCGAGATTGATATTGCCGAGATGAAAAATTTCCTTGAACCGTTTCGGGATCACAGCCTGCCCCAGGCAGCCCATACCTGCCGCCATGCTGAGCCTGTACTCCCTGGACAGAAGATAGATCAAACTCTTGATGGAAACGGCTTCTCCATGGTCCTTGACCATGATCCTGCGCATATCCATGAATTTGGCATAATGGTTTATCCCGGACGGGCAAAGGGCAGAACAGCGCCCGCACATCAGGCACTTGGAAACCAGCGATTTAATCCGTGGAGACGACAGGAGGTTCTTGTCTTCAACTGCCTTGATCAACTGCAGTTTTGCCCGGGGCGATACCAGCTCTTCTTTCAGCACGGCATAAACCGGGCACACAGCCAGGCAGAGTCCGCATTTGCCGCAATTGGGGGTGACGTCCCGGGTCATACAAATTTTCCGGGATTCAGGAGACCGTCCGGATCAACCGCCCGCTTAATCACTGACAGGAACTCAAGGGAATCCCGGTTCATCACCAGCGGCAGCAAAGAGGATTTTGCAAGCCCCACACCATGCTCTCCTGAGAGCGTGCCGCCAAGCTCCACGGCTGCCCTGACCATGTCGGCAAAGGCGGCTTCAACCCTTGCCCACTCCTGTTTATTGCTTCTATCACCCGGTATCATGGGATGGATGTTGCCGTCGCCTGCATGGGCGACCACGCCGACCCTGAGATCATGGCTGCCTGCGATCTCGATTACCTTTCTGATCATTTCAGGCACACAGCTTGCCGGCACGGTTATATCTTCAGAAACAATATCCGGAGCCAGTTTTGCATAGGTACCATAGGCCGATCTTCTGGCTGTCCATAACTCCTGACGCTCCTCATCGGACTTTGCTTCCCGGATGGACGTGGCCCCATTGGCCTTTACCTTGTCAATGATCCTGCCCATCTCTTTTTCACAGGCCTCGCTGACCCCGTCGATTTCAATGAGCAGGGTTCCTTCGGCGCTCCTTGAAAATCCAGAGTTCATCCTGTCTTCAATGGCATTCATGGTCAATTTGTCCATGAGTTCCATGGCCGCAGGCAGGATTCCGGCCCCGATGATATCACTGACCGCCCTGGCAGTATTGTTCAGATCATCAAAGGTTGCCATGATGGTCCGCACACTCTCGGGCACCGGTATAACCCGCAGGATGATCTCCGTGACAAGCCCCAGGGTTCCTTCTGAACCGCAGAAAAGGCTGGACAGCTTATATCCCACCACATCCTTTACATTCCTGGAACCGAACCTGACTACTTTCCCGGAGGCAAGAACCACTTCCATACCAAGAATATAATCCACCGTAACCCCATACTTGAGGCACCGGGGGCCGCCGGCATTCTGGGCCACATTGCCGCCGATGGTGGAAACACTCATGGATCCCGGATCGGGCGGGTAGAAAAACCCATGGGGTGCCAGGGCTTTCTGGAGATCTCCGTTGATCACCCCCGGCTGCACAATAACGTACCGGTCCCGCGGGTTGACCTCAAGGATTTTGTCCATCTTTGTAAAGCAGAGCACAATCCCCTTTTTTACCGGAACCGGCGCACCACATACACTGGTTCCAGCCCCCCTGGCGGTTACCGGGATTTTTGCCCTGGCGGCGATTTTCATCACCTGGGACACCTCCCGGGTGCACACGGGAAAAATGACGGCTTCAGGGAGCGCCTCCACCACATAGGCATCATAGGCAAAACAGGTCAGTTCCTCGTCATGGTCAAGATACCGCGCATCACCGACAACCTGCACCAGTTCCTTTTTTATATCCGGGTCGATCATCACACCATCCTCTATTTAAGGAGCAGTTCAGGCAGCACCAGTGAAATCCATGGCACATAGGTCACAATCAGCAGACAGATCAGCATGATGACCAGAAACGGCATGACCCCCTTTGCGATCAGGGCCAGGGGCTTGCCCGTGATGCCCGAAGACACGAAAAGATTCAGCCCGAACGGCGGCGTGAGCATTCCCATCTGGATATTGAGAATCATGACAATCCCGAAATGGACCAGGTCAATACCATAACGATTCAATGTTTCCAGGAAAAGGGGCGCCAGCACCAGCATCGCACTGACGTCATCCATGAAGCACCCCAGCACCAGGAAAAGGATGTTGACGCTCAGCAGAAAGAGCCAGGGGCTGTTAATATGGACAATGATAATGTCCGCAAGTTTCTGGGGAATCTGCTCTGCGGTCAGAAACCATATGAACGTCATGGCACAGGCAAGGATAAACAGCAGACAGGCGGACAGAACCGCTGCCTGCTCACAGATGGATGTGATATCCTTTATCCCGAACTCCCTGTAGATGAACATCTCCACCACCAGGGCATAGATTACACTTACGGCAGCAGCTTCCGTGGGGGTGAACATGCCCGAATAGATGCCTCCCAGGACAATCACCGGAAGGAAGAGGGCCCACATCCCCTGACGTGCCGTGGTGACGATCTCCCGCAGGGATGCTCTTTTTTCAATACGCCAGTTATGCTTCCTGGCCTTCACATAGGTATAACCGATCAAGGCAGCCCCGATCATAAGCCCGGGAAGAACGCCTGCAATAAACATTTCAGCCACAGACACGTTCATGACCAGACAGTACAGGATCATGGGGATGGATGGGGGTATGATGATTCCCAGAGAGCCCGATACAGTGATCAGACCAAGGGCGAACTTCTGGTCATAGTCTGCCTTTAAGAGGGCAGGAATCATGATGGAGCCGATGGCGACCACGGTTGCCGGAGAAGACCCTGAAATGGCAGCGAAAAAAATACAGGCCAGTACGCCTGCGATGGCAAGCCCACCGGGGAACCATCCTACCAGGGCATTCACAAAAGCGATCAGTCTTCTGGCAATACCCCCCCGGGTCATGATGGCCCCGGCCACAATGAAGAACGGAATGGCCAGGAGAATGAATTTATCCAAGGCGTTAAAGAGCTGCTGGGTAATGATATGCAGGGGGGTGTCTGAAAAAAAGAACAGGGCTGTCATGGTGGTTACACCCAGGATGACAGCTATGGGGACACCCATGAGCAGCAGAAGAGCAAAACACGCGCAGATGGCAAGGGTCACGAATCTTCTCCCCTGTCCGGCCCCGGCTGGTTTCTGTCGCCTTTGATCTGAAGGATCATTACTTTACAAAACCGGAATGCCATGACCATGGAAAAAATGGGGATGGGGAGATAGGCAACATACATGGGAATTCCCAGGGCTGGTGACGTGGCTCCAAATCCATGCATCCGGAAAATAATCTTCCAGGAATAAAAGCTGACAAGGACACAAAACAGGCCGGATATCAAAGCGATCAACAGTCTCAGGAACTTATCCCAGGGATGCTTCAGGTGCGTGACCATGAGGTCCATTGTGAAATGGGAGCATGATTTCACACCTATCCCGGCACCCAGGAATGTGATCAGTACTGTCAGGTAGCGGGCCAGTTCTTCAAACCACACAAAACTGTAACTGAACACATACCGGGTGACGACCTGGATGAAACTGATAATGGCAAGACCCAGGATCAGCCAGACCAGGGTTACGTTTTCAACACGGTCTATTGCCTTGCTTATCTGCTGCAATGGGTTGATTTTCCGGGAATCACTGATGATGATCTTTTATTTTTTTGAGCATGAAATCAAAGATATCATCCCCGATTGTTTCCCGGTACTTTTTCCATACCGGACTCATGGCCAGGCGGAATTCTCCCCTCTGGGCCTTGGTCAGGTCAACGATTTCAATGCCGTTGTCCTTGCAGTACTGTTCAATGGAAACATTGACTTTCGGCAATTGTTGATCCAGCTGGGCATTGACTTTCCGGTTTGTGTCAATGGCCACCTTTGCGGCATCATAAAAAATCTTCTGGTCAGCCTTGGAAAGGGATGCCCAAAAGTCGGAACCCACAATAATAATACACTCGGTCAGGCAGTGCTGGGTGCGGGTCACGTATTTTGTAACTTCCGTAAATTTCATCAGAATCGATGTGAGAATTGGATTTTCCTGGGCATCAACAACCCCGGTCTGCAGGGCGTTGTAAGTTTCGGGAAAGGGGATGGGGGTCGGCGATGCTCCCAGCTGCTCAAAGGTGTCCATGTAAACCGGTGAATTCATGACCCTGACCTTGAGACCCTTGACATCTGCCGGTGTATGGATCGGGCGCTTGTTATTGGTGAAATCCCTGAATTCATTTTCTGTCCAGCCTATGGCAACAAATCCTTTTGCAGGGAAATAGGAAAAAATTTTCTCCTGAACTTCCGGATCATCCAATGTGGCATAGGCGGTTTTCCGGTCAGGGAAAATAAACGGCATATCAAGGACGCCTGCCTGGGGAACAAAATTCTGGAGAACGGCTGTTGTTATGGCAGCGATCTGCAGGGTGCCCCCCTGGACCTGCTCCGCCATGGAACGCTCCCCGCCGAGCTGACCTGCCGGGAACGTGGCAATGTCTATCCTGCCGCCGGTCTTTTCCTTGACATAGGCCGCAAAGGCATCAATGCCTTTTGCCTGTCCATGAAATGGCGGTGCCACATGACCGAACTTGATTGTTGACGTAGCTGCATATGATGTGCCCCAAAGGCCGGACAGAAAAACCGACAGAGCAAAAACCATTACCATACGACCAATCTTACCCATGTCTTCCCTCCACGTTAAAGTTTTATGAGCAATACAAAAACCATATGTGAAACCATTGTTACTTTCAATAGATACAAGCTTACGGTTTGTCAACGTTTTTAGTTTATCTTGCCAGCAATTTTGGATCAATGCCTGAGCCCCGTATCCTCCGGACTGATCCAGGGGGGGCGGTCACTCCGGAAAATCACGATTCAGGCACCCTGTCTACCGGGAATGCACATCACTTCACACAAAACCTGGAGTTTGGACGATCGCATCCGTCATATTCAGAAAATTGTGATCAGCTGTGTGCTTCCCTAACAGGGAATTCTGGCTGTCAGGGAGTATGGTGTCAAGTGAAATCTGCGTGGACCCTGAAGTTCGCTTGCCGTCCCGTAGCCCACCGGCTGTCCGATACCTGCCCAAAAATTTTTTATCTGTCATGGGGAGCGGATTCCAGGAGATGTTTATTCATAGGGCTTTTCTCCCCTGGGCATGGATATGCTGATACGCTACAAGTGGCCCGGCAATGTCCGGGAACTGGAAAATACCATGTGTCTAATTTTTACCCATCTGTCCGAAAAAATGGCCGGCATATGGGTAATAATACCACAGGTTCATAAACCGGAAAAAGCCATTCGCTTTGGTCCCCGAACCACTCACAAGAACAAATATAATCATTTAAGTTAGTTAAAAAGTATTTTTTTCTTATATGACATTGTGGCACCCCTGTTGCATTATCATGGTACCAACAGATCGAATCATCCGATCGTTACTTGTTAGTAAACACAAACTTTTTATTAAAACCAGGAGGTACACATGAATAAGAAAACGAATAGAATCATGGCATTCACGGTTGTTGCGGTTCTGGGTATTGCCGCCATGGCATTTGCAGGATGGGGAGACGGCTATGGGCGTATGGGGGGGATGATGGGCTACGGCGGTGGATATGGCCCGCATCACATGGAAGGATACGAGCACGGCCGCTGGGGGAACACCCTGTCTGACGAAGACAGCGCCAAGCTTGACCAGCAGCAGGCCCAGTTCTACAAAGAAACCGAAGGTCTCAGACAGCAGCTGTATCAGAAGGACCTGGCCCTGAGGAGCGAGCTTGCCAAGGAATCTCCCGATGCCGCTGCGGCATCAGCCATCCAGCAGGATATTTCAAAGTTCCAGGCCCAATTGGACCAGAAACAGCTGGAAAATGAACTTCAGACCAGAAAAACCGTACCCGGTTACGGCATGGGATATGGGAGGCATGGATACGGCATGGAATATGGGCGGTGCATGAGGTAACGGCTTTCTCCAATCAACCGGATTTGACCCAGGGCGGCGCTCAGCCGCCCTGTTTATTTTTGTGCTGCCATGACCATACCGGGAATTGTTGTCCACCGGCATGCCGGATGCGGCCGGGTCAATCCTCCCCGGAACCGGCTGCATACCCTGCGAACCGCTGCTGATATTCCTTTGGGCGCAGGCCCGTCAGCTTGACAAATACTTTCCTGAAAAAGGCGATATCTTCATACCCCACCTGGCAGGTGATTTCGCTGAAGGTCCGGGTCCCCTCTTCCAGAAGGCGCTTGGCGGTCTCCACCCGCAACTGCTGGAGATAACATAACGGGGTAAGGCCTGTGGCCCGCTTGAACCTGCGCTCCAGGGAACGCCGGCTCATCCGGTACTGCCCGGCCAGCCCATCGTAATCAACCGACTCCGTGTGGTGATGTTCTATCCACTCCTGGGCCCTGGTGACAAGGGGGTCACCGTGACTCCTGGAAACAGTAAAACTGCTGTAGGGGGTCTGCTTTTTGCGGCCCAGGTCCAGGATCATGGTCTTGGCAGACTGTACGGCGGCCGGCCGGCCACAGAATTTTTCCACCAGGTAAAGGGACAGATCCATGCCCGCATTGACGCCTGCCGAGCAATAGAGCCGGTCCTGGTCGATGTACATCAGGTCCGGCCTCAGGTTCACCCGGGGATACCTGTTCCGGAACATATCGGCAAATCCCCAGTGAAGGGTGGCTGATTTCCCGTCCAGGAGGCCGGTCTCGGCAAGCAGGAATACCCCTGTGCAGACGCTGGCCACATGGGCTCCCCGGCTGTATTGGTCAAGAATCCATGGAACCAGCCCTGGACTATCCTGGAGAACCTTGTCAATATAGGTGACCGATGCAATGATGATCAGGTCGGTTTCCCTGACTTCTTTGATGCTGCAATGGGGTTGGACAAGTATATTGTTCAGGCACCGGATGGGCTGTCCGTCCGCCGATGCTATGGAGACATCAAAAAACGGGGTCTGGGGCGTGTTCCCCACACGGTTCCAGAGCCGTCCCGCCTGGTTCAGGATGTCCATGGGACCGAAGATGGTTGTAGCCATTGAATTATAACATCCAAGGATAGTAACTTTTTTTACCATGCCGATATCACCTCCCAAGATGACGTTTATGCCACTTTTCTTTTCAAAATGCAACCGGTAGAATCCAGATCATGAATGATGTTTAATCCATTAAAATAAAAAGGAGACAGATCATGACCTATGAACAGACAAAGGCTGCCCTTGCCCCCTGCGGCCTGAGCTGCGAAAAATGCTTTGCCCATGCGGATGGCGATATCCGCAGGTACAGCCTGAAGCTCAAGGAGAAGCTAGGCCATTTCGATGTCTATGCCAGGCGGTTCGAAACCCTGCTGGGGAATCCCGCGTTCAAAAACTATCCGGCGTTCAAGGAAATGCTGGATTACTTTGCCTCGGAAAACTGCAAAGGATGCCGCAGCGAAGCGTGTACCCTGTTCGCGGACTGCGGCGTCCGCAGGTGCCACCAGGAAAACCAGGTGGACTACTGCTTCCAGTGCAACGAGTTCCCCTGCAGCAAGACCAACTTTGACGAGCCCCTGCAGAAAGTCTGGGTCAGGCTCAACGAAAAAATAAAGCGAACAGGCATCGAGGACTTTTACGAAAAAACCCGGGATCTTCCCAGGTATGTCTGAACCCTGATTCAAAAAAGATACGGTTTACCGGTCAGTCCGCTCCAGTGTCAGTGTAAGGCGGTTATGGGGGTCCGGACATTGAATTTCGATCCGGTCCCTTTCCACCACGGGAGATTGCCTCCGAACTGAACAGCCATTTAAATCATCCTTGTCAGTTATGGAAGGCCTGCTGAGATTTTTACGGACTCCGGGACACTGTTGGCCGGACATTCAACATAAATGCACCGGCTGCATTCATTCCGGTGTATGGTTGCTCCAAACCCGGCCAGGGAAAGCAGGTACACGATGAGAAGTCCTGGTTCCTTGAACAGCCAGTAAACAGGTACCAGGAGAAAAACAGCTGTAGCGCCAAAGGAAATCATTCTCTCGGTTGCAGTGAGCCGGCCCGGACGCGCTGTGAAGAATTTGGGGAACCCCCAGAAAAAAATGCATTTCAGGGTTTTCTCATCCCGGCAGTAATGGGGGCATCGTGAGCAGAAGAAACGGAGCAGCACCGGGATCAGACCAAGGCCAAGCACGGCGTAAAGGACAGCACCCCGGGTCGACAAGCCAATGATCGCGGTAAAGGCTGTTATCACAGGAACCAGCAGCAGACAGACATAATACAGAAAATCTGAAAAACGGTAATGGTGTTTGAGATCCTGGGGCGACTGAATCATTGATTCCTCCTGCTTCGTGTCATACGTCACGGGCACCCATGAAAGGGTTACCGGGTGTCCTTTACCGGAATTGGCCAAAACCCGGGGTTTTGATGAAATATACCTCCTGGATGAGATCTTTAAAAGGATTTTCATGGATAGCCCCATAATACATCATTGACCGGTGCAGTGTTTCCTGGTTGAAACCCGCAATTCACCTGTGATAGAGTCCCTGGCATGTCACATTTCCCATAACCTAGCAAGGAGAAGTCATGTTTGTTAAGGAGAACGATGGGCACTGACCTGGGTACTCCCCCCGCACACGAAAGGGGACCCGGGAAAGCGGCTGTCCTGGTTTCAGCCATGTGTCTGGCCCAGGTAGCGGGCATGCTGGGAGTTTTTGCCTTCCCGGCACTGCTACCCAATTTCCTGGATATCTGGGGTCTGTCCAACAGCCAGGCAGGGTGGATCAACGGCATCTATTTTGCCGGGTACACCGTTGCCGTTCCCCTGCTGACCAGCCTTACCGACCGTATGGACGCCCGGAAGATCTACGTGCTTTCCTGCGGACTGGGTGTGATGGCCAATCTGGGGTTTGCCTTTTTAAGCCAGGGATTCTGGACGGCCCTGATCTTCAGGGCCATGAGCGGATTGGGGCTTGCCGGCACTTTTATTCCGGGACTCAAAGCCGTCATCGACCGCCTGGAACCCCGGTTCCTGCCCAGGGCGGTCTCGTTCTATACAGCCTGTTTCGGTCTGGGCATGAGTGCTTCGTTCTACGTTGCAGGAAAACTGTTTGCAGGATTTGGCTGGAAATCCGTGTTTGCCGCTGCGGCTGCGGGGTCCGGGTTTTCCCTGGCAGCCAGCCTTGCAGCCCTGGTTCCCAGGGCCGCTCCCGGCAAACCCGGAACCGGAATCCTGGCGGCCCTTGATTTCAGGCCCGTGTGGCAGAACCGCCCCGCCCGTATTTATATCATGGCATACATGTGCCATATGTGGGAAATGTTCGCGGCCAGATCATGGATGGTGGCCTTTCTGAGCTTTGCCCTCATGGTCAGGGACCAAGCCCATGGGTTCATGGCCCCGACAACGGTCATGGCCGTGGCCGGCATCGGCGGCATGATGTCCAGCATCGGGTTCGGCGAACTGGCCCTGCGCCTTGGCCGACGCAGGGTTGTCACCGGGATCATGGTTGTCTCGTGCATCCTGGCCATGACCCTAGGATTTCTGGCCAGAATACCCTACCCGGCCCTGGCTGGACTGTGTATGGTATACACCCTGTTTTTCCAGGGAGATTCCGCAGCCATTCACGCAGGGGTGATCACGGCGGCACCCTTTGAACGGCGGGGGGCGACCATGGCCCTCCAGTCTCTGGGCGGCTTTATGGCCGCATCCCTGGGTTCGGTTGTAACCGGCATGGTCCTGGATATTACCGGCAACGGCCTGACCCCCCTGTCCTGGGGCATTACCTTCGGGACCATGGGCATGGTGGCAGCCCTGGGTTCCCTGCTGGTGGCCGGGAGCCGTCATGCCGGTGCGGATTGATACTGCGCCCCGAAGGAGCGGGTGGTCTTTAAGTGAAAGGATAAATCCATGATGTCGATTGTTCTTTTGTGCTGCCTGTGGGTACTCTGGTGCACCCTGCACAGCGCCCTGATCTCCCTGACCGTGACCCGGTTCCTTCACCGGCGGCTGGAGCCTGTATTTCACTGGTACCGGCTGGCCTTCAACGGATTTTCCCTGATCACATTTCTGGTCCTTGCCGTCCTGACCCTGAGCCTGGACAGCCCGGCAATCATGCAATGGCAGGGATACTGGATTCTCCTGCGGGTCGCCATGCTTGCCGCTTCAGTTGCCCTGCTCCGGGCAGGCGCCAAAGGATACGACATGGGCCAGTTCCTGGGACTGAGCCAGATCGAAAACCGCTCTTCCTCCATGTCCCTGGCTGAAACCGGAGCCCTTGACCTGTCGGGCATCCGGGCATGGATCCGCCACCCCTGGTACCTGGCAACACTCCTTTTTATCTGGTCCTGGTGGTGGGAGGTGAGGCTTTCTTTCCTGGCCGTCAATATCCTGCTTACCATCTACGTTATCATCGGCACCATCCTGGAAGAAAACAAACTGGTCCGCACATATGGCAAGGCCTATGAGCTCTATCAGCAGAGGGTTCCCATGCTGATCCCCTGCAAATGGCCGGAAAGGGGAAATACCGATCGAACAGAATAAGGAGACTCCTATGGGTTACCAGATCAACGAAGGCGATATATTGTGGACACCATCCAGGGGACAAATTTTTCTGGCTCAGCACCACGGGATGGGTCATGTGGAATATCCTCCAGGCAGGACTCCTCACCGGGGCTACCCCGGTTCTCTACGACGGCAACCCGGCCTGGCCGGACATGAACACCCTGTGGCGTATGGCCCAAGACACGGGCATCACCTATTTCGGCACCAGTGCAGCCTTTATCACCGCCTGCATGCGTCAGGGAATGACCCCGAAAAAAGAGTTCAACAAGGATTATGCCAAGAATTCATCAGCCCATAAATCATGGGCAAATGAACTGGTAGACAAACTTACATTGAAAGGAATATGACATGAATCTCCTGAGCACCATCCCCCGTTACACTTTAGGATTTTTCCCTACCCCCCTTATGAGATTACCCAATCTTGAAAAACTTCTGGGCGGCCCCCGGCTCTTCATCAAACGTGATGACCAGACTGGCCTTGGCCTGGGCGGCAACAAAACGAGGAAGCTTGAATATTTCATGGGAGATGCTTTTGCCAAAGGGGCGGACTGCATCATCACTGCGGGTGCGGCACAATCCAACCACTGCCGCCAGACAGCCGCTGCGGCGGCGGCATGCCGCATGGAATGCCATCTTGTCCTTGGCGGGTCGGCCCCGGAAAACGTGAACGGCAACCTTCTGCTTGACCTGCTCTTTGGTGCTAAACTGCATTGGTCCGGCGAGATGCGAAAGGGTGAAAACATAGAGGAAATAGCAGAACAACTGAACAGGCAAGGCAAGAAAACCTATATCATTCCCTATGGCGGTTCCAATGAGACAGGTGCCACCGGTTTTGTTGCCGCCATGTTTGAGCTCAAGCTCCAGCTCAAGTCCATGGGAGAAACCATTAGCCACATCGTCTTTGCCTCGAGCTCAGGGGGGACCCATAGCGGCATGCTCCTTGGAAAGGCTGAGCTGAACGAATCCTACCATCTTATCGGGATCAATATAGATAAAGACGAGACTTTCGGAATGACGCTTAAGGAGTATATCCCGTTTCTTGCCAACAAGACAGCTCACCATCTTGGCAGTCATCAGACATTTAATAACACCGACATTGACCTCAATTGCGACTATTACGGTAAAGGCTACGGTGTGGTCGGTGAGCTTGAAAGGGAAGCCATTTCCTTGATTGCCCGGAACCAGGGTATTCTGCTTGACCCTGTTTATACCGGCAGGGCAATGGGAGGCTTGCTGGATATGATCAGAAAAGGCCGGTTTTCTTCGAAGGACTCTGTCCTTTTCTGGCATACGGGCGGCAGCCCGGCACTGTTTTCCCATGCTGACAAGCTGATCTGACCCGCGTGCAGCCGCACGGGCTGGATTGGTTGTCACTTTCGGCTTGACAACGCAGCAGGTACCTGTACAGTTTTAAAAAGCTGCCTGAAAAAGGATGGGGGTTCCATGCGTCCGTATCTGCTTTTAATACTTTTCATGCTCATGGCCGGATGTGTTCCGTATTCGGAGCATCCATTGACGCCGCCGGACAATGGCTCCATTGATGCGGAGCTGCTTGGCACCTGGTTCTGGAAGGAAAAGGACGAGTCCGGCTACATTCATGTGGGCCTGGAACAGAAAACCCGCCTGCTCAGGGTGCTGATGGTAGCGTTCAACCGGAACAACGAACTGGACGAGTCGGAATTTTCGGGACACACCTCTTTCCTTTCAGGGAATCGTTATCTGAACCTTAAATGGGTCCGGCCAGGGGCCGACGCGGCAAACGGCTACATGCTGATCCGCTACCGTGTGGAGCCAGGGAGACTGGGCATTGCCATGATGGACAACGTCCCCCTGGAAAAGGCGATACGGTCAGGTGCCATCGCAGGCAGCGTGGAAAAGGAAAAATGGGCCTCGTCCATCCGCATTACAGAAGGACAGACAAAACTCCAGTCCTTTATCCTGGGAAATGACAGTCAGTTGTTTCCTGAGCTGAAGTACCTTAAGAGACTTGACCTGCCCCTGACACCCGAATCGTGATCACCCCGGACACCGCAAAGATCAAACGAACGGAACAGGCCTTTCAACACCTTAAAAAAAGTTGGAGATCAGACTCGCCCTGCCGGCTCCGTGCACGCATCCACCAGGTAGAGGATCGACCGATAGGGAAACTTCCCGTGCAGGGCCAGTGCCGACGCCTTAAAGGGGTGTTCGGTGACAGTTCTGTAGGTGACTTTTGAAATAAAACCCAGGGTCCCCTCGTATCCCACAAGGAGATGCTGCAGGATATCCACCGGGTCGTCAAAAACCACAAAGGCGTTGATGCTGTATCCGGTGGTGTTCTTGATGCTGAATTTTCTAATGATGCGTTCCTTATAAATCCCAAGCAGGGGCATGTCCCGGTCAATGCTATTTCTGCCCACGCCATCCGGAAGGCGGGCTGTACAATTGTCCGCTCATATGCTACCGCTGTCGACAAGATATTTCTAAAGGACAAACCTGTAAACTATACAGTTAAGGATTAAGTTAAAACACTATGGTCAACACTGATGGCAAACCGGATATCCGTGGCGTTGGACGTTTGGCAGTTGATGCCATAATCGGTATCACCAACCTGGTGGAATCCGTGCACCATACAATCGCCAGTTTAGGCGGGTTCATCGGGAACCCTGATCAGGAGAGAACAACAGGCATCACAGGAATGGTATACCATAACATCCGCACCCTATCGAAATTGGCAGGGGATACCATTGATCAATTGCTTAAGCAGTTTCCGTCTCATTTCGGGGACATGGGTTCATCCCCCGGGTATGAAACGGCGCTATCAGCGCTTATATGAATCTTATATTTCCCAAGACCCATCAATGGATTACCCGTGATACGAACCATCTGGACCTGCTCAATGATGCTAAAGTATATGAAACCATTAAACATTGGCTCAAACCAAAAATTTCCTGCTCGTTGGCAGAAATATAAAATTGTCGAAAGAAGAACAATTGCAGCTGTTTGTATAATTTTCACGGTGCGGCGCTCTCATCCGGCCCGCCCCCTCTGGATCTCTCAAAACCGCACCCTACGGGTGCGGTTTTTTACAATGGCCGTTCAAGCATAAAAAAATTACTTCAAGGTGGATTATTTCTATTCAATGATTATTATGGTTGACATGGAGCCCATACTGGCCGGAGTATTCAACCCATGAAATCAGGGGTGCCCGGAAAAGGGCTTCATCAGGAACAAACCCCGCGGACCTCCGGTTCCGGACGGTCCGCTTGAGAATAGCTCTTCAGAATCTTTCCGGTCTTACCGGCAATGATGAAGGAGGGTGGGAGGATATACCATGGAAGACAAACGCAAATCCAATAATGAAAAATCAGGTGAAGACAGAGAAGATTCCCGCGAATGCACCATCTCCGACGATTGTGGGTGCTTCGAAATAGTCGATGCCTGTGGATGTCGGGTTATTGACCCCTGCGGCTGTTACTCCAGCTGCTGCTGTTGATGATAGAACCGATTAACTAACATAGCCTTGGTGCCAGAAATGGTGCCAGGGTTATGTTCTTGCACCTATTTTTTAACGAATGGGATGATGTTTTTGTAGTTGAAATATAATTTGTTAGCTTTTGTTATCCTCAAGGATACCGTTTTTTCCAGTTGTAGTATGAAAATTAAAGGTATAGTATCTGCCAGAAACGGGATAATCCACGATCCCATCCATTCACCCACAATCTGTAAGCGCTGACTTTGCTCTGGCAACATTTGCAGACCTCTCTGATGTCTTACATTGCCAGGCCATATGTGCACAGCCCAAGAACAAAATAGCATCAAGACACTGACCGGCCTTTTCTTCCAGGCAATCTATGAAGCCATGGGAGACACTTTTACACCCGAAGCACTCCTTAACGGCTTGACTGGAGCTACGGCCATTGCCCATTCCATTGTTGCCCAGGTTGAAAAATCCAACTCTGATCCCAAAATCGCCTGCAAAGCGGGGTGTTGTCACTGCTGTCACTCCCAGGTCAAGGTCACGCCCCCGGAAGCCTTTCTGATAGTAATGTTTATCACAAAGAATCCCCAGATAGCCGACCACCTTGGACTGACCGCCAGGATACGCAACAACCAGCAACTTACCCGGGGAAAAAGCCTGGAAGCCAGGGTCCCTTTTTTGGACAGAACACCTTGTATTTTCCTGGACCATGGGCAGTGCGCAATATACCCGGTCCGCCCCCTGATCTGCCGTGCATGGGTGTCCTTCAGCAGCCAGGCATGTGAAAAGGCATTCCTGTCCAGGGATTTCGGCGCTGAAATCGAGACATCATCTGTCAGGAACCAGGTGTTCAGCCTGGCAAGAGAAGCCATGCAGGCCGTTTGTAAAAATAGAGGGTTATCAACGAATGCTATTGAACTGCCTGAAGCCATGGAGTGCTGCTTTCAGACAACAAACCGTTTCCATGAATGGATCAGAGGCAGGGACATTTTCCAGGAAACTGTTCTATCTCACGGGTCATCAACGGACACGGAAGGTGCTGGAAGCCTCTCAACGGTATCCCCATTCATGATGACCCATATTCCCGATTTTTTGCAGCGGTTTTCCCTGTCCTATTTCAGGGAAGTTTCCTGCATTGAATACTATCTGAAAACCAAGGGTAAGGAGGACCCTATCTCCAGATCTCTTACCTTGTCCCATGACGTTTTTGCCAAAAGTCTGTGTGTATCGAAATTCTACCCGGAAATCTATAAGGAAGATGCACCCAAGTACCATTCAGCAGTATGCTTTTACCTGATTCTTCACCATGCGGCACAACAGTTCCATCTTTATGGCAACAGCCGTATCCAGCTCGAAACCAGGGTTCAGGTATTTGATTCCTTTTACTCCAGGCTTCTGGATTTCGATTTCAGCGTCCAGCACCGTCGTGGGCTTGACAACTATGGCATCCAGGGGAAATTTCACGGCGAGACTGTGGATACCACCATGATAACAATGACTGATTCACTATCCCATGATATGTCCTGAGGATTTTCTTCAAGCTGATAATCCGGGGCATTCTGTTCCACAATTTCAGGTCCGGTCGAGGCTTTAAATCAGCATCAATCCGGTACAGGCGTTTCAGGCAAGACCTTTTATATCAGGATGCGTTGCCAGGTAATGCAGAAACTGTTTTGTGTGCTTGTCAGTGCGGGACTTAAACCGTTTCACGACCCTGAGCATGACCTGGTATCCAAGCTTTGGATCTTTTTCAAACAATCCCTTGAGCTTGTCAGACGAAACAGTAACAAGTCTGCTCTTCAGCCCGCAGATGGCGGTGAAGGAACTGCGCCCCCGGCCCATCAGGGCAGATACCCCGAAGCTCTGGCCAGGTACGACCTGATCCAATGTGAGCATTTTCCCTGAAGGAGATTTAGAATTCAGGAACACTGTGCCGGAAAGGAGCATGTACAGGGTAGATAGATCCTGTTCCTGCTCAAACAGCACGGTTTCCTCTTCAGCGTCCTGTATCTGGGCGATGGACCCTATAGCCTCGATCATTTCTTCGGGAAGATCTGTGAATATTGTTATTTTTTTTAGATCGTCTTTTCCAACCATGTCATGAATACCTATGTGTCTGGGCCGTCACTCCGGCCTGTCAATATCTTCTCCGGACCGGGGCATCAGAATGCCGGGGTAAGGGTTTCAAGGTCACTGATCTTGCCTTTTAATTCCGGATGCCTGTCCAAGGTCCTCATGATCATCTGAGCCCGGGAATCCATCAAGGTTTTATAGTGCAGGGCAAGCCGCAGCATGACCTGGCAACCCATTTCCGGGTGCTCATCAAACAGCTGGATCATCCGGATCCCAGGGAGGGTTATCACCTCACAGGGCTCCTGGCAAATGGCCGTGTATGATGCGGTTTCTCCGGTTACCAGGGAGGAAAGGCCGAAACAGGACCCATTCTGTACGGTGTCAACAATCAGATCCACATCGGGCATCAGGTTGATCTTGAGAGAAACCTGGCCCATGATCAGCATGTACAGATTTTCCACCTGTTCGTTGATCCGGCATAGTTTTGACCCGGTGTTGTAGATGCTCAGCTGCGCCTCGGCAGCAAGCAGCTCGAGCATATCGTCTGCCATATCCCTGAACAGGGTGATTCGTTTTATATCATCAACTTTTACCATGATGCATTCCTATTGATCATCGGTTTAGGTTAGGGCGAACACCAGGAAAATAAACGAGATGGCAACCGCAGCTCCGATCCCTATGGGAAGCGTCCCTTCGACGATGTCATTGTACAGCCTGAACTTTTTCATCTCCAGACGTTTATCCCTGAACCCGGCAACTATCCAGGCGTTGACAGAAACAAACAGGGCCAGACCCGTGGGCAGGTGGATAAAAAAATGGGATACCGCACGGACAACAGCCATGAGCCAGGCTTCGGCCCCACGGTTCAAAGCGTTCAGCCGGTTGTCCAGGAACCGGTATCCGGCCCGAAGCAGCGTCCGGTAGGTCCAGTCTGCATCCAGGTTCCTGGATTTAATTTCCGGGACATAATACCCGGAAAGAAGAAGCAGGGTAAAGGCAAAGGCCCCGAACATCAGGAGCTGCAATTGGCCGATAACATGGGAGCCGGTGTAGGGCTGGTAATGAACCGGAAATGGAAGAAGGTTATACAGGGGCTGGGGGAAAATCCCGATAAAGACGCAAAGAAAGGCTGCAATACCCATTGCCAGCAGCATGTTCAAGGGCGGTTCCTTGGCGCGGATGCCGGAATCGTGCCCGAAAAAGGTGAAGAACGGAACCTTGATCCCGGCATGGTCCACAACACCGGTGGATGCGAACTGGAGCACGAGCCAGACCAGGAAAAGCTTTTCATGCCCCGACGCGCTGATGACCATGGATTTGCTGATGAACCCCGAGAAAAAGGGAAACGCCGAAATGGATGCTGATCCGACCAGGCAGAAAAGACAGGTCAGAGGCATGGTCTTATACAGACCTCCAATTTCCGTACACTTGATCTTACCGGTCATCTGGAGAACAGATCCGGCAGCCATGAACAGCAGGGCCTTGTAAATGATGTGGCAGAAGGCATGGGACACGGCGCCGTTGATGGCCAGCTCTGTTCCGATTCCGATACCCACCATCATGAACCCGACCTGATTCAGAAGACTGTAGGACAATACCCTGCGGATGTCATTTTCAAGTACGGCATAAAAAATCGGCAAAGAAACCATGAGACAACCGATGACAATGAGAAGCCCCTCTCCGGGAAAGGTCCGGATCAAGAGGTAAACCGCGCTTTTGGTGGTAAAGGCACTGAGGAATACCGTGCTGGTCGGCGTCCCCATGGGATAGGCGTCGGGCAGCCACGCATGCAGGGGAATGGCTGCCGCATTCAGGGCAATACCGATAAAAATCAGGTAGGAGTCAATGCCGTTCAGGCCGATGTAGGTGAACTCGGTTGTCCCGGTCCAATGGACATGGAGGACAATACCGGCCAGCAGGAACAACCCACCTACGATGTGCATGAGGATATACCGGAAGCCGGCATCCCTGGATGCCTGGGTTCGGGAAGCCAGGATCAGGAAAGTGGAACTGACAGCCATAATCTCCCAGAAGATGTACAGGGAGAAAAAATCCCCGGCAAATACTACACCCATGGTGGACCCGACATAAACAATGCCGGCCACATGCTGGAGGTCATCTTCCACTTTAAGGGCAAACAGGATGCCAAGAAAAGCCATGATGGTGAACACGTACCCGAATACCATGGACAGCTTATCGATACGGCCCATGATGATCTTGTACCCCCAGAATTGGGAAACCCAGATGTTTCCCATGGGCAGGTTGAGCAGCATGACAAAGACAATGACAGGCAGCATCAGCATGAAAGCCGCCTTTGCACGGCCCTGTATGAACGGTATCAGAATGGCGCCGATGATGAATATCAGTGCTGGCGGGAGTAAATGTTCAATCATAGTAATCCTCTTTGCGCATCACAAGTTTCCGGATACCTTTGGCAACAAAAATCAGCAGGACATAGGATATGAATCCGTAAACGGCATAAAAACCAATGAAATGGTCAACGCCGAATTCATCGTGTTTGTGGATGAAGAATTCAGCGACCACAACAAGTACCAGGGCCACGTAAAAACAGGTCCTGAGACGCCTGACGTTTTTAGGATTATCAAACAGTGTCAACTCTTTTTTCATTGGACGTCCCCTGCTATAGGGTTTTAAAAAAGGAATAAATAAAAATGTGGAGAAAATAGATCACAGCAATGGTCACTATGATATGGAAGGCCTTCTTGTATCCGGGGACCTCCTCGTGCTGGAGAATTTCCCTTTCGGTCCCGGTGCTGATCTGATGTGTACTCATGGCAGCTCTGTATGTCCTCGTTGTGTTTTAAATACCAAGCCCGACCTTGATCAGGTTGATGAAAACCGTGGGGTAAAAGAATAGTATAACCGATATGATGGCAGTGATCACCAGGGGAAGCACACAGCAGAACGGCGCTTCCTGGATGGCCGCTGCCCCTGAACCCTGATCCGGGGCAGTTGCAAAGAACCCCTTATAAACGATGGGCAGAAAATAAAAGGCATTCAGGAAGGAACTGACCAGAAGCACCGCCATCAGAAGCGGATGATTGGCTTCCAGGGTTCCCAGGATGATGTACCACTTGCTGAAAAAACCGCCGGCAGGCGGAAGTCCGATAACCCCCAGGGCTCCGACGAAAAAGGCGGCATAGGTGATGGGCATGCGTTTTCCCAGGCCGTCCATCTGGCTGATGTACTTTTTTCCTGTGGCCACAAAAATGGCACCGGCACAAAAGAACAGGGTGATCTTGGCGAATGCATGCATGGCAATGTGGATGACGCCGCCCAGGAGCCCCTTGGGTGTCAGCAGGGCCACACCGAATACGATGTAGGAGAGCTGACTGATGGTGGAAAATGCAAGACGCCGTTTGAGTTCATCCTGGGACAGGGCTATGCACGAGGCCACCAGGATAGTGATGGCGGCTATGGTTGCAACGACAATCCCCAGGTTTACCGATGCCAGAAGATTGACACCGAAGATCCCGGTGATGACCCTGACGATACTGAACACGCCGACCTTGACAACTGCCACTGCATGGAGCAGGGCAGAGACCGGTGTTGGGGCGACCATGGCAGCCGGCAGCCAGGAATGGAAGGGCATGATACCGGCTTTGGCAAATCCGAATACGAACATCAGGAGCAGGACCAGGAGCGCCGGTTTTGAAAGCTGACCGGTAAATATTCCTTGGGTGGTGAACTCCAGGGTTCCGGTAACGTGGTAACAGTAAATCATGGCCGGCAGAACAAGGGCAATGGACGTTCCCAGGATAAATGTCAGATACCGTCTGCCTGAAATCCTGGACTTTTCATCCTGGTGATGGGTGACCAGGGGGTAAGTGGCCAGGGACAGGATCTCGTAGAACATGTACAGGGTGAGGAGATTGGCTGAAAACGCAGCGCCGATGGTAGCGGATATGGCCAGGGCAAAAAAAGCGACGAACCGAGTCTGGCCGTGTTCCTTGAGCCCCCTCATATACCCGATGGAATACATGGCCGTGATCATGTACAGAAATGATGCCACCAGAGCGAACAGCATGCCGAGGCCATCAACCCTGAAAGCCAGATCCGCGCCCGGGGCAAGCTTGAACAGGGTGAACACGACCTGTTTCCCCTGGAGAACGACAGGGAGCATGGAAACGATCACTATAAAGGTGATAAACCCAGCTGCAAATGTCCAGGTCTCCCTGAGGTTCGGCCTGGATCCGGAGGCAACGATGAGAGGAATGGCAAACAGCGTAACCAGAACAGCTAAGAGAGGTTTGATCGAAAGTAGTAAATCCATTACCGGCGAACCTTTTTCTTAAATGGTTAAACGATGGACGATCAACTGGTCAATACCCAAACCCTACTACTGTAGGAAAGGCGTTATGATGCTGTTGACAATAGTGCCCGAATACATACCCACAACAAACAGACTCGCAGTAACCAGTCCCAGGGGGATCAGCATGACTGCAGGAGCCTCTGCCATGACAACAGGTTCATGGTGATGTCCGCCGCCGCCCCCTGTTGGAAAAAAACCGATTTCAAAAATCCGGAAGAACAGAACCGCACAGATGAGGCTGCTGATGAGAAGGGCAGCGGCAAATTGGTAGGCCCCTGCCTGAAATGCACCCAGGATCAGGTACCATTTGCTGAAGAAGCAGCAGGTGGGCGGAACGCCGATGATGCTGAAGGCAGCAACCACAAAGCACCCCATGGTCCAGGGCATCCTGCAGAACATACCTGACAGGTTGGTGAACCTGACGCTTCCGTTTTTATAGACCATGTTGCCCACAGCCAGAAACAGGGCAAACGTCATGAGGGCGTCATTGATGATGTGCAGGATGGCGCCGGTCATACCCAGCTTGTTTCCCAGCCAGGCACCGCCGACCATATATCCGATCTCACAGACGATGATATAGGTCAGCATTTTCTTGAGATCCTTCTGGGAAATGGCCATGACAGCGCCGAAGATCACGGCGGCGGTGGCCAGCCAGACAACGGCATTACTCAGATGGAGGTTGACGAAGATATAGTCGTACCCGAATACCGTGACCATGAGACGGATCATCACATAAACCATGACCTTGGTCATGAGCGGCGCAATCACCCGGCTCACTGCAGTCGGTGCGTAGGTATAGGCGTTGGGCAGCCACACGTGAAGGGGGAACAAAGCCATCTTGACCCAGACCCCGATCATGCATAGGATAAAGGCCACCAGGACTGTCGTGGAATGGGGAGTTGCGGCAATGATGTTAGCCACGTCCGCCATGTTGAGGGATCCGGTCTTAATATAAAGGTAGCCGACCCCCAGGAGATAAAAGCTGGCCCCGATAACGCCGATGAACACGTAATTGAGGCTTGCCAGCGGCCCCCGGTTCCTGTCCCCCAGTCCGATCTGGGTATAGCTGGTCAGGGATGTGATTTCAAGGAGAACGTACAGGTTGAACAGGTCTCCCGTGACGGTGACACCCATGAGTCCTGTTACAAACAGCATATAGACCGTAATGAACATGCCCGAACGGTCCGGCATCTCCTGGTGGATGCTGGGCAGGCTGGCCACCAGATTCACCAGGGCAATGGCTGAAACAAGAACAAGCACCACCCCGTTGAGAAGATCAATGCGGTACTCAATACCTATGGGAGGCGACCATCCCGCCAGTTTGTACTGGACAGTTCCGTTGGAAAGTACAGCCATGAGAGTTTTTACGGCAGAGAACAGGGAAATGGCCAGGCCTGCCAGGGCAACGGGAAAACAGAGCTTCTCGTTTATCCAGAGGATGATACCGCAGAACAGGGCAGCCATCAGCGGCGACACAACGAGTAGTACAGGGTAATTATCCATAATTTACTTTTCCGTTAAACGCATCCTGATTTCATCTTCTTCCAGGGTCTGAAACCGCTGATACAGCCTTATGGCCAGAGCCATGGCAACACCAAAGGTGGCCACGGAAACAACAATGGCTGTCAGCATCAGAACATGGGGCAGAGGGTTGATATAGTCAATGGCACGTACCGCTATCTCATGGGCTCCGTGACCGCCCTCCCCCCCGATGATGATGGGGATGGTGGCGTTCTTCTTGTAACCGATGGACACGTAGAAGAGGATGATGGCGGTCTGGAAGATGTTCATCCCCACAACCTTTTTGATCAGGTTGTTCTTGGCGATCATTGCATAGAGCCCGATCATCATCAGGATAACATAAAGCCAGTAATTGTATTTCGCTACGATTAGCGACAGAACATCAGACATAGGGCACCCTATAATCCTTCATCATGCCTGCCTTCAGAGGCTATATTGACGTAAATGATGGCCATGACCGCCATGACGGCGATCCCGACCCCGATCTCGATTCCCAGCATCCCGAGGGCCCTGGCATGGGCTGGATCACCCGGCAGGATCTTGGCCAGGAAACCGTAGTCCAGGAAACGTCCGCCAAGGGGCATGCAGATAAATGCGGTGCCCACATAGATGAGAACCCCCACGGCCGCCAGGATGCCCAGGACTTTCTCCTTGATCCGTTTGACCATGGTTTTCAGGTTGTAAGCCAGAGCCAGGAGGATAAAGCTGGTACCGAAGACCACACCGCCCTGGAACCCGCCGCCCGGGCTAAAGTCACCGTGGGCCAGGACATACAGCGCGTAAAGCTGTATAAACGGGATCATTATCTTGCACACGGTCTTTACGATCAGATCCGATGGGAACCATTCGGCGTCCATGTGTTCGAACTCCGCCCCTACGGGCAGGGATTTGTCACCTGTTTTAACATGCAGGATGACCCCTGTGGGCACATGCCGGTAATAGATCTCCTTTCTCGCCGAATAGTCCCGGAGGAGCAGCAGACAGGCAAGACCGGCACAGAAGATAACCGAGGTCTCGAACATGGTGTCGAACCCCCTGTAATCGGCGAGAACCGAGGTTACCATGTTGGGCACCTGGGTATCCGGCATGGTATGTTCAATATAATACGGGGACACATGAAGGGATGCCGGGGAATTTGGATCACCCCAGTTCGGGAATTCGGCGGTTCCATACAGCAGCAGTCCCCCACACAAACATACGACCAACAAACCGATGAGTCTCAATCTTTTGTCCTCCTGCTTGTCCTGAATACCGCTGCAACGAAAAATACCGTGCTCACGCCCGCGCCCACCGATGCTTCGGTAAAGGCCACGTCAACAGCGCCCATAATGGACCAGAGCAGACACATCATGAAGCTGTAGGCGCCGAACAGGATGGCGGTGGCCAGCAGGTCCTTCACGGAAATGGCGGCTATGGCACAGATAATGACAAAGGTTAACACAATCAGATCTATCTGCCAGTGCATCGTTTACCTCCGTCCCTTCTTTGTCCAGTGCCTGAGCCCTGCCCGCATGCCCGCGTCCACGATACCGTGGGTGGCAGTGGGGCTCGACAGGAAGACAAAAAAGACGATCAAAAACATTTTAAGACTGAGCAGCAGGGCTTCCAGGGAGAAGTGGTGCAGGTTGTACAGGGCAAGGGCCATGACCGTAGCCATGAGTCCCAGGGTATCGAGTTTTCCGGCCGGATGGAGGCGTGTGTAGAAATCCGGCATCCGGATAATCCCCACAGCACCGCCGACAAAGAACACCAGACCAAAAAGCAGCAATAGGGCGACTATGATGTTGATTAAAAGACTCATATGAGCTCCATTTTCTCTGGGAGGGGTTATTCCATGAAGGATTCTTCGTACAGGCCTTTCCGCTTGTGGAAATACCGGGAAGCGGCCAGCACGGCAACAAAGTTCAGGAAGGCATAGGCAAGGGAGATATCCACGAACATATCTTCCCGCTCGTAGAGAAAGCCGATGAGAAGCAGCAGCACAACGGTCTTGCTGCCGATGGCGTTGACTCCGATGAGACGGTCAAGGACTGTAGGCCCGAACACTGCCCTGTACAGCGACAGGGCCATCAAGAGGCACAGCATGAGACTGATGAACAGAAAAAATGTGATCATTCTTGTTCTCCAAATACCTGGGCAACCTTGTGCAGCATTGTTCCGGGTAGAGCCTCGGCAGATTCACGGTCAATGGCATGGACTTGGAATACGCCGTCATCGGTTGCAGTCACAGTAATGGTTCCCGGGGTCAGGGTTATGGAATTGGCCAGGGCCGTGATGGCGATATCGCTTTCCAGATTTGTCTTGAAGGTGACTATCTGGGGTTCGATGAGATCCATCATTCTGGGGCTGAAAACGATCTTCAGCACATGAAAATTGGCCTTGACGATTTCCCAGATGAGCCATGGCAAATAATTGAGGAACCGGACAAAGATGATGACATATCCCCGCTCAAAGGTCGGAAACAGGAGATCATGGAAAAAATATGCCACCAGAGCACTGGAAAACAGTCCCAGCCCAATGAGGAGCGGTTCGAATTTTCCGGAAAGTACAATCCAGCAAATGAACATCAGAATAAACGTCAGCAAGAACGGAACAAAGGATTTACCGAACAGGCCCGATGCCGTTCCCTTTTTCCTTAGTGTAGGGTCAGCTGATACAGTCAAAGGTCTTACCTCCTGCGCTTGAGTGAAACCCTGTCATAACACAAGACTATTTTTCAACGCCGTAAATCTTCCGGAACTTCTGATACACCTTGGACAGCTTTCCCGGTTTTCTGGAGGAGGCTCCGCCGCTTTCATCTGGTGAGGAAGCCGTACCCTCCTGCTCCAGCCTGTAAGCATGGGCAGCTTTGATGGTTTCCACCAGGGTATCCATGTCCACGGGTTTGGACAGAAACTTGAAGGCATTGTACTTGCCGCTTTCCAGAGCGTTCTCCACGCTGCCGTGACCGGTAAGCACAATACAGGGCAGCGTCGGCTGGAGTTCTTTCAGCCGCTTCTGCACTTCGATCCCATCCATGCCCGGCATCTGGAGATCAACCACAGCCACGTCGAAATCCTCGCTGGCCGCAGCCTCAACCCCTTCTTCCCCGGAAAATGTAACCTTAACGGTGAATCCTTCAAGCACGAGCCGTTTGGTGAGATATTTCAAGAAGGTCTGTTCATCATCAATAAATAGGAGCTTCATAATGCACCTTATGCCTCTTTTGCATTAATAAATACGACAAGCTGTAAAGCCGATTTCAAGACAACGCTTTTCGTAGCAGATCTGTTTTTATAAGTCAACTAGGGGCAGGACAAATAGTACGGCAATAAAGAAAAACCTCTGTTTTTCCTGAAAAAATTTTGCCTCAAAACCGCTTATTCATTGCTTCCAGGAATCAGCAGACAGGGGAATACGGATTTGTCGGCAATGGATTGGGGAACACTCCCGGTCCATCTCTCCAGCAGGGCATTCTTGCTGGATGAGCCGATAATGACCATTGAGGCCTGGTATTCCCTGGCAGCTTTCTCTATTTCAATGATGGGGTCCCCCACATAAACGTGGGGCCTGGCATGAATGCCGCCGGCCTCAAGCTCATCACACAGATCATCGAGCCGCTTTCTGGCTTCCTTGCGGACAATCTGCACTTCGTGGGTCGAT
Source organism: Pseudomonadota bacterium (assembly GCA_043806875.1). GTDB lineage: Bacteria > Desulfobacterota > Desulfobacteria > Desulfobacterales > Desulfobacteraceae > JAZDGN01. The sequence continues at coordinate 113,763 of JAZDGN010000132.1, forward strand.
GGGGCCTTGAGATCTTTTTCACTGATCACATGAACGATATTGGCCTCTTTGATTACATTCTTGAGCCCTTTCAAGTATTCGGTGGCTTTCAGGCTGACCGGGGACCAGTTGGTGGCTAGAAGTGGCGTTTCAAACGGTTTTTCCGGTACGATATTATCCTCTGACATGTGCTTGAAAACCAGCACAGGCACAGATGACCGCCTTACCAGTTCGATGACGTCCGACTTTGAGTAGAGCTGTTCTATGGGCCCCTTGTGTGACCGGCCGATCACAACAAGATCCGGTGTTTCCTTTTCAATGGCCTTGAGAATCTCAGGGATCAGCGTCCCCACTTCCATGTAGGCCCCTACCTCCAGGCCCATTTCGAAAAGGTTCTCTGCCCAGTCGATGAACCTGATATTGGCTGTCTCCTTGAGTTTTACCTCTTCCTCCTTGAGATAGCCGCTGCCCCGGTGCATGGCAACTTTGTCCCTCTCAACAACGTTCAGGAAAACGACATGCTCCAGCGACGCCTTTGTCAGGGTCAGCAGAGATTTCAATGCATCAAAACAGAGTCCTTCAAATTTTGTGACAAAGAGCAGTTTTTTGATATCCATAACATCTCCATCGGCTAAGGGGTTTGCATCGTTTCACTTTCCCAGTTTTTTCCTGATGGCCCTGACCAGGTCATCGGGTTCCACCGGCTTTTCCAGATACACGTCCGGCTCTGGAACCGTTTCACCCTTGAATTCCGAAAGGACCTTCTGTGATTTCAAAAATGATCTCAGGGCTATCCCCGTGAGCATGATCACCGGGATAGCCTTGAGGGCTTCGTCGGTTTTCAGCATGTGGTACAGGCGTATTCCACTGCCTCTGGGCATGAGAACGTCAAGGATGACCAGGCCCGGTCTTTCCTTTTGTATCAGCTCCATTCCTTCTATCCCGTCATGGGCTACAATGGGTGTATAGTCATTCTCCTCAAGCACGGTCACAACAAACGTTCTGACGTCCGGATCATCATCAACCACAAGCACCTTTGTATTCATTGTTATTCTCCTTGCTCAACGTCATCAATCATGATTCACGGTTTCAAAGGGCAGCCTCAGGGTAAATGTGGTCCCTTGTCCCAATTGCGATTCAACATCAATGCTGCCCTTGTGCTCTTCAATGAGCTTGCGCGTTACCAGAAGACCAAGTCCGGTTCCTTTTCCCCCCTTGCTGCTGAACAGGGGTGTAAACAGCTTGTTTCGGGTTTCCTTGCTCATTCCGGAACCATTATCACGGATTTCGATACAAAGCCGGTGATCATCCTCCAAGGCAGTCTTGACGCTTACCTGCCATGTTTTATCCATATTTTCATCATCCAGACAGGCCTCAATGCCGTTGGTCAACAGGTTCAGCAAGGAACGGTGTACAGTCTCCGGATCCATGATGACTTCTCCGATACGGGGATCAAGCTCTGTTACAATATCGATTTGATTGTTCTTTGCATAATCGGTGACCAGGTCAGCGGCATCCTTGACGATGTCGTTGGGGAAGCAGGCCTGAAATTCGGGTTCCCTTTCCTTGGAATAGGTCAGGAGATTCTGGACAAGGTCTGATGTCCTCTCGATATTTTTCTTGATGGTTTTCCACCCGTCCTTGAGCTTGGTGATGTTGTCTTTTTTCAGACCCACATCCACCACATAACTGCCGCCCTTAAGTCCGATCAGGATGTTCTTGATGTAGTGTGCCAGGCCGCTGACCGTCTGTCCCATTGCTGCGAGACGCTCGGACTGAACCAGCTCCTTTTCCAGACGTTTGATCTCAGTGATGTCCTGGAAGAAATTAACACTGCCCACCATCTCATCGTTCTCATACAAGACGCTGCTGGAGAATCTTAAGGGGACATCCCGCCCGCCCCGGGTTCGGAACACGGTTTCCTGCCAGGGTTCCGTATGGGAGACCTCCTGTTTCATGGCACGCTCCTTGAAAAGCTTGACCATCACAGGCGTGCACAGATCCTCAATTGTCATTTTATTGATCACGTCGGCCTGCTGGTATTCAAATATAAGAGCGGCTTCCGGGTTGAAGATAACGACCTTCCACTGGTTATCAAAACCCACGATCCCGTCATTGGAACTGCGGATCAGAAGTCTCAGGAAATTGGCCCGCCGCCGGATCAGTTCCGTGGCCTCCCGGACCTTGTTTTCCAGATCTTCGGTATGCCGGGCGAGTTGCTCCCGGATACGGATTTTTTCCTTGGCCCTTTCCAGGGCAATGGACAGGGCCTCATCCCGCACCGGCTTATTGATAAAATCCGAGGCGCCGCGCTGGAGGGCGGTAATGGTTGAGTCAATGTCACCATGACCGGTGACGATGATGACCTCCTTGCCGGGATCCATTTCCTTGACCCGTCTCAAAACCTCCAGCCCGTCCATGCCCGGCATCTTGATATCGGTGATAACGATATCCGGTGCTTCAGTCTTGAACACCTCGATTCCCTGTTCCCCGCTGCAGGCAGTGAAAGTCGTGTAACCGTCACTCCTCAGGGACATGGAAAGGAGCCTGACAATAGCCTCCTCATCATCGATGATAAGTATCTTGTTTGCCGTCATACCCGCGCTCCTTCAGCGTATTATGGGAAATCGAATGATAAATGTAGCGCCGTTGCCGTACTCGCTTTCAATCTCGATGGTACCGCTGTAATCCTTGATGATACCGAAACTGATGCTGGTTCCCAGGCCCGTCCCCCTGCCGGTTTCCTTGGTGGTGAAAAAGGGCTCAAATATTTTTTCCTTTACCTCAGGAGTCATACCCACGCCGGTGTCAGAGACCGTTACAACAACCATCTGACCTTCGGAGAACGAACGGATCGTCAGGCATTTTTCAACACTCTGCCCGGCGGCCTTTGCCGCCTTTTCATCCATGGAATCAATGGCATTGGTGACCAGGTTGATGAACACCTGTTCCAGGCGATTATGCTCCGCCCTGATTTCCGGGATATCCGGATCCAGTTCCAGCTTCACGTTGATCTGGTGGTTGATGAGCTGGTGCCCGAGAACCTTGAACACGTCGTTGATGGGATCGTTTATGGAAAGCTTTTTAAGATTGCGCTCAGACTGCCGGGCAAAATCCCGAACATGTTTGATGACCCCCGCCGCCCTGGCAACATTGGAGATAATATCGTTGGCCATGGCAACTATCTCGTCTTCGGGAATGGTCATTCCCTTTTTTACCATCTTCAGCATCAGATCCGCACAGATCTGGATGACATTGAGGGGCTGGTTGATCTCATGCGCCATTCCGGCGGCCATGGTCCCAAGGGTTGCAAGCTTCCCGGCCTGGATCAGCTGGGTCTCCTTTTCAACACTTTCCGTGATATCCGTGGCAGACGCAATGAGCACGTCCCTATGGCTGTACCTGGCCGTACATACCTTGACGTTGACAAAAAAAGATTTCCCACCTTTCCGATGGTGCCTGCGCTTTGTAAACAGGAGGGAGCACCCGTCTTTGAGTTCCTTGAAGCGCCGCCCAACGGGTTCATCATCCTTGTCACCGATTCCCAGATAGGGTTTGCCGATGAGTTCGTTCCGGGTATAGCCGTAGTCATCACTGACCCTGTTGTTGATATCCAGGATCTCCAGAGTGCTCTTGTCAATGATAAAAATCGGATTGGGATTGTTATTGAACAGGGAACGATACTTTTCTTCTGAGTTCTTGTACTTCTCATACAAGAGGGCTATTTCCCGGTCCTGGAGCTGAAGCTCTTCCTGGATCTTTTTGGCCTCGGTCTTGTCAATGAGGGTTTCAATGGCGCCCACAACGGCACCCTCGTGGGACTTGATGGGAGCTGCCGTGAAGAAAATCCACTTGCCGTCTTTACCCAGGTGGGGGAAAAATTCTTCCGCCTCATAGGCTTCCTTGATCAGGGCCGATTTGCGCCACGAATTTCCGTAATACCGCTGAATCTGGGCCTCACTCATTTCTCCGATGATCACATCGGCCATGGTGGGGCGTTTGGCTGACCGGAAAGGAACCCACTGTTTGTCCGTGCCGATGAGTTCAAAGGATTTGTATCCTGTGAGTTCTTCCAGGGCCTTGTTCCAATGAGTTATAATATGATCCTTGTTGATGACAAAGGTGGGAATCATGGAACCGTGAATAATCTGGGACAGTTCCTTCTCACTCTCCACAAGGCTCTGGCTTTCGCTCTGCAGTTTTTCAATGCTCTGCTCGGCGATCTGGGTGACCCGATCCGAAAACGTCACCAGCACCTCCCGGATATGGGCTTCATCAGCCACCCGGCTCTGGAGAGCTTTTTCTGCCTTGAGCCTCTCATACTCAGTCTTGAGCCGCGTGATAAAGGACATGACTTGGAACTGGTCCATTTCAACAAGTTTCACGTGGGGAGGCTTCAGCCTGAGCAGAACATCGGCAATCTGGGGATCGGATTTCAATGTAACAATGGCATCAAGTCCGTCGATTCCGATAATCCGGTTATAGTCGGTGGTGGTCATCACACCGTGTTCTCTGGCATAAAGCATGCCTTCGCAGTTGGGATCCTCGTCCGCCATTCCCAACACCGAAATCCCAGCTGTTTCCCTATGCGCTCCCAGAAGTATTTCAAGTATTGCCCTGCAGGGGCTGCACCCTCCGATGATCGCTATTTTCTTACCCTTTAAAACAGCATCCATTGTCTGATCCTTGACTGATCTGTTTTTGACAAAGTCCCATCAGAAAAATACAATTGTGATGATCACAAACGTCGGAATCAAAAACACCAGGGAGTATTTCAGGATATACCCGAAAAAACTCGGCATGGGTGTCCCGGCCTCCATGGCGATGGATCTTACCATAAAGTTCGGGGCGTTGCCAATATAGCTGCACGCTCCGAAAAAAACAGCGCCCGCGGAGATGGCCTCAAGGTAAACCGTACTGTTGTTCATTAAAAGAGGTACGGATTCAGATTCCGGCATACCGGCATAAAAACTGCCCAGGGCTGTATTGAAAAAAGTGAGGTAGGTCGGGGCATTGTCAAGGAAACTGGACAGGGCACCGGTGATCCAGAAATAATGGGCCGGTTTTTTTACAGCCGCGATGACAAAGGCAAGCTCACCCTCGGCCCCTGCCTTGAGAAGCAGAAGACAGGGGATCATGGTGATAAAAATACCGATGAACAGATAGGCCACTTCTATAATGGGAAACCAGCTGAATTCATTTTCCTCCCTGAGGGCCGACGGGGTAAACACCAGGGACAGTGCCCCCATGACAATAAGCAGACCATCCCGTACCCAGTCCATGACACCCCGGTGAACTCCCAGGGTGTTCACCGTTCCCAGGTCAACGACCCCGGAGGCGAGCACAGCGCCCACAACCCCGGCCAGGAACAGGAAATTGTAGATTCCCACCAACCTGAGGGGAATTTTTTCAGAGGCTTCCGGAAGTTCCTTCTTCTCTTTTTTGTAATAGTAGCTGTCCAGGCAGAAATAGATGACAAGGAGAATCCCGGCACTGGTGGCAAGGTGGGGCAGGATCTTGATGGTCCAGAAAAAGGTCACACCATGGAGAAAACCAAGAAACAGGGGCGGATCACCCAGGGGCGTCAGGGCCCCGCCGATGTTGGCCACAAGGAAAATGAAAAACACCACCATGAAGGTCCTGCTTTTGCGGTAATCGTTGGCCCTCAGAAAAGGACGGATCATGAGCATGGCCGCACCGGTGGTCCCCATCCAGGAAGCCAGGATGGTACCGATGAGGATCATGACAGTATTGATCACCGGAGTTCCCCGGAGCGATCCCTTGAGGAGAATCCCCCCGGATATGGTGAACAGTGCCCACAGGAGTATGATGAACGGGACATAATCGGCCAGGATGATATGGATGATCTGGTGCCATGCGTCACCCCTGAAGGCATACAGGAACGGCAGAGCCATGGATGCCGCCCAGAATGCGGACACCTTGCCGAAGTTGTGATGCCAGAACGACTCTGCCACCAGGGGCATGAGAGCGATTGACAGCAGCATGCAGGCAAAGGGGATACAGGACCACAGGGGAAGGATTTCCCCCAGATTCAAATGGCCGTGGCCTTCGCCAGCTGAGTGCTCCTGAATCTGGCCAACCGCCGCGGCGTGTTCAGGGGACCCCACATGATCGGAGGCTAGACTCTGGGTTGCGTGGGACCGGGCTGGCAAGAAGGGAACTAATAGGATACCTAGAAAGAGCAATACCGTCACAACCTTCAACAAGTCCGATTTCATTTGTCCATATCCTCCTTTCACACTGATGCTTCAGATACTTCATACGATCACTCATCGCATTGCTATCCCATCAGGCATCCCTGGTTCCCGCTATGCCTTTCTTAACCGGCACGCCAGCAATGGCAGGAAGGTGATGCCGCTGCCATTCCTTGCGGGCCGGCAAGCTCCCGGGGGCATTCACGTATCACGGATTCTATTTTTACACCCAGAGCAGCAGCAATCACCCTGGGGTTGACTCTTTATGGACTGGAACAGATGACGGGTGCAAGCACGGCCATCTGTAAATTAACCGGAAACATTGACGTATAAAACAGCAGTACCAAGCACGCTAACATAACTACAGGGGGCAATTCAAGGGGTAGTTTCTATTGGAGAACGAAAAAGCAAAAAAAATGTCCGTCAGGAGGGATCCGGATGCAAAAAACCTGTGCATGGATAATTAAAGGAGTTTCAAATTCCAGTTCCAGAGTCCAGGGCGCTGTTTCAGCTCAACCCCCCTGGGAACAATTTCCTCCATGGTGATGAACTGGGAGACACCGGCGCTCCTGAGTTCATCGATTTTGGATGTGAGATCAAGCCTCCAACCAGGGAATATCCAGACATTCCCGCCCCGCCTGGAGGCCCAGGCTGTTTCTCCCATGGGACTTGAAAACACACTGTCCAGGACCAGGTCCTCAGACACTGTCCGGGACAGGGCAAGGGGCCAGTTGCCTGACACAACCATGCCCAGAGGAATTGGTGACTGCTGTGCCAGGGCCTTGAAATCATCCATCCCGAGTTCAGGGCTGACGATGGCTCCGCTGAACCCCTGATTACGGAGCCAGCCCAGGGCCTCGGTGTTGGCCAGGTTGCAGAACGGTCCGGCCCATAGCTCCAGATCCAGGGCCTTTCCGGCCCTGGCCCGGAGCAGGGAATACTGCCACAAGACATTGACCACAAACCTCCGGGAACCCTTGGCAAGTGCCGCCTGGATATCACTGTCCAGAGCAGCCTCTTCCTCCGGCCACACCACGGGCGGAAGCCACCACCAGGTCTGGCTGACCACGCGGGACGGACATTTGTGAATGTCTTCACCGCTGAGCCATATCGCAGATTGTCCGGCAGGTTTTTTGGGCGACGTGCCGCGTTCGAGCGTGATGTAAATCGCCTGTGCCGGTTTCTCCGAGGCCCGCTTCAAGGGCCGGAGGCTTTTTCCAGGATCCGGGGAGTCGTCCAGGGGCCTTATGGTCGGCGACTCAAGGGTGTCAAGGACATCACGAAGTTCCTTAATTAGAAGACTGACTTCCTTTTCCCTCCGGTCCACGATGAAAACCGGATCCCCGGTCTGGAATCCTCCGCCCCTGCCGGATTTCAGGACAAGCCGACCCCGCTTTGGAACCGACCGGGTCACCCTGACCATGGTATGCCCCTTACCATCCTCATACCCGATTCTGAGAAGGTCTCCCCTGAGAAGCGGTTCCCGGGTGACCAGACTGGCCTCTTTGCCCGGAGTGACCCGGCCGGCAAAAAGGCCGGATCCCGTTTCCATATCTTTTTTTAACGGGACCTGGGGACGCTGGGACAAAAAGTTATAATGGGTGCCGGGCCGGCCCATGGCATACTCCAGAAACCCCAGGGCGGTTTTTTTCTGTGCAGGATCATGGCCGTGATCCCTGAGAAGGGCATATCCCCTGACCGTATAGAACACGTAATGGGGGCTTTTTTTCCGTCCTTCGATCTTCCAGGTTGTGACCTGGGGAATGTCCTTGAGGATTTTGGCCAGGACATCCACGGAAAGATCCATACAGGAAAAAAAACGCTGCCTTGTACCCCCCTGCTCATAGATCCTCCGGCACGGCTGAACACACCGCCCCCGGAGACCGCTGCGTCCGCCAAACCAGCTGCTCCAGTAACAGCGTCCCGAGACCCCGTAACACAGGGCTCCATGGACAAACACCTCCAGGTCCAATCCTTCCGGAACCGTTCGGGCCAGAGCCTTGATCTCGTCCACGGTCAGTTCTCTGGGAAGCACCACCCGGCTGAATCCAGCCTGCCTGATTGCATCGAAACCCGAGGCCAGGGCACCGTTGGCCAGGGTCGACAGGTGCAGTTCCCCGGAGAAACCGCAGTTTCTGGCAATAACAGCAACGGCCATGTCCTGGACAATGAGGGCGTGGGGATTGACATAGCGGACCAGCTTCCGGATCATTCTCCGGGTCTTATCCAGCTCGTTTTCCTTGATCAATGAATTAAAGGCCACATAGACGGCAACCCCTCTGGACCTGGCCAGGGTGGTCAGTCTGGAGAGTTCCTCCATGCTGAAATTGGCTGCTTCCATTCGGGCGGAAAAGAGTTTCAGGCCGCAGTATACCGCATCCGCACCTGCGGCAATGGCTGCGAGAAAAGAGTCCACATCCCCTGCCGGGGCAAGAATCAAAGGTCGTTTGTCTGTCATGGGCTTGTTGTCAGGCAGGCTTGGATTCCATTAATAGAAAAGCGCCCCGGGGTCGACACAGAGGCTGCTCCACTGGGAAACCCGTACCCAGCCGTTCCGTTTCTCCTGTAGATTTTCGCGCCGTTCAGTGGTCCGGCTTCTGCGCCGGTCCATGCCCAGCATGTCAAGCACATCCGGGTCATGAATCTTTCGCCTGTCTTCCCCGGTTCGCCGATCCTCCGGAGATCGTCTCTTTTTAACCGGCAGCGGTGTCAACGCAGCAGCACCCTGACGAGCCATAGGCATTGCCGAGCCCCCCTGGTCCCGCAATCCTGCGTAACTTCCGGTTGCAGCACTGCCCTGCTTTTTTATTCTTCTCCCAGGCTCTTCCCGATCTCCCAACACCCTGCGCTTCATGAGACACCCCCGTGCTGTCAATGGATACAGTATCCGATTCAGCCCCGGCTCTTCACTCGGACTGAAACATGGGCTTCTCTTTTTTTATAGGTTGTTTGAAGTGCCGTGTCAAACAAAAATATTCGGCTCAACACCTGCAGCTGGGAAACCCTTGAAAATGGGTACCAGCAGCAAAGCTTGATTTGCAGCCTAACATTTTGAAATATTCATGGGTCTGGCTGCCACACGGACCTTTTTCAATGCCTGAAAAAGACTTGCAGGCATCCCTTTGGGAAGATCCACAAAGGTATGATCCCCATTGATGGCAATGGCTCCTATATAACGGCTTTCCAATCCTGTTTCATTGGCTATGGCCCCAACAACATCGCCGGGTCTCAACCCGTGGGTGGACCCCACCTCAATGCGATACCGGTCCATCCCTTTTTCCAGTGGCCGCAAGTCATCGGCCTTGGCCCGTACTTTACCCTGTTTGACAGGCTTTCCGGGTTTTGCAGGTTTAATACCAATATCCTTTCCTGCCGTGACAGACCTGGACGGTTCAGGCTTGAAATCAGGCTTGAAATCAGGCTTGAAATCAGGCTTGAAATCAGGCTTAGATTCAGGCTTAGATTCAGGTCTGGGCGCTGCAGTCTTCCGAACCCTGGGCCGGGAATTCTCCTGGGGGGCAGGGGCAGCAGGCGGCATCACTTCCGTGCCCTGCGTCCTGCTGGACTCGAATCGCCGCTCAATGCTCTCCCTGAGCAGCGGCCGCTCTTTCTGAAGCATGACTGCCAGGGCTGCTGCGATATCCAGGGCCGGTACGTCATGTTCCTGTCGGTACTCATCCATGAGGTCGGCATAGGGCTGAAGTTCTTCCGAAGACAGGGTATCGGATATGCTCTGCTTGAAATCAGCTATGCGTTTATCATTGATGGCTTCGGTGGTGGGAAGGTTCATGATCTCTATTGTCTGGCAGGTGGCTTTTTCAATCGCCCGGATCATCCAGCGCTCCCTTGGAGAGACAAACAGGATGGCGTCGCCCTGGCGCCCGGCCCTCCCGGTTCTTCCAATGCGATGGATGTAGGATTCGGCTTCTGTGGGGATATCAAAATTGATGACATGGCTTATCCGGTCCACGTCCAGGCCCCGGGCAGCCACATCCGTGGCCACCAGGATATTGATTTTTCCCTTTTTCAACCGCTCGATGGTCCGCTCCCGGGAAGCCTGGGCCATATCACCGTTCAGGGGTTCGGCGGCATATCCCCGGGCTTCCAGCTTTTCAGCCAGCTCTGTGGTTGCTGTTTTGGTCCTGACAAACACGATAATGCCATCAAAGGTTTCCGCTTCAAGAATCCGGGTCAGGGCATCCAGCTTGTGAGTTCCCTTGACCATCCAGAATCGCTGCCGGATGGTTTCCGCAGCCGTTGTCCTCTGTTCTATCATTATCACTTCCGGATCCTTGAGATACCGCTGGGCAATGGTCCTGATGGGCGCAGGCATGGTGGCTGAGAACAGGGTGATCTGACGCTGGCTGGGTGTCTGATCCAGAATCCACTTCACATCATCGATGAATCCCATGCGGAGCATCTCGTCAGCCTCGTCGATAACCACGCAAAACAGTCCATCCAGACTCAAAGATCCCCTTTTGAGCAGATCAATCAGCCGACCGGGAGTAGCCACGATAACATGAACCCCCCGTTTCAGCTGCGTCAGCTGAACGGTATAGGATTGACCGCCATAAATGGGCAGCACCGTGAATCCTTTTATCCGGTGCCCGTACTCCTTGAACGATTCGGCAACCTGGAGGGTCAGCTCCCGGGTGGGTGCCAGAACCAGAACCTGGGGGTGCCGCTGTTTTATATCAATACGCGACAGCAGGGGCAGGGCAAAAGCGGCAGTCTTACCGGTTCCGGTCTGGGCCTGTCCAAGCACATCTCTGCCGGCAAGGATATGGGGGATGGTCTTTGATTGGATGGCCGTGGGGGTCTCATACCCCACATCATCCAGGGCCTTGAGCACGGGTTTGATAAGATTCATTTCACCGAACCCTACCAGAGGCATTGCATCGGACGTCATAAACAGACACCTTTCCTAAAAAAACAGCCGGCCCGGGCCGGCATGGGTTGTCACGATCGAAACCGGCCACCCTGGATTAAGCCCAATGGAAACCTCTCGATCATTGATCTGGTTGATTTAGCTCTCCTTATACACGGATATCCCGAAGATTGCAAGCATTTCCCGATGTTTGGAATTGACGGACCCAGTCTCGCAATCGCCAACAGGGGAGTTCCCGAAAAAAAACAAAGGCGTTTCCTGACGAAAACACGCCATTACCCAATGGGACCTTTACAATTTCAGTCAGAATTGTTAAGAATAGATTAAAATTTCCCCAACCCCGTGGGTACAGGAATGGAATCCATGACATTATTCTGCCCGGTTACGGGCCTGCCTGTCACAACCCGTCCCGAATGGCGCTACGCAGCGGCTGATGAGACTTACTCAGTGACTTTCCACATCGTTGGAAAATCCATTGTGTACAGCGCCCCCAGGGGGTTTACCACACTGCCTGGAATCCGCTCTGTAATGGCGCTTTACGAAACGGTTGTACAAGATATCCCCACCCCGGATGGACGCTTCATCCAGATCGAGGATTATGCCGCCCTTCAGAACTCAACCCTGGACGCCAGAAAATATTTCATTGATTATATGAACCGGAATAAACGGTTTGCCGCCGTTGTGTTCTGCAACCTGTCCACAGTGATGACCATCGGTGTAAAAATCGGCCGAAGGTTCAGCATGGCCAACCCTGTTATTCACACTGCCAGTGACTATGCAGAAGCCATCCTCCGGGCCCTGGAACTGTCAAAGAAAAATGTCATGGATCAAGGCCCAGGGGTCTTCAGGGAACAGACCCGGTACCAGCGCCAAGCAAGAACCCTGGTTCCGGGACGGTATGAGACGCACCCCGAGTGGGCACGTCTCACAGACACCTTTGGCGTATCCAGCGCAATCATTGATGATCACATCCTCTATAGCCGGTACACCGGTCATTTCCTGGAATCCCATGTACCTCTGGTAAGGGATCTTAAGCTTTCCATGGAGTCACTGTACCCATCGGCCGCTCCCCCTGATTTCTGGATCCTGGATTCATCCGGCCTGTCCAGCGTGGACCCGAAAGCCGGAGGCGCCCTGGAACACTATTTCAAGCAAGGAAGGAACCGAGTTCGAAACCCGCTTTATATCACCTGCGGCCCCCTTGCCATACTGCCCGGAATCTCGATCCTTAAAAATCCATTTCTGCCCTTTACAGTTAAATCGGTCCGCGACCTGAACCAGGCCTTTTCGTTGATCCAGGACAGCCGATCCCCGGATATACAAAGCCATTCCACCACCCTGACCAATCCTTCCCGGATCAAGGGTTATGCCCAGGAGCTGCAGACCTATATCCAGGGCATTCACTGGGAAAAGGAAGGGGCCATAGACATTACGGCAACCAGTGACGGGGACCATCCTTTTAACGCTGTCTACCTGTCCCTGAAGCTGGTCAAGGAAGAACTGGATGGCCTGTTCCGGGAACGCCAGATGGCCGAGGAAGCCCTGAAAAAATCTGAAGAAAAATACAGGGACCTGTTTGAAAAAAGTTCAGATGTCCTGTGCATCCACGATCTGGAGGGCAATATCCTGGAAACCAACCTCGCCTTTAAACAAGATTATGATTTCACCGAGCCTGAACTTGTAAACCTGAACATCAGGGACATTCTTGCTCCTGAATTCCGCCGGGAACTTCCTGACTATCTGGGGCGGGTTTCCACCTTGGGAAAGGACAGGGGACTGGTCTCCATTGAAACCCCCAGGGGGAAACGGGCTGTTTTCGAGTATACCAATGTGCTGCTTGTATCTCCGGACGGCACTCCGAACAGCATCAAGGTCTCGGCCAGGGACGTGACCAGCCGCCTTCACGCGGAAAAACAGAAAAAAAAGATTGAGGCCCAGCGGGACCAGATCCACAGGCTTGAAGCCATCGGAACCCTGGCCGGGGGGATTGCCCACGATTTCAACAACCTGCTCTTGGGCGTTTTCGGCAACCTGTCTCTGGCCAAAATGGAACTTTCCCCTGGCAACAAAGTCTATCAGATCATAACAGAGACAGAAACCAACATCAGCAGGGCAACGGACCTGTCCAACCAGCTTCTGACCTTTGCCAGGGGCGGCGATCCAATTAAAAAAGCCATCACCCTGGGGCAGGCCATCGCGGTTGACTCCTTCCCTTCACCGCCTCCGAAAACGGCCGAGGCCATGTCCCCATCCCGGGACGCTACGCCACCCGTGCCCAGAATTCTGATCATGGATGACGATCCCACGGTCCGGGACATCACAAAGAAAATGATGGAAAAAATGGGGTTGAGCGCAGAACTGTCTGAAGACGGTCTTGAGGCCATTGAAAAATACAGGCAGGCACTCGACTCCAAGGCCCGCTTTGATCTGGTGATCATGGATCTCACCATCCCGGGAGGCATGGGAGGCAAGGAGGCTATTGCTGAAATTCTTAAATTGGATCCAGACGCCAGAGCCATTGTTGCCAGCGGTTATTCAACGGATGCCGTAATGTCGGGCTTCCAGAGCCATGGTTTTAAAGGCATCATTGTCAAACCTTACAGCTTTCAGGAACTCAAGACCGTCCTAGATCGCGTCATGAACTCCTGAGAAAAGGAAAAACGGGAATATATGTTGCATGGCAGCCAATTTTATGGTTTTATCCGCCCATGAGAAAACGATACTATTCCCAAGGGAAGGACACCCGGAAATCCAAAAAGTCCAAACCGGAAGCCACCCTGCCCGACATGATCCCCGTGGCGGACAAAAGTCTCAAACCCCTGTTCAGGCAGATCGGCATTCCCGTGTCCAAACCGTTTGTGCCAGATCCGTTCCAGACCGAAGCCATTGAGGCCATCCTGCACTCGGACTGCCTTGTCATGGCACCCACCGGAGCCGGAAAGACCTGGATAGCAGAAAAGGCGGCATGGAACTATCTGAAAGACAAGGGCAGGGTCTGGTACGCAACCCCGCTAAAAGCCCTTACCAATTCCATCTACGCCCAGTTCAAGGCCACATTCGGACCTGAGTCCGTAGGGATACTCACCGGCGATTTCAAGGAGAACCCCGATGCCCATATAATTATAGGGACAACGGAGATCCTTAGAAACCAGTTGTATGATGCCATGCACAGCGGCCAGGACCTGGGTTGTGATCTGGTAATCCTGGACGAAGCCCACTTTCTCGGCGATCCGGAACGGGGTGTGGTCTGGGAAGAAATCATCATTTACCTGCCGGTCCGGGTTCCGATTCTCCTTTTGTCAGCAACCATCGGCAACCCGGGTCATATCAGCGACTGGCTGACATCCATCCGGAAAAAACCCTGCCGGATCATCCAGGAGACAGAACGCCCTGTTCCCCTGGTACCCCTGTTCTTCCATCCGTCCGGGACCCTGAGGCCTTTACTGAAACCCTCGGAAACCCCCGGGAAAAAAGGGGGCCTCCACAAGAGCGTCCTCGATTACCTGAAAACCAAAAACCCTCCGGAGATATCATTACCCGGCCGATTGCCCCGGTTCTCGGAAATCCTTAAAGTACTGAACACCTTTAATCTGCTGCCCGCCATCTTTTTTCTGAAATCCAGGGCAGACTGTGATCAGGCCATGCGGCTGTGCACGCCGGAACTCATCATGGCCGAGCCCCAACGCCACGAAGCACTCAAACGACGGGTGGAAGAACTCGTGTCAGGCAACGAACACCTGGCCGGACACCGTCAGCGAGCACTTCTGGAGCACACGGCTGTATGCTCGCACCACAGCGGGCAGCTGCCGGCATGGAAAGTAGTGGTTGAAACGCTCATGGCAGAAGGCCACCTGGATGCCATGTTTGCCACATCAACCGTTGCAGCGGGAGTAAACTTTCCTGCCAGAAGCGTGGTTATCCTCAATTCCGACCGGTTTAACGGGACCGAATTTCTGCCTTTGACAGCCAGCGATTTTCAGCAGATGACCGGGAGGGCCGGCCGCAGAGGCAAGGACAACATCGGATTTGCCCTGTTGATTCCGGGCAGGTTCATGGATCTGAGGCACGCCTGCAAGATGCTAACGTCTCCGCCCAAGGATGTCCGAAGCCAGATCCGGATCAATTTTTCAATGGTCTTGAATCTGCTCTTATCCCATACGCCCGGACAGATACGGCTGCTGCTGGACAAGTCCTTTACTTCCCACATGATCCGGGTTGAAAAGCTGGGCGGCCAGGCCGGAAAAAATTACGGAACAGATCTGGAATACCTGTGGAACGATTTCATGGTGCACCTGGACTTTCTGAAAAGGGAAGGCTTTGTCACCGAGGACAACCTGCTCACGGAGGACGGCCTGTGGGCCTCGGGCCTGCGTATCGATTCCCCCCTTCTGGTGGCCGAGTCCCTGCGAAAGGGACTCTTCCCTGCCCAGGACCCTGTCCAGATGGCAGCCTTTATGGCATCCTTTGTGAACGAAAAGGAATTCGATGATGAACGGCTGATGAAAAGGCTCCTGCCCGTGGAACTCATCGCAGGTTTTGCTGCCTTGAGAAAGGGACTCAAACCCTTTGCCACCCGGATGCTCAAGCAGGGGTTTGCCGCTCCCAACCTCTACATGCCACCTGCGGCAGCCCTGTTCTACTGGGCAGGAGATACCCCCTGGGAGGTCCTGGTTGAACGCAGTGAATTTGCCGAGGGCGACCTTGCCCGGCTGGTCCTGCGCACCGGAGAGCACCTGAGGCAGCTGGCAGGCCTGAAAGACTCATTCCCGGAAATAGCGCTCTGCGCTGAAAAAGCCGCGGACCTCATCCTGAAAGAACCGGTCATGACCTGGTATGCATAAGCCCTGGGAACAGGGGGACCGGCAGTCACCCTCCCCTGCCAGAAAGGAGCCTTGTTGAAGCAGCGATTGAAATACCTGCTTGAGAACTGGAAAATGGTTGTCCATCTGTTATTCAAAACCGGCCACTTCGGGGTGAACAATGCCGCCTGGTCACGTCACAGGTCTATTTTTGCAGCCCCGGGGCCAGGGAGGCTTCCCAATGTCCTAAAAAACTACAAGATGATGAGAATCAGGGCATTCTCAGGATTTATCCCCTTGAACCAGGCCATAAAGCTGTTTCCGGGCCATGCCGGGAAACAGGGGTACACCCCAATCCGGGTCACGGACAATTCTAACAAAGGAAAACACCCATGAAACAGATTCATTCCAAAACAGCACCGGCAGCCATCGGCCCATACTGCCATGGGATAATTACCGGGAACCTCATGTTCTGTTCCGGCCAGACCCCCCTGGACCCCGTCACCATGAAACTGGTTGGGGGAGATATCGAAGCCCAGACCCGCCAGGTTTTCGAGAATATTTCGGCTGTTCTGGAAGCCGCAGGCCTGACGCTTGATGCCGTAGTAAAAACAACCGTATTCCTGAGAAACATGGCTGATTTCCCAAAAATGAACGGGGTATACCAGGAGCATTTCAAGGAGCACAGACCTGCCAGGTCCACCGTTGAAGTATCCGGACTTCCCATGGGTGCCATGGTGGAAATGGAATGCATCGCAGAGGTGGACGGCAGCAGGTGACCCGGACAGGACCTGTTACTATTCACCCGGACTAGTTCATAGATATTGACATCTGTCTCAAAGATTGAAAAAATCATCCATTTCGATCCAGGCCCGGGAAGAACCCATAAGCCTGGATGAACGGCAATGAACCCAGGAGGAGACATTCAATGCTGACCATCATAGGCAATAGCCTCAGACTGAAACTCCTTACAGTGGTGACCCTTATCCTCATTGTTATCTTTGCCGGGACTGCCGCGTCCATGATCTTTCTCTGGCAGGGATTTTCAACCCGGCTGGCCCGGGCCATCGACACGTCCATCAGCAAGTCCGGAGACCGGTCCCATACCCTGCTGCTTGACTTGAACACTAACCTGGACGGACTTCTGACCGCAATGATGAACCAGACCGCCCAAGGGATGAAACAAGCAACCACCAATACCCTGGGCACCAGCAGAGAACTGTTTGAAAAGGGACTGGGTGCACTTCTTGAAGACGAGACCCGGATCATTATGGGGCTTTTGAAGAGTCTGGCCCCGTCCATAATTGCGTCCGGCGAATTCAAGGACCTGGTCAAATACAGCAAGGCTGCAAGCCAGTCCGACAATATTGTGTACGCCTTTTTCATGGATCCTTCCGGGGAACCCTATTCAGGCCATGTCAATACCGATGACCCCAAGATCCGGAACTACCTGGAAACAGGGCAGGGTGTATCTGGAATTCAAAAAATCATCACAGGGTCCCGGACCGATCCTGAGGTAACCCTGGTTACCGAACCCATTGACTTTTATGGCCGTCCCATGGGGAAAATCTATCTCGGTGTCAGCAGAGCATCCATTGTCCGGGAGAACCAGAAACTGTCCAGGGAGTTCCAGAATCTACTTCTGGACGGTGAAAACCAGATCCGGAAAACATTTGCCCAGGAATCAACCGAAATCATCAAACAGATTGAAACCCGGATCGCAGAATTTGACCGGCAGAGTGTTCAGGGGATCGCCGCCGTCAGAGAACTTCACACGTCTGCCATCCAATCCCAGACCCGGGCCATCCTTCTGCGCATGGCCATCCTGTCCCTGGGTGCCCTGGGCATCTGCCTTGCCGCCCTGTGGATTATCATGGGCCGCATATTCGGCCCCCTGGCCCAGTGTGCAGCCTTTGCCGAAGCTGTGGGTACAGGAAATCTCAAGTCTTCCATTGATTACCAAAGCCGGGATGAAATCGGACTCATGGCCATGGCCATGGCCACAATGGCCAAAAAACTCAGCGGAATCATCACCGGCCTCAAGGGTACATCCAGGACTGTATCTGAATCGTCCCAGATCCTGTCAGAAATTTCAGGCACCCTGGCCGACTCGTCCAAAGACATGGAAACCCTTTCAGACAAGACCACGGCAAAAACCGAAAAAACCGCTGAAACCATCAAGAACATTTCCTTTTCCGCCGAAGAAATCAGCAATCAGATCACATCCATTGCTGCCTCTTCCGAAACCGTTTCCAGGACCATGGACGACATCGGCCAGCGAACGGCGGTTGTTTCGAATTCCACACGGTCCGTGGCCGCAGCCATCGAAGAGATGTTCGCATCCCTGAACGAGGTAGCCAGCAATTCCGGGAGATGTTCCCATGTAACCAGCAATGCCCTCTCTCTGGCCACATCATCCGCAGCCATAATGAATGAATTGGGGGCTGCGGCCAAAAACGTCGGCAATGTCATCACCGTCATCAACAGCATTGCGAACCAGACCAACCTGCTGGCCCTGAACGCAGCCATCGAGGCTGCAGGGGCCGGGGATGCCGGCAAGGGATTTGCCGTCGTGGCCAACGAGGTCAAGGAACTGTCAAGACAGACCTCCCTGGCAACCCAGGATATCCGGCGAACGATACAGGGCATGCAGACCGATACTCAAAGAGCCATTGAGGCCATTGAGGCCATAGTGGCCATGAGCAACGATGTCAACACCTTCATGGAAAGCATCGCTTCCGCAGTGGAGGAGCAGACCGCCACCACCAATGAGATAGCCCAATCCATAGGGAAAACGGCATCAACGGCCGAAGACCTGAACCGCCAGTCTGACACGGCCGTGGCCCTGGTAAAGGAGATTACGGTCTCCCTGGATCAGGTTTCCCAGGGGTCAGCCGCCATTGCAGCCGATGTCAGTCTGGCTTCATCCAGCACCGACACCGTTCTTGATTATGCAACATCAACCAACACCGTTGTCAAACAGTCAACCCGGGCCATCGAAACCCTTCAGGCCAAGGCCCGGGATCTGGCAAATCTGGCCGGTGAACTCAACGCCATTACACATCAATTCGACGTCTGATTCGGAGGATACCAAATACCATGACAGAAGATACTAAAAAGATAATTTACTCCATGATCAAGGTGAGTAAATTTTATGACAAACGCCCAGTGCTCAAGGACATATCCCTGTCCTATTTCTACGGTGCAAAAATCGGCGTCCTGGGCCTGAATGGTTCCGGGAAAAGCTCTCTGCTTAAAATTCTTGCGGGCATTGATTCCGAATTCAACGGAGAGACCATCCTGTCCAAAGGATACACGGTGGGATACCTGGAACAGGAACCCCTGGTGGATGAAGACAAAACCGTCAGGGAAATTGTGGAACAGGGTGTCCAGGAAACCGTGGACTTGCTCAAGGAGTATGAAAGGGTCAACGAACGGTTTGCGGAACCCCTGTCAGACGATGAGATGGACAAGCTCATCCAGAGACAGGCAGAACTTCAGGAAAAGCTGGACCACCAGGAGGCATGGGACCTGGACTCCAGGCTTCAGATGGCAATGGACGCCCTTCGCTGCCCTCCCGGTGATGTGTCCGTCAAGGTAATTTCCGGCGGTGAAAAACGGCGCGTGGCCCTGTGCCGGCTCCTGCTGCAGACGCCGGATATCCTCCTTTTAGACGAACCCACCAACCATCTGGATGCGGCATCCGTAACCTGGCTGGAACAGCATCTGAGCCGATACAGCGGAACCGTCATCGCAGTTACCCACGACCGGTACTTTCTTGACAATGTTGCCGGCTGGATCCTGGAACTGGACAGGGGGGAAGGCATTCCCTGGAAGGGCAACTATTCTTCCTGGCTGGAACAGAAGAGAAACCGTCTTAAAAACGAAGAAAAACAGGAGACTCAGCGCCAGAAAACCCTGGAAAGGGAGTTGGAATGGATCCGCATGTCACCCAAGGGCAGAAGGAGCAAATCCAAGGCCAGGATCAGCGCCTATGACATGCTGCTCAACCAGGATGCCCGGGAAAGGGAAAAGGATCTGGAGATCTTCATTCCACCAGGACCCAGACTGGGCAGCAAGGTCGTTGTGGCCACCGGCGTGTCCAAGGCCTATGACAACAAGCTCCTGGTGGAAAATATGAACTTCATCCTCCCCCCTGGCGGTATCGTCGGTGTGGTTGGACCCAACGGTGCCGGCAAATCGACCCTGTTCAAAATGATCACCGGAAAGGAAACCCCGGACTCGGGAACAATAGAAATAGGGGACACGGTCAGAATGGCCTATGTTGACCAGGAAAGAACCGTTCTTGACCCGGGCAAAACCCTGTGGGAGGTCATCTCAGGCGGCAGCCCCAACATACTCCTTGGCGGCAGGGAAATCAATTCCAGGGCCTATGTGTCCAAATTCAACTTTTCGGGAACGGACCAACAAAAAAAAGTTGGGGCCCTGTCCGGTGGTGAACGCAACCGTGTGCACCTGGCAAGGATGCTCAAGGAGGAGGCCAATCTCCTGCTCCTGGATGAGCCCACCAACGATCTGGACGTCAACACCTTGAGAGCTCTGGAAGAGGCTCTGGAAAACTTTGCAGGCTGCGCCATGGTCATCAGCCATGACCGATGGTTCCTGGACAGGATTGCAACCCATATCCTGGCCTTTGAAGGTGACAGCCAGACCCTGTTTTTCGAAGGCAGCTACTCGGATTATGAAAAAGACAGGAAGAAACGCCTGGGAATCAAAGCTGACCAGCCTGAACGCATCAGATACCGGCAGCTGACCCGGTAATTTGGAAGGCTTTCCGTAAAAGGATCCAATAATCCCATTTCCCGGAGACCCCCATCATCGGGTCTTCGGGAAATACACATGGCGGCATTGCCGTACTCCCGGCTTCTTCTGGGAGAGAGGCCCGGATGGAGAATGGCTGCAGGGGGAGCCATTATTCCGGCGGCAACATCACTGGCAGGATATCTTTACACCGTGCATGAAGATAACGTTCATCAACCCATAACCGCTCCACAGCAGAGGAAACCATGAAACAGCTCTCGGAATGCAGAATCCTCCTGGACATTCTGATGCCGGGCATGGACGGATTCGATGTTTGCAGGAAGCTGATGGAAAACGCCGCCACCAGGGATATCCCCGTGATCTTTATCAGTGCCATGGGTGAAGTCTCCCATAAGACAAGAGGCATCCACTTCGACCCCCTCCTGGCCCCCCTGTTCGTGAATCTGAGATCTGAACTTGAAATCATCCATCAGGAGTACAGCTGATCCGGCAGGAACCTGACAGACATGGCTTCCGGCCCCACCCAATGAATGCTCCTTGGCCCTGCCGTGAGTTCCATTGAATCTGTGACCATGTCTATGAATGACGGTGAAATATGAAATAATTTTCATTCATTAAACAAATCATGGGGACACCTGATTCAAAATTTGAGCCATGACAATTTAGGTATTGATTAATTGCCGGTTATATTCTATAGAATTCAGTTTCATTGACAGATTAAGGACCCCACTGAGTTATGAACATGATCCCAGCACCACTTGACCGGCGAACGGAAAAAGAAATTCTCAAGCGCAGGACCTTTGCCATCATAAGCCATCCTGACGCCGGCAAAACAACCCTGACCGAAAAGCTTCTGCTTTTTGGCGGTGCCATCCAGCAGGCCGGCGCCGTCAAGTCCAGAAAAGTGGCCCGAAGCGCCACCAGTGACTTTCTGAGTATTGAAAAAGAGCGGGGTATCAGCGTTTCTTCATCGGTAATGAAATTCAACTACACGGATTTCGAGATCAATCTCCTGGACACCCCGGGTCACCAGGACTTTTCCGAAGACACATACAGGGTTCTGACCGCAGTCGACTCTGCAGTCATGATCATCGACAGTGCCAAGGGCGTGGAACCCCAGACCCAGAAACTCATGGAAGTCTGCAGGATGCGCAACACCCCCATTCTGACCTTTATCAACAAGCTGGACAGGGAGGGCATGGACCCCCTGGCTCTGTTCTCGGACATCGAGGACAAACTGCAGATCGAATGTACGCCCCTGACCTGGCCCGTGGGCATGGGCAAGCGGTTCAAGGGAGTTTACAATATCGGACTGCACCAACTTGAACTGTTTACACCCGGATATACGCCTAAAGACGGTGCCGGTATCCTGATCAGGGATCTTGAGGATCCGGAACTCGACCGCCAGATCGGATCCCAGGCCCGGGAACTTCGCGAGGACATCGAACTGATCCAGGGTGCGGCCGACCCGTTTGACCTGGCCCTGTACCGCCAGGGCACCCAGACCCCGGTATTTTTCGGCAGCGCAATCAACAATTTTGGGGTCCGGGAAATGCTCGACGCCTTTGTGGAACTGGCCCCCCCCCCTGGAATCCGGCAATCGTCGGTCCGGGACATTTCACCCTTTGAGCCCTCCTTTTCCGGATTTACCTTTAAAATCCAGGCCAACATGGACCCTGCCCACCGTGACCGGATAGCGTTCTTACGCATCTGTTCCGGAAAATTCACCCGGGGCATGAAAGTCCGCCACCACCGTATCGGCAAGGAGATCACCCTGGCCAATGCAACCATTTTCATGGCCCAGGAACGAAGCAATATCGATGAGGCCTTCCCCGGGGATATTATCGGAATCCACAACCACGGCACCATTAAAATCGGAGACACTTTCACGGAAAAGGAACCCATGAAATTTCTGGGTATTCCCAGTTTTGCACCGGAACATTTCAAGCGGGTCATCCTCAAAAATCCCCTGAAGACAAAATCCCTGCAAAAGGGACTGCTCCAACTTGCCGAAGAGGGAACCATCCAGGTTTTCCGGCCCCTGATCAATAATGATTACATTCTGGGCGCCGTGGGCATCCTGCAGTTTGATGTGACCATGGCCAGACTCCAGGCTGAATACAGCGTGGAAGCAGGTTATGAGCATGTGGACTTTTCAGTTGCAAGATGGATCACATGTGATAATAAAGAACTACTGAACAGATTCAGGAACCAGCATTCCTCAAGTCTTGCAACTGACTCGGAAGAATGCCTCACATTTCTGACAACCAGTGAATATCAGCTGGGATTTGCCATGGAGAAATGGCCTGACATCCGATTTCACAAAACCAGGGAGTACGCATAGACTACTCGAAAAAAGGAGAGCAAAAATGGGAGACAAACGGATCTACAATTTTAATGCAGGACCTGCAGCATTGCCCCTTCCGGTTCTGGAGGAAATTCAAGCCTCGTTTCTGAACTTCAAAGGCTGCGGTATGTCCATTACTGAAATCAGCCACAGGTCCTCATGGTTCGATGAGGTGATCAACGATGCCGTAGCCCGGACCAAAAGACTACTGAACCTGGATGATCGCTATCACGTCCTGTTTCTCCAGGGAGGCGCCAGCCTCCAGTTTGCCATGATCCCCATGAACTTTCTGACCGGGGGGAAAACAGCCGATTATGTTAACACCGGCACCTGGTCCACCAAGGCCATCAAAGAAGCCCAGATCCAGAAAAAGCAGATCACCGTGGTAGCCTCATCAGAGGACAAGAATTTTTCCTACATCCCCGGGAACATAGCCTTTACCAAGGACGCCGCCTATGTCCACATCACTTCCAACAATACCATCAAGGGAACCCAGTGGCAGAATTTTCCGGATACCAATGGTGTTCCCATTATAGCCGACATGTCCTCAGACTTCATGAGCCGCCCCCTGGACGTTGACAAATTCGGCATGATCTATGCCGGAGCCCAGAAAAACATCGGCCCTGCCGGACTGTGCATGGTCATTCTCAGGGACGATCTGCTCAAGGATTCAGCCAAGGGACTGCCCACCATGCTGAGCTATGAAACCCACGCATCCAAGAACTCCATGTACAACACCCCGCCCTGCTTTGGCGTATACACGGTCCAGCTTGTCCTTAAATGGCTGGAAGAGGAAATCGGCGGACTTGAAAAAATGCAGATCCTGAATCAGAAAAAGGCAGCCATGCTCTATGACTTCATGGATGCCAGCAGTTTTTACCGGGCAACAGCAGAAAAGGGAAGCCGTTCCCTCATGAATGTCACCTTCCGGCTGCCCAGTGAAGACCTGGAAAAATCCTTTATCGCCAAAGCCACTGCCAAAGGTCTGGGCGGCCTCAAGGGTCACAGGTCCGTGGGAGGATGCCGCGCATCCATCTATAATGCAACGACCCTGGAAGGCGTAGGCGCCCTTGTGGATTTCATGAAAGCCTTTGAAAAGGAGAACTAGCATGAAAAAAGTCTTAGTCAGCGACAAGATGGGCCAGGAAGGTATCGATATCTTTGCCAATGCCCCGGGGATCGAGGTGGACGTCAAAACGGGACTCGCCCCGGAAGAACTCAAAAAAATCATCGGCAACTACCATGGCCTGGCAATCCGCAGCGCCACCAAGGTAACCCGGGAGATCCTTGAAGCCGCCACCAACCTGCAAGTCATCGGCAGGGCAGGTATCGGCCTTGACAACGTGGACATCCCCGAAGCCACCAAGCGCGGTATTGCCGTAATGAATACCCCGGGCGGAAACACGGTCACAACTGCGGAACATGCCATTGCCATGATGATGTCCCTGACCCGGAACATCCCAAAGGCAACGGCCACCATGAAACAGGGTCTGTGGGAGAAAAAGAACCTCCAGGGCCGCGAACTGTTCAACAAGGTCCTGGGCGTGGTGGGCTTTGGCAACATCGGATCCATTGTGGCCAACCGCGCTGTGGGACTGAAGATGCAGGTCATTATCTATGATCCCAATGTCACGGCCGAACACATCCTGAAATCCGGGTATGAAAGCGTCAGCCTGGACGAGCTCTTCCAGCGTTCCGACTATATAACCATCCATGTTCCCAAGCTGGAAAGCACCACCAACCTGCTCAACGCCGCAGCCTTTGAGAAAATGAAAAAGGGCGTCATGATCATCAACTGTGCCCGGGGCGGCATCATCAACGAAGAAGATCTATATGCAGCCATCACCTCCGGCAAAGTTGCCGGTGCAGCCCTGGACGTTTTTGCCAAAGAACCCCCGGGAGACCACCCCCTGCTCAAACTGGACCAGGTCATTGCAACACCCCACCTGGGCGCCTCCACCCAGGAAGCCCAGACCAACGTGGCAGTTGCCGTGGCCAACCAGATTGTGGCCTACCTAACCCAGGATACCATTATCAACGCAGTGAACGTTCCCTCGGTAACCGGAGAACTCCTGACAAAACTCAAACCATTCCTGTTGCTGGCGGAAAAGATGGGTCTGATGCAATCTTTCCTGACCAGGGGCCCAATAAGAGAAATCTCCATCGAGTATGCCGGGGATTTCAAGGATCTGGATCTCAAACCCGTTACCCTGGCAGCCATTCGAGGACTCCTCATCCCCCTTGTCAAACACGAAGTCAACTCCGTGAATGCCACCTCCCTGGCCAGGGATATGGGCATCAAGGTATCTGAATCCACAAACCCGGACAGTGAAAACTTCATCACCCTGATCCGTATTACCGTTGTTTCCGACCAAGGCACCAACAAGATTTCCGGAACCATTTTCGGAAAGGATGATGCCCGGATCGTACGGATAAACAACTTCAGGCTGGAGGTGATCCCCGAAGGCCACCTGAGTCTGATCCACAATATCGACAAGCCCGGCTCCATCGGCAGTATCGGATCCTGCCTGGGCAAACACAAGATCAATATCGCACGCATGACGGTCGGCCGTGAAGATGACGGTGAGCGAAACATCATTTTCCTGCGCACCGACACCCCTGTACCTGAATCCGTTGCCAAGGAGATCAGTGACCTCGAACTGGTCAACTCCATGATAACCTTCGAGCTCTGATGACCCTGTCACTCCACCGGGTTCGCACATGAACCCGGTGGGAGTGAGCCGATCCTCCCTCCGGCACGCCGCTGAGGCTGCTGGCGCAGGCGGAAAATTCTTTTTGCAAGGACCCCTGAAGCTGCCCGGCGCAGCTTTTTTTTATGGGGGTAAAACGGTCCATGAAAAAACGAGAACGTGAGATACCTTACAACTACACTTCGGCCGATGATGACCAGATCATCTCCCACCTTTTCGGGGCCCGGATGCTGAGCCAGCTCGACCACCTGAGAACCCGGCGCCGGACAGGGCGTTCGGCACGATTGCTTTTCCGATTCATGGGGGACATGTTCATCATCGAGCGGAACCCCTTCATTTTCCAGGAGCTCATCGATCACCCTGCCAGAAGAAAACGGTTTTTCCATTCCATGGAACAAGACCTTACCGCCATTGCCCTGGGAGCCCGGGAGCCCGAGGTCAACCAGGTCATCGATACTTGCAAGGACCACTTGAACCAGCTTGCCCGGCGACTTAAAACCGTATCCGAAGAGCGCAGGATGCTGGTCAGGAAACTGGGCCCCATCATCGGGAAAGACAGCATTTACGTTGACCCGTTCAACCTGACCGCCCACGCCACAGATGCGACGGACTGGCGGCTCTATCCTCCGGTTGCCGTAGTGCGCCCGTCCCTGGAATCCCAGGTCCCCCCCCTTGTCAGGGCCATCCGGGAACTGGGACTTACCATCATTCCCAGGGGCGGCGGGACAGGACTGACCGGGGGCTGTGTTCCCCTGGCAAAAACCTGTGTCATGATCAATACGGAAAAACTCAACCGCATCCCTGGCATCCGCAGGGAAACAACCCTTAACGGCCGCCCCTTTTCCTGCCTGGATGTGGAAGCCGGAGTCATCACTGACGACGCCATGGCCTTTGCCAGACAGGAGGGTCTGGTGTTTGCAACAGACCCCACCAGTTCCTGGGCCTCAACCATCGGCGGCAACATTGCTGAAAATGCAGGCGGAAAGACCGCAGTGCTCTGGGGGACAGCCCTGGACAACATTTGGTCCTACCGCATGGTCATGCCGGACGGATCCAGGATGGAAATCCAACGCAAGGACCACCCCCTGCGCAAAATCCTCCCGGATGACACGGTCGTATTCGAGATCAGAAACCTGGAGACCGACCATGTGCGCCACATTGTCCTGCCCGGAGATGAGATCCGGAAACCCGGCCTGGGAAAAGATGTCACCAACAAGGCCCTGGGCGGCGTTCCCGGCATCCAGAAAGAGGGATGCGACGGCATCATCACATCGGCCACTTTCATCCTCCACCCCGAGTACAACACGAAAAATACTTTCTGTATTGAATTTTTCGGCAATGACATGTCCGAGGCCGGACAGGTTATCGCTGACCTGTGCCAGGTCTTTGACAACCGGGATATGACCAAAGCTGCGCTCATGGCCCTGGAACACTTTGACGAAGAGTACATCAAGGCCATTGACTACAAGACCAAGGCTGCCGGCAATGGGAGTCTCAAGGCGGTCCTGCTCATGGACATGGTGGCCGACGATCCCAAAAAGCTGGACGTGGGCAAAAAGAAACTGGAGACCATCCTGGACCGTTACGCCAACACGGAACTGATCCCGGCCAGGGACCGGCGGGAAGCAGAGCGGTTCTGGCGGGACAGGAAAAAACTGGGAGCCATTGCCAAGAGGACCAACGCCTTCAAACTCAATGAGGATATTGCACTGCCCATCCATGCCCTGGCCGGCTTTTCAGCCTACGTGTACCAGGTCAACATGGAGGAAAAACGGTTCAACCAGGCCAGCCTTATCCGGGACCTTTCCCGCTACCTGGAAACAGCTGTCCCTCTGGAAGACCCTGAATGGCTGGTGGCCAAGGTCAGCCGGGCAAGGGCAATGGCGGATTCGGCACTGTCAACCATCTGCAAAGCATCCAGGGAAACCCTGGAAGACCAGAGTCTTACCGGAGAATTTATCCGAAACCTCATGGAACTGCTCCGAGGCTATACACTGGTCAGCGAGAAGGTCAAAAAGATTATCCATGAGACCCAGTCCCGCCTCATTGTCATCGCCACCCACATGCATGCCGGGGACGGCAATGTTCATGTCAACATCCCGGTTCTGTCCAATGACAGGGAAATGATGAAACGGGCTGCTGCTACAGCCGATGCCGTCATGACCAAGGCAGTTGAGCTGGGAGGTGCCGTAAGCGGGGAGCACGGTATCGGTGTCACCAAATTCAGGCACCTCACCAAAGACAGGATCGATGCTCTGGAGGCCTACCGGGACAGCGTGGACCCCATGCGCATCATGAACCCGAAAAAACTGTCCGATGCCACCGTGCTTGAGACCATTTTCACACCGTCCTTCAACCTGCTGGAGCTGGAGGCCAGCATCCTCAGTCACGGCTCCCTGGGAGTCCTGGCAACCAGCATCGCCAATTGCGTGCGCTGCGGCAGGTGCAAGGCCAAATGCCCGGTATTCTATCCCCACAACAACCTGTTTTTCCACCCGCGAAACAAGAATCTGGCCGTGGGAGCCCTGATCGAAGCCCTGCTCTACGATACCCAGAGAACCCATTCCACCCGGTTCAGGGCCTTGAGTCACCTGGAACAGATTGCCGATCACTGCACCATCTGCCACAAATGCCATGACAACTGCCCGGTAAACATCGATTCAGGGGAAGTATCAATCCTGGAAAGGGAAATCCTGGCTGAGAAGAAGTACAAACACACATCCTTGCCCACGCGCCTTTCCCTGGAGTACCTGTGCCAGAGGAACGACCTTGTCAATGCAGGAATGCGGAAACTCCTCCTGGGCATGGGGACAACGATCCAGAGGGGGGCCTTCCACATCGTCAAATCGCTGCCGGACGTCCATGGCATGAAAAATACCCATCCCCTGAACCTGGTGAAAACACCCATGCCCCATGTGCCCGGGACAACCCTGAGAGACATCACACCCCGGTGCGCCCACAACCAGGCCATTCTGCTGGAACCGTCATCAAATCCAACCGGAACGGTGTTCTATTTCCCGGGATGCGGATCGGAAAGGCTCTTTTCCGATATTGGCAAGGCAACCCTGTACCTGCTTGTAAAACACTCGGTAAGGGTAATTCTGCCGCCGCCGTTCCTGTGCTGCGGATTCCCGTCCAGGGTCAACGCAAAAGCCGAGCAGTTCCAGATGCTCAGGCTGAGGAACACCATCATCTTCAACCAGATCCGGGGCATGGTCAACGATCTCAGGTTCGATGCCTGCATCATCAGCTGCGGGACTTGCAAGGAAGCCCTGGATGCCCTGGATGCAGGTGGTATTTTCGACTGTGGTGTAACCGACATATCACGGTACATCCTGTCCATCAACCCGGACATTTCCTTGGATGCGGCCTGCCTTTACCATGCCCCCTGCCATGACTCCCTGAAGGGAGAAGGGATATCCCTGCTGGCTTCCCGGTCGCCGCACGCAGTGACGGCCGTCCCCCACTGCTGCTCGGAAGCCGGAACCCTGGCCTTGTCCAGGCCTGACATCGCAGGCGCCATGCTTGAGCGGAAAAAGGAAGCCATCAATACGATCAGGGCCCACGCCGGACCCGGGTCCCCGGAAAAAATCCTGACCAACTGTCCGTCCTGCATCCAAGGCCTGGGACGACAGCAATCCCTGGGGATCAGAGCGGTCCACCTGGCCGTTGAACTGGCTGAACTCACGGGCGGGAGCCTCTGGGAAAAGGAACTGGTTGAAACCATGAAACAGTGTGTTATACTCTCGTTCTAATGAACCTGATACTGATCAGCGAATCCGATTACTCAGCACCTGACAGGGTGATCCTCCAGGGACGGCGGTTTGCGCACATCACGAGCGTGCACAACGCCCGTCCGGGGGAGACCCTGGTGGTGGGTCTTGTGAATCAGGGCATGGGAACGGGCACTGTCCTGACCGTTGCCGGCTCTTTTGTGGAACTTGCGGTCTCCATTCACACACCGCCGCCCCCGCCCCTTCCCATCACCCTTATCCTTGCCCTTCCCCGGCCCAAGATGCTCAGGAGAATACTCCAGTCCGTAACAAGCCTGGGGGTCAAGACGATTGTTCTGATCAATTCCTGGCGGGTTGAAAAAAGTTTCTGGTCCTCTCCGGTCCTTGAACCGGATGCCATCCGCAATGAACTTATACTGGGCCTGGAGCAGTCCAGGGACACACGCATGCCCAGCGTCATTCAGCGGCGCCTGTTCAAGCCCTTTGTTCTGGATGAACTGCCCCGGATAGCGGAAGGGAGCCTGGCCCTGGCAGCCCACCCGAAAACCAGTGATGTCTGCCCCACACACGTCCGTCAACCTGTCACCCTGGCCGTTGGACCTGAAGGCGGCTTCATCGATTTTGAAATTGAAACCCTGGAATCCGTCGGATTTAAAACCGTGAGTCTCGGACCCAGAATCCTCAGGGTTGAAACCGCCCTGCCGGTCCTGATATCAAGGCTTTTCCCATGAACTCCTTGCTTTTTGCTTCCCTAGCACACCCCGGATTGGCCACACGGAGACACCCATGTTCCTAGATACATTTTTCATCATGTTCGATGCCATTTTCAGACTTTTTCTCATCACCCTGGCGGCCGGAATTCTGGTCCGCAAGGGCATCGTCTCCCAGGAGCAGATCAAGGGGCTATCCCACTTTACCGTAACAGTGCTCGTGCCCTGCCTGATCCTTGTAAAAACCGTCACCGTATTCAACCCCTCCGGATTCAAATTCTGGTGGCTGCTGCCCCTGGCCGGAATCCTGATGGTCCTCCTGGGCCTGGGTTCAGGGTATCTTCTGTTTGCCAGACAGCTTCCTGCAAAAAACCATTGGCTGCCCATGGGCAGCATGCAGAACGCCGTCTACATTGCGCTTCCCATAGGCAAACTCCTTTACCCCGGCGACTTCGATCTGTTTGCCCTGTACTGTTTCCTGCTCATCCTCGGGTATTCGCCGATCCTCTGGAGTGTGGGCAAGGTTCTGATATCCGGGGACAGGTCAGCCAGGATAAGCCCTGCTGACTTTATCACACCGCCCCTGACAGCAACACTTTTGTCCATGGTCCTGGTGTTCACGGGCCTGTCATCCTGGATTCCGACTTCCCTGCTCAATGCCACGGAAATGCTCAGCCAGGCAACCGTACCCCTGGCCGTGTTCATTCTCGGTGCGACCCTGGGCAGCATCTCCCTGACAGATATCCCCCCCCTGTCTGACATAGCCAGGGTGGCCCTTGTAAAATACGCCTGCATTCCCCTGGCAGCCTACACGATCCTGAGGCTGTCCGGACTGGGGACAACCTATCCCCTGGTGAGCGACCTCATCATGATACAGGCATCGGCTCCCCCTGCAACGAACCTGATCCTCATGGTGAAGAACTACGGCGGGGATGCCCAGGCAAATGGATCCATGATGATGATACAGTACTTCATATGCATGCTTGCCATGCCCCTGTGGATGACCTTCTGGCAACTGACCCGATAACCTGATACCAAGGAAACTCCGTATGAACACAAAAAAACAGGCAACCCAGGAAAGACCTGTGGATCCAGAACGAAAAATGGCACTCAAGCGCCTGCCCCCCCACATCCGGGAGCAGATGACACCTGAAGAGATAGAGCTCTTCTTGTATGGAGAAGAATGGCCGGACGCCCTATTCCAAAAGCTGGATGAATTCATCATCAAGGACGATGAGAACAGCTGATCCCTGCAGACAGAACCGGTAACGGCTCTGTCTGAACTTACTATTCGGCACGATTCCGGGTAAACAGTCCAACGATATCCTGGACAATCATGTACAGGGCCGGTACGTACAAAAGCGTCAGAACCGTTGCGGCAAGGAGTCCGAAACTGATGCTCACGGCCATGGGGATCAGGAACTGGGCCTGGAAACTGCGCTCAAGAAGCAGGGGAAAGAGCCCGGCGATGGTGGTCACCGAGGTCAGGAGAACCGCCCGGAACCGGTTCTGTCCCGAATCGATGACAGCACTCAGGGCATCTCCGCCCATACGGATCCTGGCGTTGATAAAGTCGATGAGGATCAGTGAGTCATTGACCACGATACCTGCCAGGGCAACAATGCCGAAAATGCTGATCATGGTGATGTCAAGCCCCATGATGAAGTGGCCCGCAATGGCTCCGATGAGCCCGAAGGGAATAGCGACCATGATGATCACGGGCTGGACATAGGAGCGGAACTGGCTTGCCAGGAGCAGGAAAATGCCCATGAGCGCAAACAGGAAACCCTTTTTCAGACTGTCCAGGGATTCCTTGCTCCGCTTGGCCTGGCCTTCCAGACTGTAGCCAATCCCAGGGAATTGCTCCACAAGCTGCTTCAGAAATCCGTCCTTGAGATCCGCCACAATGTCCGAGGCATTGGCCGTGTTCTCGTCAATGTCAGAGATCACGGTAATAATCCTGTTCCTGTTGGACCGGTGCACCACTGAATATCCCTGGACATCCTTGATCTCGGCCACCTCCTGCAAGGGGATTTCCCGGCCGTCCAGTGTCCGGATGCGCATGTCATCAATACTGGATTCCATCTGACGCTCCTGCCCCGAGTACCGGACAACCACCTTGATATCGTCCTTGCCCCGCTGGATCCTGACCACTTCATCCCCGTAAAAGGCCTGCCGGGTCTGACGGGCTATGTCCGCCATGGTCACACCCAGGGGGCGGGCGCCGCCACGGATGCTGAACCGCTTTTCCATTTTCCCGGGGCGGAAATCATCGGTGATGTCAAATGTACCCGGATAGGTGCCGATCTCTTTTTTCAGTGTGTCGGCCGCCTCCCTGAGCTGGGTAAAATCCTGCCCTGACAGCTGGATTTCGATGGGGTTGCCGCCAGGCCCCCCTTCCAGACTGTTAAAGGTCAGGGTTTCTACTCCTGGGATCTGTCCCACACGCTCACGCCAGGCATTGATGACAGTCATAACCGGCAGTTCCGGACGGGACTCCGCAGACTGAATTTCCACCCACACCTCTCCGCAATGGCCTCCGTTCTGGCCGACTTTCCAGTCCCTTCTGGGAATGACTCCCACCAGGGAAAACACATTGACTAAAAGGTCCCGGTCCTGTTTTATTGAGGACTTAAACTGTCCGTTCAGTTCAAACGCGCTTCTCTCCAGGCGCTTGATGGCCGATTCCGTTGTTTCAAAAGGCGTTCCCAGGGGATAGGTGATCTCCGCGATAATCCAGTTGCTGTCCCCCTTGGGAAAAAAGACAAACGGCACATGGCCTCCGGCAACCAGGCCGAAGCAGATGATCAGGATGCCGAGACCGATGCTCATGGAAAAATACCGGTTTTTTACCGCATAAATCAGAGTGGGCTTGTACACCCTCTGGATAAACCGGACCAGAGCCCTGTCCACCCTGTTCTGAATCCAGGGATGCCAGGCCATGAGCCATGACGGTTTGCGATACTTTTCCTGAAGGGCGTGGTTGAGATGGGCAGGCAGGATAACCAGGGCCTCGAACAGGGAAACCGACAGGATGGCGATGACGGTCTGGGGCATGATGGCAATAAACTTTCCCATGATCCCGTCGATGTACATGAGGGGCATAAAGGCTACGATGGTTGTGGCTACGGCCATGACCACCGGGGCGGCCACCTCGGCGAATCCGTCGATAACAGCCTCTTTGGCTGACTTGCCCCTGGAATAATGGCTGTATATGTTCTCCCCCACGATGGTGGCATCGTCCACCAGGATACCCAGGGTCATGATAAACCCGAACAGGGACAGCATGTTGATGGAAGACCCCATGTGGTGCAGTATCAAGAAGGCCCCGGTAAAGGCTACGGGAATACCGGCGGCAACCCAGAAGGCCAGCCTCAGGTTCAAAAACATGGCCAGGACGATGAAAACCAGGACCATGCCCTGAACTCCGTTTTTAAGCAGGAGGTCGATGCGGTCCTGCACCAGTTCGGCCAGATCATACCAGCCGGCAAGGGAAACGCCGGCTGGCTGGAGGTTCCGGTTGGCCCGGATATACTCATGGACTGTCCTGGAAATGGCGACCACATCCTGGGTGGAGGTCCGGTTCACCTGAATCAGGGCCGCGGGTTTGCCGTTGAACCTGGCCTTCATGTCCGTATCTTCGAATCCGTCGATGACCGTGGCCACATCCTTAAGCCGGACAAGGGTGCCGTCGGGCCGGGTAATCACCGGGATCTGTTCAAAGGATTCACCCCTGTACAGCCGCCCCTTGGCCCGGACAATGAACTCCTGGCCCCGGGTCCGGATCTTGCCTCCGGGCAGATCGATGCTACCTGTCCGGATGGCCTGACTCACCTGGTCAAATGATATCCCGTACCGCTGAAGGCTCTCTTCCGACACCTCCACAGAAATCTCATAATCCCGGACTCCAATGAGTTCGGCAATGGATATGGGACCCGTGTCCACCAGGCCATCCCGGATCTTTTCCGCTGCCTGGCGCAGCACGATCTCGTCCACATCACCATAGACGGCAACGGTTATGGCGGGATTCTGGTTCTTGATCTCCTTAATTACAGGGTCCTCGGCCTCGTCAGGGAAGGAATCGATAAGACCCAGTTCCGTTGACACCTCATCCATCTTGTTCTGGAGATCAATGCCGGCTTCCAGTTCAAGGGTGATGGATCCCCGTCCTTCATAGGCGTTGGAATAGATGCGCGAGACGTTCTCCAGCCCCTTGAGCTGCTCTTCGACCTTGACGCAGATACCCTCCTCCACCTCTTCCGGTGATGCTCCCGGGTAATCCATGGAGATGTTGATCATATCGATGGCAAACTGGGGGAACAGCTCACGGCGCATGTCCTTGAGGGTATAGAGACCTGCGACCACGAAAAAAATCATGATCAGGTTTACGGTAACCCTGTTTTCCACTGACCACAAACCCAGGCGTTTCATTTAGGGCCTGCCTGGATATCGTGTTCCCGGACAAGGACCTGCATACCGTCCACGGCTTTGGGAATGGGCGTGGCGATAACCGGTTCCCCCTCCCTGAGTCCGGCTGAAATAAAAACCGACTCCTGGAATTTCCTGAGGACCGTCACCTGCCTTGTGGCCAGCTTTCCGTCATCCACAACGTACAGGGTGTTGTCCGGCCTTAGCAGGTACCGAGGCAGAACCACCATGGTTTCCTGGGTTACACCATCGATTGTACACCTGACAAACGTCCCGGGTTTGGGCAGGTCATTCCCCCCTGTCTCCCCTGAAGACGGCTCAAGCTCGAGCACCAGCGGCAATGTACGTGTCCGTTCATCTATGGCTGCCTTGACACGTGACACCCGGGCTTTCCACATCTGCCCACCGCTGTCGGTGGACAGGGTAACTTCAGCGCTGGGCAGTTCCCCGGCGCGGATCATGGGATCCAGCCAGGCCATCTTTTCCAGGGGAACGCTCACGTCAACGTCAAGGGCACCTGCCAGGTAGATACTTCCAAGGGGCTGACCGACACCCACAAATTCGCCCTGTTCAACCGTTCTGGCGGTTACAAATCCATGAAAACCCGCCTTGATTTCAGTCTTTTCCATGGCCAGGGACGCCTTGTCCAGAGTGAGCTGCGCCATATCAAGGGCCGACTGTTTCTGCTTCATGATCGATTCGGTGAGCCCCAGGTTGTTTTCAACGGTCTGGAGCCGGCTGCGAGCCTCAATATCACGTTGCATGGCCTGATCCAGGCGGGTCTGTGACGTGAAGTCCCCCTTGCTCAAGACCTGCTGTCTGGCCAATTCCCTGGCAGACAGGTCCGCGTTGGCCTGGGCCAGTATCCTGTCCGACTTAAGATTTTCGATCTCCCTGAACATCCTCTGAATATCGGTCCGGGCCTGAACGATCATCACCCGGGCGGTTTGGGTTTCCAGGGCATAGGAACGGGAATCGATTCGGACTAAAACCTCTCCTTGATCCACCTCACCACCCTCCACAAACCGTGGGTCCAACCAGATGATCCGGCCTGGAACCTCGGCAGCCAGTCGCAGGGTTTTTCTGGGAATCACTGTCCCATAGGCCTCAACGCTCATGGATCTGGACTCGAACCGGGCCCGGATTACCTCGACAACGGGGACAGGCTCAATGTTTTCACGCTTTGCAGGTTTTTCCCGGGTGGCATACAGGGTGACTGCGACACCGCATGCCGCAGCAATAACAACAAGTGCTCTGAAGGATCTGAACAGGAAGTCTTTAATCATTGCTTAACCTCCGCACAGTAGAAATGTGTTTCGGGGACGGCTGATCCTTAACCTGCCCCACCGGTTGTTCCTGTTTACATGATAATGTTTACTAAAATCAAGCAAATCGTAATTCATTTGGTGATTGATCATCAAAAAGCAAGGCAAAGCGTTCCCCGATGAACCGGGAGCAACCGTGGCCCTCACTGACAAATAAGAAGGCCGCAGCACACCCTTTCCGGGCAGCCTGCGGCCTTGAGAGCTGGTACGCCTGAACCTAAAAATCAGAGTGATTTCACAGCTTCGGTGAGTTCCGGCATGAATTCAAGAATATCGGCAACGATACCCACATCGGCTACCTGGAAAATCGGTGCCTTGGGGTTCTTGTTCACGGCAACGATAAAGGGGTTACCCTTGACGCCTCCCATGTGCTGGAAAGAACCACTGATACCCATGGCCATATAGACCTTGGGCTTTACAGTCTTTCCGGATGTCCCTACCTGACGGGCCTTTTCAAGCCATTTGGCATCAACGATGGGCCTGGAGCAGGAAACAACCGCCCCCATGGCCTCGGCCAGTTCCTGGGCAATCTCGATATTTTCCTGCTCCTGGATACCGCGGCCCACGGATACGAGAACATCGGATTTGGTGATGTCAACGTCCCCGACTTCAGCAGTGATTGTTTCAAGGTAACGCCGCTTGGCTGAAAGGTCTCCGGCAGCACCGGATTTGTCCACCACTGTCCCGCCTGCCTGGCCGGGCTCAACCGGGGCAAAGGCGCCCTGGCGAAGGGTGATGACCGCACCCGAAGACAGATCGCAGGTCACATGGGTGCTCACAGCCCCCCCCAGTTCCTGGCGAACGAGCTTCAGCAGGGAGCCGTCGGCACCGTTGATATCAACGACATCAGATACATAGGCGGCTTTGAGTTTAACGGACAGGGCCGGTCCCAGGTCCATGCCAAAGGTGTCGTGGGCGGCAAGGAATATAGATCCCGCATCCAGGACACTTGCCAGGGCTTTTCTGACAACCTCGGCATTGGGATAGGCCAGGGCGGCGTTGTCGATTTTAATGACTTCCGGGTAAATGGCGGCCAGGGACTGGGCGGCCTTATCCAGTTCAGCACCGGACCCTGTTACAACTGCGGTCACAGAAGCGCCGGCCTTGATCTTTTTTGCTGCAGTGGGGTATTCCAGGGCAATATCTCCTGCAACACCGTCCTTGTGTGTTACATATGCATAAATCTTAGCCATGATTAAAGTCCTCCCTTGCTCTTGAGCTTCTCAATAAGCTTTTGAATGATCTCTTCCGTGGAGCCTTCAAGCATCTCAGCACCCTCACCGAGTTCAGGCACAAAGTAATCAACCCTGTTCACCCGGGCGCCGGCAGCGCCTACTGCACTGGTGTCAACGCCGAGATCGCCGGCACCCTTTACCGGAATCTCAACGCTGGCAACTTTGCGGATACCGCGGATACCAACGTACCTGGGTTCATTAATACCTGTCTGGATGGAGAGGACACAGGGAAGTTCAATTTCATTGAGTTCCTGGTTACCACCTTCAATTTCACGGCCGATCTTGATGGTCGAACCACCGTCAGCCTCGATTTTATTGACAAGGGACGCATAGGGATAATCCAGGAGACCGGCCAGAAGTCCGCCGACCTGGCCGGCACCGTCATCGGCCTGGGCTCCGGTCAGAATGAGGTCGTACTTTCCTTTCAGAACTTCGGCCTTGAGGATGGCGGCAATACCCTTGCCGTCCGATCCTTCAAAGGCATCGTCGGACAGAAGGATACCGGCATTGGCACCCATGGCCATCTCACGCCGCAGGACTTCTTCGGACTCGTCATCACCCACGGTAACCACGGTCACGTTGCCGCCCAGCTTATCCACTATCTGAATGGCCTCCTCAACAGCATAGTTATCCCATTCATTGACCGAATATACAAGATCGTCCCGTTCAAGATCATTCCCGGCGCTGTTGAGTTCGAATTCGTTCTCAGCAGTATCCGGTACCCGCTTGACACATACCAGAATTTCCATTGTTACCTCCATATGTTGTTAGTATGAAACCAAAACCGTATTCTTTAATGCCATTGATTTCAGGCGAGATGGCTCTCAACCAGAAGGGTCAGATCCATGGCTTCCATCTGGCCTTCCTTGCCGGCCACCTTGATGGCGTCCTGGATGTTTACAAGACAGAATGGACAGGCTGTGACGATTACCGTTGCACCGGCTTCGGCAGCCATATTCACCCTCAGAACGCCCATGCGGGTTTCCTCTTCCGGCTCGTAGAACAACATGAGCCCGCCACCGCCGCAGCAGAAGGACCGGTCCCGGCTCTTTTCGAGTTCAACCCGTTTAAGGCCCTGAATGGCATCCAGGACATCCCTGGGATCCTCGTATACGCCGTTGTGGCGTCCCAGGTAACAGGGATCATGGTACACGTAAACCTTTTCCGGGTCCAGGGCCGGCTTGAGTCTGAGCACGCCGGATCTTATCTTTTCTGCAATGACCTGGCTGATATGTCTGACCGGCGGCAATCCCTTATAATCATTTTTCAAGGCATTGTAGGCATGGGGATCTGCCGTCACAATGCTGGTCACGCCCGATGCGAGTATGGCTTCGGTGTTCTGTGACTTGAGATCCTGGAACAGCATCTCCTCACCGAACCGGACCACCTCGTTGCCGCTGTCCTTCTCATCTTTACCCAGGATGCAGAAATCCACCCCGGCCCGGGTCAGAATTTTTGAAGTTCGCCGGGCAATCTCCTTGATGTTGTCGTCAAAGGAGGTGATGCTGTCCACAAAAAACAGGGTATCTGCCGTCTGACCCTTTTCAAGGAGTTTTACCTGGCACTGGGCGGCAAACTCCTTGTCCACGGCCCAGTCGGCTCTCTTCTTTTCCATGGTC
The DNA here is from genome assembly GCA_043806875.1 of Pseudomonadota bacterium. Lineage (GTDB taxonomy): Bacteria > Desulfobacterota > Desulfobacteria > Desulfobacterales > Desulfobacteraceae > JAZDGN01. The sequence goes on from JAZDGN010000132.1 coordinate 152,535, forward strand.
CCATAGGGATTGCCGCGTTTTTCAAGGGCTTTGAGCGGTTTCTGGAGAGACTGGGGCACCAGCCCCTCATCCACCATACCCCGTCGCAGATCCACCATCTTGTCAATGTACTCGATGCCAAGGGGGCACTCCTCTTCGCAGGCACCGCAGGTTGTACACGACCAGATTTCATCCTCGGTGTATATGTCCTGAACAAGGAGCTTAGTCTTGTAGATCTCCCCGGAGAACGGATAATTCCTGAACATGAGATCCCTGGCCTTGATGGTGATGAACCTGGGGGACAGGGGACGTCCTACGGCATTGGCAGGACACTGGTCAGAACACCGGCCGCAGTCTGCACAGGAATAGAAGTCCAGCATGTGCTTCCAGGTGAAATCCTCCAGTTTTTTAACACCAAAAGACTCCAGGTCATCCAACTGCTCTTCGGTAATGCCGTAGCGTACAGGTTTGATGTTTCCCTTCCTGGTCCGCATGAAAAACACATTGAACACCGAGGTGATGACATGGAAATGTTTCCCAAGGGGCAGAAAACACAGGAAGAAGAAGAAGGTCAGATCATGAACGTAGTACATGGCCATGTGGAGCCCCTGGAGAGTTGCCTGGGATGCGTCCATGAGCATTCCCCGAAAAATCCATCCCAGCGACAGGGGGGCCAGAAGTTCGCTGTGACCTGAGGTGCTCAGCTCGAAGGCTGCATTGGATGCCTCAAACAGGCTCTCAGAAATCATGAGGGTGGAAATCACACCCAGTACAAACACCGCTTCCGCAGTATGGTCCTTGCCGTATTTTGCAGGAACGGCATACCGTGCCGGTTTCACTATCCCTCGCCGGACAGCGGCAACGATACACGCAACCAGAACGGCTGTCGCTGCATAGTCCTTGAGCAGGTTGTAAATAACCCCCAGGAAACCCCTGAGGCCGGGCAAGACAAATCCGTCGGAAAAACCGATGATGACCAGTGACGTTGAGCGTATGGACAGAACCAGAAAGCCTGCAAAGATAACAATATGGATAATTCCGGCGGTCCTGTACCGGGGCTGCTTATACTGGATCAGCCAGATCTTGATGAGATTATAAATCCTGGCAGGGATATTGTCGAGACGGCTGTCCGGGGCTGCCCTTACCAGCGGTGCCAACCGCCGTGCCATGATATATGCGAAAAGCCCTACGCCAACAACCGGGATCAACACCGATAGAATAAACCCGGGGAAAAATCCGAAAAAATAATAGTTTGCTGGTCCAACCAAGGAAGACATGCCTTACCCCTTATTTCTATTACAGTTTAAAGTAAAGATGCATCGGGACGGACAACTGAATGCATCCTCAATTCATTAATCGACTGAGATGAATACGTCAAGTGTAAACAAAACTCACCTTATTTGGCGCATTTATATACTTAATCCTATTTATATCCCCATCACCGGACCCGGATTCCTCCCATATAGAGATCAACCAGAGGATCAGCCATGGCGGACAGGTCATACTTGCCCTCGGCGGCCACCCATGTATTGATGACCCCTTCAACAGCCCCCAGGATAAATCGTTTTACCAGACCCATGAACAGATCCTGACGGATTGTTCCTTCAATCTGTCCCTGTTCGATGATTTCAGTAAGAAGATCCAGGTACATTTTTGATATATCCTTGATCTGGGGTTCGATATCCCTGCGGTAGCGGACTTCGGATTGAAAAATAACCGCTGTGTTTCGATCATTCTGGAACTCGGTGAGATGGCACCGTATAAGCCTGCGCAATTTGGTTTCCGCATCCTCAGGCCCTTCCACTGCTTTTCTCATTTTTTCAAAAACCAGTTCGGTCTTGACACTGATGAACTGATAGAGTATGTCATCTTTATTTTTAAAATACAGATAGATGGTGCCATCCGCCACCCCTGCTTCAGCAGCTATCTGGGAGATGGTGGACTTGAAAAAACCCAGACGGGCAAACACCTCGCCGGCAGCGCTCAACATGGAAAAATACTTATCTGATCTGGCTTTGGTTTCTTTTTGCACAATCCTACCTTGATTTTGATCCCTGAAAATAAATGAATTCTTATTCATTCTTTACCAGACCTGATTTTCATCTGTCAAGCTCATAATATTGGTTGGGAAAAAATTTATTTTTATCAAATATTTTCAATTTTTTATATCTATCAATAGTAACTCTTCCAAACCTTGAAATCCACTACAACACCTTGGTATTCAATATGAGTTATCATTCATTCCTTGTGTCGGTCATCATACATGTCTATATACCGGCCCTTCCTTCCATAGGCACGGCCCCCGCCATTTCATAAAATTTGCGACGCAAAACCGGCGGAAGCCCCCGGGGGGTTCCAAGACGAACCCATGGCTGTTCGGCCAACCTTGAGCTTGATTTTTTTAAAGTTTCATGCATAAGGTAATAGCATCCCATTAATACACTATCATTACGGAGGCTCCATGACAGCTTTAAAGACAGATTCATTGGATTTTCAGCGAATTCTCGACATCGGCAGACCGCCAAATATCCAGGCCCTGTTCCCCAACTCCAGAGCTGCAATCGTGAGCGGTAAGTTCATTGACAGGGCCATGCTCACGAAAGGCCGGGCCATGACCATAGCCGCCAACGGCAGAAACCATTTTGTCATCCAGGGCGCTCTCCAGGCAGCCCAGAGGGCCAATGCCGCCATCATCGTTGAGATCGCCCGGTCAGAAGGAGGAACGTCGGCCTACTGCCCGGTCAGCCTCTGGAACATTGCCCGACACGTGGACGCCCTGTGCAACCAGTACGGGATTACTGTACCGGTTGCCATCCATGCAGACCATTTCGGGATCAAAAAAACCTCTGATCTGGACCAGGCCAGGATTGAAATTCCGTCCCTGTTCGATGCAGGGATAACCTCCATTGCCATAGATGCTTCCCACCTGCCCGATGACCAGAACCTCCTGGCCAACATAGAGCTGAATCCCCTTATCCCGTCCTGGGCCGGACTGGAAACCGAAGTCGGTGAAATCAAGGGAAAAGAAGGCCTTTCAACCCCAGAGGAAGCCCTTTTCCTCATCCAGGGGCTCAACGCCCACGCCATTTTCCCGGATTGGATCGCCCTGAATAACGGAACCACCCACGGTATTGAAGAAAGCGATGCCGGGATCAATGTACCCCTGACCCGGGAAATCCATGATCAGCTGTCAGCCTACGGCATTTCCGGTGCCCAGCACGGCACGTCAGGAAACAGTTCCGACCGGCTCAGGGCGATCGCTTCGGAAACCCGCACCACAAAAGCCAATGTGGCAACCGCTCTCCAGATGATCTCCTGGGGTCTTAAGGTCAACGACTACGGCAATGCGATCCTGGATGCAGATAAAAATTTCATCAAACAGAAAGACAGGGGCGTGACAGACAAAAACTGGGAAGCCATGCTGGCCTATGCCAAGGACCATGGTCTCAAGGGCGGAAATTTCAAGAACCTGAATTTGCCGTTTGAAAACAGGCTCCTGGCCCAGCCTGCTGAAATCCGCAGCCGCATGGCAGGTGACGTTGAAGAATTCGTTTACAATCTCCTTGTCCATGTATTCAACGCAAAAGACACAGCCCCCATAGCCATGGAAGCCATCCTCCTGGCAGGCAGTTTCAATGCTCCGCTCAAGGCCCGGCGTATTGAGAATCCGGACGGCTGGACAAGGGAGATGATTCTCAAAAAAGGGGCAGCACTCAATGCGGACAAGGGCCTGGCAGGAAATTTCGATGATTGAAAAAAAAAGTTTAGTTTTTTCTCATCACTGCCGATAAAGTGATGCAAGGAGAAAAGACCATGCAGATACCATCCTATCAGATACAGAATGTTCTCAAGGTATACAGCAAACAGCTGACCCAGGGAAGAATTCTTGCCCGGACCAAATCTGCTGGCAAAGATCTGGCATCATCGGAAAAGGTCACCATTTCAGCCGAAGGGAAACGGGCAGCGATCATCGATAAGGTCGCTGCCTCCATAGTTGATCGTATTACCACGGTGGGACCCCAGGAAGAGATTGAGTACTCCATTGCCAGCCAGATTGAAAAGGAACTGGGACGCAAAATTAATTTCACCCAGAGAAAAGAAGAAAAATTCTCCTATTCATCCATTGACGAAAACAATGTCAAGACCATAAAAACGCTTTCTGTTGAAGATTCCGAGTTTGTCATACGACGGATGACCGACCTTGCCAGACAGGCGGCCAACAACAACATGGAATCACCATCATAGAGGGGAACACAAGATGAAGATCACCAATACCACCACCAGCATGGTGAATCAGGCCTATACAAATTCAGCATCCAACGGCAGCCAGGCGGCCAAACCCGCTCCCGGAATAAAGGCGGAACCTGCGGCCATTGACAGCGTTACCCTGTCCGCCAGTGCAAAGGACCTGAATATGGTCAAGCTGGCCATGGACAATGAACCACAATCCCGGTCCGAGAAAATCCAAACCCTGAAAACCAGTGTTGCCCAGGGCAGCTATGCAGTTGACCCTGAAAAAATTGCCGATAAAATCCTAGGATCATCACGATTCCATGAAATTGTATAAATCGCTTCCGACCCTGAGCAATTTTTTCCCACTGCCATGCCTGGAGTCCTTTGGCCCACCCCTCAAAAAAACAGCATAACAAATTGATATGAAATAACAATTCAGAAAATGAAGCCATGGCCTCAAATTTGGCCCGTTTATTGCTTTTTATTTTGATAAAATAAGGAGCCAATACCCATGATCACCAGAATAGAATCATACACGCAACTGGCCGAAGAACTGAGCGGCAACAAAACCAATGCTGCCGGTGGTGACCTGTTCCAGAAGGCGCTGACCAAGGCAATCTCGGGGACCCAGACCCAGGAAGAATCCCAGCCGGCGGCTGCATCGTCGTCCTCCCTTGGTGAAATCGTGTCCGTCGGGTGCACTCCGGTCCTTGCGGAAACAAATCTCCAGGACACTACAGACGACCTTATCAGAAAGCTGGACAACTACTCATCCCAGCTGGGAGACTCGACCACGTCCCTGAGGAACCTGGCATCATCCCTTGAAGACATCAACGCCAGCGCCAAAAAACTTCTCCAGGAGGCTGAATCCAGTAATGGTGCTGACGACCGCCTTCTGTTCATCGCCAGGGAAAGCGCCATCAAGGCCAATGCCGAGTATATCAAATTCCAGCGCGGAGACTATCTGTAGACCCAGGACAGGGCTATTCCTTCACGGCTCTTTTGGCATCTTCCCACAGATGGTCAACCGTTTCCCGGGGCAAGGATTTCAGGGAGAGCCCTTCCTTGTTCAGATAACGTTCCATGAACCTGAAGCGCCGTTCAAATTTTTCAGTGGAACGGGCCAGGGCAGTTTCGGGATGGATTCCTGCAAACCGGGCAACATTTGACAGGGTAAACAATATATCACCAAATTCTGAAGCAATATCATCTGGGTTACCTGAAGCCAGGGCCTTACCGAACTCGACCCATTCCTCTTCGACCTTTTCCATCACTTCCGCCATGGAACCCCAGTCCAGCCCAAACCGCATGGCCCTCTCCGACACCTTGTAAGACCTGAGAAGCGGTGGCATGCCCATGGGTACAGAATCCAGCACCGACCCCTCTTTTTCTTTCCCTGACTCCAGTTTCTCCTGGGTTTTGATGCTGTCCCAGCGCCGGTGAAGCTCCTCTTCAGTAATGGCCCTTTGGTCCTGGTACACGTGGGGATGCCTTCGTATCATCTTGGCCGCACTCACGGCTATGGCGTCCCAGATATCGAAAAGCCCATTTTCACTGTAAATCTGGGCAATAAAAACCAACTGGAAAAGAACATCACCGGTCTCCTCACAAATATCACCCGGCTGATCCTTCTCAATGGCTTCCAGGAGTTCATAGAGTTCCTCGGCAAGACACTTCCACATGGTTTCAGGGGTCTGTTTCCTGTCCCATGGGCACCCCTGTTCACTCCTCAGGGTACTGACGATATCGACCAGTCTTTCTATACCCGGCTTTGCGGAGTTTTCTTCTGTTTTTCCCAAATCTGCTGCATTCCTTCCAAACGGTTCTGAAGATCGATCCTCATCTGGCCGGAAACCAGTGTTGACATCATGGCGGAAACAGTTGCCACATGGACGGACAACCTGGATCCGGCAATCATGTCAGGCCCCCGGGGGACAAAAGTGGTAAACCCGATAATCATGATGGAAATGATGAGACACCCCTTTACGGCACCGAAGCCCATACCGCAAAGCTGGTCGAACCAACCCAGGAATACGATGTTGAGCAGATAACGGATGACCATAGCCACCAGGCTTACCAGGATAAAAACCAGGCAGAACAGGATAAAGAACCCCAGAATATCCCGGTATCCTTCATTGGCAACAAATCGCGTCAGAAGCGGCGTTATGGAACCATAGTAGGTATATGCCCCGTAGAAACCGGCGACAACGCCTATGATGGAGGCCACCTCCCGGATAAAGCCCCTGAACAGGCCACGAATCAGACAAAATGAAATAACGATAACAATGATGATATCAAAAAAATTCATCGGGACACCTCCCAAGAATTGGTTGATTGTTTAAATACCAGCCACTGTGCTTTGAGGTCAAGATTTTTTATTGACCTTTTTCTCAATTGCGTGCAGTCTAACGGGATGACAACCATAACCTTTGACAATCTCCATGCGGTCAGGGAACTGTTTGGCCAGCACAACGGCAATATAGCCCGCATAGCCGAAGCAACGGGCGCAACGATCAGTGCCAGGGGAAACAGCTTGAACCTCCAGGGCAATGGGGCGGACATATCCCTTGCAGAGCGCCTGCTCAATCAGCTGTATGATCTTATCCTTGACAACTACCACCTGCACCCCACAGATATTGATGCTGCTGCAAAAGCTCTCAGGGACGATGAAACCTGTCAGCTGAAAACCATTTTCATGGACACGATCTTTGTCACTTCCAAAAACAGGACTATTTCCCCCCGAAATCCCGCCCAGAAGCGTTATGTTGAAGCTGCAAAGGCCAATGACATAGTCTTTTCAATCGGTCCTGCAGGCACAGGCAAAACCTATCTGGCCATGGCCATGGCTGTGGCTGCCTTTACCAGAGGGGAAATCAAGAGGATCATCCTGACCCGGCCGGCAGTTGAGGCCGGCGAGACCCTGGGGTTTCTTCCAGGTGATCTGGCAGACAAGGTGAACCCCTACCTGAGACCTCTGTATGACGCCCTGTATGACATGCTTTCCTTTGACAAAGCCAGGGGCTTAATCGAAAACGGCGTCATTGAAATTGCACCCCTGGCTTTCATGCGGGGCAGGACCCTGAACAACGCGTTCATTATCCTTGACGAAGCACAGAACACCTCATCGGAACAGATGAAAATGTTCCTTACACGCATCGGTTACAGCTCAAGAGCAGTCATCACCGGCGACATCACTCAGACAGACCTCCCCTCGGGTAAACAGTCAGGACTCGTTGAAGCAAAAACAATTCTTCAGAACATCAAGGGTCTTTCATTCATCTATTTTACCAGAGAAGATGTTGTAAGACACAGACTTGTTTCAAGAATCATTGAAGCCTATGAGCGGAATGCCGAGAACAACAAGAACCCATGAAACCCGAAAACAAAATTCATTCCATAAACAGGTACATCGGCACTACCCCATCTGTGCTCTGGGGCCTGCTGGTCATTATTACCCTGATCTTTTCCATTGTCCTGTACCCTGAAAAGGGCACCATCACCTTTTCCTACCAGCAGGGTGACGTGGCTGACCGTGATATCAAGGCCCCAAAGGATTTTTTCATCGAAGACAGGGACGCCACAGAGCAGAACAGGAAAGATATCCTCAAAACCGTCCTATCCGTATACGACTATGACCCGGGCCTGGCGGGCGAGATTTCAACCCGCGTCACCAACGCATTTCTGATCCCCCAGAAGCTCTTCCCTTCAGAAGCGCCTGAACCACCTGCCCTTGCTACCGTCCTGCCCTTCATGGAAAAATTTGAATCCACCCTGGATATCCCCATCAGCAAGGGGGCATTTACCATTCTGTACAAAAACAATTTCTCGCCCTTGATCCCTGAAAAGATGAATCAGATCATCACCGAAATTCTTGGAAACGGCGTTGCTTCCAACAAGGAGCTCATGCTCAAGGAAGAGGACAAGGGGATCGTGCTCAGGACCCTCAACTCCACCGAGGAAAAGGTCGTAAACAACCTCAAGGTGTTTTACGGTCCGGACCAGGCCAAAACCATGGTCAGGATCGTGGGAGACCCCCTGCTCAAGGATGTTGACTACAACCTGAGTAATCTTGTCGTGGATATGTGCCAGAGGCTGCTTAAACCCAACATCACCATGAACCGCAGTGAAACGGAAAACCGGAAAAGGGCCCTGGAAGCCACCATCAAGCCGGTTCTCTACAAGATCAAAGCCGGGGAAATGATTCTCAGGGAAGGGGAACGGGTGGACGAGATCCGCCTGGTAAAGCTCAGGGCCCTTGAGAGCCAGATGGAAAAGAAAAATTTGGTCATGGCCCAGACAGGAACCGCCCTGATAATTCTCTTTTCCCTGCTGGTCATCTACTTCCTGTTTCTTAAAAACCATAAAAATCTTCAGAGGCACCACAACAAGAACATCATCTTCCTGTCCACACTGCTGATGCTGTTCCTCCTCATAGCCCGGCTGGCCGCCCCCCTTGCCGGTTCCGTCAACCTGGACCTTCCGGTGACCATCTCATCGGTATCCATTGCCCTAGGCCTTCCCATGGCAGCCGGAGCCATGACTGTATGCCTGTTCCTGGGATTTGACATCGCCCTGTACTTTTCATTTATCCTGGCCCTGCTGACAGCCATCATCTTCTCAAGCTGCATCGAGGTTTTTATCTTCTGTTTTCTCTCCGGGATAATCGCTTCTTCCTGGATCAAGGCATCAAAAGAACGTAAAGCCTTCATTACCGCCGGACTGAAACTGGCTATTTTCAACACCGGACTTGCACTGGCCCTGAACATCCACTCGGCCCATGCCGAGCTGGACGTCCTGTCCCGGGACATGATCCTTGCCTTTTTCGGCGGCATCCTCTCCGGCATCATCACAGCAGGACTTGCGCCCCTGATCGAACTGCTGTTCAATTACACCACGGACATCAAGCTCCTGGAACTCTCCAATCTGGAACAACCGCTCATGAAACGGCTGATGATCGAAGCGCCGGGCACCTACAACCACAGCATCATTGTGGCTAGCCTGGCTGAGGCGGCAGCAGCAGCCATTGAGGCCAGTATCCTGAAAACCAAGGTCAGCGCCTTTTACCATGACATCGGCAAACTGGACAAACCCCTCTACTTCATCGAGAACCAGACCGATGGGAAAAACCGGCATGACAAACTCTCCCCTTCCATATCGGCCCTGATTCTCATCCAGCATGTGAAACGGGGTGCTGAAATCGCCAAGGAGAACAAACTGGGCATGGATATCCTGGATACGATCCAGCAGCACCATGGTACCAGTCTCATCCGGTACTTTTACAACAAAAGCATCAAACTCAACGGAGAAGATGCCGTTAAGGAAAGTGACTTCCGCTACCCCGGGCCCAAGCCGCAGACCAGGGAAACCGGTATCGTCATGCTGGCAGATGTGGTGGAAGCGGCCATGAGGACCCTGGACCGTCCCACCTCCTCCCGTATCCAGGGCAAAGTTCAGGAACTGATCAACGCCATCTTTGCCGACGGCCAGCTGGAAGAGTGTGAACTGACCCTTAAGGACCTTCACCAGATAGCCAAAAGTTTCAACAAAATCCTAACCGGAATCTACCATCACCGCATCGAATACACAGACAAACCCCAGGAAAAGAAAAAAGAAAAAAATGGAAAACCAGAAAATCCTGATCAGGACCCAACGGTCAAAGATAAAGATACCCAGGGAGCGGATAAGCAGAAAAATCAGCCGAATCTTAAGCGCCTTGGAATATGACGACCATGAACTGTCTATTCTCTTTACCGATGACGAAGCCGTAAGAGAGCTGAACAGCGCCTACCGGGGTATTGACAAGGCAACCAACGTCCTGGCATTTCCAATGATGGAGGGGGAATTTGCAGAGGTTACCCCAGGCCTTCTGGGGGACATTGCCATTTCGGTTGATACTGCGGTCCGGGAGGCCCAGGAGGCTGGAATCACCCTTAACGAAAGAATGAGTCAGCTCCTGATCCACGGAATTCTTCACCTGGTCGGATATGATCATGAATCCGGTGAAAACGATGCTCTGGCAATGGAGTCCAAAAGCCTTGAGCTGATGAAACTGATCGAAAAAAACCAATCCCTTGACGCATTTTGACAGGAGGAAACCATGGCACAGCTGGCCGTCAATGTTGATCATGTTGCCACGTTAAAAGAAGCCCGGAAAAGTAATTATCCTGAACCTGCAGCTGCCGCAATGGCAGCGGAAACCGCAGGAGCGCACGGTATTGTGGTCCATCTCAGGGAAGACCGCAGGCATATCCAGGAAAGGGATGTACGGATTCTGAGGAGTATCGTTCAGACAAAACTCATCCTTGAAATGGCCGCGACCCCGTCCATGATCGCCCTTGCCCTGGACATCAAACCCGACTGCGTCACCCTGGTTCCTGAAAAGCGGGAGGAACTGACCACAGAAGGCGGCCTTGACATCATCTCCCACGAGAGGCATGTCAAGGACGTTATCAACCAGCTTCAGAACGCCGGTATGCAGGTCAGCATCTTCATTGATCCGGATCTGGACCAGATCAAGGTAGCCCACAAGATCAACACTGACATGATTGAAATCCATACGGGCGCATTCTGTGATGCAAAAACCAGAAAACAGCGGCTAAGGGAATTTGACAGGATCGTGGATGCGGCAAAAATTGCCAACAAGCTGAAGCTCGGGGTGAATGCGGGGCACGGCATCAGCTACACAACCATTCAGGCATTCAAGGGGCTCCACGAAATTGACGAGTTCAGCATTGGCCACAGCATCGTATCCAGGTCGATTCTCACCGGCATGGAGCAGGCGGTGAGGGATATGCTGGAATTGATCAAGGCCTTGTGAACGGTAAAAGAGCCATGACAGACCCTGCCTTTGACCAGCAGAGAGGCTATTACCTGGACGAGATCCGTCCTGGACTCAAAGCCCTGTTCGCAAAAACCATCACCGATGCCGATGTGACCCTTTTTGCAGGCATCTCCGGAGACACCAATCCCCTTCATATCAACGATGACTTTGCATCACAGACCCGGTTCAAAAAGCGTATTGTCCCCGGAATGGTAACCACCAGTCTCTGGTCGACCCTGGTTGGAACCCGGCTTCCGGGACCGGGATGCGCCTATCTGAGCCAGGAAACCCGGTTTCTCAAACCGGTTTTTCCAGGGGACACGGTTACGGCGACCCTGACCATCACTGCTGTGGACCAGGACCGGCAGATCGTCCGTTTTGATGCCACATGCACAGTGAACCACACAGTGGTTGCCCAGGGCCCGGGATCGGCATGGGTACCCCGTCGGCCGTGACCGCAACCCTGATCTTGAAAGTGTTGAACGACACCGTTAAACTGCTCTGAACAGTAGCCGAAAAGGAGCAACCATGTATCTTGTTACAGCACAGGAAATGCAGGCCATGGACAGGCAGGCCATCGAAGCCTACGGCATTCCAGGCGTTGTTCTCATGGAGAATGCCGGCCGGGGAGCCACGGATATGTTCCTCAAGGTCTTTCCAGATCACGCCCTTAAAACCGTCTGTGTTCTTTGCGGCAGAGGAAACAACGGCGGGGACGGTTTTGTCATGGCCCGGTACCTGATCCAGAAAGGTATCAGAACCCGGGTCTTTCTCCTTTCCCAGGCCGGGAAAATCCAGGGGGATGCAAAAATCAACCTGACGATCCTGGAGAGAATCATGGCCGGAACCGGCCAGGGAGAACTGGTTGAACTACCGGATGAAAGCACTTTCCAGGCCTGGAAAGACAGCATCTGCAATCATGATCTTTTTATTGACGGAATCCTGGGCACCGGACTCAACGCCGACGTGCGCGGATTTTTCAAGGCGGTCATCGAAACCGTCAATGGAACAGGGAAACCTGTGTTCAGTATCGATATTCCATCCGGCCTGAACGCGGATACAGGCCAGCCCTGGGGGACCTGCATCCGGGCAACGGCCACGGCCACCTTTGCCTTTGCCAAACCCGGCCATATGGTTTTTCCGGGTTCGGAACTTACGGGACGGCTCGAGGTCATCGACATCGGCATTCCAGGATGTATTGCAGATGCTGCCCGCCCCCTGATCCACCTGTACTCGGACCTCCCCGTGCGGAGTATGCTCAGACCCAGGTCCGCTGACGGCCACAAGGGCCGCTTCGGCCATCTTCTGGTCCTTGCCGGTTCCACCGGCAAAACCGGGGCTGCGGCCCTGGTCTGCAAGGGAGCCATGGCATCAGGAACCGGACTCGTCACCCTGGGGATTCCCCGGAGCCTCAATCCGGTGATGGAACCCCAGGTCACTGAAACCATGACCTTTCCCCTGCCTGAAACCGCCACCGGATGCCTGGCCGAATCGGGTTTTGCCGACATTCAGAAGCTCTCCTTGAATAAAAGCGCCATGGCCCTGGGTCCCGGCCTGGGAACAGAGTCCTCCACCCAGACCCTGGTCAAAAAGCTCATGGCACAACTGCCCATCCCCATGGTGGTGGACGCCGACGGTCTAAACTGTATTGCCGGCAACCCGCACGTTTTGGAATCCAGAAAAGGCCCCACCATCCTGACCCCCCACCCCGGAGAAATGGCCCGTCTTTGTTCCACTGACACGGAAACAATCCAGAAAAACCGTCTTTTCTGGGCCCGGGATTTTGCCACCCGATACAGGGTAACCCTGGTGCTCAAGGGATACAGAACCCTAACCGCCCTCCCGGACGGCCGGATAGTGATCTGCCCTGCAGGCAACCCGGGCATGGCCTCCGGAGGCATGGGCGATGTCCTGACAGGAATCATCGCAGGCCTCCTGGCCCAGGGCCATTCACCCGAGGAGTCCGCGGCTGCAGGCGTCTTTGTCCACGCTCTCTGCGGGGATGCCCTGGCAAAGCGCCGGGGGAATTTCGGGTTTGTGGCCTCCAATATCATTGATATCCTGCCCGAGACCTTCCAGGAGATCCTGGCATGAACCTGGACATCCTGACCCGGTCCGGCGAGGAAACCCAGGCCCTTGGCAAAGCCCTGGGACAACTGCTTGAGGCACGTACGGCGATCCGGCTTATCGGTGAACTGGCTGCCGGGAAAACCACATTTGTCCAGGGCCTTGCCAGGGGACTGGGAGTTCCTGAAACCTACCCCGTTACGAGCCCCACCTATACCCTGGTCAATGAGTATCCCGGACGAATTCCCCTGTTTCATCTTGACCTGTATCGCCTGTCCTCGCCAGACGAGCTGGATGACATCGGATTTGACGACATCGCAGCCTCGGAGTCTGTGATTGTCGTTGAATGGCCGGAAATGATCGACGCGTCTGTTCTATCCTTTAATCTTTCCGTATTTTTTTCCATCGACATTGATTTTAACAGAAAAATATCTATAATTGCCTCTGGACTTGGCGGGGCAAATCTGTTAAGGAGTCTCTCTGCTGTCGTTGGCTGATTTTTATTTTACCACCCAGGGAAGGACCGCTCTTCCCATAAGCATCAGGAGCAGTTATGGCATTGATCGTTCAAAAATTCGGGGGAACTTCTGTTGCTGATATTGACCGTATCAGAAATGTTGCCACGCGCGTAGCTAAAACCTGTGACCAGGGGAACGACCTTGTGGTTGTGCTCTCAGCAATGGCCGGTGTCACGGATTCTCTCATCAAACTGGCTAAAAAAGCCTCGGAATCCCCTGACAAACGGGAACTCGACGTCCTTCTGGCCACCGGGGAACAGACCACGGCAGCCCTGCTCGCCATGATGCTTGATGCCATGGGATACAAGGCAAAATCCCTGCTTGGTTTCCAGGCGGGAATCCGGACGGATAAAAGCGCAGGCAAAGCCCGCATCCTGGATATCCAGGCCGACCGCATAAAGGATCTGCTGGCCCAGGGAACCATTGTGGTGGTGGCCGGATTCCAGGGCAGAGACCCCAATGGCGATATTACCACCCTTGGCCGGGGAGGTTCGGACACGTCGGCGGTTGCCATTGCAGCAGCACTCAAAGCCGATGTCTGTGAAATATACACCGATGTCGACGGCGTATACACCACAGATCCGAGGATCTGCAGCAAAGCCAAAAAAATCAGTAAAATCTCCTATGAAGAAATGCTGGAAATGTCAATTCTGGGTGCCAAGGTTCTTCAGATACGCTCCGTGGAATTTGCAAAAAAATATAACGTGCCGGTTCATGTCAGGTCATCATTCAGTGAGGAGGAAGGAACAATGGTTGTAAACGAAAGTGCTGATATGGAAAGTGTTGTCGTATCGGGAGTTACCTGCGATATGAACGAAACCAGAATCACCTTCAAGAAAGTCCCGGATCAGCCCGGCATTTCAGCAAAAATTTTTACCCCCCTTGCCGAAGCGGAAATCATGGTCGACATGATCATTCAGAACACGCGCTCAGGCGGAAAAACAGACGTGACGTTCACGGTGCCTGCCAATGAGTTCAAGAAAGCCAAAGAAATATCTGAAAACGTTGCCAGGGAAATCGGGGCAGAAGAGATCCTGACAGCGGAAGACATCGCAAAGGTATCTGTTATAGGTCTTGGCATGAAAAGCCATTCCGGAGTTGCGGCCACCATGTTTGCCGCCCTGGCATCGGAAAATATCAACATCCGTCTCATTGCAACCTCTGAGATCAGGATCTCCTGCGTTATCAGGGCAAAATACGCAGAACTTGCCGTGAGAACCCTTCATACAGCCTTTGGCCTGGACAAAAAAGAGAGCAACTGATTTTCCTTCCTTTACCGGTACAAAACCGAATCAATTTCTTCGGCAATACGGGCCGCTGCTGACTCAGGGTTGACTGCGGCCCGTATTGGACGTCCCACCACAATCAGATCAGCCCCGGACAGGACCGCTGATGCCGGGGTTGTAATCCGTTTCTGATCATCGGCTTCAAGCACAGTCCATTCAGGACGTATTCCAGGAGTTACCGCAAGAAAACCCTGCCCGAAAGCCGCTTTGATGGATGCAACTTCCCTGCCGGAGCAGACAACACCCGAACACCCGGCCGCAAAGGCCATACCTGCACGCTTCATGACCAGACGCCCGGGATCTCTTGAGAACTCGTCTTTATACCCGGCCTGTTCAACCACATGGGCGTCGTTATCGGTGAGCAGCGTAACACCAAGGACTCCTGTGCGCCCCTGCCCTCCCTGAACAGCCATTTCCAGCATCCGGGCCGATGATGAGCAGTGGACCGTTACCAGGTCCACACCCAGTTCAGCCACCCGCTCCATGGCTCTGCGGACTGTTGCGGAAATATCGTGGAGCTTGAGATCCAGAAAAATGCCGGCATTGCTCAGGTCCCTAACCCGCGTGATTACGCTCGGTCCCTGGAGGATAAACAATTCCAGGCCGATCTTGAACATCCCCACCCTGCCGTCAAGACGCCGGACCCATGCTTCTGCCTCTCCCATGGATGCCACATCCAGCGGAAATATAATGTAATCCCTGCCGCTTTTCAATGAATTACCTCCTTGCGCCCCCGCTTCAGCCCCGGGCATTACCTGCCTTCCCTTTTTAAACCGGGAGGATCTGCCCCGACCAATTGAGAAGCTTCAAATAAAAGGTTGAAACTATTCGGGCATTGATGGTATTAAATATAGTACTCCAGGTCAATTAAAACCGTTAATGGGCAACACACAATCACCAACTGGAATAGAGTTTATGACCCATTCAGCAACTGTTCATATCCCGTCGGGGACCTTCAGGGTCTCGGAAAAAAAACCGGAAACCTACCAGGCGTTTCTGGGCACCTGCGTCGGTGTGGCCCTGTATGACCGCATGGCCGGTGTGGGTGGAATGATCCACATCCTTCTCCCGGAACCCTCGTCGGAGCTGGCACCGGAATATCCTGAAAAATATGCCTCCACAGGACTGCCCATGATGATACGGGAACTTTACAAGCTGGGGGCTGACCGGGAGAATCTCACGGCCACCATTGCCGGAGGAGCCCTGGTCGGCCCCCTGAGTCAGCTGGATATCAACCTGGATATCGGTGGCAGGTCCACGGAAATTGCCAATGCCCTTGTTGAAAAAGAGGGTATCCGTATTCTGAAATCCGAAACCGGCGGTTTTTTCACCTGCACCCTTGAACTGGATATGACAACCGGAGAAACCCGTATCAAGCCGGCCTGGGAAGAAAGAAATCTTTCGGATTTCAATTATGCGTCGCCCACACCCGAGGACATCCTCAATACCATCGAGACCCTCCAGCCCATTCCCCAAGCAGCATTGAAAATCATGAGAATGATGCAATACGGGGAAAATGACATGAAAAGCATTACCGATGAGCTTTCCAAGGACCAGGTCCTGGGGGCGAGGACCCTTCAACTCTGCAATTCTGCCATGTTTGCCGGAAGGGTCCGTATCGAAACCTTAAGCGACGCAACCCTGCTTCTGGGTGAAAGCCATCTGATTCGCTCCGTGATCACGGCAGCTATCCGGGGCTATTTCAGGCAGACAGGAGCCAGCGGCTACTCCCTGTGCAAGGGAGGCATCTTCTTCCACGCTGTGGGCTGCGGCATGACGGCAGAGAAAATCGCTGCCATAACGGGAAAGGCAAATCCAAACAGCGCATACACGGCAGGCCTCCTCCACGACATCGGCAGGGTGGTCCTGGACCAGTACATTGCCAGGGCCTGCCCCCTGTTCTTCAGGGGAGTTCACAAGCTGGGCGAGAGTTCCCTGGCCATGGAGAAGAAAATCCTGGGCACAACCCATTGCAACACCGGTTCCATCCTGGCTAAAAAATGGAATTTTTCCGAGGCGTTGAGCGAATCCATCCTGTATCACCACAATCCTGAGCAGGCACTCAAGCACAAGAACCTTGTCCGCATCATCTACCTTGCCGACCTGCTCATGTCCAGGTTCAATGTGGGCCTTGAAATAGAAAACCTGAAGACAGTCAACCTGTCAACGGTTCTCAGCAATCTCGGTCTCAGTGTATCCGACCTGCCCGGGCTCATCGACGCCATTCCCCTCACCATTTTTGACACCAAATCACAGCTATGACAAACAGGATGTAACCCTACCCATGACAGCCAATGCCTTTCACGACCAGCTGAAACGTCTTCCGGGTGTGGACTCGCTTCTTGAAACCATGAGGCACGACACCACCTTCAGCGCCATACCCGATAGTGTCCGGAAAACAGCCATCCGTCAGATACTGGACACGCTAAGGAAACAGATTCTGGACGGGGCCTGCGAAGCCCCGCCAGGCGAAATCATCCTGGCCCGTATCCTCGAGCGTGCCAGGGCCATCATGGCGCCCCGTCTTGTTCAGGTGATCAATGCCACAGGTGTGGTTCTCCATACCAATCTCGGGCGGGCCCCGCTCTGCGAGGGTGCCCTGGAAAACATAAGAAATATCGGGGCCGGATATTCCAACCTGGAACTGAACATCAGCACCGGGAAGCGGGGAATCCGGTATGCAGCCGTGGAAAATCTGATCTGTGAACTGACCGGGGCCGAGGCGGCCATGGCTGTAAACAACAACGCGGGAGCTGTACTGCTCTGTCTGGATACCCTTGCCCGCGGCAGGGAAGTCATTGTTTCAAGGGGTGAACTCGTAGAAATCGGAGGATCATTCCGGATCCCCGACGTTATGCTAAAAAGCGGCGGCATCCTGAAAGAGGTGGGAACAACCAACAGAACCCATCCCAGAGATTACCAGGGTGCCATTTCCGAAAAAACGGGCCTGCTGCTCAAGGTACACACCAGCAACTACAGAATCGAGGGATTCACGGCCAGTGTCTCCCTGGCCGAACTGGTCAGCATCGGGAAGGAGGCTTCCATCCCTGTAATGGAAGACCTCGGATCAGGCTCCCTCATCGATCTATCCAGATACGGGCTGTCAAAGGAACCTACCGTACTGGACGCTGTTCAGACCGGAGCGGACATTGTTACTTTCAGCGGCGACAAACTGCTGGGAGGCCCCCAGGCCGGTATCATCGTGGGCAAGGCTGAGGCCATTGCAGCCATCCGGAAAAATCCCCTGACCCGGGCGCTTCGCATTGACAAACTGACCCTTGCAGCCCTTGAACCGACTCTGGGTCTTTACCGGGACGAGGCAATGGCCGTGGAATCCATTCCAGGGCTCCGCATGCTTACCGAATCCCTGGAATCCATCACCCAGCGATCTGATCGTATGCTGGCCCTGCTGCAGGAAACCCTGGGAAATCTGGCCGCCCTGTCCCAGGCAGACCTGTCATCCAGGACGGGCGGCGGCGCTTATCCAGAACTTTCACTGCCGAGCCGGTGCATCACCATTGCACCCCATACCATTTCAGCTGCCAGACTCGAGCAGAAACTCCGCCTGGGAACCCCGTCCATCATCGGACGTATTGAAAATGATCGTTACATCATTGACCCGAGAACCATTCAGCCGGGCGAAGACCTGACCATTGCCCATGCCCTGCAACACATCCTTTCCAGGACCGACCAATGACAAACAAAAGACACCTCCATGCCATATCCTGCTCATCCAAAGAGATCCTGTTCCTGAAATCCGATTCCGGGACAGAACCCCTGTCCTATTCCCCGCCGGAAACCTTCGTATCGGACCTTATCCGGGAACCCACGGCCTGGATGGACGCCTTTGTTTCCAAACTAAACAAAGCCCTTATCCCGGACAACCGGTTCCACTGCGCTGTAATCCGGATAACGCCTCCAGGTGATGAGGACGACAAGGACAAAGCACTCACGGAGGGCTGTCTTGCAGATATGGTGGATGGCGGATCCGGACTCTGGGGCAGGGTGTCAGGTCAGGTCTTTGTCCTTGCCCTGTGGAACCTGGACGTATCCAAGGAAGAAACCCGGTTCAACCACATGAAAGCAAGGCTGGCTTCAACTCTGCACGCCCAGATCACCCTGGGGATCGCCCGGTTTCCGTTCATGGATTTCACCCGCAAGGAAACCTTTCACAATGCATTGAAGGCCCTTGACCATGCCGCGTTTTTTGGTCC
The DNA here is from genome assembly GCA_043806875.1 of Pseudomonadota bacterium. Lineage (GTDB taxonomy): Bacteria > Desulfobacterota > Desulfobacteria > Desulfobacterales > Desulfobacteraceae > JAZDGN01. The sequence goes on from JAZDGN010000132.1 coordinate 171,652, forward strand.
GGACAGCCTGGTCATGTTTGATGATGTTTCCATGAACATCAGCGGAGACCGGCTTTATGAAACCGGACAGGCCCGGGATGCAGCCCGGGAATACACCAGAGGACTTAAGATCAACCCGCGCAATCTGAACCTGATCAACAGCTTAGGTGTCTGCTTCGGTGTCATGAACAAAATGGACAACGCCTTAAAAGAATTTCAAAAAGCCATTGTCCTTGACCCCGGCGAAGTCATGGCCATCTATAATGCCGGTCTTGCCGCCAACCTCACGGGCGACCTGCCCGGGGCCGTTGAATTTCTCCAGAAAGCCAGCAGGTTGAATCCGGAAATCTTTGAAGTGGAGCTGACCACAGGAAGCCTCCTCTTGAAAGCAGGCCAGATTGAACAGGCCATGATCCACCTGGACAGGGCATCCCAGTTGAACCCCATGTCCAGTGCCCCTCTGCGCATCATCGGTGACCATTACCTAGATGCCCGAAAGCCCGATGAGGCCATTCCTGAATTCAACAAGGCCATCAAGCTCAATCCGTCCGATGCATCGGCCCTCTCAAGCCTGGCAAGGGCCTTTGACATGCAAAGCAAAAACCTGGATATCGCGGTTACCTTTGCCAGACAGGCCGTTTCCCTGGTCCCGGACAACCCGGACTTCCGTATGATTCTCGGAAAGCTCTACCTGAAAACCAACCAAAAAAAACTGGCGGAAGCCGAGTTTTCATCCGCTCAGATGCTCCAGGCCGGCAGCAGCAACGATGGTGCTGAAGCCGAAGGCCATGATGAGCCGTCGCCACCTTAACCAGCAATCACACACTTTGATCCCTGTTGAGGACATCATGAAGGATATTATTTTCCAAACCCTTGACCAGAGTATCGCGGTCAAAACCCTTTTTTTCAACACCCACAGCCAGGCTATCCTTGATGCGGCTTCCCTGTTGGCCGACAGGCTCAGACAGGGCAACAAACTCCTTATCTTCGGCAATGGCGGCAGTGCTGCAGATGCCCAGCACATTGCAGCAGAGTTTGTCAACCGTTTCCAGTTGGAGCGCCCTCCCCTGGCAGCCCTGGCATTGACCACAGACACCTCGGTCCTGACCAGCATTGCCAACGATTACTCCTTTGATCATATCTTTTTCAAACAGGTCCAGGCACTGGGCAGGGCCGGTGATGTTGTCATGGCCATATCCACTTCAGGCAACTCTCCCAACGTCATCAAGGCCGCCAGGGAAGCTGCGGCCAGGGGCATGACCGTCATTGGCCTTTCCGGCTCGACAGGAACGCTCCGGGAAATCTCGGACCTGGCATTCTGCGTCGACTCAAAGGTCACTGCCCGGATCCAGGAAACCCACATTACCCTGGCACACATTCTCTGTGATTTAACGGAAAGGATCCTCTGCCATGACTGATCCGGTCACCCCCCTGGATCTGTCCGGGGTCACCACCTATTCGGTCCATACCCGACACAGCACAGTATCCAGGGATGATTTTGCCACCCCCTGGTCCTGCGGCCGGAGTTTTTCCCAGTTCCTGGACACCCTGCCGTCCATCCTGGCCGGGTCAGACCTGCGGCATGTGATCCGGGCCATTACCGAGGCTGCATCCGCCGGCCGCCCGGTCTGCTTTGCCATGGGAGCCCACGTAATCAAGGTGGGACTCAATCCGGTAGTCATCGATCTCATGAACCGCAGAATCCTGTCCATGATCTCCATGAACGGCGCAGGCATCATCCATGATTTTGAAATCGCACTCACCGGGAAAACCTCTGAAGATGTGGCCGCATCCCTGGGTTATGGCGGTTTCGGGATGGCCAGGGAAACCGCCGTTTTCCTGAGCCGGGCCATAGCCCGGGCCGGACAGACGGGCACAGGCCTGGGACGGGCCGTGGGTGAATTGATCCTGGAGGAAGATCTGCCGTTCAAGGACCAGAGCCTGACGGCAGCAGGTGCACGCCTGGATATCCCGGTAACGGTCCACGTAGCCCTGGGTACGGATATTATCCACATGCACCCGGACTTTGATCCGGCTGCCTGCGGCCAGGCATCGCACCTGGATTTCAGACGCTTTGCCTCAGTTATAGCCGGGCTTGAACACGGTGTTTTCATCAATGCCGGATCCGCAGTTATCCTGCCCGAGGTTTTCCTGAAAGCCCTTACCCTGGTCCGCAACCTGGGCCACTCCCCGGATTGCTTTACCACGGTCAACCTGGATTTCATCCGCCAGTACCGGCCCATGACCAATGTGGTCAACCGCCCCACCCTCAAGGGAGGCAAGGGTTACAGCATCGTCGGCCACCACGAGCTGTTGATTCCCCTGATTGCCGCGGGCGTCCTGGAAGCCCTGTCACAGACTGCCCCTTCAGACGCCCAATAAACTGTCCTGCCAGCTGTCAGTCTCTCTTCAAGCTGTCTTGGATACCACTGTAGGGCTTTTACTCCCGGCAGGATGAATTGACAGACAGGATTGGGGTAATCATGAACCATCAGTTGACTTTTCAAATTCCGGTACTAATCTAAACCCGTGCTTAGATGTCAATCAGACTCAGCGTACCGACCACTGATGTGGCATGGTCCGTTTTTTTCCAAATGGTCAATGCAGGCTTGCAATATTCGGCTGAAGTCTGTATTATTATTATTTTTTATCAACCACCATGAAAACAGTCAGGAAGATAAGAAGATGCCCTTATTCGAATATGCATGCAAAAATTGCAACCAAACGTTTGAACTCCTGGTGATGGGCAGGGACGTACCCCAATGCCCGTCCTGCAGCAGCCAGGATCTTGACAAACTCATGTCCCGGTGCGGATTTGTGACCAAATCCTCCGGAGCCGGTGAATTCTCGGCCCCGTCCGCCTCATCGTCATCATGCAGCGGCTGTGCCGGAACCAGCTGTTCTACGTGCGGCAGCAGGTAGCGCATGGAAACCAGACTCCGCATCGGAACCCGGGGAAGCACCCTTGCCCTGTGGCAGGCCAACTGGGTCAAAACCCAGATCGAAACCCATTTCCCCTCCATCCAGGTTGAAATTCAAACCATCAAGACCACGGGAGACCGGGTGGTGGACCGTCCTCTGTCCATGGTCGGCGGAAAAGGTCTCTTCGTAAAGGAGATCGAAAACGCGCTCCTTGATAAAAGCGTAGATCTTGCCGTTCATTCCATGAAAGACATGCCGGGCCTCCTTCCTGAAGGACTGACCATCGGTGCCATACCTGCCAGGGAAAATCCCTTTGATGTGCTGATATCAAACGATCACCTCCCACTGGCTGACCTGCCGGTCAATGCCGTCGTAGGTACCAGCAGTCTGCGCCGTGCTTCCCAGCTGAAACATGCCCGCCCGGATCTCATCACCCGAACCATACGGGGGAATCTGGACACCCGGCTCAGGAAATTGGCCTCCGGAGAATTCGACGCCATTATCCTGGCAGCCGCCGGGCTGATACGACTTGGAATGGCAGACAGGATCACCCAGTACCTGGATGAGGCCATCATGCTGCCTGCAGTGGGACAGGGTGCCCTGTGCATTGAAACCCGACTGGATGACAAAAACCTTGACCCGGTAATTCAGGCCCTGAACCATACGGAAACCCACACGGTGGTCGCAGGGGAAAGGGCGTTTCTGAGAAAACTGGAGGGGAGTTGCCATATCCCTGTCGCCTGTTTTGGTAAATTCCAGGCAGGGCGTGTCATCCTCACAGGACTGGTCGCTTCGGAAAGCGGAGACCGGATTCTCAGGGAGAGCCTATCCGGCACGCCTGATACCATTGAAACAACAGGAATTCGCCTGGCCGATCAACTGCTTCAGAACGGGGCCAGGCAACTTTTGGAAAATTTAGGAATCTGATGAAAACTGAACTTGGAAAAGTCTACCTCATAGGTGCCGGCCCTGGTGATCCGGGCCTCTTGACCCTGAAAGGAAAGGCCTGCATTGAAATGGCGGACGTGGTTGTTTATGACTACCTTGCTGCCCCGGCCCTCCTCAACTTTGCCAGACCGGATGCTGAAATTATCTATGTGGGAAAAAAAGGCGGTGACCATACTCTGTCCCAGGATAAGATCAACGACCTATTAGCAGACAAGGGTGCCCAAGGTCTTATCGTTGCCCGCCTGAAAGGCGGTGATCCCTTCATTTTCGGCCGCGGAGGTGAAGAGGCCGAAGTACTCATCAGCAGGGGAATCCCCTTTGAAATCGTTCCCGGCGTGACATCCGCCATAGCAGCCCCGGCCTATGCCGGAATTCCCCTGACCCACCGCGAACACGCATCATCGGTCTCCCTGGTCACCGGGCATGAGGATCCCCTGAAAAATGAATCCAGTATCCGTTGGGATACCCTGGCCCAGAGCGGTGCCACCCTGGTATTTCTCATGGGGGTGAAAAACCTGGTAAGCATCAGGGACAACCTCATCAAGCACGGCAAATCACCGGACACACCGGTTGCGCTGGTGAGATGGGGCACCACCCCCAGACAGGAGACCGTAACCGGCACCCTGACCACCATTGTTGGAAACGTTGAAAAGGCAAGACTCAAACCTCCGGCTGTTATCGTGGTCGGCAGTGTTGTAACCCTGCGTGATACCATGCAATGGTTTGAAAACAGACCCTTGTTCGGCAAAACCATCGTGGTCACCCGGGCCAGGAATCAGGCCAGTGATCTGGTTTCCAGGCTCACAGCCCTGGGCGCGGACTGTATTGAACTTCCGACCATAGCCATTGCCCCGCCCGACAACAATAAACCCCTGGTCCAGGCCATTCAGGACATAGCTTCATTTCAATGGCTTGTTTTTACCAGTGTCAACGGGGTCAAGTTTTTCTTTGACACCCTGTTTGAACTCAAAAAGGATGTTCGTGCGCTGGGACACCTGAAATTTGCCTGCATCGGCCCGGTCACAAGACAGGAACTGCTGAAGTACGGTATCTCAACCGATATCCTTCCTGATAACTACATGGCTGAATCCGTTGTCCAGGCCTTTTCCGGCCAGGACGTCCAGGGCAAACGTATTCTGCTTCCCAGGGCCAGGGAAGCCCGTACCGTACTCCCTGAAGAACTGACGGCCATGGGAGCCCTTGTCCATGAGGTCACCGCCTATAAAACCGTACAGGTCGAGGACGGCAGGGACAGAATTGTTCACCTCTTGGAAAACAAACACATTCATGCCGTCACCTTTACCAGTTCATCAACGGTGAAAAACTTCATGAACCTCATCGGCGCGGATCAGTTTTCCCGGCTCATGAATGGCGTCACGACCGCCTGCATCGGCCCCATCACCGCTGAAACCCTGAGCCGGCTGGGGACCACCCCGGACATAACAGCCGAGACCTTTACCATTCCTGGTCTTGTCCAGGCCATGACCGACTTTTTTGCAGCAGGGCGGACCAGACAATGACGTTCATCTCTCCCATGAAGGACCCGGCAAAGTCCCTGGACCATCCACGGAGTATCAACTACCTCAGGATTTCGGTCACTGACCGTTGCAACCTGGCGTGCCGGTATTGTGTTCCCAAGGACACCCTGCCCATGGTGGACCATCATTACGTTGCCCGGTATGAAGAAATACTCAGGATTATCCGGATAGCCAGGGATGTGGGAATCACTAAAATCCGGGTCACGGGAGGCGAACCCCTGGTAAGAAAGGGGCTCATGGGTTTTATGGGAGAAATTTCAAAAATCCACGGGATCGAGGATGTTTCCATTACCACCAACGGTATCCTCCTGTCCCAGTACCTGCCTGAGTTTTCCGGAGCCGGAATCCGGCGCCTCAACATCAGCCTGGATACACTCCGGCCCGACCGGTTCGATTACATCACCGGCAAACCCATGTTTGACAGGGTATGGGATGCCATCCTGTCCGCCCATGCCATTGGACTGTCGCCCATCAAACTCAATGCAGTTATCCTCAAAGGCATCAATGATGATGAAATTGCTGACCTGGCCGCATTGAGCGTTGACTACCCCTTCCATATCCGGTTTATTGAATACATGCCCATGGGCAACGCAGGTGTATCCAGCCGTCAGCGGGTCCTGATCCCGGAAATCAAGCAGACCATAGAAGCACGGTTCGGCCAGCTCATCCCGGTACCGAGGCGACGCCATGACGGTCCTGCCACCCGGTTCAAGATCAATGGAGCAGCAGGCGAGATCGGCTTCATCTCTCCTGTAAGCTCCCATTTCTGCCACCAGTGCAACCGACTGAGGCTTACCGCGGTCGGAAAGCTCAGGCCCTGCCTTCTGCACCACCAGGAGTACGACATCCTGACCCCCCTGAGAGACGGAGCATCAGACGCCCAAATCCTGGGCCTTATACAGGAAGTCATCCTTCGTAAACCCGAGACCCATTCCCTCTCGGGAACGGGTCACCAAAGGATTGAGTCCCAGATGTCAACCATAGGGGGCTGATTTCTTCCCCGAAAAACAAGGAGCCTTATGGATATCGACTCCCTTATCGACCAGTTGGCCCGGAACGAAGCTCTCGCCCACAAGTTCCATGAGCTTGAATCCCGCATTTTATCCATACTGAATTTTCGTGACTTCTTTGAAATTCTCCTGACATCCGTCGGTTCCATGTTTGATATTCCCCATGTCTGGCTGACGTTCATTGATGGAACCCCCATGGCAGAATCCATAAGGTCCATGGACGATTCCCAACTCCTGTCAAGGAGTACGAGCTCTATGTCCCTGGAGACTTTTGCCGCCATAACAGGTTCCAGCACAAAACCGCTCCTGGCCAATACCGGCCTTGACCGGTTCATTCCCCTGTTCCCTACGGATGCACCCCATGACATCGGCTCCCTTGCCATCACACCCATTGTGCTTGAGGGTGCCATACTTGGAAGTCTTAACCAGGCTGACGCCGATACGTCCCGGTTTGAACCCGGCATGAATACCGATCTACTGGAACGGCTTGCACTGAAAATTTCCCTGTGCCTCATGAATGTCTCAGCCCACGAACAGTTGAGATTCCTGGCCTATCACGACACCTTGACCGGTCTGCTCAACCGTCGGGTTATGGAATCCATCCTTGAGAGGGAATTTGAACGGGCCCATAGATACGCTTCAGACCTGACGGTCATTTTCATAGACCTGGACAGGTTCAAACAGATCAATGACACCCATGGCCATGACCATGGAGACGCTGCGCTCATTCATGTTGCCAATGCCCTTGAAGAACTGCGAAGGAATTCCGACGTGGTAGCCAGGTTCGCCGGTGATGAGTTCGTGGTTATTCTTCCGTCAACGGACCCAGTCAAGGCCCAGTCATTTACCGACAGAATCGTTGAATACCTACATAGCAATCCCATGATCATCAACGGCCTGGAAATCTTCATCAGCCTAAGCAGCGGCATAGCCTCAACAAGGGACAAAGCGGCCACCACACCCTCAGCCCTGCTCAAATTATCCGATGAACGGCTGTACCAGGCAAAACAGAACAGACCTTGACCGGACCCTTATGAGTTTGATGTCAAGGATGAGTACTTTAGCTTATTATCTTCCTGAGTGAGGGTGTAAAATATAAATCCTGCCTCACGGCTGGGCACCCTTGCTGTTTGGCTAACCGTTCCCCTTGCCGGGCCCGGTGGAGGACTTTTACTTCCAGTCACGGGGTTTTCCCCGTAGCGCCAGTCATTGCGCTGCGCGCCATGTGCCTGGTGCACAAAATAGAAAAGCCCCGAGTGATATTGCACTCGGGGCTTTTTACAAAATCGTTTCGGGGTTGACTGCTCTTCTGCCTGGGTCCTGCTCAGGCCAGGTCCGATCCCCTTGAATTAATCATGAATGAGTTCGATCATTGTCATGGGTGCTGCGTCACCAGTTCTGGGACCAAGTTTGATAATCCGAGTGTAACCGCCCTGCCTTGAACCGAACTTCTCGGAAGCTTCAGTGAAAAGCTGATGTACAACGTCTTTTTCCCGGATTACGGCACCGGCCTGTCTGCGTGCGTGCAGGTCCCCGCGCTTGGCAAGCGTGACCATCTGATCGGCCAATCTTCTAAGCTCTTTGGCCTTTGCCTCGGTGGTTTTAATTCTGCTGTGCTTAAACAGAGACGTAACCATATTTCTGAACATGGCTTTTCGGTGACTTGAGGTTCTGTTTAGTTTTACACCTGATATTCTGTGTCTCATGGGAAAATTTACTCTCCTTCCTTAATCTGATCCTCCTCGGGAGGCACAAATCCTTCGAGATCCATGCCAAGGCTGAGATCCATAGAAGTGAGAACCTCTTTAATCTCATTTAAGGACTTTCTTCCAAAGTTTTTAGTTTTGAGCATTTCGTTGTCAGTTTTTTGAACCAGCTGGTACAGTTTCAGTATCTGGGCATTTTTCAGGCAGTTGGAGCTTCTGACAGAGAGTTCGAGTTCATCAACGCTTCTGTATAAATTTTCATTGAATTTCTTCTCTTTTCCCTCGTGTTCCTTCTCGGTCAGTTCTGGTTCAATGTCCTCATCAAAACTGATGAACGGATTCATCTGTTCCTTAAGAATTTTTGCGGCAAACGCAACAGAGTCTTCCGGCGTGATACTGCCATCAGTCCAGATCTCCATGGTCAGTTTGTCATAGTCTGTTTTCTGCCCGATTCGAGAGGTGCCGACAACATATTTAACCCGCTTGATGGGAGAAAATACGCTGTCAATGGGGATTGTGCCCACGGGTGCATCGTTGTCCTTATTAGCGGCAGCCAGAGAGTATCCCTTGCCGATCTTGACCTTCATGGTCATGTTCAGCTCACCACCACGTGAAATGGTTGCAATATGCTGTTCCGGATTGAGAACCATAACCCTGCCGTCGGGACTTACCAAATCTCCTGCCGTTACAACCGTTTCACCTTTTACGTTCAGAGTAAGCGTTCTGTCTCCAGGATCATCTACTTTGAGTTTGACCTCTTTGAGGTTCATAATGATCTCTGAGACGTCCTCCCTGATATCCGAAATCACGCTGTATTCATGAAGAGCATGATCGAATTTTACAGAGACGATTGCAGCGCCGTACAAAGACGAGAGGATAATACGCCTGAGGGAATTCCCGATTGTTATACCAAAACCTCTTTCCAGAGGTTCACATACGAACTTGCCATAGGTTGAGGTGGTGGTAACGGCAACTTTTTCCGGCCTGATCATTTCACGCCAGTTCATGTATACAAGTTCATCTGATGCCATTGTTTATCTCCTGATATGATCTTTTGGACAAACTGCAGCTCACTATTTTGAATAGAGCTCTACTATCAGCTGTTCCTGTATAGGCAGGGTAATATCTTCACGTGCAGGAAGTCCTTTTACCGTACCCTTGTAACCATCCTTGTCCAACTCAAGCCACTGGGGAACGCCGCGTCGCACTACGGTATCCATGGAATCGTTAATGGCCTGAACATTTCTGCTTTTTTCTTTAAGTTCAATGACATCCCCCGCCTTCAGCACATATGACGGGATATTGACCTTTTTCCCATTAATGAGAAAATGGTTATGTCTGACAAAGTGCCGGCCCTGGGTTCTTGAATTGGTGAATCCAAGTCTGAATACGGTATTATCCAGACGCCGCTCAAGAAGGCTGAGCAGGTTAATACCGGTAATCCCCTTCTGCTGGTCAGCACGCTGGAAAATCAGACGGAATTGCTTTTCAGAGATACCGTAAATACGCCTTACCTTTTGCTTTTCACGGAGCTGGACCCCGTAGTCGGAGTATTTTCCTCTTCTCTGACCATGCTGCCCTGGCGGATAGCTTCTTCTATCAAAACTGCACTTATCTGAAAAGCAACGGTCCCCTTTCAGAAAAAGCTTCATATTTTCGCGTCTGCATTGACGGCAAACAGAACCTATATAACGTGACAACGTTCTCCTCCTTTATGAATATCGAACAGATCTCTTGAGTTCATCAAACGGACTATACCCTTCGCCGCTTAGGCGGGCGGCATCCGTTATGGGGAACCGGGGTGACATCCTTGATAAATGAAATATTGAACCCCTGGGCATGGAGAGCCCTTAACGCTGATTCCCGACCTGCTCCTGGTCCCTTCACGTACACACTGACGTTCTTAAGACCGTGTTCCATGGCTTTTGCACCGGCATCTTCTGCAGCCAGCTTTGAGGCGAAAGGCGTGCTTTTACGCGATCCCTTAAACCCCTGAATACCTGAACTGGACCAGGAAATCGTGTTGCCGATCTCGTCGGTTATGGTAACGATGGTATTGTTAAATGTTGATTGAATATGCACCCCACCGGTGGAAATATTCTTTTTGACTTTCTTCTTAGCCACTGCTTTTTTGGATTTCTTCGCCATTGTAGTTTTTCTTGCCTCCTAATTAGCCGGTACTAGTTCCTTCCCGCGTGTGTCTTATTTTTTCTTTTTGACAGCTGCTCGTTTCGGACCTTTCCGAGTTCTGGCATTGGTGCTGGTCCTCTGTCCACGACACGGGAGGGATTTTCGATGACGAAGTCCACGATAGCAGCCTAGATCCATCAGTCGTTTGATGTTCATGGAGACTTCGGTTCTGAGCTCGCCCTCTACCTTGTATGAATTATCTATAACCTTTCTGATCTCGTTGACCTGTTCTTCAGTAAGATCATCTGCTTTTACCGTCGGATCAATTCCAACCTTTGAGATGATGTCTTTAGATCTGTTTCTTCCGATACCGTAAATGTAGGTTAGAGCGATCTCAATATGCTTGTCTCTCGGTAAATCTACGCCTGCAATTCGTGCCACGCTTTTATCCCCCTATCCCTGCCTCTGTTTGTGACGTTTATTAATACAGATTACCCGGATGACGCCCTGTCTTCGAATAATCTTACAATCTTTACATATTTTTTTTACGGATGCCCTGACTTTCATTGATTGACTCCTTAACCTGTCTGAAACCAACTCAGACATGTTGCTGTCTATTTGTATCTGTAAGTGATCCGGCCCCTGGACAAATCATAAGGCGACAACTCTACCGTTACTTTGTCTCCAGGCAGTATCTTAATAAAATGCATTCTCATTTTGCCGGAAATGTGTGCAAGGAGCTTGTGCTTGTTTTCAAGTTCTACCCTGAACATAGCATTGGGTAGTGTTTCAAGCACAGTTCCTTCAACTTTTATCGCCTCTTCCTTAGCCATTGAATTAGCCTTCCTATTCTCCGTTGTTTCCCGGTGTCATTTCGTTTCCAGAAAGATTAACGCCGTGACTTGACATTGCCGCCCTTAAGGAAGCCCTCATAGTTTCTCGAGATCAGATGTGATTCTATCTGAGCTATGGTATCAATGGATACACCAACGACAATCAGCAGGGCGGTGCCACCGAAATAGAAGGGAACATTGAACTTAGTCATGAGCATGGTGGGCAGAACGCACACTGCGGAAACATATACTGCCCCGCCCATGGTAATCCTGGTCAACACCTTGTCAATATATTCAGCCGTACGCTTTCCGGGCCGTATCCCTGGAATATATCCACCGTTCTTTTTCATGTTCTCTGCGACATCATCGGGCTTGAAGGTGACAGCCGTATAAAAGAAGCAGAAAAAAATGATAAACCCGACATAAATCAGGTTATAGACGATTGAACCTGGGCTCATGGCCGAGGCTACGGTCTTCATCATAGGAAGGTCAATAAAGTTGGCCAGGGTAGCCGGAAACATGATGATGGATGAGGCAAATATCGGCGGAATTACTCCTGAGGTATTGATTTTCAGGGGCAGGTGGGAGGTCTGCCCACCATAGATCTTGCGCCCCACCACCCGTTTAGCGTACTGCACCGGTATCCGTCGCTGGGCCTGTTCCATGAAGATGATAAAGCCGATAACGCCCACCATGAGAACAGTGAGGATGATGATACCGAAAATACCCATTTCACCAGTTGTTACGAGCCGGATGGTATTGGTGATGGCAACCGGCATCCTGGCCACGATACCTGAAAAAATGATCAGAGATATTCCATTGCCGATCCCACGCTCCGTAATCTGTTCACCCAACCACATGATAAAAGCTGTCCCTGCGGTAAGGGTTATAACAGTCATCATCCTGAAGCCCCACCCGGGGTACATGACAATGGGGGCCCCGGCCGGTGATGACATTCCCTCCAGGCCGACAGCGATTCCAAATCCCTGGATCAGACTCAGAATTACCGTTCCGTAACGGGTATACTGCTTAATCTTTTTCCTGCCATGCTCTCCCTCTTTGGACAGTTGCTCCAGGTGGGGAATAACGACAGTCATCAGTTGCAGGATAATGGAAGCGCTGATGTAAGGCATAATCCCAAGGGAAAACACCGAGAGTTGGTCCAGAGCTCCCCCTGAAAACATGTTGAACATCGCAAACAGCGTACCTCTTGCATTATCGAAAAATGAGGCAAGAGCTGCTCCGTCAATTCCCGGAGTTGGAACATGAACTCCCACACGGTAAATAAAAAGCAAAGCCAGTGTAATCAGGAGCTTTCTTTTCAGCTCAGGGAGTTTTAGTAAGTTCTGGTACCCTCTCTCAATCATGTAGAAAACCCCAGATAAGAATTAAATTTCTATGGTTCCGCCGGCAGCTTCGATCTTCTGCCTGGCAGTTTTGCTGACCTGGCAGGCTTTAAACGTGAAAGCCTTGCTGATGTCACCTGTTCCAAGAACTTTGACGGCGTCCAGTCTGCCTTTGAGCAGTCCAACTGCTTTCAGGGTTGCCATGTCAATGGTCACACCACTGTCGAACCGGTCTACAAGGTCGGAGATATTCACAATACCTATCTTGCGGGTGGAAATACTCTTGAAACCGTATTTTGGCAAACGCCTGTGCAAAGGCATCTGACCGCCTTCGTAACCAGGACGGGCACCGCCCCCGGAACGTGCATTCTGCCCCTTGTGACCGCGGGTCGAGGTTTTTCCCATGCCTGAGCCTGGACCGCGACCTACCCGTTTCCTTTTTTGTCGGCTGCCTTCTGCAGGAGCCAGTTCGTGCAATTTCATTCTATATTTCCTCCACATGAACAAGATGTGGAACCTTTTTCACCATTCCAAGAATGGACGGATTCATCTCATGCTCAACGGTCATATGCATTTTTTTCAGCCCCAGGCCCCTGAGTATCTTTCTCTGTTTCTCAGGACGTCCTATGACGCTTCTGATCTGTGTGACTCTGATTTTTCCTGACATTACACAAGTCTCCGTTAAATATCCTCGGGTCTGAGGCCACGTCTTTTGGCAACCGTTTCCCGGGTTTCCAGGGCCATAAGTCCGGCCATTGTGGCTCTGACAACGTTGTGGGTATTGTTTGTCCCGATGCACTTGGTTAGAATATCTGTCACCCCGGCTGCTTCAAGAACAGCACGTACGCCTCCGCCTGCAATAACCCCGGTACCCGGAGAAGCCGGTTTCAGCATTACCTGTCCCGCACCTGAACGGCCGACAACCTCAAAGGGAATCGTACCATCAAGAACCGATACTTTTACCATGGATCGCTTGGCTTTTTCAAGTCCTTTTCGTATTGCTTCGGGAACTTCTCCTGCCTTCCCAAGTCCGAACCCAACGCTTCCCTGGCCATCACCCACAACCACTAGAGCGCTGAAACTGAAATTTCTGCCGCCCTTCACAACCTTGGCGACCCTGTTGATTCTGACGACTTTATCGATCAACTGATTTTCATCTGTCTGCTTATTGAACAAAGGGACTCCCTCCTTAATTAGAAATTAAGCCCGGCTTCCCGAGCTCCATCTGAAAGTGCTTTAACCCGTCCATGATAAAGGAAGCCGTTCCTATCAAATACAACCCTGGCGATTCCTTTTTCAAGAGCCCTCTTTCCAATCAATTTGCCAATGACAGCTGCTGCTGCCTTGTTGCCACCCTTGATCCCTGTCTCTTTGAATTCCGTGTCCAGGGTTGACGCTGTTACCAGTGTTTGTCCCTTCTGGTCATCAATAATCTGGGCATAGATATGAGCTGCGCTTCTGAAGACACTGAGTCTGGGGCGGTCAGGGGTTCCTTCGAACCGTTTCCTGATCCTGGTTTTTCTCTTCAAGCGAGAAATAAGTTTTTCTGATGTATTAGCCATAATAGTCTATTCCTGATAATGATTATTTTGCCGCAGCTTTTCCTGCTTTTTTGATTACCCGCTCGTCCGAGTACATGATACCCTTACCCTTATAGGGCTCCAGGGGTCTGAGCCTCCGGATTCGGGCTGCGGTTTCACCCAGTTTTTCCTTGTCTATCCCGGACAGGGTTATCTGCGTATTTTTTTCAACCTGTGCAGTAATACCCTCGGGGATATCAAAGTTAACCGGATTGGAATACCCCAGATTCAGTACAATCTTTTTCCCGCTGACTTCGGCTCGGTACCCGATACCGTTCAGCAGAAGAATTCTGTTAAAACCAGTGGTCACACCGGTTACCATATTTGCAATCAAAGCCCTGAAAAGACCTCGAAGAGCATTGGTGTCTCTGTCTTTGGACACCGTGTCTACAGTCAAAACACCATCGCTTACAACTACGTTTACAGCCGGATGCAGACGTTTTTCAAGTGTTCCCTTGGGTCCTTTGACGCTCAGAGAATCCCCGGTAATGATCACTTGAATTTTATTAGAGATCTGAATCGGCTTTTTACCAATACGAGACATTTTCCCCTCCTGTGCTACCAAATGTTACAGAGGACTTCGCCGCCCACGTTCATTTCTCTGGCCTGTTTATCCGTCATCACGCCTTTGGATGTGGATACAATCGATATACCAAGTCCGTTTAGAACCGGTTTAATGTCCTTGGATTTTTTATAAATCCGACGGCTTGGTTTACTGATGCGCTCCAGCCCATAAATTACCGGCTTGTCATCGATGTATTTGAGGTAGACGCGCAGAATTCCCTGCTTGTCATCCTCAACGAATTTAAAATTTTTGATGTAACCCTGCTCTTTCAGCACCCGCGCCACTTCCAGCTTCAACTTCGACCCGGGGATATCCACTTTGGCGAACTCAGCTTTGCCACCGTTTCTGATACGCGTCAGCATGTCCGCAACTGGATCACTAATTGCCATTTTTCGTCTCCTAAAAGCTCTGCCGTTGACCCGCTATCCGGGTCCTGGCTGTCGTCACTTACCTGTTATAATTCAAATTGTTCTGATATGTCGCTTATCAACTGTTACCAGCTCGATTTTGTCACACCGGGAAGCTTTCCCTGGGATGCCAGATTCCGGAAACAGATCCTGCAGATGCCTGCCTTGCGGATAAATGCCCTGGGCCTTCCGCAGATCGGGCACCGGTTGTAACCGCGAACATCGAACTTGGGCTTTCTTCCCGCTTTCGCGATAAGACTCTTTTTAGCCAAATCTTCCTCCTTAAAAGCCATCAGTATCCGTCACCGGCCGGGATGGGATACTGTCCGTTAACGATCAGTTTTTAAAAGGCATTCCAAGTCTGAGCAGAAGCTCCTTGCCTTCCTTGTCGGTTTTAGCTGTTGTGACAATTGAAATATTCAAGCCCTTGATGTTCTCGGTCTGATCATATTCAATTTCCGGAAAAATAATGTGCTCCCGGATACCCAGAGAATAGTTGCCCCTGCCGTCAAATGCTTTTCCTGAAATTCCCTTGAAATCCCTAACGCGGGGTAGCGCTATGTTAACGAGTTTCTGCAGGAAATCATACATCTTTTCACGCCTGAGGGTGACCATGCAGCCGATGGGCATGCCTTCACGGAGTTTGAATGCCGCAATGGATTTTCTTGCCTTTGTAACAACTGGTTTCTGCCCTGATATCATTGCAAGATCCTGTACTGCAGCATCAAGAAGTTTTATGTTCTGAATGGCAGCACCCATCCCGATGTTGAGCACTATTTTCTCAAGCCCGGGGACCTGCATACTGTTGGTGTAACCGAAGGTTTCCTTAAGCCCGGGAACCACTTCTTTTTCATACTTTTCTTTAAGAGTCGACATTTTATTGCTGTCCTCCGACATGTTTCCTAGGCATCAATCTGTTCCTTGCACTTTTTGCAGATCCTAACCCTCTTGCCGCTTTCCAGCTGCTTGGTCCCTGTTCTGACCGGCTTTACGCAGCGGTTGCACATCAGCATCAGGTTAGAAACCTCCATGGGCATCGGCTTTTCTACAATTCCACCCTGGGGGTTTGCCTGGGAAGGACGCTGATGAATTTTTGCCACATTGACATTTTCTATAATCACTTTGTGTTTCTTGTTGACCACCTTGAGGACCTTGCCGATTTTGCCCTTGTCCTTCCCGGTCATAACCTGTACTTTGTCATCTTTTTTAAAATTGATTTTTTCGTTTTGCATGGGATCTCTCCAAATACGCCGAGCCGTTAAAGCACTTCAGGTGCCAACGATATGATTTTCATAAAATTCTTGGCACGCAGTTCCCTTGCGACCGGCCCAAAAATACGTGTACCAATAGGCTCATTTGAAGCGTTGATGATCACCGCTGAATTGTCATCAAACCGGATCATGGATCCATCGGGCCTGGAGACTTCTTTCGCTGTTCTTACAATAACAGCTTTATACACATCACCCTTTTTTACCTTGGCATTGGGTATTGCCTCTTTGACAGACACGACAATGACATCTCCTATACCGGCATAGCGCCGTTTGGAGCCTCCTAGGACCTTGATGCAATAAAGTTCTTTGGCACCGGAGTTGTCTGCCACAGTCAATCTGCTTTCGGTCTGAATCATTTTTCAACTCCTCTCAAATCAAACAGCCCTTTTGACAATCTCACTGACGCGAAATTTCTTGGTCTTGCTTAAAGGTCTTGATTCGGTAATTTTGACAACATCTCCAGGACGGCACTCATTGCGCTCGTCATGAGCTGCGTACTTTTTTTCTTGTTTTATAAATTTTTTATAAACCTTGTGTTGAACGATACGCTCAACGCGCACCACAACAGATTTATCCATTTTATCCGATACAACAGTACCTTTCAGTACTCGTTTTCTTCCTCTTTCATTCATGGCAGCACTTTTCATATTAGCGTATGTTGATGTTCATCTCCCTGGAAACAGTAAACAGCTTTGCTATATCTTTTCTGATCTTGGGGAGAGTGGCCGTATTCTCAAGCTGGTTGGCTCCGTGCTGAAACCGGAGATTGAAATATTCCTTTTTCAGTTCCACCAGTTTTGTCTTGATTTCGTCTGCGCTCATGGAACGTACTTCACTTGTTTTCATTGCACTTTGGTCCTTTCCACAAAACGTGTCTTGACGGAAAGTTTGTGAGCAGCCAGACGGAACGCTTCCTTGGCTATCTCTCTTGGAACACCTTCCATCTCATACAGCATCCGGCCTGGTTTGATAGCGGCAACATAGGCCTCGGTAGGTCCCTTACCCTTTCCCATCCTGACTTCGGCGGGTTTTTTGGTGATTGGCTTATCCGGGAAAAACCGAATCCAGGTTTTCCCAACCCTTTTGATTTTACGCGTCAGGGCAATACGAGCTGCTTCGATCTGCCGTGCTGTTATAAATCCACATTCAACCGCCTGGAGCCCGTACTCGCCGAAGTTCAGGTCTGTGCCGGAAGTGGCCGCCCCTGTCAGTCTTCCGCGCATACGCTTGCGGTATTTCATTTTCTTTGGGCTCAGCATGTCTTAACCTCCTTGCTGCCTTTTACTCAGCTGAATAGTTGCGATCGGTATTGAAAACTTCACCACTGAAGACAAAGGCCTTTATACCGATGAGGCCGTAGGTGGTTTTTGCTTCAATAAAACCGTAGTCAATGTCGGCTCTCAAGGTGTGAAGAGGAATCCGTCCTTCCTTGTACCACTCGGTCCTGGCCATCTCAGCTCCGCCAAGTCGTCCTGAACAGATAATCTTGATCCCCTGTGCGCCAAAACGCATGGCCGATGACACACTGCGTTTCATGGCCCTTCTGAAGGCAACACGACGTTCGAGCTGCATTGCTATGTTTTCGGCTACCAGCTGGGCATCCACCTCAGGTCTTCTGACTTCTTTGATATCGATCAGGACTTCGGGTTTCAGCATGTTTTCGAGTTCCTGTTTGAGCAGGGCAATCTCAGCACCTTTCTTACCGATGATAATACCAGGCCGTGCTGCGAAAACCCGGATACGTATCCGCTTTGTAAAGCGCTCAATCTCAATTTTCGAGACCCCTGCATGGTAGAGTTTCTTTTTCAGGAAAGCCCGGATTTTGTAATCTTCTAAAACAAAATCAGCATAGTTTTTCCCGGCGTACCACCTGGAGTCCCAGGTTTTTATGATACCCAACCTTAATCCTATTGGATTTACTTTCTGACCCAAGCCTATTTCCTCCTTAATTAAACCGTTTGCCCGACGATGACCGTAATGTGGCTGGATCGTTTGAGTATCCTTGCCCCTCTGCCCCTGGCTCTTGCCCTGAATCTCTTTAAAGTAGGACCTTTATCAACGATTATATTCTTGACAATCAGATCATCAACATCGAATTCGTTGTTATGCTCGGCGTTTGCCACTGCGGAACTAAGGGTTTTTGAAATGATTCCTGCTGATTTCAGAGGCATGAATTTCAGTATATTCAAAGCCACTTCGACTTGCTTTCCCTTTAAAGCCTCCACCGGGCCACGCAACTTCATGGGGGAAATCCGTACAAATTTTGTTGTTGCCTTAACGTCCATCTCAATATCCTTTGGGTCTAAACCCTGCTCATTTATCTCGTTTTAGACTTTTTGTCCCCGGCATGACCATAGAATGTCCGGGTCGGAGAAAATTCACCGAGCTTGTGACCGACCATGTTTTCAGTGACAAACACGGGAATGAATTTCTTACCGTTGTGTACAGCAAAGGTTATCCCGACCATCTCCGGGAAGATGGTGGATCTGCGTGACCATGTTTTGATCACTTTATTGCTGCGGGTTTCCTGGGCGGAAAGCACCTTCCTCAATAGCTCCTGGGCAATGTAAGGGCCCTTCTTTAACGACCTTGGCATATCAGCTCACCTTTTATTGTCTTTTCGATCTTCTCTTAACGATGTACTGTTGAGATCTCTTATTGGTCCGTGTTCTGTAACCCTTGGTGGGCTTACCCCACGGGGTACATGGCTGCCTGCCGCCGGATGATCTTCCCTCACCACCACCCATGGGGTGATCAACCGGGTTCATGGCAACGCCTCTAACAGAAGGACGAACTCCCAGCCACCGTCTCCGGCCGGCCTTGCCAAGTTTCACGTCTCCGTGCTTTTCATTGCCAACTCGCCCGATGGTCGCTTTGCATTTCATGTGAATCATCCTGACTTCACCAGAAGGCAACAGGACCTGGGCGTAGGTACCTTCTTTTGCCATAAGCCGAGCAAAGGTGCCGGCACTGCGAACTATCTGGCCGCCCTTTTGCTGTTTCAGCTCAATGTTGTGGATACGGGTACCCAGGGGGATGTTTTCCAGGGGAAGACAGTTACCCGGCTTGATATCCGCAGTGGGACCTGTCTCAATTTTATCCCCGACGTTCAGATCCCTGGGTGCGAGAATATATCTCTTTTCACCGTCAGAGTAGACGACAAGAGCTATCCGGGAGCTGCGATTGGGATCATATTCAATGGACGATACCCTTCCTGGAATGCCCTCCTTGTCACGTTTAAAATCGATGATTCTATAGTGCCGTTTGGCACCGCCACCCTTGTGTCTGCTGGTGATTCTTCCATGTACGTTACGGCCGCCTGTTTTTTTCAGTGTCTTTAACAGACTTTTTTCAGGAGTTGTTTTTGTAATCTCTTCAAAGGAGAGATACTCCTGGGCCCTTCTACCGGGGGATGTCGGTTTTGTCTTTATTATTGACATATCATTACCTCTTTATACACCTTCAAAAAAATCGATTCTCTGCCCAGGCATCAATCGGACTATGGCTTTTTTCCAGTTACGCCGTTTTCCGATTATTCTTCCACGCTGCTTGATTTTACCAGTGATCTGCATGGTGTTCACGCTCTTCACTTTGGCATTGAATAGTTTTTCGATAGCGGCTTTGATTTCGACCCGGCTTGCGTTTCTATCAACCTCAAAAGAAACCTGGTTGCTGGATTCCTTCTGAAGCGTTGTTTTCTCAGTGGTCACAGGACGTCTTATGATATCGTATTCTCTCATTTTGTCTGAAACCTCCCCTCAATACCTTTGATGGATGACTCAAGCAGAACAAGAGTATCGTATTTCAGGATATCATATACATTGAGGCCCTCAACTTTCACAACCTTGACGTCGGGAATGTTTCTCGATGAGAGCAGCAGGTTCCGATCGTCCCCGTCAATGACAACAAGAATATTCTTGAGCCCCAGGGTATTTACGATCTGGTCGAATGTTTTTGTTTTGACACTGTCAAGTGCAAAACTGTCAAGAACAAAAATCTCGTCACTGGACAGTTTGCTGCTGAGCGCCATCTTCAGGGCCAGGGCCTTGACTTTTTTAGGCAGGCTGAATGCCCATGATTTCTGGGAGGGTCCAAAAATGACACCGCCGCCTTTGCGGAGCGGTGATTTGATACTGCCGGCACGTGCGTTGCCGGTCCCTTTCTGACGAAACAATTTCCGGGTTGACCCGGATACTTCGGAACGGCCCATCGCTTTGGCCGTGCCTCTGCGTCTCGATACCAGTTGCATCCTGACCATATCGTGCAGCACACTGTTTTTTACAGGTACGCAGAAGATATCATCAGGCAGCTCTGTTTCAGAGACTTTTTCCCCTGATTTATTCATTACATCTACAGAAGCCATATCCTTCCTCTTCAACATTTGATCGACCATGCATCACTGCGAAATGCTTTGCAATACCCATGGCCGCATTAACAGTACACGCGCACTCTAAGCACGCGTATAACCCAGAAGCAAGTCACCTGACATTCCTGTGTAAAACACAAGGCCCAAAAGAATCCTTGGGCCAGGTGAAGTCTCTTCTGAAACCAGTTACCGGAACTAACCTGCTTTCCGGATTTCAAGGATACCGGTTTTAGAGCCCGGAACCGGTCCTTTGATCAGAACGATGTTCTGTTCAGGCCTGATGTCAACAACCGTCAGGTTTTTGATAGTTTTTCTGTCCACACCCATGTGTCCGGGCATTTTCTTGCCTTTCACAATGTGCGAAGGCCAGGCACTGCAACCGACGGAACCGGGCTCACGGTGATTTCGGCATCCGTGGGTCTCAGGTCCCCGGGAAAAGCCGTGGCGTTTAATGGTCCCTTGAAATCCGCAGCCTTTTGAGACTCCGGAGACAGCAATTTTGTCACCAATAGCAAATGTATCAACAGTGACGGACTGTCCAACCTCATACCCTTCGGGAGTGTCTACCCTGAATTCGCGGATGGTCCGAAAGCCCGCATTTCCGCTTTTTGCACAATGGCCTGCCAGCGGTTTCGAGCATCGGTTCATGGGCTTTGCGTCAAAACCCAGCTGAACGGCATTGTATCCGTCTGTCTTCAGGGTTTTCACCTGCGTCACAACACAGGGGCCGACCTGAACCACAGTCACCGGAATAAGGGTTCCGTCAGCAGCAAACACACTGGTCATCCCGATTTTCTTACCTAAAATTCCTTTAGCCATGATTACTTCCTGATCTATGTTTCAAGATGAGCCTTTAACCGTCAAAAGGGGCCATCAACCAATTGGTTATCGGTGAGACCCCTGTGCGACTAACTGCCCTTCTTTTCAACCAATAAATGAACTATAATTTAATTTCGACATCAACACCGGGTGAAAGATCAAGCTTCATGAGAGCATCAACCGTCTGCTGAGTCGGGTCCAGTATATCCATCAGCCTTTTATGGGTCCTGATTTCAAACTGTTCTCTGGACTTCTTGTTCACATGGGGTGAACGCAGTACACAGAATTTGTTGATACGGGTCGGTAAAGGTATTGGTCCCACAACCTTGGCACCGGTTTTTCTGGCTGTATCAACGATATCCATGGAAGACTGATCCAGAAGCTTGTGATCGTATGCCCGCAGTCTGATCCTGATTTTGGTCTTTATCATAACAGTTTTATCTTCTTTTGAATTATTCGATTATTTCACCGATAACACCGGCACCGACTGTTCTTCCACCCTCTCTGATAGCAAACCGGAGTTCTTTTTCCATGGCAATGGGAGCAATAAGCTGGGCTTCAATTGTCTGGTTATCCCCGGGCATGATCATTTCCACGCCTTCGGGAAGATTCAGGATACCGGTAACATCGGTAGTTCTGAAAAAGAACTGGGGTCTGTACCCGGAGAAGAACGGCGTATGACGCCCACCCTCTTCCTTGCTCAGACAGTAGATCTCGGCCTTGAACTTGGTGTGGGGTGTGATGCTGCCCGGTTTTGCAACAACCTGTCCACGCTCAACAGCTTCACGCTTTGTACCGCGCAGAAGAAGACCGACGTTGTCACCGGCCCTGCCTTCATCAAGGAGCTTGCGGAACATCTCAACACCCGTGCAGGTTGTTTTTGCAGTATCGCGGATACCGACCAGCTCAACCTCGTCACCGGTCTTGACAATACCGCGCTCGATCCTGCCGGTTACAACCGTTCCGCGTCCTGAAATACTGAAAACGTCCTCAATGGGCATGAGAAAATCTTTGTCAGTATCACGAACCGGCTCGGGAACATAGGAGTCCAGGACTTCCAGCAGTTCATGAATGCACTTAGCTGCCTCACCGTTGACATCATCCTCTTCCAAAGCCCTCAGGGCACTGCCCCTGACTATGGGGGTATCGTCTCCTGGGAACTCATACTTGTCAAGGAGCTCACGGAGTTCCATCTCTACAAGTTCAATAAGCTCAGGATCATCGACCATATCGCATTTATTCAGGAATACAACCATGCTGGGCACACCGACCTGGCGAGCAAGAAGAATATGCTCGCGGGTCTGGGGCATGGGACCGTCATCGGCTGAAACCACGAGGATAGCGCCGTCCATCTGGGCAGCACCGGTAATCATGTTTTTGATGTAGTCGGCATGGCCCGGACAGTCAACATGCGCATAATGCCTGTTTTTTGTCTCGTACTCGACATGGGCTGTGGCGATTGTAATACCACGCTCACGCTCTTCAGGAGCCTTGTCAATTTCGTCAAAGGCCACGAATTTACCAAAACCCTTGAGGGCTGAGTGTTTGGTAATTGCAGCGGTAAGCGTCGTTTTACCATGGTCGATATGACCGATTGTACCAATGTTTACGTGCGGCTTTGTCCGCTCAAATTTCTCTTTAGCCATCTTAAAAATTCCTCCCTGGAATAGTAACAGGACATTTTAAACTGTTTTACCATCTAAAATGGGCAAACGCCTTATTCGCCTCTGCCATCTTATGCGTATCTTCTCTTTTCTTTACAGCTGCACCACGCTCGTTAATGGCATCAAGAAGCTCAGCAGCCAGCTTCCTGGCCATTCCCTTTTCGGAACGGGACCGGCTGTAGTTGAGCAGCCACCGGAAAGCCAAAGCAGTCTGCCGGGCAGACTTGATCTCCGTAGGAACCTGATACGTGGATCCGCCGACTCTTCTTGATTTTACTTCAACAGAAGGCCTGATATTATTCACAGCCTTTTCAAAGACCTCTATAGCAGGTGTACCGTTGCTTTTTTCCTCAACCATGGCCATGGCATCACTGAACACCTTTTCAGCGACACTTTTCTTACCATCTTTCATCACACAATTGATAAATTTCGATACCAACTGGTTTTCCGGTCTGGTGCCCTTGACCAAGGATCCTGAAGCTAATTTTTTTCTTGCCATATATCCACCAATCCCTAACGTTTTCCCTTAAAGTCCCCGGACAGACTCCAGCCCGGTATTCCTATCACTTCGGGCGTTTGGCTCCATATTTGGAACGACCCTGCCGCCTGTCATTGACTCCCAGAGTATCCAGAGTCCCCCTGACAATATGATAACGTACACCGGGAAGGTCCTTTACCCTTCCACCTCTCACAAGAACAACCGAATGCTCCTGGAGATTGTGACCCATGCCCGGAATATACGCTGCCACTTCCATGCCCGTGGTCAATCTAACCCTGGCCACCTTACGAAGAGCAGAGTTGGGCTTTTTAGGTGTGGACGTATACACCCTTGTGCATACCCCCCGTTTCTGAGGACCGCCCTTAAGAGCAGGAGTACTCTGCTTTTTTTCCGCCTTCTTTCTTCCTTTTCTTACCAGCTGATTAATGGTCGGCATACTGTAATAACACTCCTTATCGAAATATTCGAATCTTCATGTGCGACAAAATGTTAGATTATTATATAAAACCATAAAACTTGTCAAGTAATTTGTTATTTTAGCCGCAATCCTATTTTATACGTTTGATGGATCATTGATCTCTATTTCAAGATCCTTATAGTCTACAAAGCCAGTCCCTGCAGGAATCAGGCGCCCCATGATAACGTTTTCCTTAAGGCCCTTCAGTGTGTCGAACCGCCCCTGCATACTTGCTTCAGTCAGTACCTTTGTGGTCTCCTGGAAGGATGCCGCGGAAATAAAACTGTCCGTGGCAAGGGAGGCCTTGGTTATACCCAGAATCAGTGGCTCACCCCTGGCCGGCTCACCACCCTTCAGGACTACCTGACGGTTGGCTTCGGCAAAGGTAACCCGGTCTACCTGTTCATCGGGAATAAAAGTGGTGTCCCCGACCTCCATAACCTTAACGCGGCGCATCATCTGGCTGATAATGACCTCGATGTGCTTGTCGTTGATACGCACACCCTGCAGGCGGTAAACCTCCTGCACCTCATCCACCAGGTACCGGGCCAGGGCTACCTCCCCCTTGATATTTAGAATATCCTGGGGATTGGCGCTGCCGCCGATAAGGGGTTCACCAGCCTTGACATAGTCACCGTCATAAACGCTGACATGACGCCCCTTGGGGATCAAATACTCCTTTTTCTCACCGACGTCCGTTGGGGTCACGGTCACCTTCTGCTTGCCCTTGGTCCCCTTGGATACGGTAATGTACCCGTCAATCTCGGTCAGAACGCTGGGTTCCTTAGGTTTACGCACTTCAAATAACTCCGCAACCCGAGGAAGACCGCCCGTGATATCCTTGGTTTTGGTGGTGGCGCGCGGCAGTTTGGCAACCACATCCCCGGCCATGACCATATCATCCTCATCTACCATAATGATGGCATTCACAGGCAGAAAGTACCGGACCACAGATGATGCTCCAGGCAGCTTGACACCTTTTCCTTCCTTGTCCTTGATGGTGATCCTCGGACGGATGTCCGAAGCCTTCCCCTCGATGATGGTACGGCTTACCTTGCCTGTAACCGGATCGATCTGCTCCTGGACAGTACTTCCCACTTCGATGTCTGCATACCTGACCCGGCCGCTGACCTCGGTGATGATCGGGGTTGTAAAAGGATCCCAGGCAGCCAGGACATCCCCCACTTCCACTTCCTGTCCGTCCCGGACCAGCAGTGTGGCACCGTAAATCACGTCTTCACGTCCGATCTCTCTGCCGTCGGGTCCTACGATGGAAAAACCGCCATCTTTACGGTTCATGACGATCTGCTCGTTGTCTGCCGTGGTAACGATCTGGATATTATCGTTAAACCGGATCCGGCCTGCTATCCTCGCTTTGATTTCGGCAGTTTCAACCTTCCGGCTCGCCGTACCGCCGATATGGAAGGTACGCATGGTCAGCTGGGTACCTGGCTCGCCAATGGACTGGGCTGCCAGAATTCCAACAGCCTGGCCGATGTCCACGGTTTTTCCGTAGGCCAGGTCCCGGCCGTAGCATTTTGCGCACACACCCCGCTGGGATTTGCAGGTAAGCACGGAGCGGATTTTCACGGATGTGACTCCAGCCGCTTCAATCTTCTCCACCAGAGTTTCTGTAAGCTCCACACCCTTATCAACAATAACCACGTCCTTGTAGGGGTCTTTTACCGGAGCCTGGGTAACCCTTCCAAGAATTCTTTCCCCAAGGGTCTGAATGACTTCACCCCCTTCCAGCAGGGATTCGACCTCCACGCCCATGAGCGTTCCACAATCTGCTTCAACCACCGTACAGTCCTGGGCGACATCTGCTAGACGCCGGGTCAGGTAACCGGAGTTGGCAGTCTTCAGGGCGGTATCGGCCAGACCCTTACGGGCACCATGGGTTGAGATGAAGTACTGCAGTACGCTCAGACCTTCCCTGAAGCATGCGGTGATGGGGTTTTCAATAATCTCACCCGAGGGTTTGGCCATGAGACCGCGCATACCGGCCAGCTGCCTCATCTGGTCCTTGCTGCCCCTGGCGCCGGAGTCGGCCATCATATAGACGGCATTGAGCACGTCTCCCGCAGGCCCTACGTAGTTCTTTGCCTTCCTGGGATTTTTCATGACTTCCATCATTGCATCGGCAATATCGTCCGTGCTCTTTGCCCAGATGTCGACAACCTTATTATACTTCTCACCCTGGGTAATGAGACCTTCGGAATACTGTTCCTTGATGTCCACCACAGCCTGCTCGGCCTTCCGGATGATATCCCACTTGACCTCGGGAATAATCATATCATCGATGGAAATGGAAAGCCCGCCGCGGGTTGAATACTTGTACCCGATGTCCTTAAGCCTGTCTGCCAGAACAACTGTTTCCTTGATGCCGATGTTCCTGTAGGCGTAGTCAACCAACTCCCGCACAGCTGATTTGTCCATAAGCTTATTGACCAGCCGAAACGGGATGGTCGTCTTGCGCTCGACCACCCTGAAAATATCATAATACCCGCCGGATACCATGACATCAGAGAGCTGATCTTCCCTGAGGCCGTAGAGCTGTTCGGCCTTGGCCTCGGAGATCTGGAAAATATTCTTGAACTCCTTGCGGGTAAGAAATCCAGTAGCCCCGTTTTTCAAAAGAGTGTCCTTTTCCGAATACTGCTGGTAAACCTCGTCAAAGGACTTGCCGGACTTGAGTTCAGCAAGGACCGCCTGGGTCGATTCAATGGAGGTTGTCCGTATACGGGTCAAAGACAGCAGGGTATCCCCGGGGATAATCTCCCAGAGCAGGATTCTTCCAGTGGTTGTCTCGTGGACGACACCGTCGATCCTGACCCTGATCTTTGCGTTAAGGGCAAGTTCACCGGAGTCATAGGCAGAGCGGACCTCTTCAATGCTGGCGAAAAGGCTGTTTTCACCGGGTTTACCAGTCACACCCCGGGTCATGTAGTAGATACCCAGAACAATATCCTGGGTCGGTACGATGACCGGCTGACCATTGGCCGGGGACAGGATATTATTACTGGCCAGCATGAGAACCCTGGCTTCCAGCTGGGATTCCAGGGACAGGGGAATATGAACTGCCATCTGGTCACCGTCAAAGTCGGCATTGAACGCCGGGCAGACCAGAGGATGGAGTTGGATGGCCTTGCCTTCAATCAGAATGGGTTCAAAGGCCTGAATCCCCAGCCGGTGCAGTGTGGGCGCGCGGTTCAGCATGACCGGGTATTCCCGCACCACGTGGTCCAGGGCATCCCAGACTTCGATATCCTCACGCTCAACCATCTTCTTGGCGCTTTTTACCGTGGAAACCATGCCCTTCTGTTCGAGGTAATTATATATGAACGGCTTAAACAGCTCCAGGGCCATTTTCTTGGGAAGGCCGCACTGATGAAGCCTCAGATCAGGGCCTACTGTAATAACCGTACGGCCCGAATAGTCAACGCGCTTTCCAAGGAGGTTCTGACGGAAACGGCCCTGCTTTCCTTTCAGGGTATCTGAAAGGGACTTGAGCGGCCGTTTGTTTGTTCCGGTAACGATCCGGCCGTGCCGGCCGTTATCGAACAGAACATCCACGGCCTCCTGAAGCATGCGCTTTTCATTGCGGACAATGATATCCGGCGCATTGAGATCGACAAGCCGTTTAAGTCTGTTGTTACGGTTGATAACCCGTCGGTAGAGGTCGTTCAGATCGCTGGTGGCAAACCGTCCGCCCTCAAGGGGGACCAGGGGCCGAAGATCCGGAGGAAGAACCGGAAGGGCCGTCATGATCATTTTGGTGGGACTCTGGCCGGAATTCCTGAAGGCATCGATAACCTTGAGCCTCTTGGCCATCTTCTGGCGTTTGGCTGCTGATTTGGTCGTGGTTATCTCTTCCCTGAGTTCGTTGTAGACCTTTTCAAGATCCACCTCTTCAAGAAGTTTGAGAATGGCCTCCGCACCGATACCGGCCTCAAAATCGGTGCCATAGAGATCCAGTGCTTCGTGATATTTTTCATCGGACAGAAGCTGAAGTTTCTGGAGACCCGTCTCTTTAGGATCAATAACGATGTAGGAGTCAAAATACAGGACCTTCTCCAGATTCTTCAGGGTCAGGTCCAGCACATTGCCTATCTTGCTTGGCAAACTTTTCAGGAACCATATATGGGAAACAGGGCAGGCAAGCTCGATGTGGGCCATCCGGTCCCGCCGCACCTTGGATTGAATGACTTCAACACCGCATTTCTCACAGACAACACCACGGTGTTTCATCCTTTTGTACTTGCCGCAGTTGCACTCGTAATCCTTGGTAGGGCCAAAAACCTTTGCACAGAAAAGGCCATCCCTTTCCGGTTTGAACGTCCGGTAGTTGATGGTTTCCGGCTTTTTGATTTCACCGTGGGACCAAGCCCTTATCTGGTCAGAAGATGCCAGTCCGATCTGAACTCCTGTATAAAGTTTCGGATCTTTTGGTTTGGCGAAGAAATCGTATATCGTTTCCAATATCTTCTCCTTATTTGTTTCCTTCAATAAGATTTATATCTAATCCCAGACTCTGGAGCTCTTTTATAAGAACTCTGAAAGATTCGGGCATACCCGGTTCAAGCACATTCTGGCCTTTTACAATTTTCTCGTACATCCGGGTTCGGCCGGTCATATCATCGGATTTAACAGTAATGAATTCCTGGAGCGCATGGGCGGCTCCATAGGCTTCCATGGCCCAGACCTCCATCTCACCAAGGCGCTGACCACCGAACTGGGCCTTGCCGCCAAGGGGCTGCTGGGTAACCAGGGAGTACGGACCAATGGACCTTGCGTGGAGCTTGTCATCAACAAGGTGATGGAGTTTGAGCATGTACATCATGCCCACGGTAATGGGTTTATCAAAAGGCTCGCCGGTCCGTCCGTCGTAGAGAACAGACTGGCCTGACGTTGCGAGCCCAGCGTATTTGAGCAATGCCTTTATCTCCGACTCTGCAGCGCCGTCAAAAACCGGGGTGGCCATGTGAACACCGTTTTTATACTGGGAGGCGAACTCCAGGAGCTCAGCGTCGGACATGGCCTCCAGTACTTCCACAAATTCCCTTTCATCGGGAAACTGGGGCGTTGGCATGGCTTCATCCAGGCAGTAGTGGCTTTCAAAATCGTAGGCAGTCTTGTCTTTACCCAGCAGCTCCCCGGGCTTGATGGTTGGTGTTGTAAAAATACGTTTGAGCCTTGCCTTGAGTTCACCAAGCCGCATCTCATCCATGAGATCTTCGATCTGCCGGCCAAGGCCTCGCGCAGCGCACCCCAGGTGGATTTCAAGAATCTGGCCTACGTTCATTCGGGACGGAACGCCCAGGGGATTGAGGACCATGTCCACAGTCCGGCCGTCTTCAAAATAGGGCAGGTCTTCAATGGGAAGAATACGCGACACAACGCCCTTGTTCCCATGACGGCCGGCCATTTTGTCACCTACGGACAAAACCCGTTTCATGGCCACATTGATCTTTATCAGTTTCAGAACTCCTGGAGGGAGATCATCGCCCTTTTCAAACCGGGAGACCTGGGAGTTGAAAAACTCACGTGCCCTTTTGATCTGATCCTCAGCTTTTTCCAGGATAGCCTGCACAGTTTCGGTGGTCTGGGGATCTTCAACGGTCATTCCCATTAAGTCGGCAACTGAGAACTCGCTGAGCATTCCGGCAGTTACTTCAGTGCCGGATCCGATCAGGGCTTTCTTGCCTTTTTTCAAGGGAGAGGTAATTTTCTGACCGGCAAGGATTTCCTCGATTTTCTTTGACACGGTTTCATTGATAATCCGGATCTCGTCGTCCCTGTCTTTTTCCAGTTTCTCGATCTCCATGTCTTCAATGATCCGGGTCCGGTCATCCTTGGGAATACCGCGCCTGGAAAATACCTTGGCGTTGGTCACGACACCCTCAACACCCGGGGGGACCCTGAGCGAGGTATCTTTGACATCACCTGCCTTTTCACCGAAAATTGCCCTGAGCAGCTTTTCCTCTGGCGACAGCTGGGTTTCTCCTTTGGGGGTGATTTTACCGACCAGAATATCTCCGGGTTTGACCTCGGCACCAAGCCGGATAATCCCGCTCTCATCCAGATCTTTTAATGCTTCTTCCCCGGCATTGGGAATATCCCGTGTTATTTCTTCTTTACCAAGCTTCGTATCCCGCGCCACAACTTCGAACTCTTCAACGTGAACAGACGTGTAAATCGCATCCCGGACAAGACGGTCGCTGACAAGAATGGAGTCCTCATAGTTGTACCCGCCCCAGGGCATGAAGGCCACTACCACATTCTTGCCCAGGGCCAATTCTCCCTTTTCTGTGGAAGGACCGTCGGCAATCACCTGGCCCAGTTTGACCGTATCTCCCTTTTTTACAATGGGCCTGTGGTTGAAACAAGTGTTCTGGTTTGACCGGACAAATTTAGATGCATTGTAGATTGAAACTGTCTTTTCGGGAAGCCCGTTGGTTGTGTCTGTATTTTTCACCACAATCCGTTTGGAATCAACATCCACCACCACACCATCGTAATCCGCAACAATGGCAACGCCCGAATCCCTGGCAACAACGCCCTCGATTCCGGTACCGACCAGGGGTGCCTCGCTTTTGATGAGCGGAACAGCCTGGCGCTGCATGTTTGATCCCATGAGAGCACGGTTGGCGTCATCATTTTCCAGGAACGGAATCAAGGATGCGGAAACCGACACCAGCTGGTTGGGAGAGACGTCCATGAACTGGATATCTTCTCTGGGAACCATTTCAAACTCTCCCTGGACCCTGGAGGTAACTAGCTCATTGAGGAAGTTGCCGTCATCATCCACAACCGCGTTGGCCTGGGCAATGGGATGATCCTTTTCTTCAAAGGCAGATAGATGCTTGATCTGACGCGTGGCTCTGCTTTCCTTGACAATGCGGTACGGTGTTTCGATAAAGCCAAAGGCATTGACTCTGGCATAGGTACA
The DNA here is from genome assembly GCA_043806875.1 of Pseudomonadota bacterium. Classification (GTDB taxonomy): domain Bacteria; phylum Desulfobacterota; class Desulfobacteria; order Desulfobacterales; family Desulfobacteraceae; genus JAZDGN01. Next base: position 202,644 of record JAZDGN010000132.1, read on the forward strand.
CAGTGAGACGATAAGGCCGATGTTCGGACCTTCCGGGGTTTCAATGGGGCAGATCCTCCCATAATGGGACGGATGGACGTCCCGGACTTCAAATCCGGCACGCTCCCGGGTAAGACCGCCGGGTCCGAGGGCGCTGAGTCGCCGTTTGTGCGTGGTCTCCGAAAGGGGGTTGGTCTGATCCATGAACTGGGACAGCTGACTTGTACCGAAAAATTCCCTGACTACAGCTGAAACAGGTTTGGGATTGACCAGGTCATGGGGCATCATGGCATCAACTTCCTGCATGCTCATCCGTTCTTTGATGGCCCTTTCCATCCGCACAAGGCCTATACGGTACTGATTTTCAAGCAGTTCCCCGACGGCACGGACGCGACGGTTGCCGAGATGATCGATATCGTCCACCGCTCCCTGGGTATCCTTGAGCTCAATGAGGGTCGCTGCTGTGAGAAGGATATCTTCCTTTCTCAGCGTTCTCACATCAATACCGGTTTCAACACCCAGACGGTGATTCATTTTAAGGCGGCCTACGTTGGAAAGGTCGTAATAGGCCGGCTTGAAAAACAGGTGGTCGATGAAATCCTGGGCCACTTCCGGAGTGGCTGGATTACCGGGTCTGAGGCGCCGGTAAATTTCAATAAGGGCCTCAGCCTTTGATGAAACCTTGTCCACCGTGAGGGTCTTGCGCATGGAGTCGGAACTGTAGGAGTCAACGTACAGGATGCGAAATTGGTTCAGTCCCGCATTACTGATTTCTTCCAGGGTCTCCTTGTCAAGCAGGGACCCTGCCTTGGCAAGAATGACTTCGCTGTTTTCCGGGTGATAGATGGTATTGGCTACCGGTTTTCCGATGAGTTCCGAATCACTTATGGGAATGAAATTGAGTCCGGACATCTGGAGCTGTTTCAAGGCGCGCTTGGTAAACAACCGTCCCTTCTTGACGACGGTTTCACCGGTTGCAGGATCAATGACATCGTAACTGGCCCGGTGGCGCTTCAGATTCTCTGCGTTGAATTCCTTGAAGTAGGCACCGTCTTTTTTGACAATGTAATCCTTTTTGTAGAAAAAGCTCAGAATATCTTCGTTGGCATATCCGAACGCTTTAAACAGCATGGATATAGGGAATTTCCGTCTGCGATCGATACGGATATTGACGATATCCTTGGGGTCAATCTCCATGTCGATCCATGAACCTCGGACAGGAATGATCCTGGCGGTGTAGATAATCTTGCCGCTGGAGTGATTCTTGCCTTTGTCATGGTCGAAAAAAACTCCGGAAGATCTGTGAAGCTGACTTACAACGGCACGTTCAGTGCCATTGATGATAAAAGTGCCGCGCCGTGTCATCAAGGGGATGGTTCCGAAATAGATCTCCTGCTCCTTGATATCCCGGATAGCGGACGAGCCTGTTTCCTTGTCAAGATCATAAACCACAAGCCGCACCGTGATATTGACCGGAATTTCATAGGTCATGCCCCTGCTGATACACTCTTCCACAGAATGCTTGGCTTCACCAAAAGAATAGGAAACATACTCCAGTGAGGACGTTCCAGTAAAATCCTTGATGGGAAAAACCGATTTGAACACCAGATGAATTCCGACCTCCTTGCGGTTTTCAGGCGAAACATCCCTCTGGAGAAATCGTTCAAAAGAAGTTCGCTGCATTCCGATAAGGTCCGGAATTTCAACGACCTTACTCTTACTTCCAAATTCTTTTCTTATGCGCTTGCTTGCCAAGAAGCTCCCGGTCATGGTATCTCCAACTGTGGGTTTATTATAACCGTGAAAGCGGAGACATGATCCATAGGGGATCCTGCCTCCGCATCGTGAGTGTCTAACCTTTTCATTTTTTCAAACAGCTACCCTGAAAAGGATGCTATTTGACAACTATCGTAGCTCCGGCTGCCTCAAGCTGCTCTTTGATCTTGGCTGCTTCTTCCTTGGTGATGCCTTCTTTTACTGGTTTCGGGCATTCGTCAACCAGGGCTTTGGCTTCCTTGAGTCCGAGGCCGGTGATGGCCCTGACTTCTTTGATAACGTTGATCTTCTTGTCACCGGAAGCTTCCAGGATGACGTCAAACTCGGTTTTCTCTTCCTCAGCGGCGGCGGCTGCCGGCCCGGCAGCGGCTACCATGGCAACAGGGGCAGCAGCGGTAACACCAAATTTCTCTTCCAGTTCCTTGACCAGCTGGGACAGGTCGAGAACGCTCATGTTTGCTATAAATTCAATTACATCAGCTTTTGTAATATCAGCCATTTATCGTCTCCTTAAAAAAATACATGATAGAGTAATCAATTACTCTAAAAAATAGTTAAACCAGCCGCTTAGGCAGCTTCTTTCTGGTCCTTGATTGCATTAAGAGCATTAAGGAAAGAACGCGGGACTTGCGCAAGAACCCTGACCATGGATGTCGGAACACCATTCATTACGGACAGAAGCTGACCGAGGAGCACTTCCTTGCTCGGAAGCTTGGCCAGCGCCTGAATGTCCTCATATGTAAGAGCTTTCCCATTCATAGCTCCGATCTTTATGGTGAGCTTGTCATTTTTCTCGGCAAACCTGATCAGAACCCGTGCTGGAGCTATAGGATCGTTCTTGCAAGTGGCAATGGCATTGGGGCCAACAAAGGATTCCCTGATGACGGCCGTACCGGTTCCTTCTGACGCCAATGAAAGCAGCGTGTTTTTTACGACCTCCAACTCGACCCCCTCTTTTCTGAGCTCAGATCTGAGTTGGGTCATGGTCTCGACATCAAGTCCCTTATAATCAACAATAATGGAAATTGATGTTTCTGAGAGCCGTGTCTTAAGTCTCTCAACACATACTTGTTTATCTGATAGATTCAATACTACTACACCTCCTTCCCAAATACGTTATTTTTTCAGAGGTGCCAACGATGCCAAAACATTTCTGTCTCGGCAGGCCGGCAACGCCGATTATATACATGGCCCATGCCATGTACACCTACTTTCTTTGACAGACAAAACACTGGTGGTTAGCGGACGCCCTGACGGGCGTCCCCCAAAAAAGGCTATTTCACATTGGTCGTATCGATTTTTATTCCTGGTCCCATGGTGGTCGAGACTGTAATTCCCTTGACGTAGGTCCCCTTACTGGACGAGGGTTTAAGGGCAAGAATCGTTGTAATGAAAGCCTTGATGTTGTCGGCCAGCTTTGGTACTCCAAAGGATGCCTTGCCCATGGGTGCGTGGACGATACCGGCCTTTTCAACCCTGAAGTCTATTTTACCGGCTTTCAGCTCCTGAACGGTTTTTGCTATATCAAACGTTACGGTACCTGTCTTCGCGTTGGGCATCAGTCCCCTGGGGCCAAGAACCCGCCCCAGCTTTCCAACCGTTCCCATCATGTCAGGAGTAGCCAGAACCCTGTCGAATCCAAACCACCCCTCTTTGATCTTTTCCACGGTTTCATTGTCAGCGATAAAGTCGGCACCGGCATCCAGAGCTTCTTTTTCCTTTTCACCCTTGGCAAACACCAAAACCTTGACTTCCTTGCCCAGTCCGTGGGGCAGAACAACCGTACCCCTGACCATCTGATCAGCATGGCGTGGATCTACACCCAGCCTTACTGCAATATCAACAGTTTCATCAAACTTGACATGAGACGACGCGAGTGAGATCTCCAACGCTTTATCAAAATCGTAACGACTTTCCCTGTCGATCTTTTTAACCATGTCCAAATATTTTTTACCGCGTTTCGGCATTTTTTCTCTCTCACTCCTTTAGCAGTTAAACGACTTCTATACCCATGCTTTTTGCTGTACCAGTGATGGTTTTCACAGCAGCATCGATATCAGCAGCGTTAAGATCTTCCATTTTCATTTTCGCTATCTCAACCACTTGTTCGCTGGTTACCTTGCCGACCTTGGTCTTGTTGGGTTCGCTGGATCCGCTCTCTATCTTGGCAGCCTTTTTAAGCAGCATGGAAGCCGGGGGTGTTTTGGTGATGAATGTATACGATCTATCCTGGTAAACCGTTATCACGACAGGGATTATGGATCCGACATCATTGGCTGTCCTTGCATTGAACGCCTTACAGAAGTCCATGATATTTACACCGTGCTGACCCAGAGCAGGACCGATTGGCGGAGAAGGATTGGCCTTGCCGGCCTGAACCTGAAGTTTGATCTGCGCCATTATTTTTTTAGCCATTGTTTATCTACTCCTGACACTCTCGTTAATGTTTGACAAATTTAAATCTTAGTTACCTGAACAAATTCCAGCTCAACCGGGGTTGCTCTTCCAAAAATGCTTACCAGGACACGAACCTTGCCTTTTTCAGGGTTGGAGTCTTCCACTGTGCCTGTAAAATTAGTAAAAGGTCCGTCAGTCACACGGACATCATCTCCAATTTCAAAAAAGTACTTTGGTTGAGGTTTATTCCGACCCTGTTCCATCCGATCGACAATCGCTGCAGCCTCCCTGTCGGAAATGGGGGCAGGTTTGTTTTTCCCCCCGAGGAATCCTGTTACCTTGGCGGTTGAATTGACAATGTGCCATGTGTCGTCGGTCAGATCCATGTTTACCAGGATGTAGCCAGGGTAAAACTTTCTGGAAGATTCCCGCTTCTTGCCATTGACGAGTTCGACGACATGCTCGGTCGGCACAAGGATTTCTCCAAACATATCGGCGCATCCGGAATTGGATATCCTGTCTTCCAGGGCTCGTTTAACCTTTTGCTCGAACCCGGAATAGACATGTACTACGTACCATTTGCGAGCCACTGTCCACACCCCTTTTTATGCAAGGACGACTTGAACCAGCTTTGACAGGCCAAAATCGACCAGCCCCAAAAAAGTAGCCAGAATAAACACCAGAATAATGACGACCAGAGTAGACCCTGCAGTCTGCTTACGGTTTGGCCAGGTTACTTTTTTCAGTTCAACCTTCACTTCCCTGAAGAACTGTATGGCCTTCTGGAAACGGTTGGGCTCCCCGGGCTCCACCGATACCGGCGCAACAGGCCTTATCCGTTTCTCAACTGTTTTGGCTTCCTGTTTCAGACCGGGAGCTACAGATTTTGCCGCCTCATCAGACCCTGTCCCGTCGCCGGCACCGGAAGTTGAATCAGTTGGCTGATCCTTTTTCTTGACTTTGTCCGCCGCCGACAACTTTTTCTGCAACCTTGCCATATTACTCCCAACTAAGCGTTATCAACCGTTGTTTCCTGATTTTTCCTGTAAGTATGGCAGGTCAGGAGGGACTCGAACCCCCAGCATCCGGATTTGGAGTCCGGCGCTCTACCAATTAGAGCTACTGACCTGCATTCGACCACAGAAACCAATTTTTAGTCATCAAGCCCTGAAAACTGCCTATTTCCGGGTTTCCTTGTGAAGCAAATGTTTCTTGCAGAATCTGCAATACTTTTCAAGCTCAAGTTTATCAGGAGTTGTACGCTTGTTCTTTGTCGTTGTATAGTTTTTCCTCTTGCACTCGCTGCAGGCAAGGGTAATAATTACTCTCACACCAGACTCCTTGAATTATTATTCGATTATTTCACCGATTACACCGGCACCAACAGTGCGCCCACCTTCTCGTATTGCAAAACGAAGCTCTTTTTCCATGGCTATGGGATTAATGAGATCGGCAATGATGGCCGCATTATCACCCGGCATTATCATTTCAATACCTTCGGGCAGTGTCAGGACACCGGTAATATCCGTTGTCCTGAAGAAAAACTGGGGTCTGTAGCCCGAGAAGAAGGGTGTGTGCCTCCCGCCCTCTTCCTTGCTCAGACAGTATATCTCTGCCTTGAATTTTGTGTGCGGTGTTATGCTTCCCGGCTTTGCCACAACCTGACCACGCTCAACAGCCTCCCGTTTTGTACCCCTGAGCAGAAGACCGACATTATCTCCAGCCCGGCCCTCATCAAGAAGCTTGCGGAACATCTCCACACCCGTGCAGATTGTCTTAGCAGTTGGACGAATGCCTATCAGCTCTACCTCATCGCCGGTCTTGACAATACCGCGTTCAATTCTGCCCGTAACGACAGTACCACGCCCTGAGATACTGAACACGTCCTCAATGGGCATGAGAAAATCCTTGTCAGTATCCCTGACCGGCTCCGGCACATAGGAATCAAGAACCGCAAGAAGCTCATGAATACACTTGGCTGCTTCCCCATTGGGATCATCCTCTTCAAGAGCCCTTAACGCGCTACCCCTCACAATTGGAGTATCATCCCCTGGAAACTCATATTTGTCAAGGAGTTCCCGCAACTCCATCTCAACAAGTTCAATCAGCTCCTCATCATCAACCATATCACACTTATTGAGGAAGACGACCATGCTCGGTACTCCGACCTGGCGTGCCAGGAGAATGTGTTCCCTTGTCTGGGGCATGGGACCGTCATCGGCAGAAACAACAAGAATAGCACCGTCCATCTGCGCCGCACCGGTAATCATGTTCTTGATATAGTCGGCGTGCCCCGGACAGTCCACGTGGGCATAGTGACGATTGACGGTTTCGTATTCAACATGGGCCGTGGCAATGGTAATGCCGCGTTCCCTCTCTTCGGGAGCCTTGTCAATTTCGTCAAAGGCCACAAATTTCCCAAAGCCTTTCATGGCAGAGTGTTTTGTAATTGCAGCGGTGAGCGTGGTCTTGCCGTGATCAATATGACCGATCGTACCGATATTCACATGCGGCTTTGTCCGCTCAAACTTCTCTTTAGCCATCTGACAACCTCCTGTCTTAAATGGAGCCCATGAACGGAGTCGAACCGTTGAACCTCTTCCTTACCAAGGAAGCGCTCTACCAACTGAGCTACATGGGCCTGAACAAGCCTTACTACTACCATTAGGAGACAGGATTTCAAGAAGAGATGGAGCGGGAGACGAGGCTCGAACTCGCGACATTCAGCTTGGAAGGCTGAAGCTCTACCAACTGAGCTACTCCCGCTCAAAAGCCCGCAGAAAAAACAGCCTGACGGCTTTGAAGCATCCATTCTATGCAGTATGCGACCTCTACTGACAAAAATCGAGATCTCCTACACGAACTTTATAGTGGTGGTGGGGGGAGGATTTGAACCTCCGAAGGCGCTGCCGTCAGATTTACAGTCTGATCCCTTTGGCCACTCGGGAACCCCACCTCTACTTTGGAGCCGATACCCCGAATCGAACGGAGGACATTCTCATTACAAGTGAGATGCTCTACCTACTGAGCTATATCGGCTAATCTGCATTATGGCCGTGATTACTTTCTGCCACAACAAAGACCGGGGGATAATAGCAGACCATCCCCAGGTTTTCAAGCATTTTTTTCATATACCCCAAAAAACATTGCCGGTCCTGCCGGCCATATGTATTGCCGTTCAAACCGATACCCGGCGTTTCTGGTATGAACCGGAGTCAATGGGCAAAGAAGGAAAGACTTCTTAACAGTCAACCTGACGGGTATTAAAAAATGCAGTGATAGTAATCCCTCCTCTGTAATTAGGCACGCTCTCTCTCTGGTTAGAAGGATTAAATCCGGTGGCTTATCCGGAAATCCATCTCCCTCGAGAACCTGTTTCGACCGTATGACTATTTGTTGATGGTACTATTCACTTGACACACCGTATGATCTTCTATATCTATTTGCATATTTATCATCCATTAACCTGTGATTATACACCATGACCAATAAAATTCAATCATTGAACTTTCTTATCCTGCTGGCAGCCGCTCTGGTCATGGGGGGGTGTCAGACGACACGACCCGACATGGCAACTGCCCCACCCCCTGTTGCCGGCTCCAGGCAAGCCCGGACCATTCCACCAGAGACCGTGCAACCCTCTGCTAATCTCAGTAAAACTGTCATCCCAAGGCCGGTGTCCGGTCATATCACCAAGGCCTGCGACCTGGTAGCCGACACCGAATCAAATCCCAATGAACTGTCTGAATCAGATTCGGACGCACTTGCATCACCGTCCGCGGACGGTGAGACTGCTCCCCAGGAGGACATAGAACACTCCCTGGAACTGTGCCAGTCAGCCCAGTCATACTGGGAAAAAGGGGAGCTCGAAAACGCCCTGGCAGAACTTGATCTTGCCTATGCAACCATCTTAAAACTTGATACTGCCGCCTTTCCTGAAATCAACCAGCAGAAAGAAGACATAAGGTACATGATATCCAAACGGATTCTGGAGATCTATGCATCCCGCAATATTATTGTCAACGGCCAGTACGATGCCATTCCCATCACCCTGAATGATCACGTAAATAAAGAAATCCAGCTGCTTACCTGCACAGAACGTTCATTTTTTATACAATCCTTGAAACGTTCCTGCCTCTACCGTCCATACATTGAGGAGGAACTCAGGAAGGCCGGTCTTCCCGTAGAGCTGTCATGGCTCCCCCTTATTGAAAGCGGTTTCAAAACCAACGCCATGTCTCCTGCAAGGGCGCTGGGCATCTGGCAGTTCATTCCGTCCACGGGGTACAAATTCGGTCTCACCCGCAACTATTATATTGATGAGAGGCTGGATCCGTACAAATCAACCCAGGCAGCCATCGCTTATCTGAAGGAACTCCACGGTCTTTTCGGGGACTGGTCAACGGTTCTGGCAGCCTATAATTGCGGTGAGGGGCGAGTGCTCAGGATCATCAAGGATCAGAATATCAACTATCTGGACAACTTCTGGGACCTTTATGAAAAACTGCCCATAGAAACGGCACGGTACGTTCCGCGCTTCCTGGCAACACTTCATATTATCAAAAACCTGTCCGATTATGATATGACCCTTGAGACGACTGAACCATTGAATTTCAAGCCGGTCTCCATTGCCAAGCAGATCCGGCTCCAGGATATCGCCAGGGAAGTAGGCATGGACCCCGCCTGCCTCAAGGAACTCAATCCGGAGCTCAGGTATGCCCTTCTTCCACCCGAGGAATATGAACTCAGACTGCCTGAGGACAAGGTCGAAATTTTTCTTGCCAGCCTGGATAAAATCCAATCCACGGTTTTGCCCCCGCCGGCAAAATTCAGCTATCACAAAGTCAGGCCCGGTGAAACCCTGTCCATAATAGCCAGAAAATACAAAACCAGCATGCGACTGATTTCAACTGTCAACAGGCTCCCCAGAAACAACATGATTGTTACCGGCAAGGTCCTGAAAATACCGGTTTCAGGAAACACCGGGTCTGGTTACTCTCCTCCCACACCGGTTGACACCATCCCCCCCCAGGGACTGCGGTACAGTGTAAAAAGCGGGGATAATCTGTGGAACATTGCCAACCGCTACGGCACCACGACTAAAAGGATAATGACGGCAAATAACCTGACCAGTCAGGACCTTCACATCGGTCAGGTACTCCTTATTCCGACAAGGGCAGCCGCGTCCATCCCCGAACCTACCGATACTTATTGGGTAAAATCCGGAGATAATCCCTTTACAATCGCCCAAAAATATAATATGACACTCGAACGTCTTCTCTCCCTGAACCACCTGAGTGAGACCAGTAAAATCTACCCGGGTCAGAAACTGCAGGTAGAGTAGATTAACACGCATTGCCCCCGTAGCTCAGTGGATAGAGCATTGGATTCCTAATCCATGTGCGCAAGTTCGATTCTTGCCGGGGGCACCACAACACCGCCACCGTCAGCCATGCCAAAGCCTATTCTTGTAAAACCTGAACTGCTAGCCCCGGCCGGAAACGTCGAAAAGTTAGAAATTGCAATTCATTACGGTGCAGATGCCGTTTATCTTGCAGGAAAAGATTTCAGCCTCAGGAATTTCTCAGGCAATTTTACCGATTCAGAACTTGAAATGGCCATTGGGTATGCCCATGACCGGGGCGTAAAGGTATATGTTGCCTGTAACATATACTCCAGGAATTCAGATCAGGACTCCCTGTCCGAATTTCTGGAACGAATGAATGCCCTGGGACCGGACGCTCTCATTGTTGCAGATCCAGGGGTCATCCACCTGGCCAGGCAGCATGCTCCGCAACTGGCCCTCCATCTCAGCACCCAGGCCAATACAACCAATTACAGCGCCCTGGAGTTCTGGAAAGCCGTTGGAATCACCAGGGCCAATCTTGCCCGGGAGCTTTGTCTTGACGAGATCCGGGATATTGTTCAGACGTCCTGTCTTGAAACTGAAGTCTTTGTCCATGGAGCCATGTGCATTTCATACTCTGGCCGCTGTCTTCTGAGCAGCTTCCTTTCCGGCAGGGACAGCAACCGAGGTCTGTGCACCCACCCCTGCCGTTGGAACTACAGCGTTGTTGAGGAACTGCGGCCCGGATCCTACCACTCCCTCATGGAAGATGACCGCGGTTCCTATATCTTTAACTCCAAAGATCTGTGTATGATAGACCACATTCCCGAACTGGTCCGGGCCGGCATTAAATCCTTGAAAATTGAAGGCAGAATGAAAGGGATAAACTACCTGGCCACCGTGGTGAAAACCTATCGCGAAGCCCTGGACTTATATATGGAAGACCCTGACCGATACGCCCCCAAACCCCGGTGGCACCAGGAGCTTTCCAGGCTGTTCCACCGGGAATATAGTACTGGCTTTTTTTTTAACCAGCCGGATCATGTCCTTCCCAACTACAGCAACTCCCAGACCGGAATGATCCACAGCTTCATCGGCAAGGCCATTTTCTGCTCGCCGCATTCCGGGGGGACCACAATTACTCTGGACGTTAAGAATAAGCTTTCGGTTGGGAGTTCCATTGAAATACTCTCTCCCAGGGGAAAACCTGTAACGGCAGATGTCAAGTTCATCCAGGATACCTCGGGGAATCCTCTTGAAAATGCACAGCCCAACACCAGGGTCTGCCTCACGGTCCGAGCCGCCTGCAGCCCCTGGGACATCATCAGAGCCTCCTCCTGAAACCATAATATTTCCGGTTTTAAACAATCCGGTTTGACATTTATCAACTATTCTTGTAATTTTGATAGCATACGTATGAAATGCAGTAAAACAATACAACTTTTGTACAACTGAAGCAGAAATACACGGCCTAAACTTTTGGAGGAGGTTCATCATCATGTTTGAAGACGACGAAACCCTGCAGATGTACATAGAAGAATCCCTCGAACATCTGTCCGACATAGAGAGTGACCTCTTGACCATTGAAGAGGGCGGGCAGAATGTAGACATCGATCTGGTTAACAACGTCTTCCGCGCTGCACATTCCATTAAGGGCGGCGCCGGATTCATGGGCCTGACCACCATTAAAGAGCTATCCCACAGCCTTGAAAACGTCCTTGATCTCATCCGTAACCTTGAGCTGGTTCCGAACCCTGACAGGATTAACGTGCTTCTCAAGGGATTTGACAAGCTTGAAAACCTGATGAGAAACATCAATACCAGCAACGATGAAGATGTTTCAGAGCATATTACAGCCCTTGCCAATATAACCAGGGCAACCCTTCCCCAGGAGAAGCAGGAGATCGTTTCCCAGCTCGTTGACATCTACCTGGCAGACGGCCGTATTTTTCCGCAGGTATCCCAGTATGATCTTGAGCAATGCAAAAAAGACGGCCGATTTGTTTTCCTGGTGGAGTATGACCTGATTCACGATATCCAGAAAAAAAATAAAAACCCAATTGCCCTGCTCGAAACCCTTGAGAAGACAGGTTCAATTCTGGAATCACGAATTGATTTCGAATCCGTCGGAACACTTGAAGGTGAAATGCCGCCGGCAAGAATCCCGTTCCAGATCCTGTATTCATCAATCCTCGAACCTGACATGGCCGGAACCCTATTTGATCTCAGCGATGAGTTTATTCATGTGGTCACAGATGATATGATAAGGGTCGCCGGATCCCAGGTCGAAGAACCAGGTGTCATGCCCTCAAAAGCAAGGCCTGCAGCAGTCACCCAGGCTCCGGCCCGGTCAACTCAGCCGGCCAGAATCTCACCGGCGCCCAGGCAGATGGTTCACCAGGCAGCCGCCGACCTGGAAGAGGCCGCGGCTGCTGAACTCCAGACCACGCGGACGGATGCTGAAGAGAGCAGCCCTGTCCACGCAGACACCATGGCCTCTGCAAAATCCCAGGGCTCCCTCAGGGTTAACGTCAACCTCCTGGACACACTGATGAACCTTGCAGGTGAACTGGTTCTCAGCCGCAATCAGCTCATGCAGGGAATCAGTTCATCCAACGCCAAGGCCACGGAACTGTCAAGCCAGCGCATTGACATGATCACCTCCGAACTCCAGGAGGCAATCATGTGTACCCGCATGCAGCCCATTGCCAACGTGTTCAATAAGTTCACCCGAGTTGTCCGTGACCTGGCAAGGGACCTGGGAAAACAGATTGATCTGATTATTGAAGGCAAAGAGGTCGAGCTTGACAAAACCATCATCGAATCCATCAATGACCCCCTGACCCACCTGGTCCGGAACTCGGTCGACCACGGTATTGAAAAACCGGAAGTCAGGCAGCAGATCGGAAAAAAGCCGACCGGGACAATTACCTTGAAGGCATTCCATGATGCTGGACAGGTGAATATCGTCATCTCAGATGACGGCAAAGGTCTTGATCCTGACAAGATAGCCAGGGTCGCCGTTACCAAGGGGCTGATGACGGAACAGCAGGTATCTGAACTCTCCAACAAGGAAAAAATAGAACTGATTCTTCTTCCGGGATTTTCCACTGCCGAAAAAGTAACCGATGTATCGGGCAGAGGCGTGGGCATGGATGTGGTCATGACCAACCTGGAAAAAATGGGGGGTATCATTGAGATCGATTCAACCCCGGGTCAGGGAACCGATATCCAGATCAAACTGCCCCTAACCCTTGCCATTATACCAAGCCAGATCATAACCGTGGGCAAAGAACAGTACGCCGTGCCCCAGGTAAACCTGGACGAGCTCCTTAGAATTCCTGCGGCCCAGGTTAAAACACGCATCGAGAAAGTCGGGGATGCCGACGTTGTCAGACTCAGGGGAAACCTGCTCCCGCTTTTGAATCTGTCAGAGGTTCTGGGTATCAAAAAGACCTTTGTTCACCCGGAAGACAGTCTGGAGCAGGAAGACAGGAGAACCAGCATTGCGGATCGGCGAAGCCCCAAATGGGATCTGGCCGAGGACAAAGACGTGGTTTCCCTTGAGGCCAGGCCCGATCAAGGCCAGGGATTCGACCGAAAAGAGGGGGACAGGCGCTACAGGGCTGCATCGGCCATCAATATTGCCGTCGTTTCTGCGGGTGCCTACAAGTATGGTCTTGTGGTGGATGAACTGTGCGATTCTGAGGAAATTGTTGTCAAACCCCTGGGCCGCCACCTGAAGCGGTGCAGCGGATATGCCGGTGCAACCATCATGGGAGACGGCAAGGTTGCCCTGATTCTAGATGTCGCCAACCTTGCCCAGATGGCTGAACTGACCACCATGGCCGAAGCAGAACGCGTGGCCAAGGAGGCCAAACAGGCTTCGGAAGACAGGGAGCGGTCCAAAGACAAAGCATCCCTGCTCGTATTCAAAAATGGAGAACGTGAACATTTTGCCGCGCCTTTAAACCTGGTTGAACGCATCGAGCGTTTCCCGACTTCGGCCATCGAAGTCATCGGAAACAAGAAAGTGGTTCAATACCGGAAGGGAACCCTGCCCCTGTTCGAGCTGTCCCAGGTGGCTACTGTCAGCAAACTGATTGAAAAAGAGCAGCAGGAAGTCATTGTTTTCACCATCAAGGGCAGGGAGGTGGGCCTCATGGTTACACCGCCGGTGGATGCCGTTGAGGTTTACCTTGAGATAGACGAATCGACACTCAGACAAACCTGCATCAGCGGATCCATGATCATCGAGGGACGGACAACCCTGCTGGTGGATATTTTTGAACTGGTAAAACAGCTCAACCCCCACTGGTTCGAAGACGAGGTCAATGCTGCTGCCGTAATGAAGGAAGCCGGTCAGAAGGTCATCCTGTTTGCGGAAGACTCGGCCTTTTTCCGGAATCAGGTCAAGGGGTTCATGACCGAGGAAGGTTATAAGGTCCTGGATGCCGAAGACGGACTCAAGGCCTGGGAAATCCTTCAGAAAAAGGCTGCAGAGATCGACATCGTCGTGACCGACCTGGAAATGCCGAAGATGGATGGTTTTGAACTCACCCGGAAAATCAAGACTTCTCCAGCTTTCTCCCATCTGTCGGTTATCGCGCTCACTTCCCTGGCCAGTGAGGCCCATATTGAAAAAGGGAAAAAAGCCGGAATAGATGATTACCAGATCAAGCTGGACCGGGAAAACCTCATGAAGGTGATCCGAAACTATCTGAACCTGTAACTGCAAGGCCATAATTTCTTAACAGATATCCGAGGAGAACGAATCATGGCTGAAACAATCAGCACCACCCAGGAGGCCACCATGGAACTGGCGACCTTCTATGTCGGCAAGGCGCTTTGCGGGATTGATATCCTCAGCATCCAGGAAATCAACAAACACTTCGAAGTCACAACGGTCCCCCAGGCTGCGGATTATGTTGTGGGTGTGCTGAATCTGCGGGGAAGGATTGTTACGGTTCTTGATCTTGGGAGAAAACTCGGCCTTTCCCAGATCGAGGATTCAAAAAACATAAAAAACATCATCGTCCGTTCCCAGGACGAATTGATCGGACTGATGGTGGACTCCATCTCCGATGTGGTGACTGCAGAGAAAAACAGCATCGAACATTCCCCGTCCAACATCAGCGGAGTCAAAGGCAAATATTTCAAAGGCGTTTTAAAGACTGAATCCAGCCTGATCGGTATCCTGGATGTTGAAGAGGTATTAAAGGAATAGATGGGATCCATAAGAGTATTAGTCGTAGATGACACCATTGTCTATCGGAAGATCGTCAGTGACGTCCTGGGCCAGTTCCCTGATATTGAGGTTGTGGGAACCGCCAATAACGGGAAGATTGCGCTGTCACGCATCGCCTCATTAAAACCGGACCTGGTCACCCCGGATATTGAAATGCCCGAAATGAGCGGCATTGAAGTATTGGAGCATCTCCAGGGACAGGCGAACTCACCCGTGGCCGTCATGCTCAGCACCCTTACCCACAAAGGGAGCGAAATGACCATACGGGCTCTGGAACTGGGTGCCTTTGATTTTATTCCCAAACCCGATGAAGGTCGGATGGCCGACAACATGGTCAAGGTCAGAGATGCCCTTGCTCCCATTATCGAAGGATTCAGACGGCAAAAGGAGATTCGGGAGAAACTCAAGGGTAGGGTCTCCACGGGGCCGGAGCCTGCAAGACCTGCGCCGAGACCGTCATTGGCCAGGCCTGGCATGGTATCAAGGGGCAGAACCACACCTTCTGAAATCATCGGCATCGGGATTTCAACCGGTGGTCCCAACGCCCTTGCCAAGATGATGCCGCTCCTTCCCAAAACCCTTAATGTACCCATACTGGTGGTTCAGCACATGCCACCCATGTTCACCCAGTCATTGGCAAAAAGCCTGAATGCAAAATGCCAGCTCACGGTAAAGGAAGCGGTCAACGGCGAACCCCTGGTTCCCAATACCGTATTCATTGCTCCGGGCGGGAAACAGATGAAGATCATTGCCGGGGCAGACGGGAGGACACGGAATATAAGGATCACCGATGATCCTCCGGAAAACAGCTGCAAACCGTCCGTGGACTATCTGTTCAGATCCATTGCAGAGCATTATGTCGGCCGGGCAACCGGCGTCATCATGACAGGCATGGGATCTGACGGTACAAAAGGACTGCAGCAGATGAAAAAAAACGGAAGCATCATCATTGCCCAGGACAAGGATTCCTGCACTGTCTACGGCATGCCCAAAGAGCCTATCGAATCGGGACTGGCCGATGTCATCGCGCCCCTTGATAAGATCGCCGAAGAAATCACTCGAACCGTCATTAAATAAACTGCGGGCTTCAATGATTAAAATCACTGCACCTGAATTCGAAATCATGGCAAAATTTATTGTCGAGCTGTCAGGGATCTCCCTTGTGAAAGGGAAGGAGTACCTGGTGGAAACCAGACTAAATCCCCTGGTGGATGAATTCGGATGCAAATCCTATGTTGAGCTCATTCAGAAAGCCAGGATGGATCTTAAAAAGGATATTGAAAAAAAAATCATCGATGCCATTTCCACCAATGAAACCTATTTTTTCAGGGACAAAGCCCCCTTTGAACTGCTCCAGTTCAAAATCCTTCCGGATCTCATTGACAAACGCACCCGGCAGAGGCCGGGGGGCAGACCTTCCCTGAGGCTATGGAGCGCCGCAAGCTCCACAGGTCAGGAAATCTATTCCATAGCCATGGCCATGAATGAAATCAATATCACCCCCAGGGACTACAACATAAAGCTCCTGGGTACCGATATCTCAGATGCGGCCGTCGCCCAGGCAAGCTATGGCCAGTACAACAAGTTCGAAATTGCCAGGGGACTGGAAAAAAAAAGATTGGAAAAATATTTCATGCCCCACAACGACTCTTATAAAATCAAGGATGAAATCCGGGCCATGGCCCAGTTCAGAAAAATGAATCTGATGAAACCTTTTGTGGGAATCGATAAGTTCGACATTGTTCTGTGCCGTAACGTCATGATTTACTTTACCTCGGAAGACAGGCGCAAAATTTACAGCAAACTGGCAAAAGTGCTTGAGCCTGATGGTTACCTCATCATCGGGGCCACCGAATCCCTTGCCAATGATTCAGACCTGTTTGCACCCCAGCGTTACCTCAACTCCATGTTCTACCAGCTTAAATCTCAGTAGGGAGCCCTATGGCCAGTATAAACCCCAAAGAATTCCTTGATGAGTTGATTTTCTGTCTCAAGGAAGAAGATCTTGTTAAGGCAAAGGCACTTCTCCAGTTTGCCTCGGATGCTGATGTCCAGGCGGATGTCCAGAAACAGGCCCTGTCCGAGTTGAGCAGGGCTCCAGAATCGGTAGTCTTTCCCCTGCTTGAGCACCTTACCCGGCTGGATATAGCCAATCCGGAAATTCAGGAAGCCCTGTACGATCTGATTCTTGACAAGGCCTATGGCAATACGCCCCTGGTAATAAAGTACATCACCCAGAACAACAGGAAAAATCGGCTGATCTATATCCGGGCTGCGGGGGATCTCATGCTGTATGAGACTGCCCCGGCACTCAAAGCCCTCCTGGGCAAGACCAATGACACGGAAATCCTTGTTCAGACCGCCAGATCCCTTGGTGCCCTCAGACTCAAGGATTCATTTCCGGCCCTTTTATCCCTGGCCAGGGAAGCTGCCGACACAGTACGGCACGCGGCTATTTTTGCCATGGCTGACATCGGCGGAAAAGAGGCAGTGGATCTTCTAAAGGAATCCATCACTGGCGCCCATGAGTCTGATCTCATGGCCGTCGAAGCCCTGGCCGGCATCCAGGATCAATACGCCCTGGACACCCTGGCATCCCTTCTGGCATCCCGGCATAGCCATGTCCGTGATGCCGCCATTGACCAGCTCATCGAAATCGGCAACAAATCCGTACCCATCCTGACCCGGGCGGCCTCCAACGCGGAATCGGATTACATGGTACATCTCATAACCACTCTGGGGTATATCGGTGATCAGGCTGCTGTTCCCGTAATCATTGATATCATCAACCTGAAACCCAAAGATCCCAATATCCGCCAGGCTGCTTACGAAGCCCTGGAGCGGATTCCGTCACCCAAATCAGCCATCAGTCTGGCCATCGGCCTACAGGACTCTGTGGAAGCTGTCCGGATGAGTGCGGCCCGAGCCGTTGACAGAAATCTTTCCCGGGTTCTGGTTGCCGGACTCAAGAACATTGTCCGGGAATCTTCCCAGGACTCAAGAAAGACAGTGGCAGCCCTCATTGACGCCGAAGCAGACAACATCTTTAATTTTCTCCTGGATGAACCCTCTTTTATCCAACTGGCCCAGGACCATATCACCTCCAGTGCCGATGCATCCACCCGGGACCATTTTCTAAACCTGCTCAAATCCAAGAACCGGGGGGATCTGGCAGATTCCATGGCCTCAAAGGTGCCTGCCCTCAAACCAAATACCAAAGACAGCAGTCCTGTGATCTTTGTTATTGACGACTCAAAGATGATGCTCAAACTCTACCAGAACAAACTCATCAACCTTGGATACAACCCCACACTGTTCCAATTTCCCGAAGAGGCCATTGCGGCCGTCCACGTCACCCGGCCTGACCTTGTCATCACTGACCTGAACATGCCCAAGGTAAACGGCATCCAGCTGACGCGTGAGATCCGGAAAAAATATTCCCGGCAGGAACTGCCCATTCTCATGATCACAACCCAGAGCGATTTCATTGAACTGGAAACCGGCAGCGGAACCACCAAGGTGGATGACGCTTTCCTGGGTAAATCGGGCATCAACAAAGTACTGCACAAACCCTTTACCGACGAAGCCCTGAAACAGAGTATCTCCCAGTATCTCGGCTCCTGACTCGACGGACAATGGCTGTCAGAAACAAACCAGCACTGGTTCTGATCCTCTTTGCAGGACTGTTTTCAGGAATCGGAGGAGGAATCTTTTTTGCCCTGTTTCACGATCTGCCCCAGCTCAATGTTCTGAAACAGTACCGGCCTCCGGCCGTTACGCGGATCTACTCATCGTACAATAAACTCCTGGCCAGAATTTTCATCCACCAGAGAGATCCTGTACCCCTGTCCCTGATTCCCCCCTATCTTATACAGGGACTATTATCCACTGAAGATCGGGCATTTTTCGACCACTCAGGTGTGGATCTCAAGGGAATCCTGCGGGCCATTGCCAAAGATATAGTGGCCGGCAGCTATAAAGAAGGCGCCAGCACCATCACCCAGCAGCTTGCCAAGACACTGTTCCTGTCATCGGAGAAATCCATTTTCAGAAAACTTCAGGAAGCACTGATTACCTTCCAGATCGAGCGCAGGTATACTAAAAATGAAATCCTTGAACTCTATCTGAACCAGATTTATCTGGGATCAGGAGCCTATGGTGTCGAGGCTGCTGCCAGGACATATTTTGACCGCTCTGCCCGTGAGCTTTCCCTGGCCCAGTCGGCATTGATCGCAGGCCTGCCAAAAGCCCCAAGCCGGTATTCACCGCTCAACAATCCTGATCTGGCTTTAAAACGAAGGGATACCGTGCTCAAGCAGATGAGAGACCAAGGATTTATTTCCCAAGCCGTTTATGAGACCACGCTGCAAGAGCCGGTATCGACATTGCCTGGGGCCGGCAGCCTTTCCAGGGCTCCCTATTTTGTGGATTTTGTGAGACCTGAACTGGAAAAACAGCTGGGTGACCAGGCCCTGAACACCCAGGGCCTGACCATTCATACCACCCTGGACCTTGCTCTCCAGATTGCTGCGGAAAACGCCGTTGAAAACGGCCTGGTCCAGCTCCAGACCCGGATGGCTGCAGCCGGCAATATGAACCCTTCTCCGGAAGCAGGACTTGTCGCCATTGATCTTGCCACCGGAGGCATTCTTGCCATGGTGGGCGGCCGTGATCCCCGCAGAAGCCGTTTCAACCGGGCAGTGCATGCGCTGAGACAGCCCGGGTCGGCCTTTAAATCCATGATCTATGCAGCAGCAGTTGAACAGGGCCTGGCCCAGAACAGACGGGTTCTGGATGCACCCCTTGCATTTCCAGGAATCGGAAACACAACGGATTGGGAGCCCGGCAATTATTCCGGGACATTTCTTGGTGAAATTACGGCAAGGAAAGCTCTGGCCCTGTCCAAAAACACACCTGCCATCCGCCTTAT
Source organism: Pseudomonadota bacterium (assembly GCA_043806875.1). Classification (GTDB taxonomy): domain Bacteria; phylum Desulfobacterota; class Desulfobacteria; order Desulfobacterales; family Desulfobacteraceae; genus JAZDGN01. Next base: position 222,321 of record JAZDGN010000132.1, read on the forward strand.
GGAAGAGCTGGGCGTCCAGGCTGTTGCCGATTTTGCATCCAGAGCCGGCATCTCAGCTCCCCTGAAGCCGAACCTGTCACTGGCCCTGGGAACCTCAGAGATACCCCTTCTGGAACTGACATCCGCCTACGGGATTTTTCCCAACCAGGGAACCTGGATAGAACCCTTCGGCATTACCCGGGTCATGGATCAGGATAACCATGTCATCTTCCAGTCCCGCCCAGAAAAGCGGGCTGTCATGTCACGCCAGGGAGCTGCTGTAATGACCGATATGCTCAAAGCCGTCATTCTGGAGGGAACCGGACGAAAGGCCGGAAGCCTCAAGGGGGAATTCGGGGGCAAAACCGGAACAACAGATAATTTCAAGGATGCGCTGTTTATTGGATTTTCGCCGGACATGGTTCTGGGGGTCTGGGTCGGCAATGACGATTCAACAAGTCTTGGCAAAGGTGAAACCGGAGCCAGGGCTGCCCTTCCCATCTGGATCAACGTCGTTCAGAACGCCAGCAGCAGGACCTCCGGTTTTTTTGACATACCCGACGGAACAAAGATGGTATATATGGATCCTGACACCGGAAAAATTTCGACAGAGCCCATGGACAAAGGTGTGCGGGCCCTGGTAAAAACGCAGGGCCCTGACTGAATCAGGAGTAGACGATCTTGAACGGTATGGGTGGGTGTTTCCACACGTTGGGTTTGGGAAGGATCTGCTCTTCTGAGATGGTGAGCCAGTTTGGATCCGGATTGATTTCCCTGAGTCTGCCGCCTTCCGACGGCAAAGAATGGGGGGTAAAGGCATACTGGATGTTAAATATGCAGACCAGGAAATTACCTTCCCTGGAAACGGCATAATTCTTCGTAAAACTGTTCTGGGTCATCATGGGTACGGTTTTGAGGATCTCCCTCACGTCCTCCCTTGAGAACTTTACCAGAACCGATTTGGAGAGTCCCTTTTCATCTATCCTGAGCAGCGCCCGGGATTCACTGCTCCCCACATAGACCGTGGTAATTCCTTCAAGTTTCCTAAAATACTGGGCAGCAACAATGGCTGCGGTTCTTCTGCCCCCTACCATAACCGGCATCCCGTAGTATTCGAAAAATTTTTTCTGAATTGTATCCGCGTACTTATCGCCTTTTTCATACAGTTCCTTGGAAATGTAGCGAAGATCCTTTGCCAGTTCCTCTGCAGCATCGGCAATGGGCCAGTCGACGCGGACATGGAAATGGGTCAGGGCGTAGCGGTCTGAAAGCAAGGCCTCATCCCGCTGGATCAGCAGGGCATAGTCCACCGGAAACAGGGTCTTCATGAGATCGAAGAAGCCCTTGGCGTCGACGTATTTCAGGTTCCTGTTGTAGTCCTCCATCTCGGGTATCTGGATATGCTTCAACAGGTTTGTCTTTGTGGTCCTGTTGGCATCAAAATACCGAATGTACTTCTTGTGAGTCTGGTCTACGGAATTTTCCGTAAAAATCACCAGAAAGGAATTCTGGTGTTCGAATTCGGTTATGGGAATCCTGGCCCTGGGTTTCAGCTCCCTGATTTCAACAAAGGGGTAGGGCAGCTTGCGGAGGCTGAAATTGTTGTAGGAATCCACCAGGGCATATCCAAGGATAAACTGATCCAGTTCATCCCTTAACACCTCATAGTAGGATCGAAGCAATTTATCCTTCCGACTCAGTCTGTCCCTGTGGCAGCAGAAAATCAATTACCCCGCCTTTCAGCTCTTTTCCAGAGCCAGAGCACCCGGCAGATCCTTTCCTTCCATCAGATAGAGGAATGCTCCCCCGCCGGTTGATATATAACTCATTTTTTGGGAAAGGTTGAATACCTTCACGGCAAGTCCCGTATCCCCGCCTCCGACAACGGAAAATGCCCCGGACCCGGCAATGGCCTCGGCCACAACCCTCGTTCCATGGCCAAAGGACTCCATCTCGAAAACCCCCATGGGACCGTTCCACACGATGGTACCGGCACCCTTGACAGCAGCGGCAAAAAGGTCAGCCGTATCGGGACCTATATCCAGGGCCATCCAGTCCGGTGGAATGCTGCCCACAGAAACCACACGGCTCGGGGCATCATTGCTGAAGCTCTGGGCAACCACCACGTCTTTGGGAAGCAGGAGAGAAATCCCCTTCGCCCTGGCCTTCTCAAGAATTTTGGCTGCTGTTTCTACCAGGTCTTCTTCAACCATGGATTTACCTGTATCCACCCCTGTGCTTTTCAAAAAGGTATTGGCCATGGCACCGCCGATGATCAACGTATCCACCCGGTTGATCATATTTTCCAGGGCTTCAAGCTTGGAGGAAACCTTGGCACCGCCGATAACGGCAACCAGGGGTCTTACCGGGTTCTGGACAGAACTGTGGAAAGCAGCCAGTTCCTTTTCCAGGAGAAAACCGGCAGCGCATTCCGGCACCAGTTCGGTGATGGCAACGATGGATGCGGCACTGCGATGGGAAACAGCAAAGGCATCGTTCACAAAAACATCGCACAGACCGGCAAGCTGCCTTGCAAATTCCACGTCATTTTTTGCTTCCCCAGGATGGAACCGCAGGTTCTCAAGAACCAGGATCTCTCCTCTGCCCAGGGCGTCAACCCTTGCCTGGGCCTCAGGCCCTATGCAGTCGGCTACAAAACCGACCTCGCCGCCGATCAGCTCCGACAACCGCCTTGATGCTGGATACAGGGACTGGGCAGGATCAGGTTTACCCTTGGGTCGTCCCATATGGGAGGCGACAATGATCTTTGCCTGGTTTTCCCTGAGATAATTCAGGAGCGGCAGCGTCTCTCGGATACGATTGTCATCGGTAATCGCCTGATGCTCATCCATGGGCAGATTGTAATCCACCCTGACAAGAACCCTTTTCCCATTCAGCTTTAAATCAGTGACTGATTTCATATGCCCCTCCGTTTTCACCACCTGTCCTTTTATCATACCTTCCATTTGTCAGAAACGTCTTTCACGGTGCAGCTTCTTCTTCCTGGACCAGCGTTCGAAAAAACTGATCATCCCGGATTTTTCGCTGCGCTCGATCAATTCTTCCTCAACCTCTTCACCCTGGTCACCGGCAAGAGCCTTTCTGAGGCACGGTGTTTTATGGGCGCAGAAGTACATACAATCATCAGGTGTTTCCCTGAGGCCCCTGTCTGTAACAGGAAACACCTTTTCCAGATTGCCGAAGCACTCCGGCATTTCTTCGCCATCCTTGGTCCTGTTATCGATCACTGTCAAACTCCCTGTTGAATTGTGCGATACAGCCGTGGTCCGCCAGACTGTATGAACTGTCCCGCCCGATGATCATGTGCTCGTGGACCACAATCCCCACATGACGCAGAGCAAAGACAAGACGTTTTGTAACCGAAATATCCTCGGCGGACGGCAAAGCGTCACCCGAAGGATGGTTGTGGGCAAACATCACTGATGCTGCCCGGTGTTCCAGGGCCCTTACAATTACTTCCCTGGGATAAACGGAACTGGCCGTAAGACTCCCTTCAAACAGGATATCAGCCGCAAGCACCCGGTTTCTGGCATCCAGAAAAATTCCGGCAAACACCTCTTTTGTTCTGTGGGCGATACTCTGGTTCAGGTAGACCAGGAGATCCCCGGAATTTCTGATGCTGTCCCTGACCATGAGCCGTTTTTTCTGGTACCGCTCCGCCACTTCCCGTACCAATTTGAGACCGAAAATATTGGCCGGCCCCACGCCGGATATCCGTGTCAATTCACCGGGCGCTGCTTCCAGAACTCCCTGGAGCGTTTTGAACCGTCTGAGAAGCTCCTTTGCGCTCTCCTTGCAATCCCTGCGCGGCGTGTTCAGGGTAAGCAGCAGTTCAATCACCTCGTAGTCATGGAATCCTGAAAGACCGGATTCCAGGAATTTTTCCCTCAGCCTACGCCTGTGCCCGTCAGTCCCCGTCGTCCTCGGTATCTGTTCCGTCATCGTCTTCGTCTTCGTCATCTTCAGGCAACTCCGGTTCCTCATCCTCGTCCCCAGGATCGGAATCAAGATCCTCGTCCTCGTCCTCATCCATCGGGTCAGCATCGAAATCCTGATCGTCATCCAGGTCAAGGGCGTCCGCATCCCTGTCCGAATCCTGACCGCTGCTTTCTGGAAGCCGTGCCGCTCCGATCAGGGACTCGTCCTTGGAAAGATTGATGAGTCTTACTCCCTGGGTATTACGGCTGATCACCGATATCCCGGAAACCCCGGTACGAATAAGTTTACCCGTGTCGGTAACCAGCATCAGCTCATCCTGGTCATCCACCAGCAGGAGAGCGACCATCTTGCCGTTGCGCTTAGAAGTCCGGATCGAGAAAACCCCCTTGCCTCCCCGGACCTGGGATCTGTAATCATCAATATGGGAACGCTTTCCATAGCCGTTTTCAGTGACCGTGAGCAGGGTGTCGCCATGACTGAGGACCTCCATACCCACCACTGACGATCCAACAGCGATTCTCATACCGCGCACACCCATGGACCCGCGGGCTGTGGGACGGACATCATCCTCATTGAACCGGATCACCTTGCCGCCTTCGGAACCCAGGAAAATATTCATGCTTCCATCAGTAATCCCGGCTGAAATCAGTTCATCCCCCTCTGCCAGGCGTATACCGATGAGCCCCCCGGACCTGGGCCGGGAGTAGGCCATGAGATCGGTTTTCTTGACACGCCCTTTTCGGGTCGCCATGATCACATACCGGTCTTCCACAAATTCGGGAACGGTCAGCACCGTTGCCAGGCGCTCGCCGGATTCCATGGCCAGAAGGTTGACAATGGCCTTTCCCAGACTTGACCGGCCGGCCATGGGGAGTTCATAAACCTTGGTCTGGTACACCTTGCCCAGGTTGGTGAAAAACAAAAAGGTATGGTGTGTGGATGCCACAAACAGATGCTCCACAAAATCATCCTCCTTGGTTCCCATGGCGACCTTGCCCTTGCCTCCCCGATTCTGACTGGTGTACAGGGATACGGGATTGCGCTTGATATAGCCGCTCCGTGTTATGGTGACCACCATATCCTCTTCCTGGATCAGATCTTCAATGGAAATCTGTCCCTCATACTCCGCGATCTCGGTACGGCGCTTGTCCTGGAACTCCTGTTTCAGTTCTGTAAGTTCGGTCTTTATGATCCCCATGACCACCGCATCACTGGCCAGGATTTCCTTGTACCAGGTAATGTCCTTCAGAATCTGGTTGTACTCTTCTACAATTTTCTCCCTTTCAAGCCCGGTGAGCCGCTGGAGGCGCATCTCAAGGATAGCCTTGGATTGGATCTCGCTGAGGCCGAAGGTGTTCATGAGTCCCTGTTTGGCTTCTTCCGGGGACCGGGAAGCACGGATCAGGGCCACAACGGCATCCAGGTTGTCCAGGGCGATCTTGAGCCCTTCCAGGATATGGGCCAGTTCCTGGGCTTTTCTCAAATCGAACCGAGTCCTGCGGGCAATCACTTCCCTGCGGTGATCAATGAAGTGACTCAGGATCTCCTTGAGGGTTAAGAGTTCAGGGCGGTTATTCACAACAGCCAGGAAAATGATGCCGAAACTGGTGTGCATGTTGGTATGTTTGTACAGTTGGTTGATAACCACATCGGCTATCTGATCCTTTTTCAGACCGATGGCGATGCACATGCCGTGCCTGTCGGATTCATCCCGGATATAGGCTGCACCTTCGATAACCTTGGCCTTGCGGAGTTCCTCGATCTTCTCGACCAGCTTGGCCTTGTTCACCTGGTAGGGGAGTTCCGTAACAACAATGGTCTCCTGCTTGGTCTTGGAATTCTCCTCCACTTCCACCTTTGCCCTGAGATTGATGATCCCCCTTCCCGTGGTATAGGCATCATAGATCCCCTGTCTCCCGTAAATCTGGCCGTAGGTTGGAAAATCAGGTCCGGGAATGTGGACCATCAGACCCCGGATATCTATATCTGGATTATCGATCAGGGCGATGAGGGCATCCACCACTTCCGCGAGGTTGTGGGGAGGAATATTGGTGGTCATGCCAACGGCGATGCCCGAAGACCCGTTGACCAGAAGGGCCGGAAACTGGGTAGGAAGGACCGACGGCTCTTCCAGAGTTTCATCATAGTTGGGCACCCAGTCAACCGTTTCCTTGTCAAGGTCGGCAAGCATCTGGTGGGAAAGCTTGCGCATCCGGATCTCGGTGTACCTCATGGCTGCCGGAGAATCCCCATCAACGGACCCGAAGTTTCCCTGGCCATCCACCAGGGTGTATCTCAGTGAAAAGTCCTGGGCCATGCGAACAATGGTATCATACACGGCTGAATCCCCATGGGGATGGAATTTACCGATGACATCACCGACGATGCGGGCGGATTTCTTGTAGGGTTTGTTCCAGTCATTCCTGAGTTCCCTCATGGCATAGAGAACTCTCCGGTGAACCGGTTTCAGACCGTCCCTGACATCAGGCAGGGCACGGCCGATGATGACGCTCATGGCATATTCGAGATACGATTTTTTCATCTCGCTCTCGATACTGATCGTATGATCCTCGTTCATTATCATGAATTGTCCTTAGTAATAATTCCTTGAAAGCGGTGGGGCTCTATCCAGACCTGGAAGGTTGCAAAATAGATATCCGCAAGGGTCAGAAACAGTGTTACAATCAGCGGGCCATAGATAATTCCAAGAATTCCATAAATATTGAGTCCGCCGATAATGGCAAAAAAAACGATCAGGGGGTGCATTTTTACCTTATCCCCCACTATTTTGGGTTTGAACAGGTATTCAACACCCCAGGACAGCAAGGCATAGGCAACCAGGATCATCACACCCACGGCAATTTTCTGTTTCAGCAGATAGATTGCGCTCAGCGGGACCAGCACCACTCCGATGCCCACAATGGGGAGAAATGCCAAAAAGCCCATGATAACTCCCCAGAGAAACGGTGAGTTCAGCCCCAGGGCAAAGAACAGAAAGCCGCTTAGAATTCCCTGGATCAGCCCGGCGAGCCCGTTGCCCATGAGTACGGCTCCGGCCATTTCCCTGAACTTGGCGAACAGCTTGTCATTGTGCTCATCCGGCAGCGGTGACAGGTCATAGATATAGACCACCAGGCGTTTGCCGTCTATAAGCAGGTAAAAGACCACAATCAGCATCAGGCAGAAGTAGAACACAACCTTGAAGAGGTTGGAGGCTATGTAACTGGCCTGCTGGAACAGGTAAAGACCTATGAACCGGCCCAGTTCGGAAACAGGTTTGAGCAGTTCCTCCCAGGAAAAGGAGATGTTGAATCCCATGGTGCCCAGCAGGGTATTGAGCTTCTCAAGGGCATGGGTGTTCTGCAAAAGCTGCTTCAACTGATTGTCCAGAACCGCGCTCTTCCCCATGAGATAGAGGTCATAGGCCTCCTTTGACAGGACCCCCACAAAAAAGAGAACCGGTACGAACACAACAATAAAAACGACAAGGCAGGTCAGTACGGAAGCCACGGTCGGCCTCCCGGTCCTTCTCAGGATGAGCCTGTACACCGGCGAAAAAATCCCGGTCACCACAAAACCCAGAACAATGGTCGGCAGGAAAGGAACAAACAGTTTTCCTGCAAAGATCAGAGATGCGGTAAAAAGAATCAGGAAGAAAAGGAATACAGCCCGTTCTGGAGAACTATGTCCCAAAATACCCCCCATTGCTTTGATCATTGAAACACGGCCGATATCAGGCCTGGCCCGATGGTGCGATTAGTGTCTGCCTGGTCCGGATTGCCGGCAAACTGGTTCTCAGGGGTGTTGTACCTGGCAGGAAATGGGGTTGATTTAACAGCATCACTGCACAATACCAACCGGACGATCAAAGAGCCCCCTGATCGTCGGACCGGTATGGAAAACAACCACAAACAGACGAACGCTTAACGGCCCAGGGTACCTATGGCTGCAAGAAGAAGCAGAATCTCATAGATGATCACCTGAACAAAACTGCCGAAAAAATGATAAACAATACCCCCACCGATAATGGCAGGCACTGCGGTAAAAACCATGATTCCCAATTTTCTGCTGATATCCATTGCGAACACACCCTTATTCTTTGGTTCAACGTTTATCACACCTTGTCAAGTCTGCATTTTTTATCATCTGCAGGTCTTTAAGTAAAGAAAAAAACATCGCTTTCCTTATCGTTCATATACATGGACCGGGCAATCCTTCTTCAGACGGGAAAATAATATTGGGAAATTCTCACCGACTGTGGTATCCAGGAAAAATCCCGATCACCCATTTAGGAGGATGCCCATGGATCCTGCCAGACTCATCCCTTCCCCGGACACCATTCCCGTACACTGGGGCTGGTTCCAGGCTCTTTTGACCCTCACATTCATCCTGCATATCCTGGTCATGAACACCATGCTGGGCTCGGGCATCCTGGCCCTGGTCAGGGAACTTAAGACCGGGAGCGATCCCGACCCTGTAAGCCGGGACATTTCAAAAAAACTTCCCTATACCATTGCCTTTACCGTTAATCTGGGAGTCGCCCCCCTGCTTTTTGTCCAGGTGTTGTACGGCCAGTTCATCTACACCAGCTCCATCCTCATGGCCGTTTACTGGCTGGCTGTTATCGGTCTGGTAATTGTTGCCTACTACAGCGCTTATCTCTATGACTTCAAATTCGACGCCCTTGGACAGGCACGGCTCATTTTCATTGCTGTTACTGTCCTTATCCTGACAGTCGTGGCCCTGATCTTTACCAACAACATGACGCTCATGCTGCGTCCCGGTTCATGGGGACGGTATTTCACCAACCCGGGCGGAACGTTGCTGAACCTGTCCGATCCCATGCTTTACCCCCGGTATCTCCATTTCATCACAGCGTCCGTTGCCGTGGGCGGACTTGTCCAGGCCCTGATCTGGTCACTCAAATACAAATCAGGCGCCGCCCACACCCGGGATCACGTGACCTCGGGCCTGAACTGGTTCATGGGCGCAACCTGCGTCCAGATGGTCTGGGGTCTCTGGTTCCTGCTCTCCTTGCCAGGCAGCATACGGGCTTTGTTCCTCGGAGGAAGTTCCCTGCATACAGCCCTGCTGCTCCTGGCTGTCCTTGGCGGGATACTATCCCTTGTCCTTGCTGCAAGACAGCGCGAATGGCAGGCTCTCTGGGCGCTCCTGTCCACCGTTACCCTGATGGTTTTCACCCGGGAACTTTTGAGATCCGCTTTTCTTGGCGCCTGGTTCACCCCGGCTAACCTTACCGTGACCGGTGAATACTCGCCCATGGTCCTGTTTCTGATCTCCCTGGCAGCAGGCCTTGTTTTGGTCGTGTACATGCTCAGGCTGGCTGCTGCAGCCGGAAAGGAGGTGGCCCCATGAACTATCCGGTATGGGAACTGTACACGGCAGGCGGCGGTTTTCTCATTGCCCTCATCGCTGTTGTCCATGTCTATGTGGCACATTTTGCAGTGGGGGGGGGCCTGTTCCTGGTGCTTACCGAACATAAGGCTTACCGGACAGACTCTGCCGGGATGCTGGCCTATGTAAAACAGCACACCAGATTCTTCATGCTTGTGACCATGGTTTTCGGGGGAGTAACCGGCGTAGGTATCTGGTTTACCATTGCCCTGCTCAATCCCGGCGCGACATCCACCCTGATTCATACTTTCGTGTTCGGATGGGCCACGGAATGGGTCTGCTTCACGGGAGAAATCGTTGCCCTGTTTGTCTATTTTTACACCTTCGGAAAAATGAAGCAGGGCCCCCACCTTCAGATTGGATGGCTTTACTTTATTTTTGCCTGGCTTTCCCTGTTCCTTGTCAATGGTATCATTGACTTCATGCTCACCCCGGGTCAGTGGCTTGACACCGGAAGCTTTTGGGCAGGATTTTTCAATCCCACCATGTTACCATCCCTGGCGTTCAGGACCGCCATTGCCCTCATGTTCGCCGGTGTTTTCGGGTTTATCACAAGCATGTTCATCCAGGAGAAGGATCTTCGCGAAAGCATGATAAGGTACTGCTGCCTGTGGGTCCTGATCCCCTTTGCCGCCATGCTTGCGTCGGGACTGTGGTACTTCCACGCCCTGCCCCAACCGGTTAAAACCATGATCCTGAAACGCTCCCCGGAACTGATGACCTACGTGAAACTCTTTTTCACAGGATCAGCCGTCCTGTTCGTGGGCGGTATTCTCCTGGCCCTGAAATCCCCGCTTCCAATGAAAAAATGCCTGGCATTTCTGGTTCTTGCCATGGGACTCGTGTTCATGGGCGGATTCGAATTCCTGCGGGAGGGCGGACGAAAGCCCTGGGTCATCTACAACCATACCTACGCCAATGCCATTACAAAGACCGATCAGGACAGGATAAACTCCGACGGATTTCTCGCCTCTGCCCGGTGGGTCTCCCAAAGGGAAATAACACCCAAAAACCAGCTTGCAGCGGGCAAAGAGATATTCCTGATCCAGTGCACGCCATGCCATTCCATGGGCGGTCCGATGAAGGACATCCTGGTGCGCACCCAAAAGTTTTCCGTGTTCGGTATGGATTCCATGCTGGACGGCCTGGGTAAGATCAACGATTATATGCCACCGTTCATGGGCACTCGGAAGGAACGGGAAGCATTGGCCTCGTATATCGTAAGCGACCTTCAAATGAAGCCCGAAGAACCTGCCGCCACGGCCAGGCCACAGATCGGCACCGCGTCCATCCCTGAATTCAATCCCAAAACAGATCAATATGTTCTCCTTGCCTGGAATAATCTGGGCATGCACTGCATCTCGGACAGTGACCCATACTGGGTCCTGCTGCCGCCGGCCAATGACCTGTTTGCCCAGCTCATCCGGCGCGGTCCCCTGCCCGAACTGGTAACCGAAGCCGTTTCCATCCGCTACCAGGTGGAGCCCGGGTTTGAAACCCCGTCACGGCACGTGGATTTCTGGAAAAATGTGAAATCCAATTTTGGAAAGGATCTTGAGCCGGACACAGGACTCTCAGGCAGCAGACTCTCAGGCGAGATGCACATGAACAAGGAGTTGAAAGCCTTTGAAGCCAATCTCATACCGGTTGTCCCCTACCCTGACAACGGGACCTACAACCCCTATCCCCTCTTTTCCATTGAAGCGATTGATACCCAGAGCGGCAAACGTCTGGCCCTGACAAAAACCGTTGCCCCCACAGCAACGGAAATGGGATGCAAAAACTGCCACGGCGGTGAATGGCGGGTCAACGGCCAGGCCGGATTCACCGATGCCACATCCAGGGATGTTCTTCTGGCTCACGATAAAAACAGCGGCACCCGGCTTCTGGAAATGGCTGAAAAGGGTCAACCCCGGCTGTGCCAGTCCTGCCATCCCGACCCGGTTCTGGGCACCAAAGGAACCCCGGGCCTCCTGAATTTCCCGGCAGCCATCCACGGCTGGCATGCCAACTACCTGACCGGCCGGGGGACTGAGGCCTGCTATAAATGCCACCCGTCCGCACCGGAAGGGCCTACCCGGTGTCTGAGAGGCGTTCACGCCGACACATTGGACTGCACCTCCTGTCACGGTTTTCTGGAAGATCATGCCCTGAGTCTCCTGAAGCAGGAAGACCTGGACGGGAAACCCGGCGCCAAAAGACTCATGGCCCATCTGAAACCCAGGAAAGTTCCCACCATTGATGCCATCAATCCACGGACACCCTGGGTCAACGAACCCGACTGCCTCACCTGCCATAAGGATTTCACCAGGCCGGACCCGGCAACCGCCGACGGGTTCAACACCTGGACCAAGGGCATAAACGGACTGTACCGTATGCGCCACGACGATTCAGAGGTAATGATGTGTGAAGCCTGCCATGGCTCTCCCCATGCCATTTACCCGGCTAAAAACGTTCTTGATCCGGACCGGGACAGCATCCAGCCCCTCCAGTACCAGGGCAACAGGCGGGCCATGGGTTTTCAGCGGTGCTCGGTATGCCACACCGTTGAAATGGAGGATACCCTGCACCACCCCATGCAGGAGGTTATACTCCGGGAAAATCAACCCGGTGCGTGAACCCAAAAAACCGGCCTGATTTTCTCTCCGGTTCAGGAGGAAAATCAGGCCGGGTGATTTCCTTTTCAGGGACTGCCTATTTTTCGATGATCATGGCCATACCCATGCCGCCGCCGATGCACATGGATATCAGACCCGTGGAATAACCTTTTCGCTTCATCTGGTGAATGGCGGTGACCATCTGGCGGGCACCGGTGCATCCGATGGGATGCCCCAGGGATATGCCGGATCCCAGCTCATTGGGTTTGTCCACGGCAAGGCCCAGCTCCCGGATGCAGCCGATGGCCTGGGCTGCAAAGGCCTCGTTCAGCTCAACCATGTCGATGTCGGTAATGGCCATGCCCGTGCGTTTGAGAAGTTTTCGAACAGCCGGCACAGGGCCCAGGCCCATGTAGGCGGGATCCAGTCCGCCCGAGGCGAACCCCTTGATGGTGGCCAGAACTTCAAGCCCCATCTGGGCGGCTTTTTCCCGGGTCATGAGCAGCACTGCAGCAGCCCCGTCATTGATCCCCGAAGCATTTCCGGCAGTGACCGATCCATCTTTTTTAAATGCAGGTTTAAGTTGCCCCAGTTTCTCCATGCTGGTTTCCATGGGTCTCTCGTCGGTGGCGACCAGGATCTGTTTTCTCCGGTCCATGACAGGAACCGGCACAATCTCCTGGGCAAAGGTCCCGTCCTTGATGGCGGCAAAGGCCCTATTGTGACTGAGAAGGGCAAGTTCATCCTGCTCCTGCCGGGTAATTCCATACTTGTTGACAATATTTTCAGCGGTCACTCCCATGTGGTAGCCATAAAAAATCTCATACAGACCGTCGTACACCATGAGGTCATAGACTTCACCCACACCGGTCAGTTCCATACGGTGTCCCCACCGGGCCTTGGGAAGGGCCATGGGGGCATTGCTCATGCTCTCCTGTCCGCCTGCCAGAACCACTTCGGCATCGCCTGCCATGATGGCCTGGGCACCCAAAGCGATGGCCTTGAGGCCTGAACCGCAGATCTTGTTGATGGTAAAAGCCGTGGTCTGCCTGGGAATCCCTGCCGCAATCATGGCCTGCCTGGCTGTATTCTGTCCCTGACCGGCCTGGAGCACGTTCCCCATGATGACTTCATCGATGCAGACCGGCTTGAGGTTTTCATCATAATCATATCCCTTCTGCTCAAGCTCGATCCTGCCCTGATCTTTGAGGGAGGCCGGGCCAAACCCCAGCAGCTCAGCGTCGGCAACGGGACGGAGTCCGACGCGTTTCAACACATCCTTCATCACTATGGACCCCAGATCAACCACCGGGACACTCTTGAGCGAACCGCCAAAAGACCCGACAGCTGTCCTGACACCACTTACTATCACTACCTCTTTCATAGAATACCTCCTGGTTATTGATTTTTCCGTACAAATCGATTATGTCTGAACAGATGGTGTGTATCAAAGCACGATGCAACACTGTTTTCCATAACAAAAACAGATTTTAATTACAAGTGATTATAACGTGTGCCTGATACTCTTTGCCCATGAAGCCCGACCCGGTCACCGCCTTATCCTTGCCGCCAACCGGGATGAATTCCTTTCCAGACCAACGGCCCCCATGGCATTCTGGGCCGACTGCCACGGGATACTGGCCGGACGGGATCTGAAGCAGGGGGGGACCTGGCTCGGCATGGACAGAAGCGGCAGGATGGCTGCCCTGACCAATTACAGGGATCCGGCCTCGGTCAATCCCCAGGCCCCGTCCAGGGGAGCCATCATCCCGGAATACCTGGAATCCGGACTGCCCCCGGCCCGATTTCTAGAGCATCTCAAAAAGGATGCCCATATGTACAACGGATTCAACATTATCATGGGAGACCCCGAAGCCCTGTTCTGGTTTTCAAACCGCCAGAGGGATATCCACAGATTATCCCCCGGGATCTACGGTCTGTCCAATCACCTGCTGAACACACCCTGGCACAAGGTCAGATCCGGTATCAAGGGACTTAGCAACCTGGTCCATGGCCTCGGGGACCTGGACGAGGAGGCGCTGTTTACCCTGCTATCCTCCAGGGAGATTCCCCCGGATACGGAACTGCCGGACACCGGGGTCGGACTTGAGTGGGAACGGATACTTGCCCCCATGTTCATCACCAGTCCCCTTTACGGGACTCGATCATCAACTGTCCTGGTCATGGATGACCAGGGACGCAGCCGTTTAACTGAACGTACCTTTGACGCAGAGGAGAACAATGGTTATGATGAAAGAACTTTTTCAGTTTAGGTCACTTGCGGCCGTACTAACTGTACTGACCGTGGTCTGGCTGACGGGCTGCAACGGTGGTGGCGGCGGGTCTGCGGCCACTGAAGCAAACCCCATCACCATAACCCTTTCCCTTACCCCTGATACCGGTCCGTTTCCCCTGGAAATCAAGGTCGATGCCACAGGCACAGTGTCAACGGCCGGAAGCATCACCGACTATCTCTGGGATTTCGGAGACGGAACCACCGGCTCCGGAGCCTTTCTCTCCCATACCTATCCGAGCCAGGGGACTTTTACCGTTATCCTGACCGTAACAGATTCGGCCATGAACCAGAACACGTCAAGCCGGACAGTAACGGTTACGCCAGCACCCGAAAGCGTAACCATCAGCGGAACGGTGAGGATCGCAGACGGGAACATGGCTGACAGCGACACAAACGATACCCGTGCCACCGCCATTGCCAACGACACTTTCGCAACCGCCCAGGCCATTTCCAGTCCCATTACCCTGGGCGGTTATGTCAATGAACCATTCAACGGACCTGCCGGGCGGTCCTTTTTCTTCGGCGACCAGTCTGACATGTTCAGGGTTTACCTGTCCGGCAGCGAAACCCTTACCCTGAGCTTTCCCAGCGACAGCAAAACAGACCTGGACCTATACCTGTACGATGAAACCCAGACCATTGTGGACAGTTCAAAAAACTATGCCGGGATTGAAATCCTCAAGGTCACCCAGCCAGGCATCTATTTTATCCGGATCTATGCCTATAACGGTGCTTCCAACTATATTCTGACCTTAGGCCAGAGCCCGGCAGGCCCAACCGGAGTATCCGGAATGCGTCTGAACCAGGAATTCATACCTGGGGAAGCCATTGTCTGCATGAAACAGGAGGTGCCCGGCGATGCTAAAACATGGAACGACAGCCGCAGACCCAGGCTTGTCAACCTCGATGACGTGGCCCGCGCTGCAGCAGCGGGCCTTGACTCAGACTTGGAGCCCATCCACCTGAGAACCGCCGAATTGATTCCCGGGGCCTCCCCAGCCATGCTGGACAAGGACCGGACCCTGAACATGATCAAGGAGTTGAATAAAAAGGAAACCGTTCTCTACGCCGAGCCCAACTATATCCGCAAGGCCTGTTCCACAGAACCGTCAGACCCCCACTACCCCTCCCAGTGGCACTATCCCCTTATCAGCCTTCCCCAGGCCTGGGACATCACCACCGGGGATCCGGATACCATCATTGCCGTCATTGACACGGGAGTACTGGGCAACCATCCGGACCTTGCAGGCCGGTTCACCACCGGGTATGACTTTATCAGCATGCCGGAAAACGCCCTGGACAACGATGGCATCGACAGCGACCCCAACGACCCGGGAGACCGTTATAACGGTGTGTACAGCACCTTCCACGGCACCCACGTATCCGGCACGGTGGGCGCTGCCACCAACAACGGAATCGGCGTCAGCGGCATTGCCTGGAACTGCAGGATAATGCCCCTGAGGGTCCTGGGCCACTATGGCGGAACCGATTACGACATCATCCAGGCCCTGCGCTATGCCGGCGGCCTGTCCAACGATTCAGGCACCCTGCCCGAAAGAAAAGCTGATGTCATCAACATGAGCCTGGGAGGAAGCGGATTCTCCAGGGCTGAGGTGGATATCGTCAACATCCTGATAGATGAGGGAATCCTCCTCGTTGCATCGGCAGGCAACGAGGATTCCAGGGACATGCAATATCCGGCGGCCTATGATGGCGTCTTTTCGGTAAGCGCTGTATCCATCGAGAGGAAAGCCACCTGGTACAGCAATTACGGGACCTGGATCGACCTTGCAGCACCCGGCGGCGACACGGTCAGGGATATCAACGGAGACGGCAATCCTGACGGAGTCCTGAGCACCGCAGGTGACGATTCCGGAGGATCCATCCAGTACCTGTACACCTACCTCCAGGGCACATCCATGGCCGCACCCCATGTGACCGGCGTCTTTGCCCTCATGAAGTCCTTGTACCCGGACCTTGACACCGATGCGGTCACAACCCTTCTCAAGGAGGGAAAACTCACTGATGAAGCCGGTATTCCCGGGAAGGATGAGTATTACGGATACGGCATCATCAATGCGAAAAAATGTGTGGACCAGGCCCTGACCCTGGCCCAGGGAGCCATCCCGGACACTTCTCCCAGGCTGGTCGTCACCCCGGAATCCCTTAACTTCGGCACCGTGGAAACCGCCATCACCCTAACTGCCTCCAATGGCGGCACCGGCGCCATAACCATGTCCAGTCCTGTTTCAACCATCCCCTGGCTCACCCTGACGCCAGTGTCCACAGATGGCAACAACCTGGGCACATGGCTCGCAACCGTGGACAGGTCAGTCCTGAGCGAAGGCGTTTCCTATTCAGGCACCCTGTCCTTCTACTCCACTGTCAACAGGGTGGATGTGCCGGTAACCGTGTATAAACCTGCGGCTTCATCAGCCAGTTCGGACCTGGGACCCCAGTACATCCTGCTGGTGAACAAGGATACCTTTGATGTCACGCAGATCATCAAAAAGGCCGAAAACGGGGTCTACACCTTTGCCTTTGCCGATGTGGCGCCGGGTGATTACGAAATTTATGCGGGCAATGATCCTGACAACAACTACTATATCCTGACCAACTGGGAAGCATCGGGTGCCTACCTGACCCTGGGTGCCCCCATGACCATCCATGCGGACAGGGACGTATCCGGTATTGATTTTTACACAGGATACACCCTGCCCATTGCAGCCCAGGCAGATGCCAAGGCCAGGGACAAGTCCAGGCCCAGACTGTAATGACGGTAATATCAGTGTCCGGGGCCAGGTTCAACGGCTCCGGACACCGCTGTAATATCCTGGTCCCGGAACGGCTACTGCTCCTTGCCTGACCTGGACCGTTTCAGGGCGATCCAGGCCTCCAGCCGCTGTTTCACAGTCCGCTCATACCCCCGGTCCGTGGGCTGGTAGAACCGCTCCCCCCGGATCTCATCGGGAAGGTAATCCTGGGGGGCATATCCCTCTTTGTAATCGTGGGCATATTTATAGCCCTGGCCGTACCCGAGATCCTTCATCAGGCCGGTGGGTGCATTTCTGATATGAAGGGGAACCGGAAGGCTGCCTGTTTCTTCAATCCGTTTTCTGACCTGTTTTCCTGCCATGTAGACGCTGTTGCTTTTCGGCGCTGTTGCCAGGTAGACTGCGGCCTGGGCAAGGGCGTCGTCCCCTTCGGGATGACCAAGAAACCGGAAGGATTCCATCGCATTAATAGCCATGGTCAAAGCCCCGGGATCGGCGTTGCCCACATCTTCGGTGGCAAACCGGACCATGCGCCGCAGGATATAGAACGGATCTTCTCCGGCAAGCATCATCCGGTACAGCCAGTACAGCGCCGCATCAGGATCGCTTCCCCTGAGGCTCTTATGAAAAGCCGAAATCAGGTTGTAATGCTCGTCTCCGGATTTGTCATACCTGAGCGCTTTTTTCTGCAGGGCCTTTTCCACATCCAGGATGTCGAGCAGAACCTTCCCGGCCCCATCCTGGGACGGTTTCATGGAAAGGCCGTAAAGAGCCGCTGTTTCAAGGCTGGCCAATGCCATGCGAACATCGCCGTCAGCCAGGGAGACGATGTGATCCAGGGCCTTGTCCGACAGGAATACGTTCATGTTTCCCAGTCCCCGCTCCGAGTCTCCCATGGCCCGGATCAACAAAGTTCTGATGGACCCGGAATCCAGGCTGTTCAGCACGACAACCCGGCACCGGGACAGCAGGGCCGGTATGACCTCAAAGGAAGGATTCTCTGTTGTTGCCCCCACCAGGGTGATGATCCCGGTTTCCACATGGTGAAGAAAGGCGTCCTGCTGGGCTTTATTGAACCGATGGATCTCATCCACGAACAGGATGGTCCGCCGCCGGTAGAGCCGCCGGTGTTCCTTGGCATCCCGGATCACATCCCGGATTTCCTTGACACCGGACAAAACGGCTGAAATCTGGACGAACCTGGACCGGGTTTCCCTGGCGATGATCCCTGCAAGACTGGTCTTTCCACAGCCCGGCGGTCCCCAGAGGATCATGGAAAACACCGTATCATTGGCAATGCTCTGCTGCAGGAGCCCCCCCTGGGCTGCCACATGATCCTGCCCCAGGAGTTCATCCAGTTTCCTGGGTCTCATCCTGTGGGCAAGGGGCCGGAACAACAGGTCATCCGGCCCGTCTTCAGCTTCAAACAGATCCATCGGTATTCCCTGTTGACTCCCTCAGGCGCTTACGGAGGGCCTGTTCCCCCCGTTCCTTTTTCCGTTTCACATCCTTGCGGTCTTTGCGCTCTGCATGATGGCTGACCGCCCTGGGCTTGTCGGAAAAATCGATTTTACCGGTGCGCTCCCGGAACAGGAGACGAATGGGTGTTTTGGGAAGCTCCGCCATCTCCCGGATCTGATTGAGCAGGTACCGCTCATAGGAGAAATGGACAGCATCCGGGTAATTGACGAACATTACTATGGTTGGCGGTTTCACGGCAACCTGAGTGGCATAATAGAATTTGAGGCGCTTTCCCTTGTGCAGGGGCGGTTCATTCCTGAAAATAGCATCTTCAAGGATGCGGTTCAAAAGTCCTGTGTTGATCCGGTAGTTGTACTCATCATAGATGCCCAGGACCATGTCCAGGATCTTGTGGGTTCTCTGGCCCGTGAGGGCCGAAATTGTCATGGCCGGTGCATAGGACAGGAACTTGGACTTCATGCGCAGCTCGTCCATGAACGCTTTTTGGTTTTTTTCCTCTTCGCCCAAAAGGTCCCATTTGTTCAGGAGAAACAGGGCACCGCACCCCCGGTCCTGGGCATACCCGGCAATGGTCACATCCTGTTCCGTGATCCCCTCGGCAGCATCGATGAGAATCAGGGCCACATCGCATTCATCCAGACTTTTCAAGGATTTTATGATGGAAAATTTCTCCACTCTCTGGGTGACCTTGCCCTTGCGCCGGATGCCTGCCGTGTCAATGAGCCGGAACCGTCTGCCCTTGTGTTCCACGACAAGGGAGATGGAATCCCGTGTTGTCCCGGCCACCTCACTGACCACCAGCCGGTCTTCGCCGAACAGTTTGTTGACCAGGGAGGACTTGCCCACGTTGGGCCTCCCTGCCACGGCAATGCAGATCTCCTCCACGGCCTCCTCGTCATGGCTGGACTCGGGCAGGATCTTTACCAGGTCATCGAGAAAACTCTCGACCCCCAGGCCATGCTCTGCCGAAACAGCATAATACCGGTCAATGCCCAGGGAATAAAATTCGGCAAGATCATTGGTCTGGCTGTAATTTTCAACCTTGTTCACCAGGTAGAATACCGGCTTTTCGGTCCGCCTGAGCATATCAGCCAGATCATTGTCAAAGGGTGACACCCCGGCCCTGGCATCCAGTACGAACACGATGACATCGGCTTCATTGACCGCCAGTTCCACATGACTGCGGATGGCTGCGGCAAAGGCATCATCATCGGATAGCAAAAATCCCCCGGTGTCAACAAGGGTAAAGGCAACATCATTCCACTGGGCATCGGCGGCATGCCTGTCCCGGGTAACTCCCGGAAAGTCATCCACAAGGGCGTTGCGGGAACGGGTTATCCGGTTGAACAGGGTTGATTTGCCCACGTTGGGCCGGCCCACGAGGGCAACAACTGGCTTCATCTAAAGGTACTCCTTCATATTAAAACGCATATAACTGCAACCGGCTTTTCTAACGCTGATATAACGTCTCCGGGGGGTGCCAAGCTTCAGGCAACAGTATCAATCACGGACAGTACAGATCCCATTCCGTTGGCCCAATAGTGCCACGAATCGGTTGAAAAAGCAAAGAAATCCTTCCAAAGAGCCGCCTGCGCCTTGAAGGACTTTCAGAGATACAGCCTTTACCACTCTTTTTTGCTGATCCCTGCCTGACGCAGTACACTTGTGCGGTTGCCTGTTTAACGTGCACGGGACCATCAAAATTGGGTCACCCATGACCTATGGTTAAATATGATCTTATTTTTGCATCCGCCACATCCCGTTCGGCAGAATGCATTCCCAGCATTTATGATGTAAATTAAGATAGATAAAAAAAATAGTTAAGAAATCATGAATCTGGCACAAAGCTTGATTGGTAATTGTGTAACCGTCTGCCTCCCAAAGGACCACAGGTATAACGAGCGACACTCGAGATCATGAAATTATCGGCAAAAACCGGTATCTCAGAAAGGTTAATGCAATGATCGTTGTTAGAATTACCCTGAACGTAATTCCGGAAAAGCAACTGGAGGTTATGCAGACCCTTGTATCCATGATCGAACCAACGGGTAAAGAGGCGGGATGCATCAGCTATTGTGTTGTTTGCGACATCAAAGACAAAAACTGTTTCAGCCTTCTGGAAGAATGGAAAACCCGGGAAAATCTGGTGCAGCACTTGATGTCCTATCGTTTTGGTATATTGATGGGCATCAGTACGCTCTTGTGCAAACCGTTGGAAATCAGCATCCACACTGTTTCACGATCGGAAGGGATTGAAACTATCGCTAAGGCCAGAACCAAGGCAGCCTTATAAAAATACCCTTCAGGGTTTTTGGATGTTGAGTTTGCGCATGCGGGCGCGTAATGTGCTCCGGTCAAGCCCCAGGATTTCAGCGGCACTGTTTTTGCCCCCCACTTTCCACTTAACCTGTTCCAGAACCCGGATAATATAGTCGCTTTCAACATCCGCCAGGGTCTGGCTGTGAATTTTTAAATCCCTGCCGGTTTTTTTCAGCTCATCCACCAGCCGCAGCTTAGGTCCGGAGGAGTTTATCACGCCACGTTCAAGAACATTTTCCAGTTCACGGATATTGCCTGGCCAGTTGTATTTCAGCAGCGCGTCCATGACATTCACCGGAATCATCCGGATGGTTTTGCCCAGCCGTTTTGAAATTTTTTCAACATAAAAGGCCACAAGCAGCGGAATGTCACCCGCGCGCTCCCGGAGCGGCGGCATGGTGATGGGAAAAACATTCAGCCGGTACCAGAGATCTTCCCGGAAGTTGCCCTTGCGGACTTCCTCTTCGAGACGGCGGTTGGTGGCTGCAATCACCCGCACATCGACTTTGATGGTGTGGGAGCTCCCCAGCCGTTCAAACTCACCGTCCTGGATCACCCTGAGCAGCTTGGGCTGAAGTTCCATGGGGAGTTCACCGATCTCGTCCAGGAAAAGGGTCGCGCCGTTGGCGACCTCAAATCGCCCCAGCCGTCTGGAATGGGCACCGGTAAAGGCACCTTTTTCATGGCCGAACAGTTCGCTTTCAATGAGGTTTGACGGCAAAGCCGCACAGTTCATTTTAAACAAAGCCCGGTTCTTGCGCAGGCTCAAACCATGAATAGCCCGAGCCACCAGCTCTTTGCCGGTACCGGTCTCACCGAGAACCAGGACTGTTGTATCGGTGCCGGCAATCTGTTCAATTTTGTAAAACACATAATTGATGGCATCACTCTGCCCGATAATGTTCTCATGGTTGTATTCCAGCTTTATTTCTTCCTGGAGATAGGCCCGCTCAATTTCAAGCTGTTCTTTTAATGTGTTGATTTCAGCAAGGGCGGTTTCAGCAACTTGCCGGCTCTTCTCAGCCACCTCCCGGGCGATGATGAGTTCGGCTGTGCGCTGTTCAACCATTTCCTCGAGATGCCGTTTGTAAAATTCACTTTCGGTGACATCTTCAATGGCCAGTAGAATCATCTGGGTCTGGGCCGGTTCCCTGTAAATCCGGCGGGCATTCAAATGCATGATCTTCCGGCCCAGAGTCTTGAACACATGGTCAACCTCAAAATCATTGAACACGGTATTGGTGGGCAGGAGGTCTTCCAGCAATTCCCTGAGCCTGGGGATGTCCCATTGCCGGTTGCCAAGATCGTATATCAAGTATCCTTCAGTCTCATCCTCAGTGACATCGAATGTCCGGTAAAAGGCAGGGTTGGCCTTGATAACTTTCAGACCGGGATCAAGAATCACAATGGGATGACGAATTGAACTCAGTATGTCACTGAACATTTCCGTTACGATTTCTAGCATGTGCACCTCTTTGTTCTCAATACATTCTGGGACGCCCTGGTGTCTTTCTTCGGTTACCGTGCGGCGTACTGGAATCTGTTTTTACAATACGGACGAAAATGGGTGATGTGCCGGTTAAGCATTTTATATCAAATCATGATCTGAATGTCTCGTTATTCTTCAGTGACAGTTTAAGATTATGCTCATTTTACAGTTGAGCCCCGGGGTTTATCGTCCGGCTTCCCAAGGGTCCGGTTATCGCGGTCATATATGACCAAAGGTCACATATGACCCTATTTGTTCGAGTGCCGGGGGTAACCCTGCAGGGATGGTTATTCCTGTATTTTCTATAAGAACATATGGATAGGAGCCATTAACCGGTGTGCCGGATAACTGGCACGCATATTGAACTTGTACTCGAGCAGGGATACGCTTTGGTGGGTGCGCTTCTGAGAGGTCACCCCATGTCGTTATCAAGCACCTGATGTTTTCATGTGAGTGTGAGAGGAACCTGAATATATGAATATTCTTTTTGATCTATCCGAAATTCCCGGAAACATTCTGGTCCATCATGAAACAGATCTATTCACCCAGAAATTACTACCGGCGCGTCCGGAATCTTCTCAGGGATCTCAAGGCCCCTGAAATCAAAGCAGTCCTTGATGTTCAGCGATTTTTTGCCCTCATACGATCGGCTGTCAGGCTCGGGGTTTTCGGCAGGGAGCGATTTCAGTACTGGCAGCTTCTGATCTGGACCCTGGTCCGCAGACCCAGGCTGTTTTCAGTGGCCATCACCCTTTCCATTTACGGTCATCACTACCGGAAGATATGCGACCTGTATATTCTTTAGGTGTTTTTTATAAGGAGAGCGCATCCTATGCAAAGTAACAGATTCAATATGTTATCGTCCTACATTGACGGTTTAGAAAAATTGATAGACAGACTCAAACTGACCAATGGATTGAAAATCCTGGCTGCCATAGCAGCGCTGGTGGTTATCAGTTACCAGTTCTTTTTCGTCTATGTGCATCCCTATGAATATGGAATCAAAGTAGTCCGGGTAGGTCTGACCCGGGGCGTTCAAAAAGAGGTGTATCATGCAGGGCTGTCGTTTGTCCTGCCCTTTGGTCTGCAGCAGATGTATATCCTTCCCAAAGGGATCCAGGTGCTGGAGCTGACCAATTTTCCCGATACCGCAGCAGGAAAAGCCAGGAAAGACCGGGCAGCACATATTCAAACCTCGGACGGCTTTTTTGTGGATGTGGACGTCTCCATCCTTTACCACATCAAGGACCCGTACCTGGTGTTTACCACCATCGGTCCCGGCACCCTGTTTGAGGACAACGGAATTATACCTAAAGCGGAACCTGCTTTGAAAGAGACCCTGGGGAAGCTG
Source organism: Pseudomonadota bacterium (assembly GCA_043806875.1). GTDB lineage: Bacteria > Desulfobacterota > Desulfobacteria > Desulfobacterales > Desulfobacteraceae > JAZDGN01. Next base: position 245,983 of record JAZDGN010000132.1, read on the forward strand.
ACCACCGAAGAGTTCTACAACAGCCCCTTGAGGGTAAAAAAAGCTGAAGATGCCAAGGCTCAGCTGAACGCTGAACTCAATCTCAAGGGGATTGAAGTCGATCAGGTGCTGGTGCGTTATTTCAGATACTCTCCTGAAATCCAGAAGAATATCGAGGAGAAGAAGCTCCAGGACCAGATGGTGTTTACCAACCAGGCTGCGGCCCGGGCCGCCAGGGAAGAAGCTGAACTGAAAAAAATCGTCCAGGAGGGGATGGTCATTGCCGCTGTTGAGATGGAAAAGGGAAAAGCTTACGTCACCAGAAAGATTGCAGAAAAGGATCTTTATGTCCGCAAGCTGAAAGCCGACGCCGATCTTTTAGTGCAGCTTGCCGAAGCGGAACGGGTACGCCTGAAAAATGAGTCCCTGAAAGGGATCGGTTCCGAGCGCATGGTGGGGTTGAAAATGGCCGATGCCTATAAGGGTCTTGACCTTATCATCCTTCCCAGTGACGGTGCCCACGGGGTCAACCCGCTGGATCTGAACAACACCCTGCAGTTGTTCGACGTGCGAAAAGGAGGTGACAAATGAAACGTTTTCTCATGCTTTTAATGGTGTTGATCGCTGCGATGTTTTCTTCGGGTTGCGTGCCCCATACCACCGGGGAAACCGAGGTGGGCGTAAGAACACGGAAAATCGCCTTTCTGGGCCCAAAGGGTGTTGAAGATAAGGCCTATGCCCAGGGTTCCACCTACTTTTTCCTTCCGTTTATCAATGACTGGAACGTCTTTGACACCAAACTCCAGAACCTGGAGATGACCTATTCAAAAGCAAGGGGGGACCGCAAAAGCCAGGACGACCTGGTGTTTAAAACCACCGACGGCAACGATATCAGTCTGGATGTCATCATTGCCTACCGTATTGATCCTGACAAGGCACCCTATATTCTCCAGTATGTGGCCCGGGATGACGCCAGCCTGCGGGATACCATTGTACGGACCGTGGCGCGGAGCAAGCCAAGAGACATATTCGGGGAACTCAAGACTGAGGCTTTCTATGTTGCCGAAGCCCGGGAAACCCAGGCCAACAAAGCCAAGGATGCCCTCCAGCAGATCCTGGGGCCCATGGGTATTGTTGTGGAAAAAGTACTGACCAACGACTACCGGTTCAACCCTGAATATACCAAGGCCATTGAGGACAAAAAAGTGGCTGATCAGCAGGTAGAGAAGAACAAGTCTGCCCAGCGCGCCGCCACGGAGGAGTACAAGCGTAAACTGGAAGAAGCCAAAGGTGAAGTTAACAAAATGGTTGCCGACGCCGACGGCCAGTACCTCAGGGACAAGATTGAGGCCGATGTCTACCTGGAACAGCAGCAGCTCATTGCCAGGGCAATCCAGGCCGAAGGCGCGGCAGAGGCCAAGGGCATCCAGGAGATGAACAACGCCCTTGCCGCTCCGGGCGGAGAGACAATCGTGAAATTGAGAATCGCCGAGGCCCTCGTGGGAAAACGTATCATTTTGCTGCCGGTTTCAGAGGGCGGGATGAATCTCAAGACCACTGACATCAACCGGCTCATCGAAACATTGGGCGTGAAATCACTGTCCGGCGGGCAATAGTGCAGGCAGCGATGCGTCATAACAACGGATCAGAAAAAGGAGATCCCATGAAAACAATTGCAGAATCCGTAAGGATCGAAGACTTGCTGGAAGAGGCGGATGACCTCGTCCGGCAGATCAATGCCGACGTTCTTGGAAACCTGCGGGAAGAGCATCGCCTGCACCTTGAAGCCCATACCCGTGAGTTGGAAAGAATTAAACTGGCGTTAGAGGGCCAAAACCTTGAAGACGATGCACCGAAGACGGGCTCATTGGGGGATGGCATGCACCAGGCTATCCAGGATATCGTGACTGCCATGCGGGACATGAAAGCTTATCTGACCTGATGAGGCCTGCCAGGTGCCCTGACATACCGGCGGCCCATGGGGCGGTGTCGGCAAACAGATCATTTCTGACAATAAAGGGCCGTGTACCCGGGTGAAACACCCCGGGTGCCGTCAAGGCACTATGCGCAATAAAACACGAGGAAAACTGACCATGGCATCCAATAACCATAACGATTCAAAATACAGTCTGCTTGAAAAGTTCAACTTGCTTTTCGGGAGCAGAGATCCCCAGAAAAAACCCGGACTGCCGCCCAAGACCCATTTCAGCATCTGGTATGTCCTGTTTGCCGTACTTTTTATTACCTACCTTCAGCCCCTGCTGTTTTCATCAAAAGTGGAGACAATACCCTACAGTCAATTCAAGCAATCCATTGCCAAAGGGACCGTGGGCACGGTGATCATTGAACCTGAAGCCATCACCGGAACGTTGACAGGGCCGTCAACCCAGCAGTTCAGGACTGTCCGTGTTGATGACCCCGGCCTGGTCAGGGAACTGGACGAACGCAATATCAGTTATTCCGGACGGTACGACAACAAATTCCTGAGCGGGCTTCTGTCCTGGATCCTTCCCCTTGTCTTTTTTTTCTTCATATGGCGGTTTGCCATGAGCAGAATGGGGCCGGGAATGGGGGTCATGTCCTTCAGCAAAAGCAAGGCCAAAATTTTTGCCCAGAGCGATACCAAGGTTTCCTTTGCCGATGTTGCCGGTATTGATGAGGCTAAAGAAGAACTCCAGGAAGTGGTTGAATTCCTGAAGACTCCTGAAAAGTTCCAGAAACTGGGAGGAAGGATACCCAAGGGGGTTCTCCTGGTAGGACCGCCGGGAACCGGCAAAACCCTTCTGGCAAAGGCCGTGGCCGGAGAGGCCCAGGTACCGTTTTTCAGCATCAGCGGTTCCGAGTTTGTGGAAATGTTTGTGGGGGTGGGAGCAGCCCGTGTCCGGGATCTTTTTTCCCAGGCTGCCACCCAGGCCCCCTGTATCATTTTCATTGATGAACTGGATGCCCTGGGCAAGGCCCGTGGGATGAATGTCATGGGCGGGCACGACGAACGGGAACAGACCCTTAACCAGCTCCTGGTGGAGATGGATGGGTTTGACACCAACAAGGGGGTGATCATCATGGCCGCCACCAACCGGCCGGAAATTCTGGATCCCGCCCTGCTGCGGCCGGGACGCCTGGACCGGCAGGTCCTGGTGGACCGCCCGGACATCAATGGCCGGGAAGCCATCCTGAAAATTCATTCCAGGAATGTGGTGCTTGGCCCTGACGTTGATCTGCGCGCCATTGCCGGCCGAACCCCGGGTTTTGTGGGTGCGGACCTGGCCAACATCATCAATGAGGCAGCGCTCCTTGCTGCCCGGAACAACAAGGAAATGGTGGAGCTGACAGATTTTGACGAGGCCATCGACCGGGTGATCGGAGGCCTCCAGAAAAAAAACCGGGTCATGAATGCAAAGGAAAAGGAAATTGTAACCTTTCATGAGTCCGGCCATGCGGTTGTGGCCGAATCCCTTGACCATGCCGATCCTGTTCACAAAATTTCCATCATCCCCCGGGGAATTTCGGCCCTGGGATACACCCAGCAGCAGCCCACCGAGGATCGTTATCTCATGACCCGTTCGGAACTGCTGGACCGCCTGGCTGTGCTTCTGGGCGGCCGTGTTGCCGAGGAACTGGTTTTTAACGAAATTTCAACCGGCGCCCAGAACGACCTTCAGCGGGCTTCGGACATTGCCCGGGCCATGGTAACGGAATACGGCATGAGCGATGGCCTGGGGCTGGTGAGCTATGATCGCCCCGGCCAGCCGACGTTTCTCCCGGAGGGCTTTTCCAAGGGGAAGGGTTACAGTGAAGCGAAAGCCGCCCAGATCGATGAAGAGATTTCACGGTTGATCAAAGAAGCCCACCAGCGCGTTCAGAAAATCCTCTCGGAGAAACGAAGCGTTCTTGACAAACTGGCCGCTCTGCTTGCCGTAAAGGAAACCGTTCAGGGCGAAGAGCTGAGGACGATGATGTCAGATAACACTTGATCTTGTGAAGGATATGATGATGACGACTGCAACCAATGAAAACAATCTTCGCCGGGACATCACCGGGCTGACCCTGCGCAATACGCTTCTGGAAGAAAAACTGCAGGAAAATCAGAAGGTCATCGAGGCGTTGCAGGATTCTGAAAACCAATACCGGCGGCTGTTTGAATCGGCCAAGGACGGCATCCTGATTATTGATGCCGAGACAGGCACAGTGGTTGATGTCGATCCTTTCCTGCTGGCGTTACTCGGTTACACTTATGATCGGGTCTGGGGGCAATTCCTCTGGGAACTGGGTGAATTCAAGGACATTGCGGCATCCAAGGAGGCTTTCATAACACTCCAGGATAATCACTATGTCCGCTATGAGAATTTGCCGCTTATGACCCGTGATGGACGATCCATCGAGGTCGAATTCGTCAGCAATGTTTACCTTGTGAATGGAAAAAAGATAATTCAGTGCAACATCCGTGACATCACCGAACGACGGAATGCAGACAGGGTTCTTGAAGAGAGTGAAGCCAAGATGCGCAGCATCCTGGACAATATAAAGATCGGGGTGGTCCTCATCAGTCCGGGGATGGAGGTGCTTGAGGTGAACCAGCGGATGCGCGACTGGTTTCCGGATCTGGATACCGGCAGAAAACCCATCTGTTACAAGGTCTTCAACGATCCTCCACGCCAGGAGGTGTGCAACAAGTGCCCCACGATTAAAACTCTCCAGGACGGCACTGTTCACGAAGAAACGACACAAATTCTGAGGGCAGGCGCGTTACGCAGCCATCGTATTGTGACGTCCCCGGTACATGACAGTTCGGGTGAGATTCAGGCAGTAATCAAGATGGTTGAAGACATTACCGACCGGCTTTCCCTGGAGTCCCAGCTCATGCAGGCCCAGAAACTGGAATCCGTGGGACGGCTGGCCGGCGGTGTTGCCCATGACTTCAACAACATGCTCAGTGTTATTCTCGGTTATGCAGAACTGGCCCTGGAAAAGGTGGCCCCGTCAAAACCGGTGCATGACGATCTACAGGAAATCATCAAAGCTGCCAGACGTTCCACAGAGATAACCCGGCAATTACTGGCCTTTGCCCGTAAGCAGACCATAGCCCCGAACCTGATCGATTTAAACGACACGGTCACGGGGATACTCAAAATGCTGACCCGGTTCATCGGGGAGGATATCGAACTGAATTGGCTGCCGGGAAACAGCCTGTGGCCGGTCATGATGGATCCCTCCCAGCTGGATCAGATACTGATGAATCTGTGTGTAAACGCCCGTGACGCCATTAAGGACGTGGGCAAGATCACCCTTGAGACAGACTGGGTCAGCTATGACGCCATTTTCTGCCACCAGAATAAGGGTTTTATTCCCGGCGAGTTTGTCCGGTTGAGTGTCGGTGACAGCGGCTGCGGCATGGATAAGGATATACAGGAAAAAATTTTTGAGCCATTTTTTACCACAAAGGCGGTGGGACGGGGCAGCGGCTTGGGGCTGTCAACGGTGTATGGCATTGTCAAACAGAATAATGGGTTTATCAATGTCTACTCTGAACCGGGGAAAGGTTCAATCTTCAGGATCTATCTTCCTTGCCATAAAGGCGACAACATCGATCCCTGGAGGGAGGGCCACAAAACAATCATTCCCGGTCAAGGGGAAACCATACTGGTTGTGGAGGATGAGGCAGTAATTCTGAAAATGACCCGAACCATGCTCGAAAAATTGGGTTATACCGTTTTGACAGCAGGCACAAAAAACGAGGCAATGGGAATGGTAAAGACCCATTCCGGCGAGATCAGCCTCCTGATCACCGACGTTGTCATGCCTGAAATGAACGGACGGGACCTGGCACAACAGTTGAAGCTGCTTGAACCAGACCTGAATTGCTTGTTCATGTCGGGCTACACCTCCGATAGTATTGCCCATCTGGGCGTGTTGGACAAGGGTGTGTGTTTCATACAGAAGCCGTTTTCCATGATCGACCTTGCCCTCAAGGTGAATGGGGCACTGGGGAAAAAATGACGTCAGTGTGACCATAGAAGATAACGGCAAGGGATGGAGGAGGTCTCACTGATCTCTGAAGTACCGGTACAGAAAAGCCAACAGGGATAGGGACTCGAAGCAAACAAGGAACGATTCATCCGCCTCTGGTGTCGATTGAACCGATCTGTGAACGCACTCAACCACGACCAGCCACAACACCTTTGTCCGTCCGGGAGTGATTCCGGCAACGGGGTGATCAACCCACGAAACAAACAGACAGGGAGAAGCGCCATGGAAAAGAATCTTTCCTGGTTGTTGTCAGTTGTTGAATACGCTCGAAGTGTTGCATTGCCGGAGAAAATATGGGCGAAAAATCAGTTCAGGAGATCTGTATGATCGACAGTCAAAAAGAAGCCATTCTCATTGCGTTTTTGAATGAAAAGGCAAGATATAAAAAACTTGCTGAACACATAATAAATCTGATCCGGGATGATCAATTACGACAGTCATGTCATCCTTGGAAAGAGACGGCTTCCCTGCCGGGAAAATCAGGGAAAAGGTCACATGTTACCACAGGTCACATGTGACCTTGTTCCTGCATACACGATAAACCGTTTTAAGCCGGGCTTTCTATCGGATTCTTCATCGGATTCATAGGGATAGGGGATCCTTGGTTGATTGTTAAAGGCCTGGCACAGAACTTGAGTATATGGATTGCATCAAGCAGATGGCAGCGGAGCACCATTTCCTGCTGGACGTTCCAAGGTTTCTTTATCCATGCCGGGTCTTATCTGAAAGAATTGACAGGCATAATGCAAATAACGCTCCCAATGCTTTAAGAATCAAAAGGAGATCAGTCATGGATCTTGTACAGTTTGCAATCATTTTAATCGTTATCGGGGTTTTGTTATGGCTGGTGAACAACTTCATTCCTATGGACAGAAAGATCAAGCAGATTTTGAATATTGTGGTTGTCGTCGGTGTTGTTTTATGGATAGGAAACCTGTTCGGCGTATTTGATTCTCTGCGTGGATTTCATATTGGTAAGTAATCCGATCGGCCGGAAACGTCTTCCGGGAGCTGCAAAAAAAAGCACATCAACAAAAGAGAGAAAAAATCATGAAAAGAACATTGGTACGTTCGGCATTGGCAGTCATTGTTGCCTCATTGTGTTTAACCTGCACCGGTGTGTCCGCATCTGAAACGGATCAACGCATCGAATCATCCGCAAAACAATCCTATGTGTTCAAGACCTTTCTCAAGGATGAAGCCATCAATATCCAATCAAAAGATGGCGCGGTAACCCTGACCGGGACTGTTTCCGAAGAATCCCATAAACGGTTGGCCGGAGACACAGTCGCAGGTTTGCCCGGAGTTAAAAGTGTGGACAACAAGCTTACGCTGAAAGGTGAAATTTCTGCTGTTTCCTCGGATGCATGGCTCATGGCCAAAGTGAAAACCACCCTTCTGTTCCATCGGAACGTCAGCGCTACCGGCACTGAGGTTATGGCAGATAACGGGACCGTAACCCTGCGCGGCCAAGCCGCCAGCACAGCCCAGAAGGACCTGGTTACGGAATACGTCATGGATGTGGACGGTGTTAAAACCGTTAGCAACCAGATGACAGTCGCACCTGCCGAAACAAAGCCGGGCGAAAAAACAGTGGGCGAAAAGATCGACGCCATCAAAGATTCCATTGACGACGCTTCCATTACCGCCCTGGTCAAGACGACCCTCTTGTATCATCGCTCAACCAGTGGATTAACTACCACTGTGGAGACAAAGAACGGCGTGGTCACTCTGGGGGGCAACGTAAAAAGCGGAGCTGAAAAAGACCTGGCCACCAAAATCGTGAACGACGTTCACGGGGTGAAGAGTGTTATTAACACCATGACCATTACGTAAAGGGCGCTCCAATGGATCCTGCAGCGTACCGCCGGCTCTTTGGGCACTAGATCTATCAACATAATCAAACAGGAGAAACACCATGAACACAAGCACACAAGATCAGATGCACCAGGTGAACAGCACGATCAAGGAAAAAAGGAGTCCATGCATGAAAATTTTCAGTACCAGAACATTTCTGGCATTTGCCGCAGCTCTGCTGCTGGTCGGATGCGCTGCCCGGCAGCCGGCCCAGCCACTGCCGGACTTTACCCTTACCCCATTTGATTCGGGCCAGTATGTTTCATCCGTCGATAATTTTCTGATTGTCCTGGATGCGTCAAGCTCCATGGGTGATCAGTACAACGGGAATGAAAAATTTGCCATTGCCCGTGAGCTTGTAAAACGTATAAACAAGACCCTGCCGGAACTGGGTCAGAACGCCGGTCTCCGGTCGTTTGGACACAGTGACGCCGTGTCCAGAAAATTGACCGTGCTTTTCTACGGCTTGGAGAAGTATTCCACATCGGCCCTGAACGGGAAGCTGGACCTGATTTCTGAACCTGGAGGCACAAGCCCGATGCATGCGGCACTCACCGCTTCCAGCCTGGAAGAACTGAAAGGTATTTCCGGTAAAACGGCTGTTCTTATTATCAGTGACGGCCAGGAAGAGTTCAGTCTGGAGTCGCCCATTACCCTGAAAGCAGCCCAGGCACTTAAGGATCAAGTGGGTGGAGAACTTTGTTATTATCCCATTTTTATCGGTGATAATCAAAAAGGACACGTCCTCATGGAGGATATGGCCAGGATTGGTAAGTGCGGTTTTGTATCCAATGCCGATGCGCTTTTAACAAATGACGGCATGGCCCGGTTTGTCAAGGATGTCTTCCTGTCCCCAAAGACCATGGCGGCAGCTCCCAAAGACACAGACAACGACGGCGTTACCGATGACCGTGATAAATGCCCGGGTACTCCAGCCGGAACCGCGGTGGATGCCTACGGATGCCCTCTGGTGACCGAGAAAAAGACATCCATGACCGATATGAAACCGGCCCCCGTACCTGCTGGTGCAACCCTGAACGCCCAGGGCGTCTGGGTAATTGATGCCGTGCTCTTTGATTTTGACAAATCTGTCATCAAACCGGAACATTTCGGTTCCCTGGACACCGTTGCCGATATTCTGAAAGCCAACCCCGGACTTTCCGCCAAACTCCATGGCCATACGGACAATGTCGGAACCCAGGTCTACAACGATGCCCTGTCCCTGAGACGCGCCCAGTCGGTAAAAAATTATCTGGTCGGCAGGGGAATCGACGGAAACCGTCTGTCCTGCAAGGGATTCGGGTTTTCCAAACCGGCAGCATCCAACAAAACGGACAACGGCCGGGCATTGAACCGGCGTGTTGAACTTTATCCTGTAAAATAATCATAAAGGAGAAACCATGAATACAAAAGCTATTGTAAAACACTGTCTCATAGGGCTCGTTCTGGCTGTGTTTATTGCCGGCTGTGCGGGGACTATGAAAAAGGAAAGCACTGGAGAGTATGTCGATGATACGGTCATTACCTCCAAGGTTAAGGCCGAAATATTTAATGATCCCATGCTCAAGGTTCTCCAGATCTCTGTGGAATCTTACAAGGGTGTCGTTCAGTTGAGCGGTTTCGTGGATTCGGCAAAGGCTGTTGAAAGGGCTGTGGAAGTTGCGGGTTCCGTGAAGGGTGTAAGGTCAATTAAAAACAGCCTGGTCGTGAAGTAGAATAAGGAACCCTCTGTTATGATAAACCACGCCGTAACCCTTTTCACGAAGTCTTCCAACATGTTTGGATCTCTGTTCCAAAGTTCCATGGCAAACAAGGGTTACGGCGATGAAACCCCTCTGCGGTCGGAGCTGTTCAGCTCCTCCCATATGGAGGAACACGGCAAAACCCTGGCCGGTATGCACACCTTGAGCAAAAAGCATTTTCCGGAACGGCTGCTCGCGAGACTTGCCGGGAACGAGGGCGTCCTCCTTGATGTCCGCGATCATCTGATCGGGGATGTCAAGGAGAACCACGGGATTGCTCCGGCCGGGGAATGGCTGCTCGACAATTTCTATCTTATCCAGGAACAGATTCAGGCGGCAAAGCGGCTTCTTCCAAAAGGCTATGCCAAGGGCCTTCCCCTTCTGGGAACTGCTCCGTCAACGGGACTCCCCCGCGTATATGACATTGCCCTGGAGACCATTTCCCACGGCGACGGCCGGTTGGATATAAAAAGCCTTGGCAGTTTTATTGCCGCCTATCAGTCGATTGCGGTGTTGCAGCTGGGTGAGCTGTGGGCGATCCCCATCATGCTGCGCCTGGCCCTTATCGAGAACTTACGACGGGTGGGTGTCCGGATTATTGCTGATGGAATCGCCCGGAACCGTGCGGTTTACTGGGCGGACACGATCACGGAGACAGCGGAAAAAGACCCCAGAAACCTGATTCTCACCGTTGCCGACATGGCCCGGTCAAACCCGCCCCTGGTCGGCGCCTTTGTGGCGGAGATGGCCCGCCGCCTCCAGGGGCAGGACTCCGCCCATGCACTGCCCCTTACCTGGATCGAGCAGCAGCTTTCGGAGTCGGGCCTGACCATTGCACAGCTGTTTCAAGCCGAGAACCAGCGGCAGGCGGCTGATCAGCTTTCCATCAGCAACAGCCTCGGTAGCCTCCGGTTCCTGGGCTCCACAGACTGGCGTCAATTTGTGGAAACCATGAGTGCCGTTGAACAGGCCCTGCAGGAGGACCCTGCAGGGTTCTATGGTCTGATGGATTTTGCCACACGGGACCGATACCGCCACGCTGTTGAAGACGTGGCAAAAAAGAGCCGGCTCTCCGAAAAGGAGGTGGCCCGGGAGGCCATCGGACTGGCCCGGGAAAACGCCGTGGGGCAGCAGGGGGACAGCCGTTCGAACCACGTGGGCTTCTTTCTTGTTGACAACGGACTGAAGCAGCTCCAGGAACGCACAGGGTTCAATCCATCCGTTATGGACAGATTGGAAAGGGCCGGCCGCCGATTTTCCCTGCCCCTGTATCTTGGAACAATTCTGATCGTTACAGCGCTTATTTCCATCGGTCTTCTGGCAGCCATTCATCCCCCGGACAGGCACGGGCAGTTGATCTGGTTTGTCGGCGTTCTCGTCATTATTGGTGTCAGTCAGCTCTCCATCTCCCTGGTCAACCTGATTTCCACATGGCTTACCAGACCGCGTCTCCTGCCGAGAATGGACTACTCCAAAGGGATTCCCCAAAAATCCTCAACCCTGGTCGTGGTCCCTACCCTGCTCACCAGCCAGGCCAGCATCGACCAGCTCATGGAAGCCCTGGAAGTCCGGTTCCTGGCAAACCAGGATGACAACCTGCGATTCGGTCTGCTTACCGACTTTGAAGACGCTTTTGAGGATGAACTCGGCACGGACGATGCACTTCTGCTCCAGGCCAGGCAGGCAGTAGAAGCCTTGAACGGAAAATACAGGAAAAATCAGGAGCCCTTTTTCCTGTTTCACCGTCCCCGTCAATGGAATCCGAGGGAGAGGACCTGGATGGGATATGAACGCAAACGCGGAAAACTCGCTGAACTGAACCTGCTCCTGCGGGGCGGCTCTGGGGACGGTTTCTCTCTCATCGTCGGGGATATCCGGGCACTTAGAGAAGTGACCTATGTCATCACCCTGGACACGGACACGGAACTGCCCCGTGATTCGGCGCGGCAGCTCGCAGGCGCGATGTCCCATCCCCTTAACCGCCCGCTTTATGACGAGGCTAAAGGCCGGATTGTGTCCGGATACGGCATTCTTCAGCCCCGGGTGGCTGTCAGCCTGCCGGGTACGAACCGGTCCAGGTACGCCCGTATGTGGGGGAGTGATGCCGGTGTCGATCCCTACACCCGCGTGGTTTCCGATGTGTACCAGGACCTGTTCGGAGAGGGCTCATTCATCGGTAAGGGTATCTATGACGTCGAGGCCTTTGAGCAGGTTCTCAAGGACCGTTTCCCAGAGAACCTCATCCTCAGCCATGATCTGATCGAAGGGTGTTATGCACGCTCCGGGCTTATCAGTGATGTGCAGCTCTACGAGGAGTACCCATCGGGCTACAGCGCGGATGTGAGCCGCCGGCGCCGCTGGATCCGGGGGGACTGGCAACTCCTGAGGTGGCTCCTTCCCGGTGTTCCAGGGCTCAATGCGGTTTTTCGCAGGAACCCCATTTCCATCCTGTCCCGCTGGAAGATCCTTGATAACCTTAGGCGCAGCCTTGCGCCCCTGGCATTGATCCTCTTTCTTATCCTTGGCTGGGCCATGCTGCCGTGTCCCTGGATCTCTACGGCGGCAGTCCTGGGTATTGTCGGGATCCCATCGCTGATCACAGCCCTCATGGGTCTTTTCAGGAAACCCGGCGATGCACGGATGCGCCAGCACCTTGCCGGTTCGGGCCGCTCCTTTATGGAGAGCCTTGCACAAACCGTGTTCGTATTCATCTGCCTGCCCCATGAGGCCTGGTTCAGCAGTGCTGCCATCGCACACACCCTGTGGCTCATGCTGGTCTCCGGGAAAGGACTTCTTGAATGGAACCCCCAGGGCAAGGCCGGTCGCGGAAACCCGTCCGGCCTTGTGGGCACCCTCCGGAGCATGTGGATTTCACCGGTTTTTGCCATGGCCGCAGCAGGCTATCTCTGGCTTGTACGGCCGGCGGTCCTGCCGGTGGCCCTGCCGGTGCTGGGCTTCTGGTTTATTGCCCCGCTTGTGGCCTGGTGGATCAGCCTGCCCCTGAAGCCTTCCAAGGCAAAGCTGAGCGAGGACCAGATCATTTTTCTAAGGAAACTGTCCCGCCGGACCTGGGCCTTTTTCGAGACCTTTGTGGGCCCCGGCGATCACTGGCTGCCCCCGGATAATTTTCAGGAAGACCCCCTTGGGGTGGTGGCTCACCGTACGTCACCCACCAACATAGGGCTGTCGCTCCTATCGGACCTGTCGGCCTGCGACTTCGGCTACATCAGTGTCCGGGACTTCATGGACCGTTCGGCCGGAACCCTGGGGACCCTGGATGAACTGGAGCGGTACCGCGGCCATTTTTATAACTGGTACGACACCCTGTCCCTCAAACCGCTGCTGCCCATGTATGTTTCGTCGGTGGACTCCGGGAATCTGGCCGCGAGCCTCCTGACCCTGCGGGCAGGGCTTTTGGCGCTCCCTGACGAGAAGCTCCTGGGAAAACGGTTGTTTGAGGGCCTGTCCGACACGGCCATGGTTCTGGTGGATGTTGCGGGAGAACCCCTGTCCGGGGAACTGGTTCAGTTCACACGGGATATGGCGGCACTGAAAACCTCTCCCATGGACGGATCGCTCCGGGGTGTATGGCTCTACCTTGAACGCCTGACAGCCGCGGCAAGGGAAATGGTCCTTCGCTTTGAGGCGTCTCCGGACGCAGAGGCTTTATGGTGGGCACGGTCCCTGTCCGGACAGTGCCAGGCTGCCATGGATGAGCTGATAGTATTTGCACCATGGGTTCAGCCACTGTCCCTGGAAAATAACAATGACGGGCTCCCCGGCCTTGAAGGTATCCCCAGTCTGCGTCAGTTGTCCTGTTTTGATACAGATGTGCTGCCTCACATCGCACAGGAGCGCCAGGTGTGCATGACAGCCCAGGGAAAACAACAGCTTGACGAACTCGGCAGGTTCATCATGGCGGCAAGCCTCCGTGCCAGGGAAAGGATCATTGGTCTGGAGGACATGGCGCACCAGGCCGGGGAACTTGCCAATGCCATGGATCATGGGTTCCTGCTCGACAGGACGCGTCATCTTCTGTCCATCGGCTACAATGTCAGCGAAGGAAGGCTGGATGGAAGTTACTATGACCTCCTGGCGTCGGAAGCCCGGCTCACCAGTTTTGTTGCCATTGCCCAGGGCCAGCTTCCCCAGGAAAGCTGGTTCGCCCTGGGGCGTCTTCTCACCATGGCCGGCGGGAAGCCGGTTCTCATTTCCTGGAGCGGCTCCATGTTTGAATATCTCATGCCTCTTCTGGTGATGCCGACTTACGAACATACCCTCCTTGACCAGACCTGCAAGGCGGCTGTGGCAAGTCAGATCGGTTATGGAAAGAAGCGCGGAGTACCGTGGGGGATTTCAGAATCGAGCTATAACATGGTGGACAGCCATCTCAACTACCAATACAAGGCATTCGGAGTCCCAGGTCTGGGACTCAAGCGAGGGCTCGAGGGAGATCTGGTCGTTGCACCCTACGCCTCGGCACTGGCGCTCATGGTAGCTCCCGAGGAGGCCTGCCGCAATCTTGAGGAATTGGCATCCCAGGGCTTCCAGGGCAGGTACGGTTTTTACGAAGCCATTGACTACACCCCGATCCACTTGCCCCGGGGGCAGTCCAGTGCTGTGGTCCGGTCTTTCATGGCCCACCACCAGGGGATGAGTTTTCTCTCCCTGGCCAGCCTGCTTCTTGCGGGTCCCATGCAGAAACGATTCGAATCGGATCCCATGTTCCAGGCTACCGTATTGCTGCTCCAGGAGCGACTGCCTAGGGCCACAGCCTTTTCCAAGTCCGCAGGACTCACCGAGATTTATAAGACACCGCACTCCCTGGAGGAAAAACCGGTGCGTGTTTATACGACTCCCGATACCCCGGTACCGGAGGTGCAGCTCTTGTCCAACGGGAGATATCATGTCATGGTCACCAATGCAGGAGGCGGTTACAGCCGTTGGAACAACCTGGCTTTGACACGGTGGCGTGAGGATGTAACCTGTGATAACTGGGGTACCTTCTTCTATATCCGTGACATATCCAGCGGTGTGTTCTGGTCAACGGCCTTTCAGCCGGTGCTTAAGGCAGCAAGAAGATACGAGGTCATCTTCTCGGAAGGCCGGGCCGAATTCCGCCGCCGGGACGAGGATATCGAGACCCACACGGAGATCGCAGTTTCACCCGAAGATGATATCGAGTTGCGCCGGATTACCATCACCAACCGGTCCAAGACCCCCAGAACCATCGAAGTGACCACCTATGGTGAAATTGTCCTTGCGCCTCCGGACGCTGACGCGCTCCACCCGGCGTTCAGCAACCTTTTTGTCCAGACGGAAATCCTCCGTGACCAGGGTGCGATCCTGGCAACCCGCAGGCCCCGGTCCGGCGATGAACTCTCGCCGTGGATGTTCCATGCAATGTCGGTGCACGGCAAAACAAAGGGTGAACTCTCCTACGAGACGGACCGGCAGCAGTTTATCGGCAGGGGCAACACTCTGGCGGCTCCCCAGGCAATGAGCAGCCCGTCCCCCCTTTCCGGCAGCCAAGGATCTGTCCTGGACCCCATCGTGGCTATCCGGTGCCGGATAACCCTTGATCCGGAAAAGACGGTGACTGTCAATGTTGTAACCGGCGCAGGCGAAAGCCGTGCCCTGTGCGCAGGTCTTGTGGAGAAATACAGGGACCGGTATCTTGCCGACCGGGTTTTTGAGCTGGCATGGACCCATGGCCAGATGCTCCTGCGCCAGATCAACGCCACTGAAGCCGACGCACAGCTGTACGGCAGGCTTGCAGGCTCGGTTCTCTTTGCCAATTCATCCCTGCGCGCCCCTTCCAGCCTTCTTGTCAAAAATTCACGGGGCCAGTCCGGCCTCTGGGGGTACAGCATTTCCGGCGATCTCCCCATGGTGCTCCTCTGGATTGAAGACCAGGCAAATATCACCCTGGTACGCCAGCTCATCCAGGCCCACGCATACTGGCGTCTCAAGGGACTGAACGTTGACCTGGTGATCTGGAATAAAAACCATGCCACCTACCGGCAGGCCCTGCATGACCAGATCATGGGGCTTATTGCCGCCGGTGTCGAGGTCAACCTGATAGACCGGCCTGCAGGTATTTTTGTGAGAAACATCGACCAGATATCCGAGGAAGACCGGATCCTGTTCCAGGCGGTAGCCCGGGCCATTATCAGCGACAGCCGGGGAACACTTGCTGAACAAATCAATCACCGCGTCTCCGGGCGGCCCATCATTCCCGCCCTCGTGCCCACCCGCACCCTTCGCCCTCTCCAGGCAACGGTCGCGGCCATGCCCCGCGATGATCTGATGTTCTTTAACGGGACAGGAGGATTCACCCCGGACGGCCGTGAGTATGTCATTTCAACCGGACGCGGGCAGGTGACGCCGGCGCCGTGGGTCAATGTCCTGGCCAACCCTGGATTCGGCACCATCGTCTCGGAAAACGGACCGGTCTACACCTGGAGCGAAAATGCCCATGAATACCGTCTCACCCCCTGGCACAACGACCCGGTCCGCGATCATTCAGGAGAAGCCTTTTACTTCCGTGACGAGGAGCGGGGCCATTTCTGGTCACCCATGCCCCACCCTGCCAAGGGAGCAACACCCTATGTCACCCGGCATGGGTTCGGTTACACCGTGTTCGAACATACGGAGCGCGGCATCAGCTCAGAAGTATGGCTCTATGTGTCCATGGACGCACCGGTCAAGTTCACGCTGCTCAAGGTACGAAACCGTTCCGGCCGGCCGCGGCGGCTTTCCGTGAGCGGCTATGTGGAGTGGGTTCTGGGGGATATACGGCCCAGGACAGGGATGCACGTCACTACGGAGGTGGACCCTGACAGCGGGGCCATCCTCGCCCGCAATCCTTACAATGCCGAATTCGGAAACCGGGTTGCCTTCTTTAATGTGGATCATGCCACCAGGACACTGAGCGCAGACCGGACTGAATTCCTGGGCCGCAACACTGCCCTGAAAAGCCCGGCTGCCATGACCCGGTCACACCTTTCCGGCAGGACAGGGGCCGGACTTGATCCCTGCGGGGCGATTCAGGTGGCCTTTGATCTCGAAAACGGGGAGGAACGGGAGATCATTTTCACCCTCGGGGCCGGGCAGAACCGGGATGAGGCAACAGGGCTCGCGTACCGTTTCCGCAACTCCGCTGCAGCACACAAGGCCCTGGAAGGAGTCTGGCAGTACTGGCGGCACACCCTGGGTACGATCCAGGTGGAAACCCCGGACCCGTCCGTCAATCTCCTTGCCAATGGCTGGCTCCTGTACCAGACCCTGGCCAGCCGCCTGTGGGGGCGGAGCGGCTTTTATCAGTCCGGCGGGGCTTTTGGTTTCCGCGACCAGCTGCAGGATACCATGAGCCTTGTTCATGCCGAGCCGCGTCTCGTCCGGGAGCACCTGCTCCTGTGTGCCAGCCGCCAGTTCCGGGAGGGAGATGTCCAGCACTGGTGGCATCCGCCAACTGGCAGGGGAGTCCGTACTCTGTGTTCCGATGATCTCCTCTGGCTTCCGCTGGCAGTGTGCCGTTATGTCCAGAGTACCGGCGATACAGGGGTACTGAGTGAACAGGTTTATTTCATCACAGGCCGGCCGGTCAATCCCGGGGAGGACTCCTACTATGATCTTCCGGGTCGGTCCGAAGAAAAGGCCTGCCTGTATGATCATTGTGTGCTGGCCATCCGTCGGTGCCTGAAGTTCGGTGAACATGGACTTCCCCTTATCGGCTCCGGTGACTGGAATGACGGGATGAACATGGTGGGGAAGGACGGCAAGGGTGAAAGCGTCTGGCTGGCGTTCTTCATGTGCGAGGTGCTCACCCGGTTCTCTTCCGTGGCGCAGCTCCGGGGTGACCTGGATTTCAGCCGGCAGTGCACGCTTGAGGTAGACAGGCTGCGCGGTGCCGTCGAACGCCATGGCTGGGACGGAGAGTGGTATCTCAGGGCTTTTTTTGATGATGGCACCCCCCTGGGATCGTCAAAAAATCAGGAATGCCGTATTGACTCCATAGCACAAAGCTGGTCCGTTCTTTCAGGTGCAGGTGAGAGTGAGCATTCCCGGATGGCCATGGAAGCGGTGGACAGATACCTTGTTCGCCGGGATGATTCCCTGGTCCAGCTCCTGGATCCGCCCTTTGATTCATCCGGCGTGAACCCGGGTTACATCAAGGGTTATGTTCCCGGAGTGAGGGAAAACGGTGGGCAGTACACCCATGGAGCAGTCTGGGCAGCCATGGCCTTTGCCAAATTGAAGGACAGCCGCCGGGCGTGGGAACTCCTATCCATGATCAACCCCGTGAACCACGGAAATTCCGCTGCAGGAATCGAGCGGTACAAGGTCGAGCCTTATGTCGTGGCAGCGGATGTCTATGCAGTCTTGCCCCACACTGGTATGGGCGGATGGACATGGTACACAGGATCGGCCTCATGGATGTACCGGCTTATTGTGGAGTCCCTGCTTGGCCTCACACTGGAAAAGGACAGGCTGGTTTTCACGCCCTGCCTTCCGCCGGAATGGGATGGTGTCACGGTGCGTTACCGCTTTTGTAAAACCATGTATCACATAACGGTCAGACAGCGCCGGACCGGTGGCAGACATCCAGCCCGGGTAACAACCGATGGCCGGGTTCAACCAGGTCGGGAGGTCGTACTTGTTGATGATGGCCGGGATCATTCGGTGGAGGTTCTGGTGTGAGGGTGCGACCAGAAAGAAATTCAACCCCGTCAACGTGAAAATTATCAGGAGGTGGATTATGTCGTCAGCAAGTGTTGCATCGTTTGTCTGGCCGGTGATTAATGATACGGTGTCTATCGTTGCTCTTGTTCTGGCTGTGGTGATTTTCATCTTTGGGATGTTCAGCGGCGCTCGTGCAAATAAGGTTCGCATGATCTTTGCCGTGTGTCTTTCCACGGTGATCGGGGGGTTCACCATGCCCCTGGCTGTCAAGGTGGTCTCGGTATTACACATGTTGGATACAGTAATAGGAATCGTGATTCTTATCACGGCAATGATGGCCTTTGTCGCTGCCCTTGCGACGACTATCTATGAGATCATCACAGTGACCCTCTCAGACATCGGCATGGCATCCAAGAAGTAAGCCGGCGGGAAGTGACTCTTCTGAATATACGCTCAATAAAGTGAAAGGGGTTTTAAATGAAGGAGAAACGTAAAGCATACGAAGAAAAGCTCGAAGCGCAGTACGAGGAATGGAAAGCGCAGGTTGCACTGCTCAAGGCCAAAGCGGACAAGGCCAAGGCTGAAGCGAAAATCGAATACTACAAAACCATCGAAGCGTTTGAGCGCAAGCAGGAAGCTGCAGGCACAAGGCTCCGCGAGCTGAAAAACGCAGGAGACGAGGCATGGGAAGAGCTCAAAACAGGCGCGGAAAAAACCTGGGATGAAGTCAAGACAGCCTACCATAATGCAGCCTCAAAGTTCAAATGAGCCTGGATACCGGACACTTGGGTCTGGCGTTCGGTGCCCTTCATCTGTGTAAAAAAAGGAGGAAAGTGACCATGCTGCTGTGTATCCCCACCTGTCTCAATTTTACCGGCCGTCTGTTCGCTGCCGCTCTATGCTTCACGATCCTTTTTACATCCTCCCCCGCAAAGGCTGTGGAAAGAGCCGGCGATGAATTTCTGACCGGTTATGTCGCTTCCATCCTTGAACGGGATCTGAACTGGGAAAGAGACAGTTATATGCTAAAAATTGTCAACGGGGCTGCCACAATTACCTTGTATAAAGAGGATCCGGTGCGGCAGGGAGCTGCCGACAAACAACTGCGCACCATCGATGGAATTCATGAGGTAACGATCGTGGTGAAGCCCGCGGATGCCGCCAAGCCGGAAGCAGTAGGCAGTTTTATGGGGGTTACCGGCCAGGGGAAAGCCTATCCAGTTGGAGACCTGTTCCAGTCGCTGATCGCAGACCCGAAGCAGCCGCGGTTCTTTCTCAGTATCCGGAGCTTCAGCTCTTTGGATGTGCGATATACCATGGCGTCCGTCGGTTTCGGAGAGACATTCGGCATGTACCGGTTTTTCGGTATCCGTGAGGGGGACGGGCTACAATTGAGCCTGGAAGGTGCCCTGTTCGCCCAGTTCAACCTGGACAGTGCTTCCTCCGACCTTATCAATGCGGACTACACCATCGGTATCCCCGTCACCTACCGGTATGGGGATAATTCGTTCCGTTTCCGGCTCTATCACCAGAGCTCGCATCTGGGGGATGAATTGCTCCTGAGCGCCAATCATCCGAATCGGGTCAACCTCAGCTACGAATCCATTGAGCTCATCTATTCCCGCGAATGGCGCGATTGGCGGGTATACGGAGGTGGGGAGTATCTGGTCCATAAGGAACCAAGTGATCTGAAGCCTACAATCGCCCACTGGGGGTTCGAGTATCGCGGTGAAAAACCGTTTTTATGGAGTGGAAGGCCCATTGCCGGGGTGGATATGAAGTGCACCCAGGAGAATGACTGGTACGTCGATACCAGCATCAAGGCCGGCCTCGAATTCGGTCATCCTGACCCAGGCCAGCGTCGCCTGCGGCTTATGGCTGAGTGGTACACCGGATATGATCCGCACGGCCAGTTCTACAACAATAAGGTTGATTACATCGGCCTGGGGGTGGCGCTGGGATTCTAGCTGCGTTAATTGAAGCAACAACAAAATACCGGATGATGAACGCCTGGCACATTAATTGATCTAATATCCGGTTATAACTATATCCATTATCCAGTAAAAATTTTCCATGGGCCATACCAAATTTCTTTATTAAGGAGACACACCATGAAGTTTTTCAGTATCAGAACTTTTGCATTAGTTGCAGTTGTTTTGAGTGTGCTCGGTTTCATCGGGCCAATGGCAGCGCTTGCGGCCGGCCCGGCGCCAGTTGATCTTTTATCAGCGGGTAATTTTGTGGTTCTGGCACAAACAGGTATCACAGACACCGGAAGCCATACTACTGCGATCACGGGTAATATTGGCAATAGTCCTGGCACTTCTGCACAGATGGATGGCATATGGTGTCCACAAATCACCGGAAAAATATACGGTGTTGATCCGGCATATACGGGTAATGGCACTACAACATGTTTCAACGGTTCTGGGGCCGACAAGACTTTAGTGGATACCGCGGTAGGCGATATGCTGACCGCGTACAATAACGCTACTTTGGTAGTAAGCCCCGCTCCTGTTATCAATCTGGGTACTGCTGGAGACATCGGCGGGCTGACGATTGCTCCCGGACTCTACAAATGGAGCACCAATGTTAATATAAACACAAACGTTACTCTCTCTGGTGGTTCAAACGATGTTTGGATATTCCAAATAGCGGGAGATCTTAATATCGCCTCCGGTGGCAGTGTCCCTTTTGGTAAAAAGGTAATACTCAGCGGTGGTGCCAAGTTCTCGAATGTCTTCTGGCAGGTCGGTGGTGTTACCGGTGCAACTCTCGGAACATACTCCACCTTCAATGGAACCATATTGAGCGCAAAGCAGATTATCATACAAACCGGCGCGGTACTGAATGGCAGAGCACTGTCACAAACCCAAGTTACGCTTGATGCCAATACGGTTACCGAGTCCTGTCCGACCATCTCTCTTTTGCCTGCACCGCCCCTTCTACTGGGAATTGAGAATGTCCCCTATAGCCAGACCATCAAGGCCAGCGGGGGAGCAGGACCGTATGCTTTCAGCGTAACCAACGGGTCTCTTCCGACCGGGTTATTGCCGATCACCAGCGACGGCCTCATTTCAGGAACGCCGACCACGGCCGGCACATTTACGTTCACGGTCACAGCCACGGACTCGAACGGCTGCACGGGTTTGCAGGAGTACACCATCGTGATCAATGCTGCAGGCTGTCAAATCTCTCTCCTGCCGGCACCGCCCCTTCCACCGGGAACTGAAGGTGTCCCCTATAGCCAGACCATCACGGCCAGTGGGGGAACAGAATCGTATACGTTCAACGTAACCGACGGGTCGCTTCCGACCGGGTTACCGCCGATCTCCAGCAGCGGCCTCATTTCCGGAACGCCTACCGAGGCCGGCACGTTTACGTTCACGGTCATGGCCACGGACACTACGACCGGCTGCAAGGGTTTGCAGGCGTACACCATCGTCGTCAATAGCGAGCCCATTCCCACCCTTTCCGAGTGGGGAATGATCCTTTTAATTGTGCTTATGGGACTTGGGTCAATTTATTATCTGAGGAGAAAGAGGATAGACATTTAAACTGAAGTTCTTTTAGGAAAGCATAGAGAGAACGACGAGATGTCTCCTGGCGAAATGAGGGGTCCCTTGCAAAAACACGGGGCCCCTTTCGGTCAGGTTATTAAAACAGCATTGGCGTGGATGTCTCAGGCAGTCATTGAAAAAGGTTGCCCTTAACCGAAGGACACATGTGACCTTGGTCCTCCATGAAAGTCAAAGCCGGTTTTATCCGGATTTTTTATCGAATTCTTCATCGAATTCAAAATGCTCCTTTATCCATGCCAGGTCTTATCTGAAAAAATTGACTGGCATAATGTAAATAACGTTCCCAATGCTCTAACCAAAATTGAAAGGAGAGTCCAATGTTGCGGACGATTGCCGTAGTACTGTTAGTTCTGTGGTTGCTGGGTATTGTGAGCAGCTATACCATGGGAGGGTTCATCCATATCCTGCTTGTGATTGCCATTATCACAGTACTGGTCAATATCATTCAGGGTCGGAGAAACATTTAAAAGGAAGGAAATCATGACCACCGCGATCACAACAAACATGACCAAGGTTGAGGTTGTGGAAAAGATAATTACAAGGATAGTGATGGCATAGGTTTTCTGTTTCATGCCTGAACAGCGATTTTTGACGGAACCGTAGCCGAAAAGCCATTCAGCATACGTTCAAGCTGACAGGTATGCGCCATGGTCAGCCCCTTGCAGGTCACAGGGGTGACTATCAGCTTGAAGGGCTTCTCGCCCAGGCCCAGAAGCTTAATTCAGATGTTCAGTATTTAAGGGTCAATTTTTCCCATGCAAAAACTGAAATGGATATTTCCGGTTATCGGTTCCATAATTTTGACCATTTTTATCATCAATCCGGATTTTTCCTTTTTTCCCCCAAAATTTCGTTCCGCCCTGGCAGCATCTGCACAAAACGCCCAGGTAAAAGACAGAACTTACGAATCACGCGCCCCCCACCATGTTGTCGTTCAGATGCCGTTGCTTAAACCGCTGATCTCGGGTGAAACCGGAACCTTTATGATTTCAGCCCATTTAAGACAGAATAAGGAGACAGTATCGCCGTGTCCGAAGTGGAACCCGAATACAGCAACACCTCTGGTGGTCTGGCTCGCCGCCCCTGAAGACGCTGAGATTGAGTTCCTTGACAAGGACCATCCGGAAAGGCCCCGCCGTCATATTTTGATAAAATTCGATCCGTCCCCCGCACCCGGACTTCAGCCGCTAACCGCCACAGTGGCATACCATGTAAAAAAGCATACCAGTGCGGGCAAGTATCAATTCTGGATGGAGATTTACGGCCAGTTGTCCCTTGAGGACGGGAACGTATTCCAGGATCTGGGAGCCATCCGGCTGCCTGTTGAAATCGACACCCATCTCAATGTCAAACTGCTGATGTTGCTGGTGATCGGAGTTGCCGTACTGCTTTTCATCGTGGAGTGGGTGCGTGTGGATGTTGTTGCCATGGCCATGATGGTGCTGCTTCCGGAGCTGGGTCTGCTCAATGTCCGGGATACCTTCAAGGGCATCAGCAGCAATGCGGTAATGGCCATTATCGGGGTGATGATCATCAGCTATGGGTTGAACCGTGCCGGTCTGGTCAGCCGCATGATTCAGCCGCTGCTCAAAGTTGTCGGCAAAAGCCCGAAACGCCTGACCATCATTTTCTCCGTCCTGATCGCTATGATTTCAAGCGTCATGCAGAACACAGGGGCTGCAGTTCTGTTTCTGCCGGCCATAAGGATCGCTGCGTCATACCGGTTGAAAATACCTATCTCCCGTGTGCTCATGCCCATCGGCATGGCCGCGATTCTCGGGGGCACCTTGACGATGATCGGCACAAGCCCTTTGATTTTGCTCAACGACATTTTACCGGCAGGGATGCCGAAATTCGGCCTTCTGGAATTAACCCCCATCGGTCTTGGCCTGGCTATTGGGGGAATTGCCTATCTTTCTACCCTGGGCCTTTGGTTCCTTTCCAGGCTCCCCCTGGAAGAAGCATCTGCCGCGTCGGGAACGGATGCAGACAGCGGGGAAAACGGCGTACTTGATGGATATCCTATGATCAAGGGCCCTTTTGAAATTTCAGTGCCCCATGATTTTGAGGCAGGCACACTCCCCCAGACTGTGACAGATATCCGCCGCCGTTTTCTGGTGAACATCGTGGCTGCCTCAGAAACAGCAGGCGCCTGTGAAATCGCCCCGCTTCCGGCCAGCAGTATCCACCAAGGCTACACCCTCTGTGTTTATGGCCCTGAAAAATCCGTAGAAAAATTTGTAAAAGACTATAACCTCATATTAAAAAAAGAACCGGAATGCTTCAAGGGAAATATGTTCAATCCCTCCATGGCGGGAATTGTCGAAGGTGTGGTTTCCCCCCGGTCCATCCTTATCGGACGGACCATCAAGCAGATCCGTTTCCGCGAAACCTTCGGAGTAAATCCGCTTGCCATCCATCAGTCCGGGAAAATCTATTACCAGGAACTGGCTGACAGGCCATTGCAAGCCGGCGATGTCGTACTGCTCCATGGCACCTGGGAGCAGTTTCACGCATTGGAGGAAATGCACCATAACCTGATCATCATCACCCCTTTTGAAGAAGAATTTCATAAACCCGAGAAGTCGGGAAGAGCACTGATCTGTTTTGGAACTGCGCTTTTTTTAATGGTATCGTCCAGTTTCTACTTCCAGAACCGCCCCTATAATCCCATCCCCCTATCCGTCTGTCTCATGCTGGGCGCCGTGGGTATGATTATCAGCAGGGTGATCACAATAAATGAAGCCTACCGGGCTGTGGACTGGCGTACGGTTTTCCTTCTAGGCGGTCTCATATCGCTTGGCATGGCAGTGAACCAGACCGGTACGGCCGAATGGATTGCCAAAGGCATTGTCACCGGCGTGGGCTCGTTCATGTCTCCTGCGATCCTGCTTATCATTCTGGCCGTACTGAGTTGCGCATTCACCACGGTAATTTCCAATGTCGGCGCCTGCACCCTGCTTGTTCCCCTGGGAATTTCCATTGCCAGCCAGATCGGTGTCGATCCGAGAGTGGCAGCCATTGTCGTGGGAATAGGGGTTTCCAATTCCTTTATTCTGCCCACACACCAGGTAAATGCTTTATACATGGGCCCCGGCGGATACCGGACTCGGGATTACATTATAATCGGCGGCATTCTGGCGGTGATCTACATTGCCATTCTTGTGACCGTCACCTGGGCATTTTACCTTTAGGCCCGGCCCCAGAATTCAGGCATCCTCAGCCCCTATGCCGGGCATCGGGCTGGTAAGGATTTTCCTTCAGCCCCAAGCAAGATCCCCCTTCAGGCTGCTGCGGCCCTTCTTCACGGGCCCAATATTCTCGAAATCATGGGATAGATGGAACCAGACAAAACAGTATTTCCAAGGGATGTTCAAAAGAATATTCACCCATATGAAGGAGCCGGCTGTCGGGGTCACATATGACCACAGGTCACATATGACCGTATTCGACCGGGTGCCAGGGATAACCCCGAAGGGTTTTCATCCCTGTGTTTATCATGAAAGCAAATGGATAGATGATATATCCGGTGTGCCCGAGAACTGGCACGCATCTTGAATTTGTATCGCAAAGGATGCTCTTTGCAAGGGTAATCCAAAAGAACAAAAAAAGCTCGTTTCTGAAAGGCAGCCCAACAACCGACATCGACCGGCTCATGGAAATGTTGGACGTAAAATAATCGTCCGCCGGTAAATGACACCGGCAAACGAATGTTTTTAAGGTGAATGGAGAATAAATGAAAATCAAGAAAGCCGTATTTCCTGTGGCAGGCATCGGGACCCGTTTTTTGCCGGCGACCAAGGCAATGGCAAAGGAGATGCTTACCGTAGTGGATAAACCCATCATCCAATATGCGGTTGAGGAAGCGTTTGCTGCTGGGATAGAACAGATCATCTTTGTTACCGGCAGGGGGGAAAAAGCCCTGGAGGATCATTTTGACCGGTCCTTTGAACTGGAAGTCATACTTGAAAAAAAGGGTCAGGATGATCTCCTCAAACTGGTGAGGGAACTGGTCCCAGAGACAGGAACCATCGTCTACACGCGCCAGAACGAACCCAAAGGTCTGGGGCACGCTATCTGGTGCGCCCGGGACATCGTGGGTGACGAGCCCTTTGCCGTGCTCCTGGCCGATGATATGATCAAATGCCAATTCTAAATGAATTAAAACATATCCCCCCCAGTGTAAAAGCATATAGGCTCATGCTGCAATTATTTAAAGAGAATAAAAAGCTTGCCGATATCATCGATACTTCAAAAACCATTCACCAGGCAAAAAAGGAATTTAAGACCTGGGCCTTAGAGATCCTTTCCGAAAACAAGCAGGCCGATGATTACTATCTCCAAAAAAAAATTGGAAGAAGCCAGCTCGATAAGCTGAGACCCAAAGATTATGCGGCCATTCGTATCCTGGATTATATCAAACATTCCGGCAGACAATTCAAGGATCTGAATCACAAGGGTGAAATTATGGAAAATGATCCCTTTGCCATTCTGATGCAATGTGCCCGCAAAGGGACTGGCGGAGCCACCCCTGCTTTTTTTTACGACATGATTCACCTGTTCAGACAGTTTTCCGGGCATACAGATCCTGTGCCGGATAAATTGAAGATTTCATCATGGATGGACAGATATTCTTCTGGTCTTGATCCGGATATCATCCGGCAACGGGGAAAAAACAAACTTAGGATACTGAAAATCATCATTAAAACAATTGATGAAAAAAGAACAGAAAGCAAACGGTTCAGATTTAAAATAGGGATGTCACAGAAGGAAAAAATAACCCTTGCCAACAATTGGTGGAATGATCATCAATTTCATCTCGAATTTGCAGTCAGAACCCCTGAAGACCTGAATGAAATGCTTGAATTCTCCCTTGACAAGGATACGATGGGCAACCTGAAACAAGCTCAAAAAGTTGGAATCCCCTTCTTTGTCAACCCCTATTACCTGTCGCTTATTGACACCCATGCCTCCCCTGTTTCCCTGGGTGCTGATCTTGCCATCAGGCAATATATGATCTATTCCAAGGAACTGATCAATGAATTCGGCACTATCCATGCCTGGGAAAAAGACGATATTGAGGAGCCCGGGAAACCCAAGGTCGCAGGCTGGATCATTCCAGATACCTGTATCCACAGACGATATCCCAACGTCGCCATATTCATTCCAAAAAGCATGGGCCGTGCCTGTGGTGGACTGTGTTCAATCTGCCAGAGAATGTATGGCTTTCAGCAAGGTGATTTGAATTTTGACCTTGAAAAATTACAAGTCAAGAAATCATTTGACGAACGCTTGGAAGCCTCTATCAGATATTTTGAAAATGACTCCCAGTTAAGGGACATTCTCATCACTGGCGGTGATTCTCTGATGAGCACCAACAAAACCCTTCGAAAAATTTTACAAAGCATTTATAACATGGCCAATAGAAAACGCAGGGCCAATAGAGAAAGAAAAGAGGGAGAAAAATATGCAGAGATCTTAAGGGTCAGACTGGGCACCAGGCTTCCGGTTTATCTTCCCATGAGAATTCAGGCTGGTCTTGTAAACATACTTGCCGAGTTCAAGAAAAAAGCTTCAAAAATAGGCATTCAGCAATTTGTTTTCCAGACCCATTTTGAATCTCCAATGGAGATAACTCCTGAAACAAAATTCTGTGTGGATCAGCTGAATAAGGCCGGGTGGATTGTAACCAACCAGTTGGTTTTCACATCGGCTACGTCAAGAAGGGGGCATACGGCTAAACTCCGAAAAGTGCTCAACGATATCGGAATTCTTCCCTATTATTCATTTACCGTAAAAGGATATATGGAAAATAGCCATCTTTTTTCACCCAATGCACGGTTGGTCCAGGAAGGCGTGGAAGAAAAGAGTATCGGACTTCTGCCAGATACATTTTTCCCGGACCTGAGGCAACTGCCTTTACATGCGGAAACTATTGTTAATGACATCGCCCGGTTGAGAAGAGATGCTGACATCTTGTTCCTATCCTCGGACAGGAATGTCCTCAATCTTCCGGGGGTCGGCAAGAGTCTTACCTTCAGGACCATCGGCATTACCAATGACGGCAGGAGAATCCTTGAATTTGATCATGATGCCACAAGGGAGCACAGTCCGATGATAGAAAAAATAGGAAAAATAACCATCATTGAACCTAAAAGTATCCATGATTATCTCCAACAGCTTGACGATATGGGCGAAGATGTGAGCGAGTATGGATCAATTTACGGATATTCCTTGAGTGAAACAGAACCCAGAAGCCCAATCTTTGAATATCCGGCCTATGACTATGGTTTAACAAAAGAAATGACTAATCTGGATCTGTCGTTGGCTTAAAAAAGGGCTGTCATGGTCTTTTCTCAATCTGGCAGCCAAAATAAAATACACGGATGAGCCCATCGGAAAGGTCAGGATCATATCAGGGCAGTGCTGTCAGAAACGTTGATGGTAAAAAAATTGTTCCTCCTGGCGCGGAACAACTATTTTTTTTCGACTTCGGCACCCAGGCTGCTCAGTTCCTTGATTACCATGCCGACAACGGCATCAACTCTGGCGGAAAGAATGGGGGTCAACTCCGGATTCAAGGTGATCAGATCCTGGGGTTCTGCTCCGACAATAACGGTTTCAGGAACATGGTCCAGGGCCTGGCACAGGGTCAGGGCCTCCAGGAGATCCACCTGGTGAAGGGAATTCTTGGCCAGTACCCTGGAAGGGATCTGGTCACCGGCCAGTCGGTGTAGGTCACCGGGTTTTCCCCTGTTCAGGATGGTGTCCACCACGATGAGGTGATGGGCATGGGAGATCACACCCAGGAGATTGATACCCAGGACACCGCCGTCAACCACAGTGACATTGTCCGGAAATGCGTACCTCTCCTCCAGAGCTTCCACCACCCGGATTCCCAGCCCGTCATCGGAATACAGGAGATTCCCCACACCAAGAACCATGATCTCAGGTTTCATAGTCACAGCCTTTCAACACGACAGGTCCCTGGCCAGGTCAGAAACCCGGGCCAGGGACCTTCACAGTCACACGTAAATCCCGCAGCGCTCCAGTGCTCGATCAGATAACCCTCACCTTATAGACCTCATTGGTGTGGGGGTCAATGACATGCACGGCACAGGCAATACAGGGGTCATAGGAATGAACGGTCCTGAGCACCTCCAGGGGTTTTGACGGGTCGGCAATGGGGGTTCCGATAAGGGCCTTTTCCACCGGCCCCTTGTTGCCGGCAGCATCGGCCGGACCAAAATTCCAGGTTGAGGGAACAACATACTGGTAATTTTTGATCTTTCCGTCTTCGATGTCAATCCAATGGCCAAGCGCGCCCCTGGGAACGTCGTTCAGCCCGTAGCCCTTACCCTGTTTTGGCATGGTCCAGCTCTGGTAGGTCTTGGTGTCACCCCTGCCGATATTGGTCCGGAGCTGCTCCAGCCAGCCTTGCATGGCATTGCCGATAAGCACGGTTTCAAGTCCCCGGGCTGCGGTTCTGCCCAGGGTGGAGAACAGGGCCGGGGTGCCGACGCCCAGCTTCTTCAGCGTGCCGTCCACCAGGTCCTTTGCCGCCTTGTCTCCCCTGGCATAGGCCACGAGAACCCGGGCAAGGGGGCCGACTTCCGCTGCCAGACCGTCGTAGCGCGGAGCCTTGAGCCAGGAGTACTTGTCCCCGGTATTGTAGGCCACCTCGCCCTTGATGGGCCGGGTCTCCCCGACATAGGGGTGTTTGGGGCTGCCGGGTTCATACCAGGCCCGGGTGACATCTTCGGTCACCTTGTTCAGATCGATGTTTTCCACATTCAGGGCTGTGCGGATGAATCCGGACGGCATGAGCTTCCGGGTCTCGGCCGCATCATCGGGGAAATCACCGTAGGCAAGGTAAGTGGCGTTGTTACCGCCGATTGTGCCCCAGTCCTTGTAAAAGGAAGCCACAGCCAGCAGATCCGGTATGTAGATTTTGGTAACGAAATCCTGGGTCTCTTTCCAGATGTCCTCGAATTCCTTGATCCGGTCAACGGTAAGATCATTCACAGATGTCACTCCGCCAACCACCAGGAACTGGGGATGGGGGTTCTTGCCGCCGAAAATGGCGTGCATCCGGGCCGCTTTTGCCTGAAGTTTCAGGGCTTCAATGTAGTGTGAAGAAGCCAGCAGGTTGGCCTCGGCAGGGAGCTTGTAGGCGGGGTGGCCCCAGTACCCGTTGGAGAAGGGACCGAGCTGTCCGGAGTTCACAAAGGTCTTTAGCCGGTTCTGGACTGTCTTGAAATACTCGGCGGTTTCCGGCCTGCCGCTCACGTTGGCCGACAGTTTGGCCGTGGCCACGGGGTCCGCGCCAAGGGCACTGACAATGTCCACCCAGTCCAGGGCATGGAGATGGTAAAAATGCACGATATGGTCGTGCTGGAACTGGGCGCCGTGCATGAGATTACGCACGATCCGGGCATTGTCCGGTATGGTAATATTGCAGGCTGCCTCAACCGCCCGGATGGAGGCCAGGGCGTGAACATAGGTGCAGACCCCGCAGGACCTCTGGACAAAATGGTGGGCGTCCCTGGGGTCCCTCCCCTGAAGCATGATTTCAATGCCCCGGAACATCTGTCCCGAACACCAGGCATCCTTTACTTTCCCGTTTTCGATTTCAACTTCTATACGCAGGTGGCCTTCGATCCGGGTAATCGGATCGATCATTATTCTCTGTCCCATAATACTATCCTTTCACTAGGTTGTCTTTCCCCGGTCAGGGACGCGGGAGGTTTCGTGAAGCAAAATTCTTTCCGGCAGTCATGGTGGTACCTTAAACTCAGGACTCCTCGTAAAACGGCGTCATCTTGTCCCAGAAATCGGGCTCGCTGCAGCCGATGCAGGGATGGCCGGCCTGGATTGGAAAGCTTGTTCCGTCGTTGAATTTTGCCGTAGGACAGTTGTTATAGGTTTCAGGCCCTTTGCAGCCCATCTTGTACAGGCAGTACCCGAGTTCCGCTTCTTTGGAGCCGAACTCCAGCACATATTCGTCGTTATTGAAATGCTCGATGCGCGGACATCGGTCATGGACGGTTTCCGCATAGGCGAACAGGGGCCTTCCCTGGTTGTCCAGTTTGATGTCCTCCTTGTTCAGATACATGACAATGGTGTTCAGAAGGTTCAAGGGATTGAGCGGGCATCCGGGAAGGTTGATGGTTGATACACCGATGGCATCCTTCACGCCCTTGTAGCCGCCGGGGTTGGGCGCGGCAGCCGGGATGCCGCCATAGGCGGCGCAGGTTCCGATGGCGATGGTTGCCGCAGCCTTGGGCACGACATCCCGGGCGATCTCAAGAAATGTCCGGTCGCCGACCTTGCCATAGGCCCCGTTGTACGCGGTTGCGATGGAGCCTTCCACAACGCAGACAAACTGGCCTTTGTACTTCTCGATTGCGTCGTGCAGAGACTTTTCAGCCTGATGACCCGAGGCAGCCATGATGGTCTCATGGTATTCCACGGAAATGGTTTCCAGAATAATGGCCCCCACATCGGGTGTACGGAGGAATGCTTCAGAACATCCCGTACACTCGCCGAAATGGAGCCAGACAACAGGGGGACGTGGTTTTGAAGCCGCTTTTTCAATGGACTCGGCAACCTTACCCACACAGGACGACGACAATCCCATTGAAGCGGTGAGCAGTGTGCAGTACTTCAGGAAATCCCGTCGCGAGACACCCCTTTCTTCCAGCCGTTCATAAAAACCCTTTTCATGATCCTTTTCCATAGCACCTCCTTGATGCCTTTACCAGATGATCAGAACACCGATGATGGCCTAACATTCCTATACAGGTTTCCATGTCCCCTCCATTTTCCGGCATAAAAACCTGATCATGGATAGCACAGTCATTTAGACCCCACAAATTGATAATTAGTATAGAAGCTGGCCGTGTCATAGAAGATTACAATGGAAGGATCAGGCGGTGTTGACAATGCCCTGGAAAACTCTTCGCAGATC
This sequence comes from Pseudomonadota bacterium, assembly GCA_043806875.1. GTDB lineage: Bacteria > Desulfobacterota > Desulfobacteria > Desulfobacterales > Desulfobacteraceae > JAZDGN01. Next base: position 277,824 of record JAZDGN010000132.1, read on the forward strand.
CCTGTCGGAAATGTGTTTCATGAGATAGTCGTCATAATCGTCATCCATGGATCTGTCCCCGGAAAACCCGTGGCTGCTCTCGCTGGTATGGGCATCACCATCGTCTTCCCGGACTACCCTGAACCGCATGAAGCGGTCCAGGTCCTCAATGATCTTCAGATTTCTGCTCCTGCCAAGCCAGGCGTTGCTGCTGTCATGGTTGCCCATGTAGGTGAGAAAGACGCTATCACCGGATCGGAGACACACCAGCCTGAAGCCCTTTCCCAGATCGTATTTCACACCATTTTTTATCCTGGCTTCACCGTTATCATTGAGATTGCCGGCGGTGCACATGTCCCTGCCGCTGAGAAGGGCATCCCGTATCCGGATGACTTTCCTGGCGGCATTCAGCTCATACCCGGTTTCATTTCTTTCAAGAATCCGTTCCAGGCGCTTCTCAAGCCTGGAATACACATAAACGAACTGTATCATGTCACATCCTTCTGCATACCACCCAGGTTCCAACCCATGAAGTCCGGCCCGGATCGATCGGACATCAGCCCCCGTGGCCCCCTGCCCTATGCCCCATGGGCAATGATGCTGTTATCCTATCCAATAAGCCCCGGGGCAGCAAATTGTTAGTTTCTATCGGATCAGCGATGGGGATCGGATTGACAAATCAATGTTTCCGGGATGACCGGATAGGGTCCTTCTATGAACAGACCTGGTTGAATGGGAATAAACGATTTGACACATTCCCCGGGGTCAACGAGAATCCTCCTCAAGGGCCCCCTGAGCAAGAACAACGGCAGCGGCCATGCAGGAAAAAATGATCACAAAGGGAACAATACCGGATGACAAAATAAAAGGAGAAACACGTGAAGCCTGACAGTTTACGAGCGTTTGATTCATTCAGTGAACACGCCCTGGGTTACCTTGACGAGATTAAAGAACAGGGGACCCTGGTGGCAGGGATTTACTGCATCTATGCACCCGTTGAAATCATCCGGGCGGCGGGTAGCGTGCCTGTGGGGTTGTGCGGCAAGAAACAGGAGCCCATTGCCAGGGCAGAGCAGGAACTGCCAGCCAACCTGTGTCCGTTGATCAAATCCAGCTATGGGTATGCTGCCGGCAATACCTGTCCGTATTTTGCCTTTTCCGATGTGATCATCGGAGAGACCACCTGTGACGGCAAGAAAAAAATGTTTGAGCTCATGTCAAGGATTAAACCGGTTCACCTGATGCATCTGCCATACACATCTGCCGGCAGCCATGCCCTCGAGTTCTGGTATTCAGAGGTCAGACGGCTTGCCGGGTACATGGAGTCCCTGACCGGGAAAACCATTGACGTCCCGGAATTGAGACGCCAGATTGCCCTCCAGAACCGGATCCGGCTCTTGTTCCAGAAACTTTTGTCTTTTTTTGAAACCAGGGCGCCCCTTTCCGGCATGGAACTGCTTCCTGTCCACGAATCCAAGGGCTTTATCGTTGATCCGGAACGCTACTGCGATCAACTCACAAAACTCATTGCGGACCTTGAGGCCATGGAAGCCCGGAAAGAGGCGGATCAGCATCCTGGCGCCCCCCGGGTTCTGCTGACCGGGACGCCCTTGGGTAAGGGATCGGAAAAGGTGCTCAGAGCCATCGAGGATTCCGGGGCCGTGGTGGTGTGCATGGAAAACTGCACAGGGCTCAAAAGCATTTACTCGCTGGTGGATGAAGAGGACCCAGATCCTTTCCGGGCCATCGCCCGGTACTACCTGTCCATTCCCTGCTCTTGCATGACACCCAACACGGGACGGATGTCCCTGTTGTCGGAACTGGTTGAGCGGTTCCACATCGATGCGGTCGTGGATCTAACCTGGCAGGCCTGCCACACCTATAACATCGAGTCATCATCGGTCAAAACCATGCTGGCTGAAACCCACCAGGTACCCGTGCTGCACCTGGAAACCGACTACCACCCGTCGGATGCAGGCCAGATCCGAGTCCGCATCGAGGCGTTCCTGGAAATGATTGAGCACAAAAAACCAGTCCACGCCACCTGAGGCTCAGGGTTGACGGAGGCTTGCATTTCTTCACGAACAGGGTATTCTGGATTTATGGAAAGGGTTGATCAGTGCACCATCGTCCGGGTAAATGATCCGAAACTCTGGGATAGGTTTGTGGCGGCGTCACCGGTTTCCCATTATTGCCATTTGTTTAACTGGGGACGGATCATCCAGGAGGTTTATCACCATGAAGCTGTGTACCTTGGGGCAGAGGATTCCGGGTGCAGTTCCCCGTTCCGCCGGCTGCGCGGTGTTTTCCCCCTGGTCCGGTTCCGGCCTGCCCTGGGAAAAAACAGGTACATCTCCATCCCGTTTTTTGACCAGGCCGGTGTGCTTGCGGGCACCCCGTCCATAGAGGCAGAACTATTGGGGAAAGGTCTCGAACTTGCCCACGGCATCGGGTCAATCCTTGAAATCCGGCAGAAAACCCCGACAAAAATTAATGGCTCAATACCTCCGGTGCCCGCTCCGTCAACGGTAGCAGAACACAAGGTCAACCTGTCCTTGCCCCTTGGTGTATCGTCTGAAGCTCTCCTGGTCTCATTTAAATCCAAACTGCGAAGCCAGATAAGGAAGGGATTGAAAAACGGCTTAACGGCCCGGATCGGCAAGCAGGAACTCATCCGGCCGTTTTACAGGGTTTTCAGCCGCAACATGAGAGATCTTGGATCACCGGTTCATGCCATTGAATTTTTTAATGCCATTTTTGAATACTTTCATGCACGGGCCTTCATCTGTATTGTGAATCATGGCATTGAACCGGTTGCGGCAGGATTCATGTTCCGGTTCAGGGACACACTCTACAACCCTTGGGCCTCATCCCTGAGACCCTTCCGCCATCTCAACGCCAATATGGTCCTGTACTGGGAAATGATCCGGTTTTCATGCCGCCTGGGAATGGCTCATTTTGATATGGGCAGGTCGACCAGGGGAGCGTCTACCTACTGGTTTAAAAAGCAGTGGTCGCCCACAGAGACACCGCTTTACTGGAACAGCTGGTTTCCGCCCGGGGTTCTGGGCAACCCGGAGGAAACCCTGTGCATCAGACCCTGGAAGAGACTGCCCCTGATTGCAGCCAATGCCCTTGGCCCCCTGGTGCGCAGGAATATTTCTTTGTAGCAGCATCAAGGAGAATGGTTATGATCGTCCACTTGTCCATCCCCATGCCGCTTCTGGTCTGTGTGGATGACGTGGGCTGGTGGTCCGGAACCGATGGTTCAAGGTGGCATCAGCCATACAGAACAGGGATGGGCAGGCGCCATGTCCCGGAGGATTATAGCTCCCTCGCGCTCCTTGGACAGAGGCTTGGCATGAAGATCCTGGCCGGGTTTGTCCTGTGCGAATGGGACAGGAACAACCTCCTGAAAGACCTTCCCTCGTCCACCTGGATGGGCTCTGACTGGGACAACGACAGCCTGGATCCTGACCTTGCGGAACAGGCTGCCCACATCATCCGATCCTCACAGCATACCATTGAGATCGGCCTCCACGGGGTCGGCCATGAATTCTGGTCACATGGCGTCATGCACCGGGCTGAATTTCACGATGCCGAATGCAGGATGCGCAACAGCTCCGTTATCAAAAAACACCTGGAGTTTTTCCATAAGCTCATGGACCAGTATTCCTTTAGTGGCAATCCGGTGTCTTTTATTCCCCCGGCAATGAAACACAGCTTTGGAAACGGTGATGATGGATTCCAGAAACTCCTTAACGACTATGGCATCCGTTATGCGTTCCTGAATTTTCATAAGGTCAGGCAGTATACTCCCCCCCAGGCCCCTGGCGTTGCCTGGGAGAGTGGTGTGGTGCTCCTGGATCGGGGAGAATCCGAGTGCGCCTGGAACGAGGTCTCCTGCAAGCCTGTATTTTCTTTTGACAGACCAGTGCTTGCCCTGCACTGGATAAACCTTCTCCATGAAAACCCTGACAGGAACAAAGAGGTTGTCATCCGCTGGGCTGATTTCCTGGAGCAGGGAGCCATGGCCCATGGATGTATCCTGTCCCCCGACACCCGCGCCTGCTTCACCCAGTACCTGCATCGGACCTGCTCGACCGTCGTTTCGAACAACGGGGTTATTTCCCTGGATTTGAAATGGATGGAAAAACTGCCGGCCACGGCCCTGGACGACTCCTTTGTGGTATGCATCACATCCCAGGAATTCTTTGGTTTCAAGGTTTCCGGCGCAGCGGTATCCGTTGTCCGGGAGGGGATCACCACCCGTCTTTTGAGGTTGACCCCCTACAGGCAGGCAAAAACAGTGACACTGGTTTTCGAAAAAAGCGATGAAAACCTTCCCTTCCGGCCATGACAGCCGGCATCCCATAATCAAAGCCTGCCCAGGGCTTTCAGGTAGGTTTTTTCAATACGGTCAAACACACTGTCCCAGGTGAACCGCTGAGTCAGTACCCGTGACGTTTCCCGGTCAGGGGAGGGCTCTTTCAGGGCAGCATGGATAACATTGTCCAGGGCAGTTGCCAGTTGGATCTCGAGTTCCTCTTCATCCTTCCTGAATGGCCTGTCGATGGTTTCAAGTACCGGAAGATTTAGGAGAGTCACCCATGGGGAGTTCCCGCCTCCCACCACCTCCAGTGTTCCGGGCAGTGCTGTAGTCAGTACCCGGCATCCCGATGCCAGGGCTTCGATGAGAACCAGTGGAAGCCCCTCATAAAAGGAAGGGAGAACGAACACGTGGGACCGGCGCATCAATTGCGCCAGAGACATGTGATCCAGGGCTCCATGGACCTTTACCCGGTCTCCCAGGGCTTTGGCAAGATCCAGGCAGATCTGTTTCTCCGGTCCGCTGCCTCCTCCGGCCAGGTGCAGCCTGAAGCAGCGGGTGCCGATCCGGTTCAAGGCGCGGAGCAGCCAGATAACACCTTTGGCTCTGCTAAGCTTGCCGGCGTATACCAATTCCACAGGATCCGGATCGTTTTTTTTCCCCCAGAAAAACAATGCATCGTTAAATCCGCCGCCAACGACGTCTATCCTGTTCGGAGGGATGGCATGGGTCCTGACAATCTCTTGCTTCTGCGTCGGGCTCAAGGCCATTATTCTATCAATTTTTTTTATAAAATCAGACTGTTCTCTAAATATTTCCGGACACAGGCACGACTGCCTCAGGCAGGTTCCATGACAGGTGGTCACCATTGGGATATCCGGGCAGCTGCGCCGGGTGATGGCGGAAACCAGCCACAGGTGATGGGTGTGGATGATATCGGGCTTGAAACAGTGGACCTCTCTGCGGATAGCTGTTTCAAATGCCTGGTCATAGCAGCCCAGCTGGGACGGAGTCATGGATGAAAACACCGTACTGTCATAGGGCATGACATCGCTCATTCCGGGCAGAGGAAAGTCGATGGACCCGGACCTGAACCGGACATAGCAAGCCCTGTCCTGTGGCAGGATCACCGGATCAAGGCAGAAATCATCCTGTATCCCGGCAACCAGACGGCTCTCGTACCCACGCTTGGCAGCGCAGGACATGACAGCCTGAATATATTTCCCGCTTCCGGTATGGTCCGGTGTCTGGCTGATGACATGCAGAATCTTCATGGTCCTTGACAGTACCATGGTCCGGATGAAACAAACCAGTTTTTTTCTAATAGGACAGAAACTTTCTCAAAGCCGGTATCGGCTGATCCTATTTTTCATTGACACTTTCTATGACGGGTGTGAATTCCATGGGGATTATCGCTTTGACATGATTGCGGACGTCCGTATAATTGGCAACCACGGATCGGCATGCGGCTGGAAAGATCCAGAAATCCGGATTTCAACCGGCCCTGGATAGAGGTTAACACCAAAGGACGTTCAGCAACAATGAAAACAGACCATTTGCTTGAAAAGGGTTCAGGGCTGATCAACGAGGACACCCTGGTCATGGACGGCACACTGTTCGGTGTCTTTGACGGTGCAACCAGTCTTGACAGGAACGATTCCGGAAACCGGGAGACCGGGGGCCTTATAGCATCCGACACCGCATCCAGAGTGTTTGCCCGGAACGGGGACTCCCTGGTCAACCTTGCCAGACACGCCAACAGCGCCATCCTCCGCCGGATGATCGAAAACGGGGTTGACTGCTCCCGGCGGGAGAATCTATGGAGTACCAGCGCGGCTGTGGTCCGTTTTCAGGACACCGAAATGGAGTGGATCCAAACCGGAGACTGCCCCATCATTCTGGTATACAGGGATGCCGGATTCCGTGTTCTAGGCGGAACCCGGGATCACGACTATGAAACCCTGTCCATGTGGAAAGATATGGCCCTGTCCACCACCCAGACCATCCGGGAGGCCCTGGAAGACCAGATCTGCAAAACCCGGGCCGGGATGAACCGGACCTACGGTGTACTGAACGGGGAAAAGGAAGCAGAATCATTTCTCTACTCCGGAAACGAGTCCCTGGAAGGTGTAACCGATGTGCTTTTGTTCACCGACGGTCTCACGCTGCCATCCCCCAGGCCTGAACAGCATAAGTCCTATGACGCTCTGGTTGGCTTGTACCGCAGTCTGGGACTGAAAGGCCTCAGGGAACACATCCGGACCCTGGAACAGACCGATCCCCAATGCCGCCACTACCCCCGGTTCAAGTGCCATGATGATATCGCGGCCATCTCCATCCATACCGGTTCCTGAGTTCCGGCCTTCATGAGAACGCATATCCGGGTTTCGGATAGGACTTTGCGGCTGGGGTTTCAGCACAAAGAGTGGCTGCCATGATCTGGTTCAAACGATCGCTTATCATCCTGGCCCTGATAGCCGTCTGGAGCCTGTGCTCCTGGGCCGGCCTGGTCAATGCCTACCTCCTGCCGGCGCCGTGGAAAATTGCTGTCCTGACCTGGGAGATGGTACTGGACGGTTCCCTGTGGATCCATATCCGCATCAGCCTGGTCCGTGTGGTGCTGGGTTTCGGACTTGCATTCTGCCTGGCCTTTCCCACGGCCATCCTCGTCGGGCTGAACCGAACCTGCCTGGAACTCCTGGAAACGCCCCTGGAGTTTGTCCGTCACATTCCGCCCCTGGCCACTACCCCGCTGTTGATTTTATGGATGGGCATCGGGGAGGCATCCAAGCTGACCATCATTGTCCTGGCGACATTTTTTCCGATTTTCCTCAATACGGTCAGCGGTGTTATCCAGTGCGACGTCCGGCTGATCGAAGTGGGACACGTCCTGGGCCTCGGCCGTGTTTCAAAGATTGTCCGGATCATCCTGCCTTCCGCGCTGCCGGTGATCATCGTGGGCATGCGTCTCGGTCTGGGATATTCCTGGCGTGCCTTGATCGGGGCGGAGCTTCTGGCTGCCACTGCGGGACTGGGCTATATGATCATCGATGCCGAGGAACTGGCCCGGCCGGATAAGGTCCTTGTGGGTATCATCATAATCGGCGCCCTGGGGCACCTGATGGACAAGGGCTTTTCCAGGGCAAGCCGCCTGCTGATCCCATGGCAGGAGATGCAGGAGGGTCATGGGCGGCCTTGAGATATGCAGTCTCACCCGACGTTACCGGATCAAGGACCGGCCGCTGGAGGCACTGTCCAATGTTCATCTCCGGATCGAGGAAGGCAGTTTTGTGACCGTGGTGGGAAAAAGTGGCTGCGGGAAGACCACCCTCCTGAGACTGATCTGCGGTCTGGAGACGGCCGATGAAGGCAGCGTCCGATTTCTTGGCCCCGGCTCAACCGGTAGAACGGTCAGCATCGTTTTCCAGGAACCCAGACTCATGCCCTGGCTGACGGTACGGCAGAACATGGCCTTTGCCCTGGTAAAGGGGAAAAACCGTTCAAGGGCGGACGGCCTGGTGGACAAATGCCTGGACAGGCTGGGCCTGACACCTTTTAAGGACGCCTATCCCCATCAGATTTCCGGCGGCATGGCCCAGCGCACAGCCCTGGGAAGGACCCTGTGTCTGAATCCGGAGATCATCCTGATGGATGAACCCTTTGGGGCGCTGGATGCCTTTACCCGGAGAAGCCTGCAGCAGGAACTGGTGGAAATCTTTGTTGAGCAAAAAAAAACCATTGTTTTTGTAACCCACGATGTGGATGAGGCCGTTCTCCTGGGACAGCGGGTTCTGGTCATGGACCAGGGCACCATTGTCCGGGATGTGGCTGTTGATCTTCCCTATCCCAGGGACACCCTGGACAGGGCTTTTTTTGGTGTTCGGGAGGATATTCTGAGGACAATCCTTGGGTCCTGACCCGTGGCTGACAGGATAGTTTATTTTACCCATTTAAAGGAGATTGAAATGCGAAGAAAAACGGTACTACCGGTTTTGGCCATGGCTGTTCTGGTCCTGTGCCTGGTAACCCTGGCCAGTCAAGGCATGGCCGCGGATACACCCCGGATTTACACGCTTCGGGTGACTTACGTAAAACTGCCCCTGAACGTACCCCTGATCATCATGAAACAGGCTGGACTTCTGGAAGAGACCCTGGCCAGTGACGCGGGCGGCGTTGAATGGCTGGAGATTACCGAAGGCGGCAAGCAGATTCAGGCCCTGGCAGCGGGATCCATCGACATTGCCAGTGTGGTGAGCAGCACGGCCGCCATCACGGCACGGGGTAATGGAATGGATGTGAAGATTGTGGCTGCTTTTTCGCGATCCCCCAGGGCATTCACCATTGTTGCCATGAACCCTGCCATAGGGTCTGTCGCAGATCTGAAAGGCAGAACCGTTGCCGGCCCCAAGGGATCCCTGCTCAACCAGACCCTGTTCGCCGCACTTGTGAAAAACGGCTTGAAGCCCTCGGATGTCGGGTATGTTCACATGCCGGTCCCCAAAGCCCTTGCCGCCCTGATCGGGGGCAGTGTGGATGCAGCCCTGGTGGCAGGCCCCGCACTGGCACAGGCCGAAGGTCAGGGAGCCCGTATCCTTGTCACGGGTGAAGGGCTGGTCAAGGGGCTTATCGTGACGGCTGTCACCGGATCGTTCCTGGAGCAGCACGGAAACCTTGTGAAAAGCTATCTCCGGGCCCTGGGCAAAGCCCTGGTTTTCATGCAGGACAACCCGGATCAGAGTGTTGATATCGTTGCCAAGGCAACCGGTCTCGGCGCGGATGAGGTCAGACGCATGTACCCCTGGTATGATTTCACACCGGGCATTGAAGCCTCTGACAAGGCCGACCTGGAATCCACCCAGCAATTCCTTGTGGAAAGCGGTATGCTTTCTGCCCCCACGGACCTATCGGCCATGGTGACGGACATGACCCGGTAACTGCCCCGGACCCGTGCCTCCGATCGAACCTTCCGGTTCCCGGTGGCCGGGATTGTTGATGATTATGATTTCATACAGGAGTACTGCCATGACCATCCTGCCCGATACCATCACCGTGCGCGACGACGCCGGTGACCTGACCATCACCTATGAGGACATGCTCAAGTACCATGGCCGTGATTTTTACGGCGGTGTGGCCCTGGCCTTTAAAATGCTGAAGCTGGCCTTTGAAAAACTTCTGGGCACGGAAGTTCCCCTGCGGAACAGGATCCGGATAGTCCTGGGCTTCAACCCACCCGGAGTTGTTGATGGTTTTGAATACGTCACCCGGGCAATGACCCGGCACCGCCTTATCCTGGATCCTGATCCCGGGCAGGGGCCGCCCTCGGTGTTTGGCCGATACCATGCCGAGGTCCACTATGACGGCAGGTCCATGCGTCTGTGGCTCCGGCAGGATGTCCTGCCCGGGGAGTTCACCCATCTGGCCCGGAAATCCTTTGCCGGCCTGGCCACTGACGAGGAACTGGAACGGTGGAAAGCGTATAAGCAGGTCCTGGGCGAGCGTATCATGGCCCTGGCCCCCCAGGATCTGCTGGAGTTCACTGAACCGGCTCCATGCCAGGCCTGAAGGCATTCTCAGGCCATCAGTCTCAGCTTTCGCCGTTCCCTGCGCCAGCAGTTCAGCTCCTCGATCTGCTCCAAGAGGCTCCTGCACTCGGTCCTGAAATACCAGGCCTGCCCGTTGCGGCATGGGTTGATGCTGTCATGGAAGTAGAGACTGAAAATGGTGTTTTCGCCCATTGTCTTCAAGAGATCAGCTAAGCGGCATGCCAGGCGGAAGTAGTCATCAATGTCAACCGTTTCGGTCACGATCCGCACCAGGAGCTGCCGTATTTCCCGGTAAGCCTCCGGGTTGCCGAGGATGGCCTTTTCCGACACAGCAAAACACTTGAGACGTTTTTCGTGTAACGCCTGAAGCGTCTCCTGGGACAATTCCATCACCTGCATGGTTTTCTCCTTATCTTTCAGATGTCCCCTTGAAGGTTCATGACATGGATAGGGCTCCCGGCCCGGATTCGCATCCCAGGAGTCCTGCGGCATCGGAACGGCACCGGGTGCACTGGTGCATCTGGGGTACAAAAATCCCGGCCTTTTCCCGCAGGGCCCTGACCCTGGCCGGATTCGGTGGCTGGACATGGGAAAGCCGGGTCCCGGACACTGGGATGAGGGGGATAAGATTCATCAGGGCTGCCTCAAAGGACCCCTGACCCTGGGGAGACAGAATAAAATCAATGTAGTGATCTGCACCTCACTCATCTGTTGTGTTAAAAATGTTCATCCCTGGTTGTGGGAAACAACGGTTAACACACCCATTTCTATTTGGCCCCATACCCTTTGGCAGCGTCAACCATGGCCCGGATATTTTCCAGGGACGTTCGTGGTCCAACGCCGCATGCCGGTGCTAAAATTCTCACCCCATGGTCCATACAGGCCATGGACATCATCCGTATTTTCCGGGGAGTACCCGTTTCCAGGGCAATGGTGCTCACGTTCCCCATCAAGACCTTGCCGGTCACATTTTCGGCCACCTGCTTTACATCGGTAATGGAATCAAAACTGATGGCGTCGCTCTTCAGCAGGTTTAACTCCCGGTAGATGCCCTTGAGCCGGCCGCAGATGTGAATGATGGTACCCACACCCGCCAGGTGCCCCAGGGAATCGATGATCCGGTTCAGACAGGGAAGCGCATATTCCCGGAACATCCTGGGGCCCAGGAGTTCTCCGGTACCGCTGGGATCGGAAATGGTCAACACATCGGCCCCGGCCTGGAGCTGGGCCCTGCCAAAGGCGATGAGGTTCCGGGTAACAAAGTCCATCATCTCGTGGGCGGCACCGGGTCTTTTGAGCAGTTCCTTGTAATACACCACCGGTTCCATCAGGGAAGCGGCAAGACTGACGGGCCCTGTCAGGTTAGCCACCACGGGAACATCCGGATCCATGGCTTTCAGGAGCCGGATGGCATCCGTCACGACGATGCGCCTGCCGGATTCCACATCAATGGGCGTAAGGTCCCGCCACTGTGCTACTGATGTTATTGGGTAGGCAGTCACACGGGGTTCATTCACCCGTGTGCCCAGGGATACCCGGGCACCCATGGCTTCGGCCTCCACGGTCATGCAGAACGGAACACCGAAATTTTCAAAACCCCCGTTTTTATACATGCCGGCAGCAAGGCCCGACATGAGTGCAGGATCTGAATGGGCCTCGGGCCAGTAGTTTTCCGTGATATCCATGACCTCGGACACAATCATGGTCATCATCCCGCCCGGGCATACGCAGGGCAGCCGGTCAACGGGTTCTCCGCGCAGGGACATCTCCAATCGTTTCTTTGGCGTGAGCACTAACATCTCCTTGTGATGCATCAAATCCGGTCCAGGATCCTGCCCTATCCCGGATACTCCGGGCTAATCGGCAATCATGGCATCCAGCCGGCCGGGGTCAACGGGATAACCGATTTCCCGCGCCGCATCCATCATGGCCTGGATATTAGCCAGGGGCGTTTCCACGGGCAGGCTGCACCCGGACATGATCACGTACCCTTTGGGGGAATCCCAGGCCTGTTTGACGCATTCGGCAACGGCCCGGCGCACATCGAGCGGTGTGCCCGAATAGAGAATGGCGGACGGGTCCACATGCCCCAGGATTTTCACCCGGTCACCGATCTGGTCCCTGCACTGTTTCAGATTAACGACGTTATCAACACTGAATCCGGCAATGCCCATATCGACTACATCTTCCCATATTTTATCAGTCTTGCCGCAGATATGCATGGTCACGGGTTTACCTTTGGAATTGATAAACTGAACCAGTTTCCGTATGTAGGGAGCACCGAACTCCCGGAAGTGTTTCGGACTCACCACCGTACACGATGACAGGGGTTCCGAGATTGTCGGCGTCAGCCCCTGGTCAATGATGGCCTGGGCATACCGGATGCACGTCTCCAGGGAGACCTCGCAGGCCTTGTGCACGGCCGCCGGATTCTTAAACATCAGTTTCAGCATGGTTTCAACGCCGAGCAGGAAAAAGGCGTTGGTAAAGGGTCCCACAACGCCGCCGGCACATCCGACTTCGGTACCCAGTTCGTCAACCAGATATTTCATGGCTTCGACCTGGATGGGCAGCCTGCCGTCCCTGTAAGGATCGGCAGGTTCCAGCCTGAAAACGTCATCGATATCCCGGATTGCCGGCTCCGCCAGGTTGGCGGTGTTGTCTTCCGGAAAATCGACTCTGGCTCCCATGGCTTCCGCCCAGGGAAACAGGTCCGTAAAGATCCGGACACCGTCGTAACCAAACCGGCGATAGGAGGCGATCTGGGCATGGGCAATGGTTCTTGCACTGGTGTTGAACTCGGAGATCCGGCAACCGTAAACCCGGGCTACACCATTGGCCACGTTGGGATTGCAGGGCAGCCGGTCCACGGTTTCTCCCCTGGCAAGGGTCTTGGCTCTTTGCATGGGTGTCATAGCATCAGTGAACATGAGTGGTCTCCTTCATCAGGGATTTTGCCAGCTTGACCGCCTTGGCGGAATCCGCGGCATAATGGGCCCCTATTTTTTTTGCAAAACCCGGTGAGATGGGCCCGCCGCCCACCATCACCCGGACGGTGTCACAGCCTTCCTGTTTCAGGAGCTCCATGACCAGTTCCATGTTTTCAATGGTGGTTGTCATCAGCGTGGACAGGGCGATGATATCGGCGCCTATCTCCATGGCTTTTTTGACAAAGGCCATGGGGGGAACATCCCGTCCCAGGTCCACCACCTCGAAGCCGGAGGTCTCCAGCATGATCCTGACCAGGTTCTTGCCGATATCATGGGTATCTCCCTCCACGACCCCGATGACCACCTTGAACTTCCGGGAGGTTTCTTCCTTGCTCAGGTGGGGTGTCAGGACACCCAGTCCGGCGTACATGGCATCGGAACACATCATGAGTTCCGGGATGTAATACTCTTCTTCCTCATAGAGTTTTCCGGCCCTGGTCATGCCGTCCGCCAGTCCATGTTCGATGGCGTCATAGGCGTTCAGATGACGGTCGACATACTGCCTTGCTATGGCCACGGCCCCGTCCTCATCCATGGCGACAATGGAGCGTGACAGCTCCCTGATCAGTTTTTTCTTGATATCAGACACGGTTGGTCTCCTTTGACGTGATGGGAATATTGGTTCACTTCAGTCTCTCCGCGCCCAGTTTTCCATGTACATGCACTGCCCGTTCCAGGTATCGGGACAGGAGTGAGACCGAATAGGTCATGATAAAATACATGACGCCGACGGCCAGGTAGATTTCAAAAGGCCGGAACGTTCTGGAATAAACCATCTGCCCGGATCGCGTGAGTTCATTGATTGCAAGGACGGACACAAGGGAGGTGTCCTTGAGCTGGGCGGAAAATGAGTTCATCAGCGGTGGAATTGCTATTGGGAGGGCCTGCGGCAGGATGACATACCGCATGGCCTGATACCTGGACAATCCCAGTGAATAGGCCGCCTCTGCCTGGCCCTCTCCTACTGAGGAAATGCTCCCCCTTATGATTTCAGAGATGTAGGCACCGCCGCACAACCCGATACCGATGTAGGCGGCGGTGTAGTTGTCAATGGTGATTCCAATGGACGGTAGCGCATAATAGATAAAGAACAACTGAATCAGCAGGGGAGTACCCCGGAATATCTCCACATAAGAAGACAAGACCCGCCCCATCAGTCCTGACCGGGAGCGTACGATACCGACCAGTGTTCCGACAACCAGGGCCAGAACAAAGGAAATTACCGTTATCTTGAGGGTTATGCCTGCCCCTGCGATGAGCTCATGATGATTCTTGGTAATGAGATCAATCTGAAATCCGTCCATGGAAGTATCCCTGCGCGTCACATATCCTGCTACCTGACGTTAAGCCACCTGTCATAAATTTCCTGATAAAGACCATCGGACCTTATTTTAGCCAGTGCCGCATTGATCTGGAGGGCCAGGGCGTCGGCATCCTTGGGAAGAGCCATGACAATCTCGGTAGAATTCAACGGAGCACCCACAACTTTGAACGACGGATCTTTTTTGATCTGGACCACGGCATAGGCAATCCCGCAGACCAGTGCATCCAATCTTTTGTGCTTCAAATCAAGAAAGGCCTCTGTCGTATAATTGTATTTCTTGGACTCACCCACCAGATCGGACATTTTGTCCAGTACTTCTTCACTGCTGGTTGCCATCTGGGCTCCGACAACTTTTCCTTTCAGATCCGCCTTTTCCTTGATTTTATCGTCATCTTTCCTGACAACGATCACCTCGGTCAAATTGTAGTAGACATCGCTGAAGTTTACATTCTGTTCCCTGGCGGTGGTTTTTCCCATGCAGGTAATCAGCATGTCATAATCGCCTTTTTTCATGCCGACGATCAACCCCTGCCATTCCCCGTCCTTGAATTTCACCGGAATGTTGAGTTCTTTTCCGATCGCGTTGGCGAGATCCACGTCAAACCCCTTGAATTCTCCGGTTTCCGTCTTGAATTCAAACGGCGGGTATTGGGCACAGAACCCGACCACGAGTTCCCCCTTGTCTTTGATCTTTGTCCAGGAAGCATCCGAGGCGAATCCGGTTGCGGCAACGGCAATCAATGCCGATGCGATCAAGGCAATTGTCACGGTTTTGAATACGAAACGTCTGATCATTTCTACTCCTTTTTTTTACTGTGTAAGAATTGATGAAGGGTTGTTCTCATCCACCGCCATAAACGTGCAGGATATCCCTCGATCTGCCAGCATCTGCTTCAAGACACCGAAAAAGACCCCCGTACCCTGGACATACCGAAAATTTTCCAGTTGCACCCGGACAGCCTCCGTATTTCTGATGACGCCGCCGCTGAGCCCTGACGGAATTTTCGTCACCCCGCAATTCGGGCTGCCGTCCGCACCGATGATCCCGAGAATCTCGCACCCGGAAGCGATAAAGGTCTCCATCTGATCTATGGAAGGTGTCAGTATGTTGCGGCAATGGCGTCGAAAATTCGGGTGATCGTACTGCTCATAGCACATGCCCCACCTGTCAATGCCGAGATAGGATGATTCGGGACAGGGCAGTTGAAGAATGCCGACCCCTGCTTCGATATATTTGTCCACCACCCCCCGCAGAACGCCGGGGTACATCGCTATGGGTCTGACCTTGGCGTTTGCGTTGAGAATACAGTGGGAAACAACGATTATTTTATTACTCCTTTTCAAACCCGTCCTCCCTATGAAAATTTGCTGGCTTGAGCCAACTTCTGATGGTTATTTAAAAAGTCACATCGATGGGCCAATAAAAATTTTCATCTACACGTATGGCACGTTCCCTTTGCACATTGGCCTGCTGCTCTGCCAATTGTGATTCAATGCCGCCCAGGCAGTTCTCCCCAGGGACTTTCCCGGCGTTTCCGTGGAGCCGTCCCGCGCGTTGCGGGCCTCTGCTGTACCGGGACCGGCTGCGGCAGAAGCCTGAGCTTCCGCCGCTGCTTCCGCCTTTACGAACAGCAGGATCCTTTGGTCCCGCAGGAGCCGCATCCGGAGGAGAGCTTGAGGCTCGAGGTCAGAGAGAACCCCATGCCGGTGTAATCGACCTTGACCGGAGATGCCTGGTTCATGAGCGTGCTCTCCATGATGTACTCCACCCCGCCGAATTCAAAGGCCTCGTCCGCGTCCGTTTTTTGATCCAGGGCCATGGCGAGCTGGGGGCCTCCGCATCCCTGGTTGAGAAAGATACGGATGGGCTGGATCTCCCTGCCTTTGAAGTACTCGCTTACCTGCTCCTGTGCAGCGTTTGTAACGTCTATCATGATGATTTCCTTCCTTTTCCCGACCCGGGATGCCACCCGGCCGGGTTCTCACGTGCCGTTGGGGGGCACTGTTGTGTGGTTGAACCGCAGTTCCTAATACTCCCCGGGAGTCTTCCCGACTTCCTCGAGGGTGAAAACCGGCCCGTCCCTGCAGACCAGTTCCCGTCCGATGTTGCACCGGCCGCACATGCCGATGCCGCATTTCATTCGGTTCTCCAGGCTCATGATAATCCGGGAAGCCGGGTACCCGAGAGCCTCCAGGACTGGCCGGGTGAACTTGATCATCACCGGCGGTCCGCATACCAGGGCCAGGGTGTTCCCGTCATCCCTGGGGGCGAAAGCTTCCGTGACCGAGGGCACAAACCCGGTGTGCCACGGCCAGTCCGGGTCCTGGGCCTGGTCCACGGTGACGTGCATCCGGATGTCGTCACGCCGGCTCCAGGCCGCAAGTTCGTCCCGGTACAGGAGCATGCCCGGACTGCGTGCCCCGTAGATCACGTGGATGGCACCGAACCGGTCGCGCTCTTCCAGCATCATCACCACGGCTGACCTGAGGGTAGTAAAGGCAAATCCGCCGCCGATGACGAGGATGTTTTTCCCTTCCATGGCTTCCCAGGGATAACCGTTGCCCAGGGGGCCCCGGATTCCCATGGCATCTCCCGGTTTCATGGTGTGGAGGTAGCTCGTAACCCGTCCGGTTCTGAAAACGGTGAACTTCACCATTCCCTTTTCCGTGGGAGAGGAGGCAATTCCTATGGGGATCTCGCCCACTCCGGGGATGGAGAGTTCCGCAAACTGGCCCGGCCGGTATGAAAAACGCTCCTGGTCTCCGGGATTTTGGAATGTGAAGGTAACCGTTTTAAGGCTCCTGTCAGCGGTTTCCACCCGGATGGCCGCAATGGTCACCGGAAACGGTCTGTAGGGATTGGTCACAGTGTCGCTCCTTTCAGGGTCATGAGACCTGCTATCTCCCGGATGTCGATGTTCACCGGACATGCCGTGACGCACCGGCCGCACCCGACGCACATGACACCCTTGTTGTACTTGTCCGGGAAGTACTTGAGCTTGTGCATGAACCGGTTGCGCATCCGCTGCCAGCCCAAAGCCCTTGGGTTGTGTCCCGAGGCATGGAGAGAAAAGAGAGATGACATGCAGGTATCCCAGATGCGGAGCCTGCATCCCCTGTCGCCCAGGGTTTCGTCCTGAATGTCAAAGCACCAGCATGTGGGGCAGACATGGGCGCAGATTCCGCAGTTGATGCAGGCAAAGGCCCCACTTTCCCAGAACTCCCGGTTGTACAGGTCCAGGGTTTCCATTGAATCCAGGGCCCTGAAATCGACCCTGGATGTGATGGATGCTTCAGCCCTGTCTCGAAACTTTCGGATCACGGTAGCCGCATCCTCTCCCGCAGGCGTCTCGAAACCGGCGGTCTCGAGCCACACCTCTCCCTTGGTTGTCACCACCCTGGCCAGAAAGGCATCTCCGGCGTCCACCAGAAGCACATCAAGGCTTGACTCGTCAAAGGGCCCTGTGCCGCAGGATGTGGAGAAGTTGGCAGGCCCGGGTGCGTTCTCGGCCAGACCGATGAGGGTGCACGCCTTGAAGGCGGAAATCCAGTAAGGATCCTGGTATTCCCGGGTTTCGAAGTTGAGTCTCATCAGGCTGAGTGCCTTGGCGTCATAGGGCCGGATACCGATGACCGCCCGTGGGGGGAAGCGGTCTTGGGGTTCCCTGGGAGGACCGAAGAGCAGCTCGCCCGGGTCCCTGGAAAAGGTAAACAGGATTTCGGTCTGGGGAAAAACCTCGGTTTTCGGGGAGAGATGCGTCTGCCTGGCATCCATGACGGGCAATTCTCCAGGGTTCAGTTCCCGGAAAACCAGGCTTTCGCCCTGGGGAGCCGGTCCGGAAAGGCAGTAGAACTTAGCCGATTGCCGGACACCCCTTTCCCAGTCGCTTTTGTCGATGATCACGGTTTTCATGGGTCTGCCTCCGTGGGTTACAGGATGAAGGGTTCCGGGTCCGAAGGGTCGAAGCGGTCCAGGGCGGGCCTCACGTCCGGGGTCATTCCGGCCTCCCAGCCGAACAGCTCCCCGCAGTCCTTTTCCAGCTTGAGGAGCAGGCGGCTGAGCTTTATCCCCATGGGGCATGCGCTCTCGCAGGCGCCGCAGTCGGTGCACCGGCCGGCCATGTGAAAGGACTTCAGGATGTGGAAGGTCCGGATGTCGTTTTGGCCTGTCCCTTTACCCAGCCACTGGGGTTCGGACCCGTCCACGAAACACCGTGGGCAAAAGCACAGGGGACAGGCGTCCCGGCAGGCGTAACACCGGATGCACCCGGCCAGGATCGCATCGATCCGGTCATACCGCTCCCGGGGCGGCAGGGATTCCATGGCCTCAACCACGGTGTAGCGGCTCCCGGGACCCTCCTCAATAACCGGATCACCGATCGTTTCGTCCGCCAGAACAGGATTTTTCCGGGTGCACCGGAGACAGTTGTCCCTGAGTAATTCGAACCGTGGCCGCTCCAGGACGCATCCCGGTGTCAGGATACGGATAGTGTTCCCTGTCTCCTCGACGCCCGCCGCATCACGACCCGCCAGAGCCGAAACTTTCCGGGGATCAATCATGCCCCGGCAGGGAATGCCGATGACGTGGAGTTCCTCCCTGCTGATACGGCCCTCGCTCACGGCCACGGCAAGGCTCCGGGAGTCGCATCCCTTGGCTGTCACGGCTACGCGCCCCGGAATCTTTCCCAGGTAGTTGGCAAGGTTGAGGCGGCAGTGGCTGTTCCAGACCAGAAGATCTGCCTCTTTGGGAGTTCTCGCGGCAAAAGGACGGGTGAGCGTGGGCAGGCTACCTGGGATAAAACCGATCACGGCCTCCACCCGGTTGTCCCGGAGGAGCCGGTGCGCGGCTTCCCGGATGCGTTGCGTCAGGTCTGTCATGGCGTCACACCTCCAGGCCGGGTCTTTACCATCACCCGGGCTGGCCCCATAGCTGCCACGGCGTCGATTACCTGCCGTGCGACCTGGGCGAACTTGACCCCTTCAGCCGACGAGATCCAGGAAAAGTGAAGCCGGCCCGGTTCGAGCCCGTTGTATTCCAGGAAATTTTTGAGCAGGGCGAATTTGCGGCGGGCGTAATAGTTGCCCTCCAGGTAATGGCAGTCACCGGGATGGCATCCCGAAATCCAGACGCCGTCCGCCCCGGAACGGAGGGCGTGGAGGATCAGGGCCGGTGATATCCTGCCCGAGCAGGGGACACGGATGATCCGCATGTTGGGCGGGTACTGGAAACGGCTGACCCCCGCAAGGTCGGCGGCGCCGTAACTGCACCAGTTGCACAGGAAGGTGATGATCTTTGGTTCATGGTCAATCATGGGTTATCCTCCTTACATGGCGCCGTCGATCATGGCCATGAGCTGTTTTTCCTCAAATCCCCTGAGCCCGGCCGCGCCGGACCGGCAGGAGGCGACGCAGACGCCGCATCCCTTGCACAGAACCGGGTTGATCTCGGCCCTGCCCTGGTAGCGGCCGGATTCCTGCATGGAAGGGGCACCATAGGGACAGACCGCCACGCACACGCCGCATCCGCTGCAATACCGGGGATCCACCGCCGCCGTGTTACCCTGGGTCCGGATCCCGCTCTTGGAGAAAAGCCGGGTAACCCCGGATGCAGCCGCCTGGGCCTGGGCGATGGATTCGTCGATGGGTTTGGGGTAATGGGCCAGTCCGCACAGAAAGACCCCGTCCACGGCGAAGTTGGAGGGGGCAAGCTTGACGTGGGCTTCGGCAAAGAACCCGTCGGCGTCGATGGGGACCTTGAAGAGTTTGGCCAGGTGCTCGTCCCTGTGCGGCACCACCGCCGAGGCCAGAACCAGGAGGTCGGCCCGCACTCTGATCTCACGGCCCAGGACCGGATCCAGGACGGTGACGCCCAGGCACTCGCCTTCCGCCTCCACCCTGGGTTTGTGCTCCAGGTCGTACCGGATGAAAATCACGCCCCGGTCCCGGGCCTCCTGGTAGAGGATCTCCTTCTCACCGTAAGTCCGCATGTCCCGATACAGGATAAAGACATCCATGTCAGGTTTAAGTTTTTTCAGGGTCAGGGCCGATGACACCGAGTGGGTGCAGCAGATCCTGGAGCAGTAGGGACGCCCCGGCTCCCGCGATCCCACGCACTGGATGAAGACCGCCGTTTCCGCATGGGTCACCCTGGGGTAGTTGTCCATGAGGTGCCGGTCCAGTTCCAGCCCCGTCATCACGCGCCGGTCCTTGCCGTAGAGGTACTCCGAGGGCTTCAGCTCCGAGGCTCCCGTAGCGATGACGGCGGCTCCGTGGTTTACGGTGATCGTCTGACCGTCCTTGTCCAGGGTGCTCTCAAAACTGCCAACAAACCCCCGGACATGACTGAGACGGGAGCAGAGGTGAACGGTGATCATGGGATGGGAAAGCACTGATTTTTCCATGTCTGCCAGGGCTTCCCGGACCGGTTCCCCGGAGGCCGTGTGCAGGATGTTCCGGGCGTTGCCCCCGAGAAGCGGTGCCGTTTCAACGATCTCGACTTCAAATCCCTGCTCGGCCATGGCCATGGCCGCGCTCATGCCGGAAATGCCGCCCCCCACCACCAGAAGCCGGCGGTTGACGGGAAGGGTCTCCTCCCTGAGCGGCACGGCCAGGGTGATCTTGGCCACGGCCATACGGACCGACTCCTTTGCCTTCAGGGTGGCCTTTTCCGGGTCGTCCTTGTGAACCCAGGAGTTGTGGTTCCGGATGTTGACCATCTCGAAGAGATAGCGGTTCAGTCCCGCGCCCTGGAGGGTCTCCTGGAACAGGGGATCGTGGGTCCTGGGCGTGCAGGCCGCAACCACAACCCGGTTAAGCCCTTTTTCACGGATGATGCCGGCGATGATGTCCTGGGCATCCTGGGAACAGGAATAGAGGTTGTCGGCAGCGTAGACCACAAAGGGAAGGGTCTCGGCAAAATCCCGGACCGCCGGCACGTCCACCACGGAGCCGATGTTGATGCCGCAGTGGCAAACAAACACGCCGATCCTGGGGACTTCGTTGTTCACGTCCGTTTCAACGGGTACGGTCAGGGTCCGGGTCAGGGTGCCCCGGGCGGAAGCCAGGGCCCCGCCGGCCCGGAGGGCAGCGGAACCGGCCTCAATGACCGACTGGGGAATGTCCTTGGGCCCCTGGAAGGCTCCGCATACATAAATCCCGTCTCTGGAGGTCAGGGTGGGGGTGAAAGCCGACGTCCTGCAGAAGCCGCCTTCGGTCAGATCCACCCCGAGGGCCCGGGCCAGGGTCCTGACCTGGTCATCCACCTCCATGCCCACGGACAGGACCACCATGTCGAACCGCTCCCGGACCAGGGAAGAGGTCTTCTCGTCGAAGTAATCGATACTCTGGAGTGACTGATCGGGCTCCTGGAACACCGAATGGACGCGGCACCGGATGAACCGTATGCCGTGTTTGTCCCTGGCCTCGTTGAAGCAGGCCTCGAACCCCTTGCCATGGGTTCGCATGTCCATGTAGAAGATGGTGCAGGACAGGGATGGATCGTGCTCCCTGGCGATGATGGCCTGTTTGATGGCATACATGCAGCAGACCGAGGAGCAGTGGGCGTTGTCGCACTTGTTCACGTCCCTGGAGCCCACGCACTGGAGCCAGGCGATGGACCGGGGCTCCCCATGGTCCGAGGGCCGGATCAGGTGCCCCTGGTTGGGGCCCGAAGCCGAGAGAAGCCGCTCAAATTCCAGGGAGGTCACCACGTCCCTGCTGGCGTCCCACCCGTAGGGAGCCCGGCCGGCCGGGTTGTAGGCCTTGAAACCCGGCGCCAGGATCACGGAACCTACCGTCAGGGAAAAGATCTTGTCCGTGTCGCCGAAATTCACGGCATTGCTGGGGCACACGGTCTCGCAGACGCCGCAGCGGTTGCGGGTCAGCTTGAGACAGATGACCGGATCGATGCAGTACTTCAGCGGCACGGCCTGGGGGTAAGGGACATAGATGGCCTTTCGCTGCACCAGGGACTCGTTGTACAGGTCCTTGGTTTTTTTCGGACACTTCTCCGCGCAGGCCCCGCACCCCACGCACTTGTCCAGGTCAACGAACCGGGCCTTCTGGAAGATCTCGACCTCGAAGCGGCCCTTTTCCCCCCGGATGTCCCGAATCTCGGCCAGGGTCACCAGCCGGATGTTGATGTGCCTGCCCACCTCCACCAGCTTGGGGGACATGATGCACATGGAGCAGTCGTTGGTGGGAAAGGTCTTGTCCAGCTTGGCCATGACCCCGCCGATGGACGGGGTCGGCTCCACCATGTATACGAAATAGCCTGAATCGGCCAGATCCAGGGCGGCCTGGATGCCGGCGATGCCGCCGCCCGCCACCAGTACCGAACCGATCATGTCAGTCTGGGCCATGGTCATTCCTCCCCGTCGTTCCCGGGAAGCCCGCAGTCGGCCAGGTCTTCTCCCAGGTAGGTCCGCTCGTTCTCCCCCAGGATGCCCAGGGAGAGACAGATCAGGGTCCAGAGATGGACGGTGTGGTACGTCCCGCCGTAACCATGGCCGATGTCCTCGATTTGGGCATGGCAGTTGTGGCAGGGGGTCACCACGTACTCGGCGCCCGTGGCCCGGATCTGGTCGAACTTGATCCTGCCGTAGCTCCTGCGTTCCTCGTTGTACCCGGCCTGGAGGGACCCTCCCCCGCCGCCGCAGCAGAAGTTGTTGGAGAGGTTAGGTGTCATGTCCACGAAATTCTCCTCACCGACCACGGCCTTGACCACGAACCGCAGGTCCTCGGCCATGGGATCTCCCAGGGATTTACGGATAAGATTGCACGGATCCTGGACCGTGAATTTGATGCCGGTGGTGTTCCAGTCGGAATTGACCGGAAGCTTGCCTTCCCGGATCCAGCGGGCGTAGTATTCCACGATGCTTTTGAACTCGAAGTTGTGGGGGATGTTGAACCGCTGAAGACCGGCCCACACCGCATAGAAGGAGTGGCCGCACTCGGTGTTGAGAAACACC
>JAZDGN010000133.1:0-2081 GCA_043806875.1 Pseudomonadota bacterium
AAGCGCGACACCCATGTAAATGGTTTTTAGAAGCGTTCCTATCAAAAAGCCCCAGACCAGAACATAAATGTCAAGTCCCGTGTCGTAATAGAGGAGAAAAATAATCGTGATATTGACAAAGATCGGCGCGACATAGAGATGCAGAAACATCTTTCTGGCTTGTAATATCCCTCTGAATAAAATGCCGGCGCCGTCAATAAATACCAGCAAAGAGAGGAGCCGCTCCATCATAATGCCCAACTGCTTTTCTTTGGGGCCAAACCCATAGCCAGTCAATTGAATGATGACCGGGCTCAAGGAAAAGCAGATCAGTGCCAACACCGCAAAAAACGCAGTGGTTAAGAAAATCAACCAGGTGGCCTGGGAATCTGCTTCCTGAGAAGAACAACGGTTGCGCCATTCCAGATACAGCGGGACAAACGCCGAAAGCAGCACTCCTGAAAAAAACAGCACAAGAAATCCGGGAAACGCCTGGGCCACATTGAAAACATCCAGCGCAACAGAGACGCCAAACCGCTGAGCTGTCAGCATTTCCTTGCCGATGGCCAGGATTTTATCCACCATCGACCAGATCATGACCACAAGGCTGGCTCTTCCGATCTGGCCGGCAAGGCTTGTTGTCTCAATCATTTTTTAACCGTGATTTCATATTGTCGTAAGGATTTCCCTATATGATCTGCATTTAACGTTTTTCTCCCAACTCTACGCGAAAAATTCCGGACCCAGCAAAGCCGATATACGCTGCGGCCGGCTCCCCCGCTGCAGGGGTGATGACACTCATATTCACCTTGGGAATATCCATCGGAACTTGCCTAAACGTTTTTGTACTGTCTGTGCTGATAAAAAGCCCTTCGGTTGCCCTGACATCATAGCGATGCGTTCCCGCCAGAACCACTCCCGGGCGCAGGGGGTGGAAGGCTATACTGTATACGGCCATTTGCGGATGTGCAGTCACGGGAAGATGGCTTTCCTGCCAGCTTTTTCCTTCATCGTTTGAGATCAGAAGCGTATTTCCGCTGGAGCCCGCCACAATCCGGGATGGCATTGAAGGATCTATGGCCATGCCAAACGTAAATCGCTCTCCGGTTGTCACCCGCTGCCAGGAGCTTGCGCCGTCGGTGGATTTATAAATACCGCCTGCCTGTGTGCTGGCAAACAACGTTCCAGGAAGTCGGGGATGGACCCGCAATGCTCCCGGTCCCTTGATAAAAGGGGTGTTCAGTCCCTGATTCATCGGAGACCAGGATCTCCCTGCATTGGTGGTCTTATACACGCCATATCCATTGGTTCCCACATAAATTGTGTTATCGGAAAAAGGGTCCAGTTCCACATTGGTTGCAAGACCATCGACATATCCCCGTTTAAGAAGGGTTTCTAAGGGTACGGTAAATCCGATATCCTTCCAGTTTGCCCCGGCGTTCCGGGATTCATATACGTGGATTTTCCCCTTTTTACCCCAGGGGTTCATCAGTAAGACCATCCGGGAAGGATCGTTCTCGGATATTTCAATTTCCTGGGCATGGCCATCGGCGACGCCATTCATCGCCCGTCTCCAGTGTTTTCCAGAATCTTCGGAGATCATCAGGCCGTTGTCCCAGGCGCACAGATAGAGGGCTTTCGGGTTTCGGGGATGAATCTTCAGGTCATTGACGCAGGTGTTTTGAAGGCCATGATGGTTTTGATACCAGTGATCTCCGCCGTCGGCAGACCTCCAGAGATTCCACCAGTCCGCCAAGAAGAGGGATTGGGGCGTTCCAGGGACAAAGGCCATCTCTTCAACGCTTTGAAGGGTGCTGGTCCAACTGGGAGGCGCTTCCGGATCGACCTGAAACGAGAGGATGGATTTCCAGGTGGATCCGCCATCCTGTGTTTTAAAAAGCAGATGCGGCCATTCTTCAGGATGCGAGGCGATGAATACCAGCTCCGGATTGTTTGGATGAACGAGAAGGGATTTATAGCCCTTGGGCGTAGGTTGCAGTGAAACGGGGCGACCCTCCCAGGCGACGGCTTTGGCATTCCATCGGAACAGGCCGCGCTGTTTTTCCACCATATAAAGGGATTTGTGCGAAGCGGCAATATCC
>JAZDGN010000134.1:0-9373 GCA_043806875.1 Pseudomonadota bacterium
CCGGACCATACTGGATATCGGTGGGCAGGACAGCAAAGCCATAGCCCTGACCGATACCGGAAAGGTGAAAAAGTTTGAAATGAATGACCGTTGTGCCGCCGGAACCGGCAAATTCCTGGAGATCATGGCCAGGAACCTGGGCTTTTCCTTCCAAGGCAGTGAAATACTCCGGCAGATTTCCGTAACCATGGACAGGGGGAAATCGTGGCGGTCATCGGTCCCAGCGGGTCGGGAAAAAGTACCTTTATCCGGTGCCTGAACGGCCTTGAGCGGGTGGACAGCGGAACCATCGTGAGCATTGACTGATAGTACTTGCTTTTGGTTTCCAGTTACTGATGGAAGGGATTTTTGACCAGATCGACATCAATGGTAAGAAAAAAGGATTATTATCTCATTGCCCCCTGAGTGTAGTCAATGTTCATAATCGCAATTGTCTATCTTGCTGCTCCGACACATCAAATCAATCAATTTGACATGGCTTCGCGAAATAGTAGGATTAACACTATCGTGAACATATGCTCAAAATAAACTGCAACTAATAGGAGGTCATCATGAGAGTTGGAACAGGGTTGATTGTTGGAATTATCCTGTCGCTGGCGGTTACAATTGCCGCCAATGCGGCGCCTGCAGGGAACATTCTGGACAGGATCGAACAGACAGGAACGGTAACCATGGGATTCAGGGAAGGATCTGTACCATTTGGATACATGAATGAGAAAGGGGATTGGGTCGGTTTCGGCCTGGATCTGGGTTATGAACTCCACCGGGCCCTGGAAGAGAAATTCGGGAAAAAAATAGAACTGATCAAAAAGCCGATGAACCCAAAGACCCGGATTCCACTGGTGGTAAATGGAACCATTGACATCGGTATAGGCTCTACCACCATCACTCTGGCCCGGGAAGAGGTTATCGATTTCAGCCTTCCTTATTTCCTCACCGGGACCCGCCTCCTGGTCCCGAAAAACAGCCCGATCAAAGATTTCCCGGACCTGGCCGGCAAACGCGTGGGCATGGGAAGCGGATCCACGGCCAATATCAAAGGCATCGACATGGCCATGGCCCAGGGTGTCATTTCTCCCGAGTGTACGAAAATGCTTTTTGACGAGCACAACAAGGGCTTCCTTGCTTTGCAACAGGGGAAAATTCATGCTTATTTCACCGACGCCAGCATCCTCGCCGGAATGAAGGCCAAGGCAGAAAATCCGGATAACTGGGAGATTGTCGGGCGCTACCTGACCTATGAACCCTACGGCCTGCTGTTGCCTGAGAATCAGGGTGAGTTGCGGGACTTTGTGAACGACACCCTTATCCGCGCCATCAAAAGCGGACGGTTCCAGAAAATTTATGACAAATGGTTCGGTCCCTCGGGTGAGGTGCCTCTGGCCATGAGTGACGAGTACAAAACGCTGCTCAAGGCCCTGAGCTACCCAGATTGAACATGACAAATTGAGACAGGTCCACGCTGAAACCGGAAAATCGTGGCATTGGATGTTTTTCCACCGCTGCCGTTGTTTTCCGGTTTGCGGCAGATCCGGTCAAAGGGCGCTCCCGAAGGGTTCGACTGTTCTGAGTTTTGGACGGCAACAACTCTGGTAAGTGGCAACCCATCGAAAATGTGCCATAACCATTTAAACGAAAAAGATTTTTTCCGAAACCAAAACCAGAGAATGCTGACTTTTAGGTGTTAAAGCAGGAATAAGAGGCGTGCCGTGGGATTTCTGAATTACGATTTCGACTGGAGCGTACTCTGGCGGGAGCCCTTTGGCCGGATGATGATCCATGGGATACTGACCACGGTTCACCTGTCCCTGCTGGCATGGACCATGGCGCTGCTCCTGGGATGCCTGATCGGGGTTCTGAGGACCCAGTCCTGGAGGCCGGGGCGATTTGCCGGGGCTGTTTACGTGCAGGTGTTCCGGAATACCCCTTTTCTGGTGCATCTTTTCTTCTGGTACTATGCAGCACCATTAATTCTGTCCGAATCCGCCCAGCAGCTGTTGTACGACTGTGTGCCTGATTACGCTTACTGGGCCGGGGTAGTGGGCCTTGGAACCTATACCGCATCCCGGGTGGCGGAACAGTTCCGATCCGGATTTTCTTCCATTCCCAGGGATCAGTACCGGGCTGCGTATGCCTCCGGCTTCACGACCATTCAGGTCTACCGGTGGGTCATCATCCCCTACGGGTTCAGGCTCATGCTTCCGACCCTTACCACGGAATTTCTCACCTGTTTTAAAAATTCAGCCCTGACCATGACCATCGGTGTGATGGAAACCACCCATACCGCATACTACATTGACTCATTCACCTGGCACGGGATGGAAACAACAACGGCAGCCAGTGTGATTTATCTTTCCATTTCATGGACAGTCATTGCCTTCCTGGGACAAGTTGAGAAGCGTGTCCGTATCCCGGGTCAGATGAGACCGTCACGATGACCCTTGATATGGACGTCATTCTCCGAAATGCCCCGTTTATCCTGGGTGGCCTGACCCTGACCTTTCAGCTGGCCGTTCTTGCAGTCGGCGGCGGATTACTCCTTGGCGTTCTGCTGGGAGCAGCCCGGATATCCGGCTGGGCCTGGGTTTACTACCCTGCCACTGCCTATGTCCATTTTTTCCGGGGCCTTCCGCTGATCCTCGTGATTTTCTGGCTTTATTTTCTGATTCCGGTACTGACGGGCAGGAGCCTGGGGGAATTTTCAGCTGCCACCATTGCATTCATCGTGTATGAAGCCGCCTATTTCGCTGAAATCGTGAGGGCTGGAATCCAGTCCGTCCCCCAGGGACAGCAGGCCGCGGCACTGGCAAGCGGCATGACCGATTTCCAGACTCTGCGTCATATTATCCTGCCCCAGGCCCTGCGTAATATGGTGCCATCCCTGGTAACCCAGAGCGTGGTCATTGTCCAGGACACCTCTCTGGCTTATGTCATCGGGCTCAGGGAGTTCCTGCGCCGGGTCAACCTGGTCGATGCACGGGAAGCCCGTTCCGTCGAACTGTACCTGTTTGCCGGCCTGGTGTACTTTGCCGTCTGTTCGGCCGGGACCCTGGTTGCCAGGCGTCTGGAGCGTAAAACCCCAGAAAGGACTGAACCATGATCGATATCCAGGGTCTGAGCTTGTGGTACACAAAGGCCAATCGGGTTCTCAGCGACATCAATCTCACTATCCGGCACGGTCAGAAGGTTGTAATCTGCGGACCCAGCGGTTCGGGAAAAAGTTCGCTGCTGAGGTGCATCAACGGACTGGAGCGGTTTCAGCAAGGCAGGGTCCTTATTGACGGAGTGTCCGTTCTGGCACAAGGGACGGATATTTACCGTTTGCGCGCCAGTATCGGTATGGTATTCCAGCATTTTGAGCTGTATCCCCACATGACGGTGTTGAAGAATATCACCCTGGCACCCATCAGAGTCCTGGGCAAAAGCCGGACCGAAGCCGAACACCAGGCCAGGGCCCTGCTGGACAGGGTCGGGATTCTGGGTCAGGCGATCCGGTATCCCAATGAACTCTCCGGCGGACAGCAGCAACGGGTGGCCATTGCCCGGGCCCTGGCCATGGAACCGAAGCTGATGCTCTTTGACGAACCGACATCCGCTCTTGACCCGGAGATGATCCAGGAAGTTCTGGATGTCATGACCGATCTGGCCAGGCAGGGAATGACCATGGTCCTGGTAACCCACGAAATGGGATTTGCCCGTGAGGTGGCCGATGAGATCGTTTTCATGGATAACGGGCGGATTCTGGAACAGGCCCTTTCCGAGAATTTTTTCAGCACTCCCCGGAATCTGAGGACTCAGGAGTTTCTGAGCCGGATCCTCCGGTAATCCCTGTCTGCTGTCCGCCCCACACAGGTATGGATTTTCTCTTTGATGCTATATGCAGGAATCGACATCGGTTTCCGGACCATTGAACTGGTTGTGGTCAGGGCCGGTCTTGAAGCCAAAACCGATCTGACCATCAACAGCATGTGCACGGTGTTTGCGGAATCCGAGGTCACCTCACTCATCGCCCGGAGGGCCATTGCCAGGGGACTGCATGTCAGCGTTGTCAAACGGGCATCGGGAATGATCAACCGGATTTCATCCCATTCTATCAGGAACTCTGATTCCCCTGGATGAAACCATTGAAACAAACGATTTGTCAAATCCAGGCACCTGGTATACTAACCTTCCATGTCAACCTTTTCTCCATACCCGGGAGCACCCATGATTTCCCAGTCACGACACTGAGCTCGGTGTGAAGGTCCTGCCCGTGAACGGCAGGCTCAGGCTGGTGCAAGAATGGGTTGCTCTTTCCAGGATCCGATCCCTTCCTGACCTTTCCAGCATTCACATCGGTTTAATGACCCTGCGTCCGGCTGGGTTTCCGGTGGCGTTTGCCGCCCATTGAGCGTTCTGGCAGCCCTGGATTTTCTTTGCCCGTACCGGATCCTGCGGTACCAAGGAATCCTGCTGTTCCTGATTCCCATGCCAGGAGGGATCCGGCTGCTGCCGGTACCCTCCTGGCGTCTACCTGAAGATTGTTTCGTATCCCTGCAGGCTGTTGTCATAGGCTCAGGAGTATTGCCGGAGGCCGATGTAGCCCATAACCGGATAACCCCGCCGAAGAATGCAACGGCTGCAGGGAATTACCGTCAATGAACATTGAAAAACAGGAGAAAATACTCATGTCACAAGCCAGAAAGACCGTTCTGGAGTTTAAAAAAAGGAGAACAGTAATGAGACCGATTGCAATGACGGCAGGAGCCGTAATGATTGCCGCCCTGATCGTCGGCAGTATCGCCTGGGCTTCATCCGGTACCGCCGAGTCCGGGATAGCTTTTGAGCAGGATGCCTATCCCCTGGGAAAACTTCTGGTCTTTCCGGAGTTTCTTGAAACGATCCTGGGCAAGCCTGGACTCGTGGTGATTGACGCCCGGACCGAGGGCTATGCGGCCGGCCATATCCCCGGTGCTGTCTCCATGTCCTGGAAGGACTTTGCGGACAGCGAATTCAACCTGAAGCCTCTGGCTGATCTTGAACGTTTGCTCGGCAGGAAGGGCCTGGGCCGTGCCATGACCTTTGTGGTGTACGATGATCCGAAATCGTCAAGGGGCTCGGCCGGCCGGATCTTCTGGATGCTGGAGTACCTGGGGTGCAAGGATGTGCATCTTCTTAACGGAGGATGGAGCCTGTGGAAGGCTTCACAACGCCCTTCGGAAAAAGACCCTGTGCGTCTGCCGGCTACAACATTTATAGCTGAGGTAAACGAAAGCCTGCTGACCACCACCGTCCCTATTGCCGGGCGTTTGGGTAAAGCCGACTTCAGACTCATCGATGCCCGTACCGATGAGGAGTACAACGGCTGGACCCTTTACAACGAGCCTAGGGGAGGCCACATCCCCGGGGCTGTACAGATCCCTTTCGAATGGTTTTTCAACCCCGACGGCACCCTTATTGACCATGAAAAACTCAACAGCCTTTTTGAAAAACGTGATGTGACCCGGGACCAGGAAATAGCTGTTTACAGTACCCGGGGTGTACGTTCCGGGTTGACCTATTTTGCCCTGCGCCTCCTGGGATACCCGAGAGTTTCCAACTATGACGGTTCCATTCATGCCTGGAGCTTAGACCCACATCTGGATATGGATCGTCTTGCCCATTATGACCGGTTTGTTTCCGCAGCCTGGGTCAGGGAGCTGGTGGAGGGCAGAAATCCTCCAACCTATTCCGGAAATGGGTACGTGATCCTGGAGGCGCGGTATGTGAAGTCAACCACCACCGGAGCAATAGCGGACCCGTCAACTATCGGGTACATACCCGGCGCCATCAGCATCCATCCCTGCTATCTGGAACATGAAAACAACACAGCTAAGTACTATCCCATCTATTCCGAACCGGCCGACGGCAACCTTCTGCCTTCGGAACGTCTGAAACAGGCCCTTGGAAGCTTAGGGATTACCAGCAAAACAACGGTGGTTGTCTACGGCAGCGGTGTCATCATCCCCATGACCTCGGCCCGGGTGGCCTGGGGTCTGATGTATGCCGGCGTCGACGATGTGCGCATCCTGAACGGCGGATACCCGGCCTGGCTATCCATGGGATGTCCCACCGTGTCCGAACCCACCACTCCCAAGGCCAAGGACTTCGGAGACACGGTACCGGGTCACCCTGAATTCCTTGCCACCATGGCCTATGTGCGGGATATTGTTTCCGGTGTGCATACGGGCAGCGTCATGGTTGATGTCCGCAAACAGGAAGAAAATCTCGGCAGTCTCAATCCCTATCCTTTTTTCACGGCCAAGGGCAAGATCCCCGGGGCGGCTTGGATGGGCGACTGGACTGAACTGGTGGATATGAACGACAGCACCTTCCGCTGCTACACCGAAGTTCGATCCATCTGGGATGGCCTGGGCATCAATCCTGCATTAGAGCCCATTTTTTACTGCGGTACCGGGTGGCGCTCAAGCATCGGATTCTATATGGCCCAGGCCATGGGGTTCCCTAAGGTGCGCAACTATGACGGCAGCTTTTACGAATGGAGCTGGTATCCTGAAAACGCGACCCGCGATTAACATCCGGACCTTCCTGGACGGTGCGCAACCTCTGCAGGAAGGCCTGGTATTTCAGGACCGAGTGCGCGGGTCTGATCGAGCAGATCCAGGAGCTGAACTCGTGGCTCAGGGAACGGCTAAATCTGAGACTGGTGGTCTGATCATGCCTTTAGGCCGGACGTGGAGCCGGTTCAGTGAACTCCAGCAGATCCTGGGGAGCCAGGGCCATGATGCGCTCGCCCAGGACCTGCTTATACGCTTTCCATTTTTCCAGTTCCCCGGCTGTGGCCAGGCCGGCAAAGGACTTCCGGGCCAGGTGGGTGAACTCGCCGGGCAGGACATCCTGCCGGAGCCACAGACACATGGACCTTCCCTCATAGTGGACCTCCACATAATACCGGCCGAACACCGATGGAGGCCCCTGCCCGGGGTCAGGGTCCAGGATAAGACGGTTCCGGGTCACTGTCCGGGTGACATACTCAAAACCGTCAACAATCCCGGGGGGGGGTGAAACCCAGGAGAATCCGGATCTTGTTCCGCAGGGGGATTTTTGTTCCCAGGAGCTTTTCAAAGGCCAGCTTCATCATTGTAAACATCTGCATGGACCGGACAGACTTCTTATCGAGAAATTCATGCGCAATCGGTTCCACAGATTTGGCTTCACAACGGCTCATGAGCCCTGAAAAATAGGCCATTCCCAGACGGTGATGTTCGATGCGGCCGTATGCATGATGAAAGCATTGATGAAATATGTTCCCAATGAAGTTGTAGGGTTAATGGTAAAAAAAAGATACAACACCGTCAAGGCATGGAGGGTTCATCTTGGCCTCACTCAGAAAGAAGTCGCCAAACGAGCCGGTATCAGCCAGGCGGCTCTGTCCCAGATGGAAAAAAATGAAAACACACTGAGGAACGCCACCCTTGAGAAACTGGCAGGAGCACTGGGGCTTTCTGTGAAACAGCTCACCGACTGATCATGGGTTTACGAATTGTCAAACCTTCTTGAGGCAGGCATTGTGTATCTGATCAAAGGGTAGTGAGGGTTGGTTGCCTTCGATAGGAATCTACCCAAGGCAACCCAGCCGTAGAGAACGCCATGAGTGGATACAACCACCATCGAAACCCGTCTCTCTTCATAGAGGGGCGGGTTTAACCACGGTTTCAGCAACTGCCGGCCGCCTCCTCCAGATCCTCCAACAGGATACCCAGATTAAAGCCGTACTTATTAGCGACATGATCAAGTGACTCAAAGAGTGAACTGCAGCAGATGCATTCACCGGCAAGGGTATCGTAACGTTTAAAAACCAGCTGCGTTTTCTCCCATCTGGCAACGATATCAAGCACTGTCATCTCAGGGGTGATCAAAGGCATTTTCATATTGCCTGCCACGGGAAATCCTGTTAAAACCACATCCGCTATTTACCGGACTCCAGCAGGTCCTTGTAGGGCCAACCGGCCATGCCGTCCGTCAGGATCAGCAATTTGTCCTCGGGCACATTTTTAGATTTCATGTAATCATAGCAGTTCTTGGCACCACCTCCACCTCGAGGGCAGACCACGACAACCGGGTTGCCTTTTGCAATGGACACCGCGACAGCATCATCGAGCCGCGCCTTTTCCACATCGCTTTTTACCGGATAGGCATAGGTGGCTATGGAGCCCGGCAGGTGGTGGGACTCGAATTCCTCCTTGACCTGAATATCCACAATAGTGACAGGAGCCTGGGTTTCAATCCAGATTTTGACCTTTTCTGGGGATACAAAATTATAATCTGAAGCCAGGACGGAAGCGGCAGCCAGGAAAGAAGCCGTGATAATCAAAATGAACGTTTTCATATGAGTTACTCCTTGTTCATGGTTTTCGAAAGACACTTTCAAGCAGGGTAATCGTCTGTATATTACCCGTGAAACAATCATCCTGACAAATCGTTAGTTCTCATGGGTTTTAAGGATAGGATAGAAATACTCAATGCTATAGACCCTGAAAAGACAGAGGATGTACGCCAGGAAGCCTGGTTACATGTGTTTGCTGTGCCTCCCTGGACCTGTCCGGGGTATGTTTCAGATTGTGGGTATGGTTTTTTTCTATCCATTTCACCAAAAGCAATGGTTTTAAAAATTTGATAGTTTGTGGAATTCAATCTACCATCGATAAACGTCTGAGCCAACCCGGCTGGGCCGGCAACCGTCACTGGCATTCAGGGCGTGTACTATAAAAACCATAATTAACCCACAGAGTATGGCAAAGGAAAATAAGTTATGAATAATGAGTATTTATCCATGTGGACAGATCTGGGATTAAACCTTGAGGGCCACGACGCGCTCCTGGCGGTCCTGGGGAATGCTTACAGGGACATCTTCCTGTCCCAGAAGGACCGGCCCCAGGGTATGGGCTACTTTGATTTTGTCATGAGCGAAGTTCATGGCCTCCGAATCAAGGAACTGGTGGATGAAAAGGCCCAGGGACGAAAAATCATAGGCTCCTATTGCGTGTTTGTTCCTGAAGAAATTGCCCTTGCAGCCAATGCCACCCTGGTCGGACTGTGCTCGGGTGCTGATTTTGCCATGGACGAGGTGGAGAAATACCTGCCCAGAAATACCTGCGCTCTGATCAAATCTTCCTTCGGATTCAAGCTGGGAAAGGTCTGTCCCTATCTGGAGAGTGCGGACATGATCGTGGGCGAGAACACCTGTGACGGTAAGAAAAAGGCGTACGAGACCCTGGGCTCCCTGGTGGAAAACCTTTACGTCATGGACCTTCCCCAGATGAAAACAGGCCACGGCCGTATGTTTCTCAGAGCCGAGTATGACCGGTTCAAAACAGCTGTTGAAGCCCTGACC
>JAZDGN010000135.1:0-55170 GCA_043806875.1 Pseudomonadota bacterium
AAAGAAGCGGTCTTGTTTATCAATTTTTTTTAACAACTCACCAACGACCTGTAACCGCATTGCGATTGAATCGAGGATAGTGACCCCGTTGTCATCAAGAACAAGATCATCCGGCTGACTTATGTTTGCAAATCGCCTGGCAATCAAATCAAGTGATTCAGAAATTAACTGTAAATTTTCCGCAATTATTTCATCACGCATACATAATTTCCCGCTCAATACGTTCAAAAAATTTACTATTACTCAAATTACGTTTTCTGACAATTTCTATTCTTCGTTTAAATTTTTTCTCCATATATATCTGCAGACTGGCGATCCAATCAAAACGGGGCTCTGAAAACTCGACCAGAAAATCAATATCACTATCAGGATTTTGTTGATCTTTGGCAAAAGATCCAAATAGCCCTATATTGAGAACTCCAAATTTTTCTTTTAAAAAGTCTTTTTCGATCCTTATCGAATCGATAATTTCATTTTTAGAAAGAACTTTGTCCATTTCCCTATCCTTCTCATGTTGACGGTGCTGGTCAATAAAATACTTAATTGTGCCAAAAGTGTCAAACTTGTAGAATCATTAATGCCATTTTTACCTCGAAAATCAATGATATTTGCATCAAGATTAACCCCTCAATCGACTGTATCAGGTTTTGTGTTGTAGTGGTATCTTAAACATTTTCGGTCTCAAGATTTTTAGTCATGGGGATGCTACCGCAAAGTTTCTCAACCTCTGAATACTTCTGACAGGGATACTAAAGCGCTATTTTATTTTTTGACCGAATCTAACGCTTCTCGGACTTTGGCGCTAAGGTTTTCCCTGGAAAATGGTTTCTGGATGAAATTCACCCCCTCGTCCAAAACACCGTGATGAGCGATGACCGGTGCAGCGGTTCCGGTTTACACCGAAATTGATGATTCGCCTGAGCAGTTCCAGGGTGTTTCTGACCGTTGCCGGAACCTTGCCCTTGAGCTGCTTCAGCCTTAGCCGGTCAATGTCCATGGCAACGATCTCCCCGGGAGTCTTGGAGCCCAGCAGGGGTTCTATGTGGTTCTGAAAGCGATTCTGGTCCGTGACCATTCCTTTCAGATCCGGGTTTACCGTCTTGTATTCATTCCACAGGTTGGTGATGGTGGGTTTGTTTTTTTCTGCGTCTTCTTTGGCGGCACGCTCAAGCCGCTGCTCGACATTGGAATTCTCTTTACCCTCGATTCTGTCGGAACGGATTCCTGCTGCCCTGGCAGGGGTCATGTCATCCTGGAATTGACAGCCCACTTTCTCTTCAACCATCTTCCTCTCGCGCCGGTAACGGATGTAATAAATTCTCTCCGGTTTTCCGCCGGCGGACGTCCCATGGATGAAAAATACCCCTGCATATTTCGTGTTCAACCTGTTTTTTGATGGCATGACGGACCTCTTGGCGTTTTTTATTCCCTATACTTTGGGGTAATACACACTGAATGGCCTCACTCTGTTGACAATGATTGCAAATCAGAGTGAGCTCCATTTTTGCTTCGGTGGACAAAACGGGCGCAGATCCAGGCAAAAATAAGGTAAAGAAGTGTTAGACCCCACATCCAGATCCATTCTTCCCGGACCTGGCTGAAGGAAGCTCCCATCTGGGTAAGCCTCAATCCCCCTGAGATTCCCCAGGTGCTTGGCAGAAGCATTGAGACGGCCCTTATCCAGTGAGGCATGGTTTCCACAGGCCACGAAAACCCTGATATAAGAACCGCAATCATTGAACTCCATACAATCATTATGATAGACGTTTCCCGAGTTTGAAAAAATTCAGCCAGGATCTGGCCCAGCAGAATAACCGATAGCAAAAAAGGCAAAAGAAAGAGAGAAATCATTGAAATGCTTGTCCGCATAGGAAAATTCCAGATCCGGTAAACTACCCCGTAGATGAAAAGTATATGGATCAGATAAAGGGACAGGCAGGCAATAGTCCGTGAAACAATCCTTACCATGGGACCGCCCCGGCGCTGGGTGACGTTTTTTCCAGCCATGATCTGCTCCCTGCGGGTCCCGGATATCATTCCGATTCCAATCAGCATGGTCTGCTGCAAAATCAGTATCAGGACTCCCGGGACAATATAGGTGGCATATCCCATGGTTGGGTTGAATAATGATCTGCTGATCAGGTTGAGCGGTGAACGGTCTACCCTAGCCTTTTCCGCAGACCACCCCTGGGCCTGAAAACGATGGATCTGAATGCCTGCTGACATTGTACGGACTGTTTTAACCAGCCCGGTCATGGCCTGCCTGTAAATCAGAAAATAAGTTGCGTCCACATATGCCGACACATATGCCTGACGCCCCTGGAGGATATCTTCTTCAAATCCTTCCGGGATCACCAGAACTGCACTGTAGCGGCCTGAACCGATCTCCTTTTGAGCCCTGTCAAGATTCTGGGAACGGCCTTCCACCCTGAGCATCTCTGAGGCGTCAACCATCCGGACAAGCTGCCTGCTGAGCGCTGAGTTGTCCTGATCAATTACTGTCAGGGGCACCTGATTCAGAACTTCCCTGGCATAAGGGAGCGGATAGACAAATGAATAGAAAACAATGGCCGCACCCATGATAATCAGTACGCCCGGATCCCTGAAAATCGATCTCAGTTCCGCCATTATATTAAAGGAAAGATCCCTTATCATGGCTTTCCCCAGTAACGGCTGTCCTTCATATGGCTCTTCAGCAGGGGAACCAGGACGATTCCCACCATGGCAAAAATGAGCAGAATCAAAAGTTCCGGAAGCGATTCAGATAGTTTCACACTTCGAATAGTCTGCTCCAGAAAGAGGCGAAGATAGTGTGTAAGCGGCAGCATACTGCTCCACGCCTTTCCGAGTGCCGGCATTCCCTCCTGGGGGAAAGTAAGCCCGACAAAAGCAAAGGCGGTTCCGGAAAAAAAAGAGGCCGCACTAAGGGCCATACGAAGGCTGGGGCTCAGAAACACAACGGTAATGCCGCAACCCAGGTAGGCAAGCACCAGGAGAATTGTAGCCATAATCAGGCTGGACAGAGAACCCCTCATGGGAACACCAAAGCCGTTAAGGATAATTGCCAGCATTACCAGACCCAGCAGGCTGAATGAAATAAAATATACTGACAGCTTTCCCGCCACTGCTTTCCACACGCTTCCTCCCGCTGTTTCCAGCCATTTTCCGGCAGTGCTGTTCTTAAACTCGCTGCCCATGGCCATAACCGCTGTCATCAGGATAAAAATCTGGAAAAATGTGGGGCAGAGAGCTGCTGCAAGAAAATACATGTAATTGAGCTGAGGATTGAACAATACATGCCGGTCAAGATTAACAGGTTCCAGGTGAGCCATGGCTGCTTCGTCCATTTCTCCGCGCCTCAGCCTGGATTGAAAGTTGATCCCAGCAGAAACAGTAGCAACTGAGGCACTCAGGCTGCTTGAAATAATGCTTCCGGGCAGCAGCATCTGGGTGTTTGTATAACCGATGACCTCTGCGCCCCTCCCACGCAGAATATGGTCTTCAAGTCCGTGGGGCAGGATAACCATGGCATAGATGCTGCCCCTCAACATCAGGTCCCTGGCCTGGGCAGGGTCGGACACCTGAAAGGAGACCTTAATCACTGAAGTCGCATCAATTGCTTTAATTACAGTGCGTGATAAAGAGGAATGATCAAGATCAACCACTGCAACCGGTAGATCCTGGGGGTATTGGTTGGAAAACAGGCCCCAGGTCAGGGCGAATGAGACCAGCGGGAGCACGATCATGGCCAGGGCATAGCGTGAGTGGGCCCGGATCTGGGACATCTCACGCAACACCACTGCCCAAAATCCTGGGGGACGGTCATTTCCTGGCATCAGGCAGGTCCTTAACGGGAACGATAACACTCATACCCGGCCGCAGCCCTTCAATTTTTTCAAGCGGCCTGGCCCTGACTTCAAATGTCTTCAGGTCAAATCCCCCGGAGGTGCTGGTAGCTCTCCAGGTCGCGAAGTCACCCAATACCGATATGTAACTTATTTTTACATCAAATTTTCCATCTCCAAGGGCTGGGGCTGAAACCGGAAAAACTACTCCCATACGCATCCCGGCCAGGCGATCCTCACGCAGGTTAAAGGTAACCCATATGTCGTCCAGATCAAGAATGGTAACAAGAGGAAAGCCAGGGCCCACGATTTCCCCGGGCTTGGCAAGGACATGGATAACCTCACCACCCAGGGGTGATTCCAGACTGGTTTCCTGCAGGTAACTTTTAACTTCGGAGACTGCACCCTGTGCCTTGTCAACAAGTGCCGTGGCTGCTTGCCGATCTTCTTTCCGGGCTCCTTCCAGGGCCATGTCATACTGGGAACGTGCTGCGGCTGCGGCTGCACTAGAAGCTTTCCATTTTGCTTCAGCCTCGTCCCTTTTCTGCCCGGGAACGATTCCATCCGCAAACAGATTGTTGATTCTCCGGTAGGTCTTCTCAGCCAGTTCAGCAACCTCCTGGCTTTGTATCCACAGGTTCATGGCCGCGGCTACTTCCTGGGTCCTGGCTCCTGCATAGGCTTTGTCACGTTGAGCTGAAGCAGCCTTTTCAGATGACGCAGCCTGCTGGAGCCTGGCAGTGATCTCTGGACTGTCAAGTTTCAGAAGGCTGGCACCCTTGTCCACGGATTGCCCCTCTTTAACAAACACCTCGGAGACACGGCCGGCAATTTTAACAGCAAGATTCACCTGGGTTGCATCAACTTCACCCTGTATGAACTCTACCTCAGGCTCCTGCAGATACCAGGTCAACCCTCCGACCAACCCCAACAGAACCAGAAGTCCTATAACAGGTTCAATGATATGGCGTATATTTTTCACTTCTCAACCTCCACAATTTTCCCGGCCAGGTACTGGGGATAATCGGTTCCTCTGCCGCAGGCTTCAAGCAGTTGTGACAAGGCCACGTCAAAACTGTAAGCCGCTTTCATCCTCTCCACCTGAATCCCGGAAAGGGACATCTGGGCATCGACCACATCCAGGGATGTGGCAAGTCCTTCTTCAAAGGAGCGCTTCCTGGCCCGGAGATTTTCCTCTGCGAGTTCCAGGGATGCCTGGAGTGCGTCAAACTGCTCACTGTCTTTCATCAATTCCTGGTGACGGGATAATACCAGGGTCTCCAGATCCCTGGCCAGTTTATTCTGGGTCAATTCCGCCTGTTCTTCCATTTTTCTGGCAGCCATTATCCGATTAGACCTTGCCCGGCCGTCAAAAAGGGTGAAATTAACTCCGACACCCATGGCCCAGGCCGGCTCCAGGGCTGTCAAGTCCTCTTTATAGAGTTCTCTGACTCCGAACAGATAGACCTCCGGGTAAAGTTCCGCTTTCGTGGCGCTCAAGTTCTCCCGGGCCTTGTCCCTTACGGCCTGGACCTGATCCAGAGCCGGATGGTTTTTCCGGACCTGATCCATAAAGAAATCCACCGGCTCGATGCCGGGGACCAGAAACAGAGCACTGGAAGGATTTACAGCGTCATCCGAAGCCAGGATGTTGGCAAGGGCGGTCCTGGCAAGATCCAGGTCTCGCCGGGAAGCCTTGAGTTCACGGTCCGCCTCGGCATTTGCCACCTGGGCATGGAGAAGTTCTGTACGGGCAATCATCCCCTCTTCCTGCATTCTTCGGGCCTGGAACAGGTGCTGATCCAGGGTATTCTTCACTTCTGTCCGGATGTTCAGAACTTGGTTCATCAGTCGGACGGCAAAGTAATATCCGGCCAGTTCGGATGTCAGTGTCCCGGCGGTCCGTCGCATTTTTGCCTCTGATTCCCGGACCCCGGCATCAGCAGCCTTTTTTGCTGCCGTTATCTTCCCTCCGGTATAAACTGGCCAGACCATATTGAGCTGGGTCTTGAAAAAGGTATCATCCTGAATGGTCTCTTGAAACGAGGGAACCATTGCCGGGGGTATGGTGGGATGCATGGCAAGGATGACATCCCTTATTGGATTCAGGTCAAGGTAAATAGGATCATCGACCCTGGTCAGCCGCCCGCTCAACGTGACCTTGGGCAGGTCCAATCCCATCGCAGCCCTGGCTTCATACTCCTTCTGCCCGATTTCGGCGCGAGCTGTCTGCATGGATTCATTCCTGGTAAGAATGCTATCAAGCGCCTTTGCAAAGGTCAGGTCAGAACCGGCTGCAATCAGGGGCGTTCCGTGAAGGATTAGCAAAGACAACAAAACACCGGCCCAAAGTCGTCTGGATATGAATCTTGTCAGAAAACGTTCGGTTTTCCGCCTGACAGTTGATTTGCCATCGTCCGCTTCTTTACAGCAGAAATTTTCTTTGTTTTGAAAAGCCGCACAAGCCAAGTCAGAAAATCTCTTTTCTTTGTTATTAACACCATTGTTCATAATTAGCCTTTGTTGAGTCACGTAACAGACCTTTTTTCTTATCCTGCAAGCCGGCTCCGAGGGACCCATCCTTATCTTCCGTGTGGCCTTTTGGCAAACTAATTCCTGATTGTCTGAACCCGGCGCAGGTCCAACCCGACTCGTCTCAACCATTGCAAGGGTCGAAAGTGGATGCTTTGCTTAATAAAAGTGTCAAACCCGACGGTCCACAAAGGAATGATCTGGTCTATCAAATGTGGATATTTTGTTAAGCAACTTTTTTGAAAAACTACGATTTTTCAAATTCCTTTGGGCTGACACGACTCTATTTTGCCGGACAGCAACAGCAATGGAAGAATAAGGGTCCTAGGAGCAAGGCGGTGCATCTTAGCACCGCCTTGCTGGATGGATATCACAGTCCTAAGCGAAATTGAACAGACCAAAGTACCAGCATGCTGCTGCTGCGACAGCCGCAAATACTAACAGCACTAAGACCGTGTTGCTTTTTGGGGGGGCATAGGGATCTTTGAGCGACCGCCGGGCCCCATGGGGTAATGCGGCAACCGATGTCAGGGAACCGCCGAAAGGGATATTGATCGTTGCCCGGGCATTCACTGCCCAACCGCTGGCGTCAAGGATGGGACCGAGGTTTCTCTGCCTGAGCTTCAGCCAGGCAATGATCATGGATGGTCCTGAAATCAGAAGAACAATGCCTGCCAATGCAAGGGGCATCTGCCACCAGACAAGCTTGAGAAACCCGGTAACAACTGCTGCAAAGGCTGAACCGATGGCCCCGAGGGCAAGTCCTATGGCGGCAAAAATACCGACGAATTTTCCCAGGTCAAAAGCTTGCTGTCCGGCCCCTGAAGCGGCTGGTGCAGCTTCAACCTTTTTCCCGGCATCGGTCACAGCACCGCTGGCGTTTACCTCAACGGCTTTTTCCTTGGATGCGGCAAATTTTTCAATCTGGGCATTGATAAACCGGCCAATTTTTTTATAGGGAGCCAGAAAGGCCTGCCGGACGCTGATCGGATTATCCACCACCTTAGTGATTGCAGCATCCCAGTCCCGGCCCTGCCGATCGTAGAAAATGCCATTCCGGCCAACCATCAGGAAGTCAGAGTCACCTCCGGTAAAAGCGGCAACGATTTCCATCTTCTCCCCGGACGCTGGTCTGATGCAGTCGCAATAGGCAAGATAAGTATTGCTCAATCCGGCTATTTTTGCATGCTTACCAGGGTCAAGGACCTTCAGGCAGAGATCGCAGCTTCGCCCGTCAAGCAGCAGGGTGCCGGCCTGAAAAACAGCTTTGTCCTTACGGGAATAAAAATCTCTGAACGAAATGAAGTTGTTCAACAACGAAGCAAGGTACCGGTTAAAACGCACAAGTTTTTCCACCGAAATGATGGCATCCGCTTCATCGGCCAACTCAAGGTCCTTTGCAATGAGGTGTTCAATGGCAGCCCTTCTGTCGCCGGCCAGGATTGCCCTTACCCTCTCTTCGCCGAGTCTTTCTACCTCCATGCCCGATTTAACTGCCTGCCAGGCCTCATGGGCAGAAAAACGTCCGCTCAGGACCTTCCATTCGTCAAAGGTTAGTTCCTGCTTGAGCCCCATTAATGGCTGGATAATTTCCTTCTGCAATTTTCCGATGCCCGCGATCCAGGCAGGGTTAAGACCATCGACCAGCGGGAGCGGCTTCCCGGCCTCGATCATGGCCAAGGGGAAATCAGCTATTTCCTGCCCATTGGCGGACAGCTCCTGTTTGGCAAAACTGGCGTATTCGACCGCATCCCCATTTAGCTGCAAGGTGGACCGGCTATCGTAGGCCGCCATCCGGCACCGGGAGAAATAATCATCCACCTTTGCCTTAAGGGCTTTGAAAGTGGCGGCTGTTCCAGAAGTGGCCTCGCCCAGCGGAAGGATGTTCTCTTTGTCTTTCCGGGCCAGGTCAAGCCAGTCAGCATAGGCCTGGAGAGCCTGGAAAAAGTCCTTCAGCTTTGTTTCAGACACACCGTCTGCTCCGCATCGGTCTTTTTCGGCTCCAAAGCAGGCAATGATATCGGCCAGAACGCTCCTGGTGGCATCATCCTCGGCGGCATCCACGGGAATAACGCCATCACCATTAAATTTGGTATTGCTGAATATACGGCTGGAATCGCTGACATCATCAAGGCTGAGACTGTCGGCGGCTCCTTTGCCAAGGTTGCTGAGAATCTGTCCTGCCGAAGCAATCAGTCTGGCTCCCTCTTTTGTGCCATCATCAATGGCTGAAAGTTTCAGATCTGACGACTGGGAAAACAAAACACCGGGATCTTTCAGAACGGAACACGTCCAACGGACAGCGGCCAGAATTTCCGGCACGCGGATGCGCCCGTCCTTATCCGTGTCAATCATATCCAGTGTCTTAATATCAAACTCCAGGCCCCGGGTAGGGCAGCTTAATGCAACCCAGAGTTTTTGATCCAGAAAATCAAGATTTTTCAGATCATCGCCGCTATCCAGAAGAACCTGATCAAACCCGCCTGAACGAACAAATCGCCACCGGTGCCAAGCGCTCGGCCCCGACGAGGAAATCGTATCCATTTTCACTATCCTTTCTAATTTGACCTTGTTTGTTGTAATCCCATTGCAAAAATATATGTGATTAGAACAATCCGCAAGATAATAATTGAGACGTTTCTCCGGCCATTCAATCATGGGATACTCAAGCAGTGGGGAACCGCTTTTACTTTGGGAATCCTTTTTCTCTGATATCGCTCTCCACACAACTACTTTTTTCCTTACAAAACAGAGAAAAGAATCGGATCTCCTTGAAATGGTCCTGATAACCAGCAGGATAAGAATGGTGAAGACAGGACTTGAAAATGGCACGCCATGTTGATAAGATCACTCCGAATTATCAGGAAATCAGTAAAATAGGGACATGGCCCGGAATTCTTGTGCCGCTGTTAAAAATACTGCGCGGCACTGTTCCAGTGCATCCGTTAACCGAGTTAGGCAGGAGGTGTGTCATGGTAGCGAAATTTGGGAGAACCGGAGTTGCTGTTCTGTTAGCGGTGATGTTGCTGACAGCCGGGTATGCCTTTGCGGGGCCCGATGATCTGGCCAAGCAGGCCGATACCATTATCCGGGATGCGGAACACAAACTGTTCAGCGGCAACAGTTCTGAAGC
Source organism: Pseudomonadota bacterium (assembly GCA_043806875.1). Taxonomy (GTDB): domain Bacteria; phylum Desulfobacterota; class Desulfobacteria; order Desulfobacterales; family Desulfobacteraceae; genus JAZDGN01. The sequence goes on from JAZDGN010000135.1 coordinate 9,511, forward strand.
CGACAGCCTGCTCACCAAGGCGGCCCTGCTCCTGGACCAGGGAAAGGTGGAAGCCCCGGACAGCAAAGCGATCCAGCGAGTTGAAAGAAACTTTGAGCGGGTCCGCAAAGCTGTTGATAAGAAGCTCGGATCCACGGGTCAGAGCACATCGTCAAAGCCGTCCACACAGGCCCCTGCAATGACTGTCCCCCCTGGAGACAAGCTGCCGGGAGGGGTAAAAAAGCGGCTGCAGGATATTACAAGACACCTGGACAACGCCGAACGGTATGTTACCAGCGATGCACGCCAGGCAGAGTACAAGCTTCAGCAAGCCAGGGAGCTGTTTGATGAAATCCAGAAAAACTACAGCGGTCAATTCGACCCGGCCCACCCTGACTTTGCGTCCGTGCAATCGCGCTTCAACAGCCTTATGGATAAGGCAAAAGCCCAGAGTAACTCAGAGGCCAGCGACAAAGCTGCTGCTGAAAAAGGCAAGGCTGCCGGAGAAGAACAGTCTGCGGAGTGGATAGCGAAATTCCGGGGTTTTCTCGCCTACCCCGGACAGGAAGGGCACAACCCAGACATGCTGGTTTCCGTGCCGGGCACATCGGAGCCCGAAGCATTCGACAATGCCCAGAAGCGGTACACAGCCTTCAGGGCTTTCTTTGATGAGTACAAATCAGCACAGTTCCCCAACGGCAGGACATGGGAACTCCAGGATCTTGCAGACAACCAGGCACCACTTCGCCTGAAAACTTTTGAAGAGGAATTTGCGAGCCGCATCGCTTCCGTTTCAGGAGATGCTGAAACAGCCATTAACGCCGCCATGGGCCAATTGGAAAAGGATAACGGATGGCGTACCGATAAGACCGTCAAGCCCAACCTGGTGGACCAGAAATGGATGAAATCCATTGGGGAGACAACCAGGAATGCCGTTGCCGCCCTGGGCGCGTCAGACCCCAGGGCAAAAGAGATCCAGGCAAAGTTTGATGCCCTGGTTGCAAAAGACAAGGAAAACAGACAGATCCGGAAAGAACGCACGTTCATGACCCCGGACCGGTATACCGGCAAAGACATCGGTGCATTAAAGGAAAAAGCCGAGGCCATTGTCAGAATGGATGCAAAAGAGGGTGGCGAGCCTTTGCGGTGCACCATCATTTCAGAAAACTGGCAGGAAGAGACTGTAAAGGAATGGACGGACACCACAAAAACCGCCTGGCGGATACGCACCACGCGAAGTGTCACAGCCCAGGCAGCAGCCAGAACACCCGACGGTATAAGGCTCATTACCATAGCCCTGGCCAGCGATAAAAACAGTGACGGCGACTGGGGTCCCCTTTACGGGAACCTGCACCAGTACTCAGAGTTCATGCTGGAATCCAACGTCAACAAATAGCAGAAATAAGGAGCGGACTTTTGGCACAATCAGTCTCACGACAGGACATCATTGGGTGGATTCAGGACTTTATTGCAGATTCACCAAAAAATACCATGGATAAGGAAACCCGGGAGCCTTCCTGGGAGGAGGCCCTGGTGGGCTTTGCTTCGGGTGCGGACCCCATGTGGCAGCAATACAAGGAGTATGTGGGGGCTTTCCACTGGACCCCCTGGGAGGTATACAGTCAGCACTGCCCGGACCATACCGCGCTGCCCGGAGACCTGACGGTAATTTCATGGGTTCTGCCCCAAAAGGAATCGGTCCGAAAGGCAAACCGCCTGTCACGGAAATATCCTGCCGAAGACTGGGCGAGAATCCGGGTCCATGGCGAAGCATTCAATGCAGCCCTCCGCCTCCATGTGGTTGATCTTCTGAGCTCGGCAGGCCACCCGGCCGTGGCTCCCATGCTGGTTCCCAACTGGGCCATTGTCAAATCCCAGCGATTTTCCTATGCCTCGTCCTGGTCCGAACGTCATGCAGCCCATGCGGCAGGCCTGGGAACCTTTGGCCTGTGCGACGGACTCATCACTGCAAAGGGGAAAGCCATGCGTGCCGGATCGGTGGTTGCCAAGATATCCCTTGAGCCAACGCCGCGTCCCTATGCTGACCACCGTGCCTACTGCCTGTTTTTTGCCGAAGGGACCTGCGGAAAGTGCATTGACCGATGCCCTGCCAGGGCCATTAGCGAAAAAGGCCACGACAAGGAGAAATGCAGACAGCACCTGGTTCTGTCCAGGGAATATGTAAAAAAGGAATATGCCTTTGAGGGGTATGGGTGCGGCCTGTGCCAGGTGGGTGTACCCTGTGAATCGGGTATTCCTGTCAGGGCAGCCCGGGAAGCCCTGGAGCGGGGAGAGCTTCCGCCGCCCCCGCCGCCTCTGGCCTGACATGAAGGGCTAAAAACAGGAACACCCCGGGGATTGTTTAATCAGGCAACCGGAAAGCTATCATTGACCGGCCTGACGGGACGGCTTGAAAAGACTGCCGGAAACCAACGGATGGGCCTGCGTATCACCCATTTCGCTGGAACCGGAACAGTCCCAGACCTGGAAGGGTTATTTCAATGGCACCGTTAACCAGGGTCCCTTCCAGGACACCTCCGGAAGGGGTGTGGAGGCGGACCCTGCCCTGATAAAAATCCCAGCGGAACGGGGCGTTGTCGGATTCAGAGGACCAGAACCCCTTACCATCAGCCTGCAGTTCAAGCGTGGCCTCGGCCGCGCCCGGAGCTTGTCCGCCTGCAGCGGTATAGGTGCCGACCAGCTGTTCACGCTGGGAACCGCAGGACGCGAGACCTGCGGTGACGCATAAAATCAGCACCAGCAGGGCAATTCTAGGAACGGCATTAACCGGCATGGTTCACGTCTCCTTGAAAATTCCCTCAAATTTTCTTTCCAGCCTGAAAACGGCATCATAACAATAGACATGCGCGGCCATGGCCACCCACATCAGGTCCCGGACCAGGGTACGCCAGCTGATGGTATCGCCCAGGGAGTGAAAACACCCGCAGCTTATGGGGGCATCCCGTAACAGGTTGACGGCGATGCCCAGGGTGAATGCCCCAAGAAGCGCCCCTGCAATCACAACGGCCGAGCGGACCCGGATTCCGCACCCCAGAAGGATACCGCACACAAGTTCGATCCACGGCATGGTAACAGCCATGAAGTCCACAGCCCAGTAGGGAACCATACGATAGCTGGCAATGGTCTCGGCGAATTCCGCTGCATAGTTGATCTTGTACATTCCGGCGTAGACGAACAGGCCGGCCATATAGAGCCTGAGAACCAATGCAAGAACCGGATGGGTGACCAGGGGTTTCACGCGGCTCAACAGGCTCATGGCTCCATCTCCCCGCCCTGTCCGGCCCAGGCGTCGATCCCTCCGGGAAATAGTGCGACCTTCTCATGCCCCCGTTCTGAAAGCCTGAACGCGGTATCTTCATCATACAAACGGCTGATGGTGCGGCCGTAGACAACAATCGGCCTGCCGGGGTCGATCTGAGTGAAACGCATCATGTAAATAAAATCAAACAGGGACGGAGGCAGGTTCACGGCGCCTTTGATGTGGCCCTGGTTGAAGAATTCAGTGGGCCTGGCATCAACAACCAGGGCCTGACCCGTTCCCAGAAGCTGCCGGACCTTATCCAAGTCCACATGGACCATGGCAGGACGCAGCCAGCTCCTGGGAATGACATCAATACCGCCGGGGCTGGCATAGTTGTACACCAGACCGAGAACAATCCCGGCCATCAGGATCAGAACCATATCCCTGACAGACACATTCCTGGACTGGGCCAGGGTTGCTGCAATGGACGCCCTGATCCTCTCCCCCGCCTTTTCCAGGCCGGCTATGGCGCGCCGGCTGGCCGAAAGGTCCCGGATGGTATATTCCAATTCGAGATTTTTTTTCTCCTGGTCTTGACGGAGCCGTTCTATGGTCTCAAAAGATTTGCTGTTTTTAAGGAATACCAGGCAGTTTTTCACAAAGGCCAGGAGCAGGTTCTGCTCCTGGACGCCATACTCTGAATCGGTCAGCCTGCGCCCAAGACCGATGATCCCCATGGCGGCCTCATCCACCTTGAAAATGATCCCCATGGGGGTTTCCGGCACAAAGGGTTTAAAGCACTCCATCTTCTGCCCGGATGCGATCATGGCCTGCATGGGGTCCATCTGCAGTGCCCGGTTAACAGAGAAGGCATTGCCGATCCCCTGCCGAACCTCCCGGGATGTCTGATCGCCCATCCCAGGCAGATCAAGGCCGCGGAAGGTCGTGTGCATTTTCTGCGTCCCTTGGTCAAGATACACCGCATACCCGCTTTCTGCGCTGAAGATACCCATGAGCACCAGAAGGAAGGAATCAATGACAGATGCGCTTTCCCTGAGCCCGCTCAGTTCATTGAAGATGTCATTAAAGCCGGACAGGCGGAACCGGGTGTGATCCAGATCCCGGGCCGCTTCTTCCAAATCCCGGGCCTGGTCCCCGCAGCGTCTTTGTGCCCTGTCCATATCCTGGTTCACTTCCCGGAGCCTGATCCTGGCTTCTGCGAGCTGCATGGCAGCCAGCATGGTGTCGGTCAGGGTCAACAGGAAATTGATTTCTTCCGCACTGTAGGTGTCGCTGATGATTTTAGGGCCAAGCCCCATCATTCCCTGGCTCTCTTTGCCCATGCACCACCCGATAACCAGGCTTACGCCGTTCTCCTGCAAAGGATTTCCAGGACCGGCATGGGGGTTAAGGATACGAAGATCTGCATGAAACGGGTAGGGAACCGCCTGCAATCGGGAGAAAAACTGCCGATACAGAGTTCTGAAGCTTTCCTGGATTAACCGGTCGCCTCCGGGTTCCAGCCCCCGGCTGACCTGTCTGATCCCGGAAATTCCCTGGAGGATTGCACTGGAAAAACCGCAGGTGATTCCCAGGGTTCCCATGGCTGTCAGCAGGCATGCTTCTGCTATCTTTTCCCGGGAGTCCATGGCGTAAAACTCCAGGCGTGCATCACAGACTGATCTGCGGTGGAAATGGATGCGATTCGCGTTTGGTGCCTCACGCATGCTGCCTGGAGGGGATGTCCTGTCCATGGGGCAAGTGGGTTATTCCTCTCCCGCCAGTTTTTTCAGGGTGGCAAAAAACGAGTTCATGTCTTCGATAATTCCGAGATGGGTAAAAAGAACCTTCCCTTCCCGGTTGACAACCATGTTGAACGGAGTACGGGGTTCTCCCAGGAGTTTGTGGGTTTCGTAGTTGGTATCAATCAGGATCGGGTACGGGACCTTGAACTGCTTTACGTAATAGGCCGCTTCCATGGGTGTGGCCCCGGATGCAATTCCCAGGAATTTCACCTTGACGGCCAGGCTGCCGCTGGTGCTGATCCGGTTAAACAGGCGGTTGATGTGGGGTCTCTGCTTATGGCACTGGGGACAGTAAACCCCCATGATTTCGAGGACCAAAAGATTTGAACCGATATCGGCGATGGAAAAACCGGCGGCATTACCGATGCCCAGATAGGCTTTGTCCCGGGATGACTCAGGGGCGGTCAGCCTCAGTTCCGGCAGGGTATCCCCTGGTTGGGGGATCGTACCGCAGCCCCCCGGGGCAGGAACCAAACAGGATAGGAGCACGCTGACTGCAACAGATATCACACTGGTTTTCCAAAAGGTCACAAGCATGCTTGCCTCCTTATTTTTGCGACTTGTCCTTCAGATAGGCCATGGCTTCTTCCTTAGCGGTAAAAACCTCTGCAAACCGGGTGATCCCCACCATCCTGAAAATTGCCTGGAAGTTCTCGGACATGCCGGAAATGGCCGCTGTCTGATTTCTTTTCCGACTGTCTGAGAGCAGCTGGATCAGGACAGCAATGCCGGCCCCGTTAATGGCGCTGTTCTCCTTGAAGTCAAGCAGGACCGGTATGGACTCTTCAGCGCCGGCCTTCCCGTAAACCGACATCAGTTCCTGTTCTGCTCCGGCATTGATGTTACCCAGAATCTCGATGATGCAGATACCGTCCTCCAGCCTGCACCCGGCAATGCTGACCGGACCCCTGGCAGCCCCCAGCCGTTCTTCCGCCCGGCGCAGGGCTGCTGCCAGGGCTGACCGGCTGATGGGCTTGTTAATGAAATCCGTGGCCTCGTGGTTCAGGGCTTCAACAGCAAGGTCCATGTCGCCGTGACCTGTCATGATGATCACCTCGGTATCCGGAGCCCTGGCCTTGATGGCGTCCAGCACCTGAATCCCGTCCATGCCGGGCATCTTGATATCCGTGAACACAATGGAAGGCGTATGGGTGTCGAACAGGTCAAGACCCTGGGTGCCGTTTTCCGCCAGCAGCACCTCATACCCATAGGCATCCAGGAAAAGCTCAAACATCTCAAGGGTCGGTTTTTCATCGTCGATGACCAGGACTCTGCGTTGCGTCATTTCATATGCCTCATACAGCTGCCGGAAAGCTCAGACGGAAGGTGGTACCCTGCCCTTCCGAACTTTCGATGGTTATGGTACCACCATAATCTTCAACAATACCCCTGGAGATGGAAAGGCCCAGCCCCATTCCCTCACCCATTTTCTTGGTGGTAAAAAAAGCCTCGAAGATACGTTCCTTCACGGTCAGATCCATACCGATGCCCGTGTCTGAAACCGCAACCACAACCTGGTCGTCCCGGGCATAGGTCTTGACCAGAATACGATTCCCGGTGCTGTCGCCGCCCGCCTCCAGCTTCTGGTTTATGGCGTCGCGGGCATTGGTGACCAGATTGAAGATAACCTGCTCGATACGGTTTCTGTGGGCAAGAATGGACGGGATCTTCTCGTCTATTTCCATCTGCACATCAATGTTCTGCAGGCGCAACTGACGGCTGATAATTTCCATCACCCCCTGGACAGGCCTGTTGATATTGATTCTTTCCTTTGTAAAATCAGCCTTGCGGCCAAAATCCCGGAGACGGTTGATGATATCCACAGCCCTGTCCACCTGGCTGCTGACCTCCTTGACGATTTTAATCAGCTTTTTGTCAGGGATGGGTTCTTTGCGCTCGATCATCATATCAATATAGTCGTTACCCATCTTGATGGCGTTCAGAGGCTGATTCAATTCATGGGCAATGCCTGCGGACATCTCTCCCAGGGTTGTCATCTTGCTGGCCTGGATGAGCTGGCTGTCCTTTTCCACCATCTCCGTGATGTCTGTGGTGGCAACAATGACGGCATCCCTGTCCTGGTACCTGGCCGGGCAGGCATGAACATTCACATAGATGGAATCACCCTGGCGGGTCCTGCACTGGACCTTGGAGCCCACAGCAGTGATCTTGCCGGCTTGCTGGTCCCCGAAATCCGCTTTCTGGATATCGCCGAGTTCAAAGGATCCAAGGGCTGTAAAGGGTTTCCCGATCAGGTCCTCCTTGGGATACCCGTAGGTTTCCTCAGCACTTGGGTTGGCACTGAGAATCTCCAGAGTTCCCCGGTCCAGGACAAATATGGGATTGGGTCCCCCGGCAAAAAGGGACCGGTACTTACTCTCGGACTCCTTGAGCCTGGCCTGGGAATCCAGGATCCGCCGGGTCATGTTCATGAATGAATTGTTCAGCTGCTGGACTTCATCCTTGACCTGAACCGGATCCGGACTGTCCAGGCTGCGGGGAATATCAAACCCGCCCCTGCTGATCTCATCCGACACCTTGGTCAATTCCGTGATGGGCCGGGTGATGGTTTTGGACAGATAGTGGCTGATGATGAAAAACAGGATGGTCACTGCCGAGACAAACCCCAGGAATGTGGTGCGCAGCTTGTCGATGAGCTGGTCGATGTGCTGCTTTTTAAGGCCCACATGCACTGTTCCAATCCGGTAGATGCCTTCGTTGACAGGAACGGCCACATCATAGACGATCATACCGTCCAGATGCAGCAATTCCACATTGTAGGTCGCACCCGGTTCCATGGGGCTCACATTGAGAAGTTCCCCGGGGAAATCCGAGGTGAATGTGTGGGCCAGGATCCTGTCCTGTTTGTCCGTAACATAAACATACCCCATGAGGTGCTTCCGGACAGTCAGGCGGGCATCGAATATCAGACTGATCAGCTTGGGAACGTCCTCGGTAAGGATATACCCCCGGCAACTGTCTGCAATGGAATAGCCGATTCCCAGCCCCCGCTCCTTGAGTTCCGATGTCAGGCTGGAGATGAGCACCCACCGGGTAAACAGGGCAATCAGCACACTGGTCAGCAGGATGACAGCCGTTGTGGAAAAAAAGATTTTGTTCTTCAGGGTTGTGTTCCTGACCCTGGTGATCAATCGTGCAACCATACGAACTTCCCGTCTTTGAGGTAGGTGAAATACACCCTCTCCAACCCCTGGTGATCCTGGTTGTTGAAGGACAGGGGATTGGCAATGCCCAGGTCCAGATCGCGGATGGATTCAATGGCGTTGATAAAGATTTCACGGTCCAGGTCCCTGCCGGACCGTTTGAGACCTTCCACAAGCACCTTGGCGTTGACATAGCCCTCCAGGCTGACAAAATTGGGCGGATCCTGGGGAAAATATTGCTGCAGGAGATCAATGTATTCAGCTGTGCCCCAGAGGCCAGTATCGGTCCCCGAAGCCTCGGGCGGCGGCACCACCTGGGTGACGATGATATTTTCATCCGTATGACCCAGTATTTTTGCCAGTTTGTCAGCCCCCACAAAGGAGACATTGTAAAACACCGGAGCGAATCCTTTAGACCTGGCCAGGTGGATGAATTTGGCGCAGGGCTCATAGGTGCCGATCATCATCACGGCCTCGGCGCCATGGGCCATGATCTTCTCCAGGCCCTCCTCCACATCCAGGGTGCCCCGGATGTAGGTGCCGGTGGCAACGGGTACCAGGGTGTAGGATTTCAAGGCGATTTCCGTTCCCTTGAGCCCGTCAAACCCATAGGCATCATACTGGTAAAACACCGCTATCTTGGTCAGCTTCATGGTTTCCACCAGGTGTTTTACCGCAGCTCCGGTCTCCTGGTAATAGGAAGCACGGACATTGATGAGATAACGGTTGAGGGGCTCCCTGAGGGCATTGGCGCCGGTGAACATCCCCACCATGGGAATTTTCGCATCTTCCACCAGGGGCAGAACCTTGACTGTGGTGGGTGTTCCCACGTAACCGAACAGGGCAAAAACCTTGTCTTCAACTATCAGCTTCTGGGTATTGGCCACACACAAGGGGGGATCATATCCGTCGTCATAGGCGATGAGCTTTATCCGGCGTCCGTGGATCCCGCCGCTGTCATTCACATGGTTCAGGTAGGCAAGGGCGCCATGCAGGGTCTGGGTTCCCAGGTAACCGGCATGCCCGCCAAGGGCCAGGGATGAACCGATGAGCACCTGATCCGGGGTTATCCCGAAAGTCCGTGACATGGCTGTCCGGGTGTCTGTCTGATCCTTGCATGAGCACAGCAGCACAGACAGGGCGAGCACGATCCCGATATATCCTGTCATATGCATCTTTCTCAAAGGACAGATTCCCCCTGACCGCTTGATGAATCCTGCATTAACCCCTGAAAATTCAAAGTGACGACTGAAATGTAGCCCGTTTCCCCTGGCTGGTCAACTATTATCGAGCATATTTCATCTGCCTGCAAAAAAACTATTGACAGGCCAATTATTTTCATATTATTCACTTTGAAAGTTATCGAAATGTAAAATAAACAACCTGACCAAAATTCCAGACAAAGGTTTCAAATGGATACAACAGCACTGGCAAAAATTCTCAAAGCTCTGTCCAACCCCAACCGGCTGGAGCTGTACCTTGAAATTGTAAAAAACCACCAGGCCGAATACGAAACAGGGTGTGAGTGCTTTGTATCTGATATTATCGGGTCCCTGAATATCGGCGCACCCACCGTTTCCCACCACCTGAAGGAACTGGCCAACGCAGGGCTGATCACCACCCAGAGGCAGGGGAAATTTTTAACCGCAAGAATCAATGAAGCCGTCATCAATGAGGTAAGCGCCATCCTGTCCTTAAAAGGCTGATCCGGGAAAAAAGACTGATTCGGGAATTTTTTTTCCGGATCAGTCTTATAGTTATAAAACTATAAAACACAATACCAATGTAAATCCAAGGAGAAACGAACATGAAGATTGTCTGTCTGCTGGGAAGTCCTGTTACCAAAGGCAATAGTGCGGCCATTGCCTCATGTTTTCTTGATGAAGCCCGGAACCTGGGCGCCCAGGTGACAACCCATGCCTTGAACCGCTTGAAGTTCAAGGGGTGCCAGGCATGCATGGCCTGCAAGACCAAGATGGACCGATGCGCCCTGGAAGACGACCTGGCACCGGTACTGGAAGAAATTTACAGCGCAGACATTCTGGTCCTGGCAACGCCGGTATACTTCGCGGATGTGAGTTCCCAGATGAAACAGTTTATCGACAGGGCCTATTCCTTTTACAAGCCCGATTTCATGACCAACCCTAAACCGGGCCGCCTGCCTTCAGGAAAACGGCTGGTTTTCATCCAGACCCAGGCCCAGCCGGAAGCGTCCATGTTCAATGATATTTATCCGAAATATGAGTTCTTTTTCCAGATTCTCGGTTTCAAGGACAACCGGCTCATCCGGGCCCTGGGGGTCAACCTGCCCGGTGAGGCGGCCGACCGGGACGATGTCATGGCTCTGGCGCGAAAAACAGCCCGGGAAGTTGTCGGATAATGGAATCAGATGCCCGTGTAAACAGAGACATTTCTAACCAGCGCAAAACCAGGCCAGCACAGACCCTTTTTCCATGATAACAATCCAGTCCACCTCCTGATGCTCATCAGCATTTTTGCATCAACGGACAGCTTCCTGCTTTTCTCAAACAGTTCATCGCCTTTCACCCTGGAAGAGGGTCCCCATGCCTGGTTCCCCTCCGGCTTCTGCCGGTATCAACGATACAATATCCATCTGACGCAATCAATAAAACTGTTATCAATGGTTATTTTTGGTAACTATTAACCCAAATAATCATTTTAATGGACAAGTGTCTTGACACTAAGCAACCAAATCAGATAAATATCAACATACATCCTACAGGCCATCACTTATCCTGAAAAAACGGTGAACTGAACCTCCCATGAACCAGACACCTTCCATTGCTCCTGGAGCAGCGACAAACGGCAACATTGACCTTCATGCACGGACAGGGGATGAATCCCGATGGCAGAAACTGAGTATCAAAGCGAGATTCCCCGGACAGAACACACGGTCTGCTGCCCTGCGGCAGAGCCGGTGTCTTGAACCGGTTTCAACCAGGGGCGCCATGCCCCTATACAGGCATTTTTCCAAAAATTCACAATCGGAGGGAATTGATCATGATTAAAAAGCAACTTCTGGTAAATGGGGTCAACAGGACCGTCATTGCTCCATCAGACGCGTCCCTTGCCACGGTGCTCCGGGAACAGCTGGGACTCACCGGAACCAAAATTGGCTGCGGCCAGGCCCAGTGCGGGTGCTGCAATGTTATCCTGAACAATAAGCTGGTCCGCTCCTGTGCGGCAAAAATGTCCAAAGTGCCTGACAACGCTTCCGTGGTTACGGTTGAAGGTGTGGGCACCCCCGAAAACCTCCATCCGGTCCAGCTCGCCTGGATCATGCACGGCGCGGCCCAGTGCGGGTTCTGCAGCCCCGGGTTCGTGGTGTCCACCACTGCCATGCTGGCTGAAAATCCCAAGCCCACCAGGGAAGAGGTCCGGGACTGGTTCCAGAAAAACCGCAATGCCTGCCGGTGCACCGGATACAAACAGATGGTGGATGCGGTCATGGATGCGGCTAAGATCATGAGGGGCGAGATGAAGGCCGAGGAACTCCTGTTCAAAATTCCTGAAAATGGCCAGATCTGGGGCGGCAAATACCCCAGGCCTTCAGCTGCGGCCAAAGTCACGGGAACGCTGGACTACGGCGGGGACCTGGGGCTCAAGCTACCCGACGCCCTGCGGTGCGAACTGGTCCAGGCAAAGGTATCCCACGCCCTCATCAAATCCATCGACACGGCCGAGGCAGAAGCCATGCCGGGCGTCTTCAAGGTCGTGACCCACAAGGACATCAAGGGGAAGAACAGGATTACGGGATTGATCACCTTCCCCACCAACAAGGGGGACGGATGGGACCGCCCCATCCTGTGCGACGACAAGGTGTTCCAGTTCGGTGATGCCATTGCCATCGTGTGCGCAGCCACCCAGGCCCAGGCAAAGGCAGCGGCCGACAAGGTCAAGGTGGAACTGGAGGAGCTGCCTGCTTACATGAGTGCGCCGGCAGCCATGGCCGACGACGCCATTGAAATCCACCCGGGCACGCCCAATGTGTACTTTACCCAGAAAATCGCCAAGGGGGGTGACACGGCCCAGGTTTTCAAGACTGCCCATGCCGTTGTGGAGGATGATTTTTATGTGGGCCGCCAGCCCCACATGCCCATGGAACCGGATGTGGGTTTTGCCTATCTCAACGACGACGGCAAACTGTGCATCCACTCAAAATCCATCGGCCTGAATCTCCACCTGGCCATGATTGCCCCGGGCCTGGGTGTTGCCCCCGAGAATCTGATTCTGGTCCAGAACCCGGCCGGCGGCACCTTCGGGTACAAGTTCAGCCCCACCATGGAAGCCCTGGTCGGGGCAGCCTGCCTGGCGACCGGCATGCCGGTTTTCCTCAACTACACCTACTACCAGCAGATGACCTACACCGGGAAACGCTCGCCCTTCTTTGTGAACATGCGCTTTGCTGCAGACAAGGACGGCAGACTCCTGGGAATGGAGACCGACTGGAGCGTGGATCACGGTCCCTATTCCGAATTCGGCGACCTTTTGACCCTTCGCGGGGCCCAGTTCATGGGCGCCGGATACGATATCCCCAACATCCGGGGAGAGGGCCGGACTGTGTGCACCAACCACGCCTGGGGTTCAGCCTTCCGGTCCTACGGCTCACCCCAGAGCGAGTTCTCATCCGAAGTCCTGATGGATGAGCTGGCCCAAAAGCTGGGCATGGATCCCCTGGAACTCCGGTATAAGAACGTTTACCGGGCAGGATCCACCACACCCACAGGCCAGAAACCTGACGTTCTGTCCCTGCCCGAAATGCTGGATATCCTGAGGCCCAAATACAAGGCCGCCCAGGCCAAGGCCAAGGCCGCATCCGACACCAAGGTCAAACGCGGGGTGGGAATCTCCATCGGTGTGTACGGATGCGGTCTGGACGGCCCTGACGGTTCCGAGATCCGGGTGGTGCTGAATCCTGACAACTCGGTAACCCTTTACAATACCTGGGAAGATCATGGCCAGGGTGCGGACATGGGATCCCTGGGAACGGCCCACGAGGCACTTCGTGCCACGGGCATCACCCCGGACAGGATTCACCTCGTCATGAACGACACCAGCGCCGCGCCCAACAGCGGGCCTTCGGGCGGAAGCCGCCAGCAGGTTGTAACAGGCCAGGCCATCAAGGCAGGATGTGAGCTGCTCAAGGGGGCCATGAGAAAACCCGACGGCACATACCGGACCTATGACGAGATGAAAAAAGAAAATATTCCTGTCTCCTATGACGGCAAGTGGACCGCCCCGGCCACAGCCTGTGACGAAAACGGCCAGGGTTCTCCTTTTGCTGTTTACATGTACGGTGTGTTCATGGCAGAAGTAGCAGTTGAACTGGCAACCGGCAAGGCTTCGGTGGAAAAGATGACCCTGGTGGCTGATATCGGCAAGGTGAACAACCGTCTGGTAACCGACGGGCAGCTGTACGGCGGTATTGCCCAGGGCATCGGCCTTGCCCTTACCGAGGATTTCGAGGACCTGAAAAAACACACGACCCTGGTGGGAGCCGGATTCCCCTATATCAAACAGATCACCGATGACATCGAACTGATCTATGTGGAAACCCCGAGACCCCATGGTCCCTTTGGTGCAGGCGGTGCGGGAGAACTGCCACTGTCGAGTCCCCATGCGTCGGTGATCAACGCCATTTACAACGCATGCGGTGTCCGCATCACCAGGCTGCCGGCATTGCCCGAAAAGGTGCTGGCCGGTCTTAAAGCAAAATAACCAAGTACCAGGATGCAGCCTTTCCTTAGCGGGGAAGGCTGCTCAACCCATAAACCATGGACAAACAAGCCCTTCAGCATTTGGAAAACCAGTGCATCCAGGATGAGCCGCCCCAATGCCTGGCAGCGTGCCCTTTGCACCTGGATGCCCGCGCCCTTGTCAGGCATATCCGGCAAAATGACCCCAGCGGCGCCTGGGCAGTTATCAGGAAGACCATGCCCATCCCCGGCATCCTGGGCAGGATCTGCGACGGTCCCTGCCTGGAGCGATGCAGGCGCAGTGATGCCGGAGGCTCAATCCGGATCAACGAACTGGAAAAAGCCCTGGTCAGCCAGGCTCCGCCTGCCCAGCGGATCAGGCCCCTGCCTTCAAAAGGCCAGACCGTTGCCGTCATCGGCGCCGGTATCTCCAGCCTGACCGCAGCCTGGGACCTGGGCCGCAAAGGGTATGATGTCCGGCTCTTTATTTTTGGTCCTGATCCTGGAGCTCATATAGGTTCCCTGTATGGCCCGCGCATCCCCCGGGATGTGATCGACTCGGAGCTGGAACTTTTGAAATCCGTAAACGTGACCCTGGTTACCGGAGCATCTGCAGATACCCCGGAATTCCCCGAAACGATGGTGGACGGCCATGACGCAGTTTACCTGGGTCTGGATGCCATTGAATGGCAGTCCTGGGGCCTGCCCGCAAACCCCGACGGGACCCCTGTCCTGGATCCGGTGACCTATGCCGCCGGCGAAAAAGGGCTTTTTGCCGGCGGATTGCCCCGAAACGGGAGGGTTTCCCCGGTATGGCAGGCGGCCCAGGGACGGTGGGCGGCAACGTCTGTTGACCGGTACCTCCAGAGTGTTTCCCTGACAGCAGGACGGGAAAAACAGGGCCCCCATGCCACCCGTCTGTTCACCAGCCTGTCGGGGGTTGAGCCCAGGCCACCTGCAGCGATATCCGATCCCGCAGGATACACCTGGGACGAGGCTGTGCTTGAGGCCGGACGCTGCCTGGACTGCCAGTGCCTGGAGTGCGTAAAGGTCTGTCCCTTTCTGGAGAGCTTCAAAGCCTATCCCAAACGGTACGCCAGGGAAATTTACAACAACGAATCCATTGTCATGGGTGCCCGGCAATCCAACAGACTGATCAACTCCTGCAGCCTGTGCGGCCTATGCCAGGAGGTCTGCCCTGAAAATTTTGCCATGCAGGACCTGTGTCTGACGGCACGGCAGGGCATGGTGGCGCGCGGCAAGATGCCGCCATCCGCCCACGAATTCGCCCTCCTGGACATGGCTTTCAGTCAGGGGGAATCCTTTGCCCTGGCCCGCCACGAGCCCGGTCATGATACCAGTGCCCACCTGTTCTTCCCGGGGTGCCAGCTCTGTGCGTCGTCGCCGGAAAAAGTCCCCCTCCTGTACAGGCATTTGAGAGCGACGCTGGAAGGCGGTGTGGGGCTCATGCTGGACTGTTGCGCGGCTCCGGCCCTGTGGGCTGGGCAGGAGCACCGGTTCAAAGAATCCCTGGCCCTTCTTGAAAACACATGGATCACCCTGGGGCGTCCGGAACTGATTCTGGCCTGTTCGACCTGCCTTGGAGTCTTCAAGGACCACCTACCCGGAACTCCTGCAACATCACTCTGGGAAAAACTGGCAGACAAGGATCTGCCCGAGGGCGCGGGAACCGGGTTTCATCCCGGACCGCTCGCCGTTCACGATCCCTGCACGGCCCGCCATGAACCCCGGGTCCGGCAGTCGGTCCGCACCCTGCTGGAGCGCCTCAACGCGAGGGTGGAGGAGCTGGCTCTCAGCCATGAAAAAACCGAATGCTGCGGGTTCGGAGGGCTGATGGAAAATGCCAGTCCGGACCTGGCAAAGGAGGTTGTCCGCAGGCGGGCTGCCCAGAGCCCCCTGGATTATCTCACCTATTGCGCCATGTGCCGGGACGCCCTGGCAGGAAGCGGCAAACGGGTTCTCCACCTGTCTGAGTTGATCTTCCCTGACCCTGCCCAGCCCGATCCCGCATCCAGGAAACGGCCCACCTGGTCACGGCGGCGGGACAACCGGGTGACACTCAAGGCGGAACTTCTGGAAAACCTGTGGGGAGAAACCCGGACAAAAGCTCCCGGGTACCAGGACATCATTATCGATATTCCGCCCATGGTCGCCCAGAAACTGGACGAGCGCAGGATATTGATTCAGGACATTAAGCAGGTCATCTTCCATGTCCGGTCCGGGGGCGCCCAGCTGTACCACCCGGAAACAGGGAGGTACAAAGCCATGTTCAAACTCCTTAGCACCACTTTCTGGGTGGAATATACACCATCCGGGAACAGCTATGTGATCCACACGGCCTATGCCCACCGCATGGAGGTAATCCGGCCATGAAAAGCGACACTGTACGCCCCGAGGACCTGGAATGGACGTGTTTCCGGTGCAGAACAAACCTGGTGCCGGCCCAGGTGATGGTGGAGTACATGGGCAACCGCCTGACCACTGAGCTACCCGTGTGTCCGGATTGCGGATTTGTCCTGGTTTCCGAAACAGTGGCCCTGGGCAAAATGGCCGAGGTGGAGCAGATCCTGGAGGACAAGTAAGAGTTCCATGGAAAGGATCAACCTGTTTGAATCACCGCATCTCTGGTCAACCATGGGCCCGGCACTGCGTCCTGGAGGGCTGGAACTGACCCGGGCGCTCCTGGAGCAGTGCATCATCCTGCCCCCCAAAGCCCGAATCCTAGATATAGGATGCGGCCGCGGAACCACCGTTGCATACCTGGAGAACGACCATGGCATCAGGGCTGTGGGCATGGATCTTTCCTCCCTGGTCCTGGCGTCTGCCCGGAAAACCAACCCCGGCCTTTCCCTGGTCCGGGGCGACAGCCTGGATCTACCCTTTGCCGGGGAAAGCATGGACGGTATCTTCATGGAATGCGTTCTGTCCCTGGTGGCGGAGCCCTCCCTTGCCCTTGACCAATGCCGTGAGGTGCTCAGGCCTGGCGGGTATCTGGCTGTCAGTGACATTTATACCCGCAGCACCAATGCGGAACCCCTAAAGCCGGATCTTGGATTCAACTCGTGCCTGGGCGGGGCCACGGACAGGGCAAGCGTGATTCAGCGGGTTACGGACGCGGGATTCACCCTGGTCTCCTGGGAGGACCGTACAGACCTCTTAAAGCAGCTGGCAGCCCGGCTGGTATTTGCTTTCGGGTCCATGAACGCTTTCTGGTCAATGTTCTGCCAGGGAACCATCCCCCAGGATGCTGACCGGATCATCCGGGGAATGCGGCCCGGCTATTACAGTCTTGTGGCACGGAGAAACTGATATGGACACAACCACATTACACATGATGCAGCTGGGGAAAAAAGGCTACACCTGCAGCCAGATTCTAGTCCAGATGGGTCTGGAACTCCGGGGAGAGGACAATCCGGCCCTGGTCCGGGCCATGACTGGCCTGGCCTATGGCTGCGGAGCAGGCGCAGGAACCTGCGGCGCTTTAACCGGCGGCTGCTGTCTCATCGCGCTGTTTGCCGGCAAGGGCAGCGATGAAGAACAGGCCTCTGACCGGATCCTGCTCATGCTTACGGAACTGTCGGACTGGTTTTCCGAACAGGTGGGCCAGCAGTACGGCGGCATGGAATGTCAGGCCATCGTGGGCGACGAGGGACCCTCAGCCTCTGCAATCCGGTGCGGGGACATCGTGGTCCGAACCTATGGCAAGGTCCTTGAAATCCTGGCTGCCAATGGCATCGAGCTTGTCTGAAACCATGACGCCATTTCATCAGGACACCGTGAGCCTGTGCCCCGTCTGCCTGGAGAGAATCCCGGCCCGCAGGGTCTGCCACACAAACCATGAGGTCTTCCTGGAAAAGGAGTGCCCTGTCCACGGCAGGTTCAGCACCCGGACATGGAACGGTCCTCCGGATTTCCTGGCCTGGGCCCGCCCGAAGATCCCCTTTTATCCCCTGGCTCCCCTGACACAGACGGATCAGGGATGTCCCTTTGACTGCGGCCTGTGTCCGGGGCACAGGCAGCGTTCCTGCACCATCCTCCTGGAGGTTACCCATCGCTGCAACCTGGCTTGTCCCGTCTGCTTTGCCGGGGCAGGCCCCATGCATACGGCCGATCCGGGGCAGGATACCATTGCCGGGTGGTTTGAGACCGCCTGGAAATCCGGCGGGAACTGCAACATCCAGATCTCGGGGGGTGAGCCCACGCTCCGGGACGACCTGCCTGACATCATCTCCCTGGGCCGCGAAACAGGCTTCTCCTTTATCCAACTCAACACCAACGGCCTCCGTATGGCCCGGGACCCAGGCCTGGCACCCTCCCTGGCCAGGGCCGGGCTGGATTCGGTATTCCTCCAGTTCGACGGCCTGGACGACGGCGTGTACACCAAGCTCAGGGGAAGACCGCTCTTGGCGGAAAAAATTCAGGTTCTGAATACTGTCAGGGACTGCGGCCTGGGGGTTGTCCTGGTTCCCACCCTGGTGCCCGGCGTCAATACCGGCCAGGTGGGCCAGATCCTGGAGTTTGCCATGAAATGGTCCCCCACGGTCAGGGCGGTCCACTTCCAGCCCATCAGCTATTTCGGCAGGTATCCGGAAAAACCGGACGCTTCCCTACGTTTCACCCTTCCGGAACTCATGCAGGCCATCGGGGAGCAGACCAACGGCCTGTTCAGGGCAGACCATTTCAGGCCGCCGGGATGTGAAAACGCCTGGTGCTCCTTTCACGGCAATTTCATGATCACCTCGGGCAGCTCCGTCATTCCCCTGGGAGATTCAGGGGTCCGGCCCTGCTGCGGGGAACCTGCCCGGGCCGAACTCGGAGCAGACCGAGCCATTGCCGGTGTTGCCCGGCAATGGGCCGCACCCCAGGCAGCAATTGAACCCCGGGACAATCCCATGGCGTACCGCCCGGCACAGGGCCCCATGAGCATGGACGACTTTCTGGCACAGGCCCGGACCCATTGCCTGGCTGTTTCGGCCATGGCCTTCCAGGATGCCTGGACCCTTGACCTGGAACGGGTCCGCGACTGCTGCATCCATGTCATGTCCCCGGATAACCGTCTCATTCCCTTCTGCCTGTACAACCTGACAGGCGCAGGCGGCCGGAGCCTGTACCGCCCATGACAACCCCGTCCGTGACAGTCCATTCCCTGACGCCCCTTGATCCCTGGATCGCAGCCAGGATCGGGCTTGACCCGGCAATGACCGTGACACCCAAATCCCTGGCGGCGTATCAGCTTGAAAAGCTCCGGGAAACCCTGGCATATGTGCGGCTCAGCTGTCCCTTTTACCAGGACCTGTTTTCCGGTTTCCCGGACAAGCCCCTGGAAGACCTTAACAGCTTCAGGATGCTTCCCTTTACAACGGCCCGGGACCTGAGCATAAGCCCGCTCCGTTTCCTGTGCGTTTCCCAGAGCCGCATTGCCAGGGCCGTCACCCTTCAAACATCCGGGACAACAGGCCCGCCCAAACGTCTGTTTTTCACCGCCTCCGATCTGGAGTCGACCGTGGATTTTTTCCATCACGGCATGTCGGGACTGGTCGCACCCGGACAGCGGGTCCTTATTCTCATGCCCGGAGGAACACAAGGGAGCATCGGGGATCTCCTTACCCGGGCCCTGGCCAGGATGGACGTTGAGACAATTGTCAAAGGTCCTGTCCAGGACCCGGAAACCACCATCCGGGAGATTACCGGACTGGGTATCCATTCCCTGGTAGGCATCCCTGTCCAGGTACTGGGTCTGGTCCGCAATCCGGCCGGGCGGTTCATTACACCCGGGACACTGAAGAGCGTGCTGCTCAGTGCAGACTTTGTGCCCCGGACCATAGCGGACGAGATCGGCAGGGCATGGGCTGTTCCGGTGTTCCAGCACTACGGCATGACCGAAACCGGCCTGGGGGGCGGTGTGGAATGCGCTGCCCTGGATGGATGCCATCTCCGGGAAGCAGACCTTTTTTTTTGAAATCATCGACCCGGATACCGGCCAGGCCCTTGCACCGGGAAGGACCGGTGAGGTGGTGATCACCACACTGACCCGGGAAGGAATGCCCCTGGTACGGTACCGGACCGGGGACACGGCATCCCTGACTGTATCCCCATGCCCATGCGGTTCCCGGCTTCAGCGCATGGTGAACATAAAAGGGCGGCTGGATAACGCGGCAGAGCTGGGGGAAAAACTTAAAGTTCATCTGTGGGAGATGGACGAAAGGATTTTCGCGATCCCCGGTGTGTTGAACTACCAGGCAAAGGTCACGCGGACAAACGGGGCAAACCGTCTTTCGGTTATTGTCCACACCCTGCCCGATCCAGGAAAACAAACACAAACCAGGGTGTTCAGGGCACTGATGGATATGGACCAGGTCCGGCAGGCAGCCGCAGCAGGTCTTCTTGAACTTGATGTGAGCCCGGGCTCCCCTGCCGGCCCGCCGCCGGGAACTGCCGTCAAAAGAAGGATTGAGGACCGCGGGCAACAGATCTTCCATTCTCCTTGACTGTCCGTCAAATGACTCCTATGATCACCTCAACAATCGGGTCCGTTATTGTCAGACGTCGAACTTCTTTTGATTAAAACAAAGGCGGAATCAGCGCATCGGGCCATCTGGTACGGCGAAATCCGACCAGGCCCTGCAGGAACAGTAAAAATACGGTAATCCGAAGGAAACCCCTGGGAAAGATCCATGACAGAGACCGTTTCAAAGTTGACATTCCAGGGTCTTTTTTACGGGTCATGCAGTGCCTTTCCCCAGAACCCCCTGATTGTGGGCGCCCATGACAGGACGGTTTTCACCTATTCAGAAGTTGCTGAACGTGTTGAACGGATTGCTGCCCTGTTAACCGGATTGGGGATAAAAAAGTCCGAAACCGTTGTTTCCTGTTCGCCGGTGAGTGTTGAATCCGTTCTCCTGTGCTGGGCCTGCCTTATCCAGGGCCTGGTCTTTATACCGGTGGACCACGACTGGCCTCAATCCCTGATCGGGCATGTCATTGACCAGACATCGCCCGGACTCATCCTGACGGACAATAAGCGCTTTCGACGCATGGGAAATCTTGTCAACCGGGATAAGATCCTCTTGTATGGTGAAGCAGACCCGGCACAGGGAATTTTCGGCTTTTATGAAGCCATGGCCGGATGCCGGGACAGGAAGCCTTTCCCCCTTGAACCTGCAGCACCCGATGACCTGGCTGTGGTTCTTTACACATCAGGTTCTACGGGCAAGCCCAAGGGGGTCATGCTGTCCCAGCATGCCCTGCTAAACAGCGGCCGTCTGATCAGTGACTGTTTCAGGTGGGAGCCCCAAGACAGGTTCATGAATCTTGGCGACCTGCATTCCATGAGCGGGCTGAGGAACACCTGCATTGCGCCGCTCATCCAGGGCGCATCGCTTCTTGTGGCCGACCTTGAGGACAGGCGCAACGTCCTGGCCATGATCGACCGGATTCAGGAATTTTCCATAACCTTCCTGGGTGTTGCACCGACCATGGTCAGGCAGATGGCACTTGTTGCATCCCCGTCACGCAAAGCCAGGCTTTCCTCCCTGAAAGCGGTTCTATCAACCGGAGCCGGTCTATCCCAGGAAGCCCTCCGCCTGTTTTACGCTGCCTATGGGATTCCGGTACTCAATTATTACGGCCTTACAGAAACAGCAGGGATATGCACCGCCCACACCGTTGATACCTTTTCTCCGACCGATGTCAGCATCGGCCGCCCGGTCGGGGCAAACATCACCCTTGCACGGGACCTTGACCTATCACGCCCGGGGGATGTGGGTGAACTCCTTGTGGACAGTGACAATGTAATGCTGGGATATTACGGCAATGACCTGGAAACGGCCTCAATCCTTAAAAACAGGATCATCCACACCGGAGACCTGGCCCGCATAAGACCTGATGGCTGCTATGAACTGGTGGGAAGAAAAACCAACGCCGTGAACACCATTTCCTCGGAAAGGATATATCTGGAAGAGATCGAAGGGGCACTGGAGGCTTGCCCTGAGGTACAGGAAGCCTGTGCCTGCAGGTATCTGAAAGCAAAAGATGACGAGAGGATCGTTGCGTTCGTGGTACCGGCCGGGGATTTTCCCGAACCGGCACAAGGCTTCATTGACCACCTCAAGAAAAACCTGATTGACCTTCTGGGCAAAAACCGCGTACCATGGTTCTACTATATTGAGACCAGACTGCCCAGAATCACAACCGGAAAAATAAATAGACAGGCCCTAAAGGAAAGACTGGATGACAACCTTCGACTTCAGCGCAGGCGATATTTTTGATAAGGCCATCAACCGGAACCCCTCAAAGCCCTTCATCGTGTTCGGCGACACCCGGATCACTTACCGGGAACTGGGAAACCGGATAGGACAGCTGACCGCCTTTTTTAATTCCTTGGGAATCAAGCCGGGAAACCGCCTGGTATTTTCCTCCAGGGACGAATCCCTGGTTTCAACGCTTTACATGGCCCTGATCGCCAATGGCATAACCGCCGTCAACCTTGATCCGGACAGCGGTGAAAAAGGGTGCAAGGCATCATTGCCCGCTGCATGCCAGAATGCATCCTGGCCGACACGGACCTGATTGCCAGATGGGAACTGCCCCCTGGTCCCGGCAGAATTATCATCCCGGTTGAGCCCCGGAAACAGACCCGAGTCCTGCACCGGATTCTCGGCAGAAGACCCCAGGCTACAACAGCATTTCCAGATTGCCTTGACCGGTTAAAACCCGAAAAACCACAAAGAATCATGGACCCGGAATCCGATGCCTACATCCTGTTCACCTCGGGAACAACATCTGAGCCCAAAGGGGTCAGGATTTCCCATCGGGCTCTGTTCTCCCATCTCAAGACCCTGTCTGCGGTCTACAGAATGGACAGTTCATCCAGAATATTCAACAATCTCATTTTATCCCATGCTGACGGCATCGCACAGGGTCCTCTTCTGGCCCTGTTCAATCAGGCGACACTTTTCAGGCCTTTTGGATTCGCCATCCAGACCATTGAAGAGACCATAGACACTATTTTCAGGGACCGGATATCCCATTGGGTGATGGTTCCCACCATGATGGCCCTGATCAATCAATTGTTCCAGGAGAACCCGGACCTGTCTGCAGCCGGAGACTTCAAATACGTGATCTCCTGCGGAGGCAAACTCGAGACCGGTGTATGGCAGAAACTGGAGGAGAAATTCAATGTCAGGGTCATCAACGGGTACGGACTTACAGAAACGGTTGCAGGCGGGCTGTTTGCGGGTCCCGGAGACGACACCCACGTCATCGGCACCCTAGGCAGACCCGTTGACTGTGAAGCCAGGATTGTCGGAGACGACTCAAGGACTCAGCCCCAGGGCATCCCCGGTGAGCTGTGGCTCAGGGGAAGCCTGCTCATGAGCGGGTATGTCAACGCCCCTGAACTCAACCGGGAAGTATTCCGGGACGGCTGGCTCAGGACCGGTGATCTGGCCTGCCAGGGAGATGATGGGTGCTACCGGATTCTGGGACGGATGAAATCCGTCATCATCTCAGGCGGTGTCACTATCTGCCCGGAAGAGGTAACCGAGGTTCTCAACAGCCATCCCGGAGTTCAGGAGGCGGTCACATTCGGCGTCGTTGATGAGATCTGGGGAGAACGTGTGGTCTGCGCCCTGGTACCCTTGGACAACGGGTTGACGCTGCCCGGACTCATGGACTACTGCAGGAGTCACCTGGAAGAGCGCAAGATTCCCTCCCAGGTTTTCATGGTGGATCATCTGCCCAAAGGGCGGTCAGGCAAGGTGATGCTGCCTGCTGTCAGGGAGATGGTTCTGGGTGAGGATGGAACCGGCAGTGAACAGGATCCCATTGACCTGGATCTTGAAAACCGTTTCCTGGGTGTTGTCTCCCGATGCTTTCAGATGAACCCAAAAGACATTGATTTCAAAATGCAGTTCAACGATACCCCCCAGTGGGATTCCATTGCCCATCTGACCCTGATCGCAGGCCTGGAAAAGGAGTTCGGCATCGAGTTCAATGCAGCGGAGGTAATGGGTATCAACGCTTTGACAAGTATGCTGTCAACGGTGAAAGAAAAGGTCGGCGGCCCATAGGACAATGACACCTCCCGAAAACGCTTCCCATATTCCCATTCATGTCTGGATTAAAACCGTGCTGCTCTGCAGCCTGTTTTTCTGGGGCGGTTACCTGGCCCTTGAGCTCAGGGACAGAACCCTGGAATCGGGTATGAGGGCAGAAGCTAAAAACCATCTGTCGGAGCAGATCTTCACCAATTGCCGGGACGGACAGGCTCCTGATGTGATGATTCTGGGTTCCAGCCTGACCAGAAACGCACTGTGCAGGGAAGGGATGCTTGATACTGCTCTCAGAGATACCCAGGGCCCTTCCGCTGCCTATCTGATGGTGGTGAGAAATCATGCTGTCCTGGATGACCATAGCGCCTGGATTCCCAGGATCCTGTCCCAGCACCCCCGGGTCCTGTTCCTAGAGGCCGGCATGGCCTGCGTTGACAGGGCGGGCGGACGGCGCATGGGGTCCCTGGCCATATCCATTAAAACCTACGTCCGCAAACTGCTGCTGATCGTCCGTGTTTTCATCCTGCATCCTGCCAAAGCACTCTCCTTTATTTCAGAACCCATTTCCCTGCCCGAAGAAGAGATGCGGGATATGGGCTGGGTATTCTATTCCAAGATTGCCGCCAGATACGGCGTCCGCTCTGTGGATGACTTCCCTGAATGGAAAGCGTTTTTCAAAAAGGCGAACCAGAGCGGTATTACGGTCTGCCTGCTGGACCTGCCCCGGTCAAGGGAGGCAGACGCATATCTGCCCACGGGGTTTGTGGACAGGCTTGACCGGTTGCTGGCGGTCTATGACTCGGACCTGGGGGTAAGACATATCTCTTTTCCCATTAGCCTGGATCAAAAAACCTGCTATGAAGACGCCGCCCATTTCAACCAGGAAGGATCGCGCATCTATTGCCGATGGTTTGCTGATCTCCTGAAACGGCAGTTCCCCGGGACGGCGCGCTGATGGAATTTGCCTCCCTGGATTACATTTCCTGGCTCGTTCTATTCCAGATCCTGGCCTGGGCCGGGGGTGGAAGGCTGCTTCCCTGGTTTTTGTGCGCGACCGGACTCTCGTTTGTCATGATCTCTGCCCCGCTTTCAGGGGGCATCCTTTTGCTTCAGGCTCTTGCCGGCTACTGGTTCGCCAGCACAGGACGCGCCGGACGCGGTCGGCACGCACTGCTGTTCATATCGGGAATTACGGCTGTATTTCTGGCATTCAAGTACCGCTCTTCGGGCGGGGGTATTGCACTGCCCCTGGGAATCAGCTACTACACCTTCCGGCTGATTCATTATATTCAGGAACGTTACCGGATGACCTTGCGGAAACATACTCTGGTTGAGTTCTTAGCCTACATGACCTTTCTGCCGACCCTGCTCATCGGACCCATAAACCGGTTCCCGGAATTTCTGACAGACATGAAACGCCGGGCCTGGAGCACGGCACGGTTTTCCAGGGGGCTGGAACGGGTGTTTTACGGATATGCACAGCTGATCATCCTGGGAAATTTCCTGGTGAATCACGTGGCCAAAACCTGGCTGACCTATCCGGCCAGCCGGGATGATTTCATGGGACTGGTTTTCCAGTCCATGCACATGTGGCTGGATCTCTATGTCCGTTTCAGTGCGTACAGCAGCATAGCCATCGGGGTTTCCCTCATGGCCGGGTTCCATATTCAGGAAAATTTCAATGCGCCATTTCTGGCAATCACCATCAAGGATTTCTGGCAGCGGTGGCACATCTCCCTGACCCAGTGGTGCAGGGATTACATTTTTATTCCAGTGGCCGCCATAACCCGCATGCCCCATGTTGCCATGGCAGCGAGCATGATAGCCATCGGTGTATGGCATGAACTGAGTCTGCGGTATATCCTGTGGGGACTCTACCATACTGCCGGTATTATCCTCCACGGGAAATGGTCGGCCCTGAGAATCCGGAAAGGCTGGCAGGGCGGCGCCTGGTCCGGCAGAGCCGTCAGTATGGCAGGTACAGCCACAACCCTGGTGTTCGTGGTTTTAAGTTTTCCCGTAACCCGTGTTTTAAATGAGATTGTGAAGGGATTTTTCCAATGACCTATTCCTTTTTCCTGAGATTTTTCAGCCCAGGGGTGTCCGCGTGGATGACAGCCCTCTGGTTCTCGGTTCTGTTCATGATCATGGTGATTCTGTCTTCCCTTGACGAAGGAATGTTCATTTATCTGGACTTCTGATTCCAGGCTTTGGAAGGTTCGCAAATGAAAAAAATTTCCGGTGATCATCTGCCATCGTTTTTAAAAAGCCGAAGAGGGTGGGGCAGCCTTTTTGAGATGAAACGTTCAGAGTATCCCCATCTGCACCAGGTCGAGCCGACCAATGCCTGCCCTTACCGGTGCGTGATGTGTCCCAGGGGCAGCCGCATGACCCGTAAAATCGGATACATGGAAATGCCGGTTTTCTGCCGCATAATGGATGAGGTCTCCTCCTATCCCAGTCCGGAAAGGGGCAGAAAAATCGAATTGTTTCATTTTGGGGAATCGCTGCTGCATCCGGATATTGTGAGAATGAACGCCTATGCTGCGGCAAAAGGATTGAATACCGTTCTATCCGTCAATGCCCTGGAACTTACACCTGGGCTGTCAGCCGGATTGACCGATGGTGGTGCCGGAACCATCCTTGTATCCCTGGACGGGGATACACCGGAGAGTTTTGAGAGGATCCGGGGCCGCCGGATAGACTATGACCAGGCTGTCCGGAATGTCCTGAGCCTTTCTGAGCATATCCGGACCACCGGGGCAGCCACGGTTCTTGAAGTCAGGATGATCCTGCTGAAACAGAATTCGGACAGGGTGGAAAGCTTCAGGGCATTCTGGCAGGAACGGGGAGTTAACGTCCGGATCCGGGAATTCTTTCCATGGGGAGAAACGGACCTGGCCTGCCTGGGAGAGTATGACAAATATCCGCCGTTCATGCCCTGCCCGTTTTCCTGGCAGTACCTGGTTGTGCAATGGAACGGCGACGTTGTTGTATGCTGCCGGGATTACAATGGGCAGACCGTCATGGGAAATGTCATGGAAACATCGCTGAAGGAGATCTGGAACAACAAGAACTATGCACGGTTCAGGGAGAATATGGTGAACGGTACCTATGACAATACCATCTGCCCCGAGTGCATGGCACTCTACTATACGGAAGAATAACCCGGACTATTTCCCCTCGAAAAGATAGACAAGTTCATTGGCGATCGAAAGCTTGTGAGCATCATCACCGAAGAAATTGATCCGGTTGAATTCCCTGTCATATTTGACCGAGCAGTTATATTTTGAGGCAAAACTGTTCATCAATTTTGCAATAATTTCAATGCTGCTGTTTCTATGATTTATTTTGATGAGGTTCATGGCGTCCCTCCCTGTTTTTCTTTTCCGGCCTTGTTCCTATTTATCGGATCAATCTGCCCGAAGTTTAGGTCTCAGATAACGTTTGTTAATAGCACATTTTATGCCAAACAAAGAAAACACCTGGTAGGATGCAGCATGAAATACTTGAGAGCCTTATTAACAGGCAGTTTTCGAAAATCTGGAACCTGTCTGGAAATCAGTCCCTGTTTATATCCTTGGAACACAATTGACCCAATATGGCCATTTTTGTATCACGTTGTGGTAAAACTTCCCCACCTCAGCACTTTACCACTTTAACCATTGCACCTATCCATTCCGGCGGCAGATAAATTCTTCCGGTATTGCCGCTGGCCTTAACGGTTTTCTGGATAAGCTCCTGGCCGAAGATTTCAAATTTAACCTTTGCACCGGAAGGGTCTTGGTCGGATCTGTCGCGTTTTTCATCGTCAATGGTCATGATTGGTTACCTCCTGTCATACACATTAAGGAATGCAACGGTAAAAAGCTGACAGATCAAACCATCCGGCCGCACTCCGGAATCAACCCTGCAGGGTCCCCGGGGTGCGGCCCGGAGTCAATTGGCCAGCTTTTCCATTCGCACCGCGCAGGCTTTGTACTCGGCTGTCAATGTAGCCGGGTCAAAGGCGGCATTGGTCAGCCAGTTGGCATTGCCCTCAAGGAAGTGAAAAGCCATCCAGACCATACCCTGGGGGACCTCAGTTGTCACCCTTGCCCTGACAGACACCTGACCGCGACGGGATGTCACCCGGATGATCTCGCCGTCAACAATACCCAGACGCTCAGCATCCTCCTGGGAGATGTCGGCCGTCTCTTCACCCAAAAGATCGTTGAGCCCCTCGCACCGTCCGGTCTGGGTCCGGGTATGGTAGTGGTAAAGGCGCCTCCCCGTGCTCAGAACCAGGGGGTACTCGGCATCCGGAACTTCAGCCGGAGGTGTCCATTGGACCGGCTGAAACCGCCCAAGCCCGCAGGTAAACAGTCCGTTCTGGTGCAGGAAGGTCGTTCCCGGATGATTTTCGGTCGGGCATGGCCACTGCAGTCCGTCATGGTCGATGCGGTAGTACTTGATACCGCCCACATTGGGAGCCAGCACTGAGATTTCAGTATCCCACAGATCCCTGCCGCTCATGGCGGGCCATGTGTGCCCGAAGCGCCGGGCGATCTCCCGGAAAATCCACCAGTTGGGCCTGGCCACACCCGGGGCCTGGCTGGCTTTCCGGACACGGCTGACGCGACGTTCACTGTTGGTGAATGTTCCGTTGTTCTCACTCCAGGCCGCAGCCGGCAATACGACATCGGCAAACTGTGTGGTCTCGGTTTCAAAGATATCCTGGCATACAATGAATTCCGCACTCCTGAGTTCATGGGCCACCTTGGTCATGTCCGGCTCCGTGCTGGCCAGGTTTTCACCGAATATGTAGAAAGCCCGCACCTTGCCGCTGACAAGCCCTTCCATCATCTCGGGAATCATGAGCCCGGGCTTTTGTGACAAACCGGTCACGTCCCAGGCCTTCTCAAACTTTTGGCACGCCGTTGGATCATCCACCTTCTGGTATCCCGGATACACATTGGGCAATGCCCCCATATCACAGGCACCCTGGACGTTGTTCTGCCCCCTGAGCGGGTTGACACCCCCCATTTCCACGCCCATGTTCCCCAGGAGCATCTGGAGATTGGCAATGGACATGACGTTGTTCTTGCCGCAGGTATGCTCTGTTATCCCAAGGGTGTAACAGACCATGACCGGTTTGACCGAAGCCAGCTTCCGGGCCGTATCCCGGATGACTGCCGCAGGGATGCCGCAGATGGGCGCCACCGCCTCGGGCGGACAGGCCATGACTGTTTCCTTGAGAGCCTCAAATCCGGTGCAGCAGGTTGATACAAACTTTTTGTCAAACAGGTCTTCCTGGATGAGCACGTGCATGATCCCGTTGAGCAGTGCGATGTCACTGCCCACCTTGAGCTGCAGATGGGTTTCGGCAAAGTCTGTCAGCCGGTGCTTCCGGGGGTCGACAACAATCAAGTGGGCGCCGCCCATGACAGCGTTTTTCACAAAAGTTGATGCCACAGGATGGGCCTCTGTCATGTTGGACCCGATGACAAGAATCATTTTTGCCCGTGCAAATTCCGAAAAGGAGTTGGTCATGGCTCCTGAACCAAACGTGGCCGCCAGTCCGGCGACCGTCGGGGCATGTCAGGTGCGGGCACAGTGGTCGATATTGTTGGTCTTGAATACCGCCCGGAACAGCTTCTGCATCTGGTAGGAGTCTTCATTGATGCTCCGGGCGCAGCTTACCCCGGCAACGGAATCAGGGCCGCTCTGTTCAATGATTTCCTTGAACCTGGCCGCAACCAGATCCAGGGCTTCGGGCCATGAGGACTCCCGGAATTTCCCATTCTCCTTGATTAAAGGGGTCTTCAGGCGCTCTTTTGAATAGATGAAATCGTAACCGAACCTTCCCTTGACACAGAGCCGCCCCTTGTTGGGTGCTCCGTTCTCCACCCCGGTCACCTTGACAATGCGGCCGTCTGTTACATGCAGCCACAACTGGCACCCGACTCCGCAGTAAGGGCAGGTGGTACGTATCTTTTTTGAACCCCACACCCGCCATTTTCCCAGGGCTTTTTTTTCAACCAGGGCACCCACGGGACACGCCTGGACACATTCCCCGCAAAATACGCAATCGGAATCCTTGAGCGGGACATCAGCACCGGCAACGATCTTGGTCTCAGCTCCCCGGTATCCGAAACTGATGGCGTTGTTCACCTGGATCTCATTGCACGCCTGGACGCACCGTCCACACAGGATGCACCGGGAAAAATCCCGAACGATCATGGGGTTGACCGTTTCCCTGGGGTAGCGTGTCTCGGACTTGGGATATTTTTTCCCGGTCACCTGGTATTCATAGGCCAGTTCCTGGAGGCGGCAGTCCCCCCATGCCGGGCACAACTCCTCGCTGCCGTCCATTTCGTGGGCCCTGAGCTGGAAGCCGGTCCAGGATTTGCTGTCCATGGGCGATCCTATGGAACAGTTATGATTTCCCGAGGCCAGCATCAGGGCCAGAATTTCCCTGCGTGCCGCAATGACAACAGGGGAATCGGTCAGGATGGTCATGCCCCGGGCCGCAGGGGTCGAACAGGACGGTACCAGATTGGCAAAGCCTTCAATCTCCACAACGCAGATACGACACATGCCGGTGGGTACGGCCCCCTTGAGCAGACAGAGCGAAGGGATGCGGATATGATTTTCCCCAGCGACCTCCAGTATGGTCTGCCCCGGTTGGAAGTCCAGGGTTTTGCCGTTGACAACAATTGTATCTGTCTTCATCAGAGCAGTCTCCTTATGTGTTGGCAACCCGGGGCACCTTTTTCACGGCAACAAAATGTTCCTGATAGGCAACCGCGCCACCAGCCCTGTCCCATATGTCCAACCCCCCTTTCATGAACTTGTTGTCGGCCAGGCCCCTGCAAAAGGCACGGCTCTCAACAGGAAGGGTGTGACCGAACCCGTGAACCACGAAAACCGCCTGGGGATGAATCATGTCAGTTACCTTTGCAGTGATGTTTTCAGCATAACCGTTCTGCCGGACCTCTACCCTGTCACCGTTATTGATCCCCAGTTTCTCCGCAGCCCCGGTATTGATCCAAAGGACATTTTCGGGCATCACCTCGGACAGCATGGGATTGTTCGCGGTATGGCCCTGGGTGTGCACTGCGCAGCGCCCGAAGGTCAGACGGAACTGCCCCTCGGGAGGCTCTCTGGGAGGTTCGTAGGGTTTCAGGGACTTGAGGCCGTTGGCTTCCAGCTTGTCTGTGACGATTTCTATCTTGCCACTCTCGGTCTTGAAACGGATTTCGCTGATGTCCCGGTAAGCGGCCTTATCCGTGAGGTCAACCATGCCGGTTGCAGAAAAATCCCGAATCGAAACTCCGGTTCCTTTCAGCTGGAACTCCCAGAGATCCTCGATGCGGTCAAACACCAGGTCCTTAAGCCCCATCCGCCTGGCCAGACCCGAAATGATCTCCCAGTCCGCCCTGGTGTCATACCGGGGCTCAACAGCCCGTTGCCGGACAAAAAACCGGGGCTTCAGGGCATTCTGGGTGGCAATGATGCTTTCCCGCTCCAGGTAGGGCGACAGGGGCAGGACCACATCCGAGTGCCAGGCCGTGTCCGACCAGGTAAAGGTGACAGAGACCAGAAGGTCCAGCTTCTCCCAGATGGCTTTCAGGCGTTCGGGCTCAGGATACCCCATCAGGGGATCGTGGCGATAGGCAATATACGCTTTTACCGGGTAAGGGTCCTGGGTTTCCATGGCATGGAATAGCAGGTGGCCAAGCCCCGGCCCTTCCTCAAACTGGGGATAGCGCCATCCGACACCATCTGCCCGCTTCTCCCTGGGCTTGGGATACAGATCCATGAAACTGTTCAGTCCCTTGGCTCCCACATCCTTTGGCGTGCTGACAAAGGGCAGTCCGCCCTTGGCACCGTAGGCGCCGAGGAGAGCATTGATGATGTAAATGGAGCGGCACACGTAAAAGGAGTCAACGTAGCGTGCTGCCATCCACCCCGGGTGCCAGATAACGGCCGGTGCGGCGGCGGCCAGCTCCCGTACAAACCGGCGGATCTCGTCGGCGTTGACACCGGTCTCTTTTTGGGCCCATTCGGGTGTGCAGTCACGGACAAACTGCTTGAGTTCACCCACGCCTGTCATGTAATCCCTGACAAATTTTTCATTGTAGAGATTGCTGAACAGGAGCTCATGGATCACGGACAGGTTAAAGGCATAATCCGTACCCGGGCGGACCAGCATCCAGCGGTTGGCCTTGGCCCCGGAAACCGTGGCGCGGATATCTATGACCGTGAGCTTGCAGCCTTTCTCCATGGCATCGGTCAGGTTATTGACCTCCTGAACATTGATGGCTTCGAAAATATTTCTGAGCTGGAGCACCACATGACGCGCGTTCTTGAAATCATAGGACACGGACTTACGCCCCATTCCTGTCAAGGACAGGGCCGCATGCTGGACATTCCGGGCACAGGACGCGTCATGGTTGACATAGTTGGGGGTTCCGAGGCCGCGCAGGAATGCCCGGTGAAAATCCCGGAAAGGACCGCCCCTGTCTGAAAAGGATATGGCCCTGGCGCCATGGACATCACGGATCTCTCCCAGACGCCCGGCCACATAATCAAGTGCCTCATCCCACGAGACTTTCCGCCATTTCCCTTCACCCCGTCCGCCGTCCCGTATCATGGGGTACTGGGGACGTTCATCGTCATTGATCAGGGCCTTTCCGGCAACACCCCTGGGGCAGACAGCCCCCTTCATGGCAGGAACATGGGGGTTACCCTGAATAAAACTTACCTGGCCGTTCTCCACGGTTACTTTTATGGGGCAGCGAACCGTACACATACCGCAGACACTGAATGCTGAACTTTTCGACATGGTATCCTCCTTGGTTTTTCAGCCATGTACCATAACGTTCTCGCTATGTCAATATTGATATAACGGCAAGCGCTTGTAATCCTGTCCTGTTTCGTGGTATTAAAGCCGGCATGACAACATCAAACAGAGCACTCTCAGTCCGGTCAAAAATCTGGATGGCAGATGATTCCGGGGATGTGGTGTTCGGGCTGGGCCGCCTGAACATTCTGGACGCAGTTCACCGGAGCGGCTCCATCCAGGCCGCCGCCAAGGAACTGGGCATGAGCTACCGTGCGGTCTGGGCCAGGATCAAGGCCACGGAAAGCCGTCTCGGCCAGGAACTCCTGGTCCGCAGTATCGGGGGAAAAGCCGGCGGGGGCTCAAGACTGACGCCTTACGCCCTGGAACTCATGGAACGATTCCGCAAGCTGCACAGTACCCTATCCCACGAAGCTGACAAACTGTTCGATGAACTGATCGCCCCCAGCAACCCGAAATCCTGACAGAACGCCGCCGCGTGGAATTCCCTGAAGGTTCGCCTATCCATTTGCCCGTGGTCAGCCCCTGGCCCGGACAAGGTTTAACCGTGGGTTATCCCAAAAACAGTCTGTACAGCCAATCATGGATGCGCCGTCCATAGGGCGGGTGAACCAGCGGACCTGTATTGAACCTGGACTTGGTTACCACGGGTCTTGCCTTGGAAAAGGCCAAAAATCCCTCCCGGGCATGATACTGACCCATGCCCGATTCTCCGATACCCCCGAAGGGCAGATCGTCCTGGACCGCATGGATCAGGGTGTCGTTGATTACCACCCCGCCGGACCGGGTCCCGGCAATGACGGTATCGGCATTTCTGCGGTTGGTGTCAAAGTAGTACAGGGCCAGGGGACGAGGCCGCCCATTGACCCAGGCCATGGCCTGGGCCAGGGACTCATAGGGGATTACCGGAAGGACCGGACCGAAAATTTCCCGGTTCAGTGCCGTCATTTCAGGATTGACGTTCACGACCAGATGAACCGGCAGTTTCCTTGTGTTTTCAAAGGATTCCCGTCCAGGGTTGATGACAATAACCCGCCCGCCCCTGTCCCGGGCGTCCTGGATAAGGTCCCTGAGGCGGCCCAGCTGGGATTCGTCTATGATGGCGGTGTACTGGGGATTGTCTGCCATGGTCGGATACATACGACGGACGTGGGCCTCAAACCGGATCATGAAATCGTCCACACGGCCTTTGGGGCACAGGACATAATCGGGTGCCACACACGTCTGGCCGGCGTTGAACAGCTTCCCGAAGGCGATGCTCCGGGCGGCAGGGTCCATGGGGGCATCCGGGCCGATGATGGCCGGGGATTTTCCCCCCAGCTCCAGGGTAAGGGGGGTGAGATTGTCCGCCCCGGCCCGCATCACGTGCCGCCCAACGGTTGTGGAACCGGTGAATACCAGATGATCCCAGGGCTTTGCTGCGAACTCCGATCCCGGTCCGTGCCCGGCCACCCAGACCTGGTCCGGATCAAAGGTCCGGGCGATCATGGCCGACACAACCCCCGCCGTGGCCGGTGTATTCCGGCTCATGCGGATCATGGCCCTGTTGCCGGCGGCAAGGACCCCGGCCAGGGGACCCATGGACAGGAACAGGGGATAATTCCAGGGCGTGATGATCCCCACGACACCCAAAGGCTGGTACAGAACCCGGGCCGTTGCCGGCTGGAACATGAGTCCCGGCCTTCTCCTGACAGGTTTCATCCAGGACTTGACGTGCCGGGCCGCAAAGGCGATGCCCTCCACACTGGGAAGAACCTCCCCCAGCAGGGTTTCATCTTCCGACCGGCAGCTGTAATCTGAATTCAGGGCTGCCACGATATCGTCACGGTTTGCAAGGATGGCCTGCTTCAACCGGTTCAGGGTCTGGATGCGCTCCTTTACCCCGGGCATGGGGTTGTTCAGGAAAGCCCGCTTCTGGGCCTGGAAAACAATATCAAGGGTATCATCGGAACCATCTGCAGTTTCAACAGGTTTCTGATTTTTCTGTCCAGGACCGGGCATAGTGTCTCCTCTGTTCGTGCACCCGGTTTCAGGGAACTTCCCGGGGGAGTTGTCTTTCAGGTCGATTTCACCAGGGCACTGCCCTGATCATGATTTTTGAGGGCAAACAGATTCCTTCATTGTGACCAGGTTTCCTCGCATAACCTGACCTGGTTTACCTTCATCACCCGGCCGGGTCAAGATATTTATGGGCTTTCGATCTCGAAAAACTTGAAAGGCTCTATCCTGAATCGTGTCCCGAAAGGTTGCAATACCTGAAAAATCGGTATACATATCTGGGATGTGAATTGCTGAATTTCGATACTGATGACCATCATTCATAAAGGACGACACCCATGATATCATTGAGCGATATGACCCTTTTGCGTAACCGGGCCTTAATCAACGGCCTGTGGTGTCCTGCAGATGACGGACAGACCATGGATGTAACCAATCCGGCAACAGGCGAAGCTCTGGGGACAATACCCCGGTGCGGCGCCCCTGAAACCCGGAGGGCCATTGAAGCAGCCAATGCCGCATGGCCCGCCTGGAGAGCAAAAACAGCCCAGGAACGTTCCAAATTTGTCCGCAGGTGGGCGGATCTCATCATGGAAAACCAGGAGGATCTGGCCGTGATAATGACCTCGGAACAGGGCAAGCCCCTGGCCGAAGCCCGGGGGGAGATCGCCTATGCCGCATCCTTCCTGGAGTGGTTCTCCGAAGAGGGAAAACGGGTTTACGGTGATGTCATCCCCCAGACCCAGGCCGGTCAGCGCCTCGTGGTTCTCAAGGAGCCGGTAGGCGTGGTTGCCGCCATAACGCCCTGGAATTTTCCCTCTGCCATGATCACCCGGAAAGCCGGACCTGCCCTGGCCGTGGGGTGTACCATGGTCGCCAAGCCCGCCACCGCCACCCCGTTTTCGGCCCTGGCTCTGGCTGAACTGAGTCTCAGGGCCGGCATTCCCCCGGGAGTGTTCAATGTGGTCACAGGGTCGGCATCGGCCATCGGCGGCGAAATGACAGCCAACCCCATTGTCCGGAAACTGACCTTTACAGGTTCCACGGAAATCGGGAAACAGCTCGTGCGCGACTGTGCGGGAACCATGAAAAAGGTCTCCATGGAGCTTGGGGGCAATGCCCCGTTCATTGTCTTTGACGATGCAGATCTGGATGCGGCTGTCCAGGGAGCCCTGATCTCCAAGTACAGAAACACCGGGCAGACCTGTGTATGCGCAAACCGATTTCTGGTCCAGGCAGGGATTTACGAGTCCTTCTGCCTCAAACTGGCCGATGCCGTAAAAACCATGACCGTTGGCAACGGCCTTAAACCCGGAACCCAGCAGGGCCCCCTCATCGACAGGGCCGCCCTGGAAAAGGTCCAGGCCCATATCAGCGATGCCCTGGCCAGGGGCGGCCGGCTCGTTACCGGCGGCAGGCCCCATGCTCTGGGCGGTACCTTTTTCGAACCGACCATCATTGCCGATGCCACCCCTGACATGCGGGTGGCCCGGGAAGAGATCTTCGGACCCCTGGCTCCCATCTTCCGTTTCGAAACCGAAGAGGAGGCCGTACGCATGGCCAACGACACCGAATTCGGACTGGCAGCCTATTTCTACACACGGGATCTGGCTCGAACCTGGCGGGTGAGCGAAGGTCTTGAGTACGGTATGGTAGGCATCAACACCGGCCTGGTAGCCAACACCGTTGCCCCCTTTGGCGGGGTCAAGGAGTCCGGTATCGGCCGGGAGGGATCCATGTACGGTGTGGACGACTATATTGAAATCAAATACCTATGCATGGCCGGCATAGGCAGTTGACCCATCAGCATCTGTACCCGGCCGGATTCATGTCGCAGATCCCGAGTACGGATTTACTGAACAACCGGCTGCGGGAAGAACAAAAACCGTTGACAAACCCGGGGATAAGCCAGATCATGGGGCATATTTCCATGGGAGACAGGAAATTCCGCCAGGATGACGGCAGGTACAGATTCCAGCCCGGACTCAGGGCCTGTCTGCCGGGCAGGAGCCTACCGGTGGATACTTACGGAGAGGAAAATTGGTATTCGCTGATACCCATATCATAGTAACAGGCCTGATCATATTTTTTGCGAGGATCTGCGATGTTTCCCTGGGAACCGTGCGGACCATCGTTACAGTCCAGGGGCGCACAGTCATTGCCTTCTGCCTGGCGGTCCTGGAAATCATGATCTGGATATATGTTGCCGGAACGGTAATCGGCCAGATCCAGGACAAGCCGGTTCTTGCCGTGTTCTATGCCCTGGGGTTCGCGACCGGCAATGTCATCGGTATACTGGTGGAGCGGAAACTGGCCTTTGGCCTGATCATATTCAAGGTCATCACCTCCAGGACCGGGACAGGCTTGACAGAAGCCCTGAGACAGAAGGGGCAGCCGGTAACGGTGTTTCGGGGAGAAGGGATGAAGGGGCCTGTTTCAGAACTGTATGTGGCCTGCAAAAGGCGGAACCTGAAGTGGATCCTGCCCCTGGTCCGGAAAATGGACCCGGAGGCCTTTTATATCATAGAACAGGCCCGGGAGATGAAAAAAGGAATGTTCCCGGTATACCCCTCCTTCCGGTGGGTTGGAATCAACAAACGAAAATAACTTTTTGTAAGACATTCATAAAAGGAGAAAACAATGGTTAACAAATCGCTTCACGGGATAGGGATCTCATTGGCAATCATCTGTTTTTTCATGGGGTGCAGCGATAAAATCGAACCGGGCACGGCAGGATCAGGCCCCCCGGTATCAATAAAGGCCACAGTGGCTGAGGCGAACATCACAAGCCGCCCCGTTGTGTATGAGGCCCTGGGAACAATAACGGCCCTGACAGCAAGCACACTGTCCGGCAAGATAATGGGAACGGTCAGAGCCGTCAATGTGAGGGAGGGGGACCAGGTCAGGCAGGGGGATGTCCTGGTCATCCTGGATGAACGCCAGGTTGCAGCCGGTCTCCGCCAGAGTGAAGCAGGGCTGTCTGAAGCCAGGAGGGCGGAATCTGCCGCCATTTCCGCCAGGGATGCCGCCCGGGCAGGCGCTGAGCTTGCCTCAGCCACCTACAAAAGGTACCAGAAACTGTTCAAGGAAGACTCTGCCACAAGGCAGGAGTTTGAAGAGATGGAGGCCCGATACCTCCAGGCACAGGCGGCAATGTCCCAGGCCGAAGCCATGGTGGCTGCCGCCCAGTCACGGATTCAACAGGCCGAAGCCGCTGTGTCCCAAGCCAGCATTTCCCAGAAGGACGCCAAGGTCCTGGCCCCCTATGACGGGATCGTGACCGCAAAAATGACCAATGTGGGCGACCTTGCTTCACCGGGAACCCCGCTTCTCACCCTTGAAAAGACAGGGGGTTTCCAGGCCGAAATCGTGCTTCCCGAACACCATATCCAGGCAGTGAGCATCGGCCAGCCCATGAATGTGAGCATCCCGGCACTGGAGGGGGCACCAGTCATCACCGGCACGGTAAAAACCATTGCGCCCATGGCCGATGAGCGGAGCCGTTCCTTTGCCGTCAAGATCAGCCTTCCGGAAACCGCCATCCTGCGCTCGGGCATGTTCGCCAGGGTCAACATTCCCGTGGGTGAAAGCGGCATGCTCCTGATTCCCGAATCAGCCCAGGTAATCCAGGGACAGCTCACCGGATACTTTCTGGTGGACGAATCCGCCATTGCCCGGTTCAGGCTCATGAGAACAGGCAGGCATTTCGGAGATCAGATCGAGATCATTTCCGGGCTCAAGGCCGGAACACGGTACGTTGCTGCTCCGCCTGCCGGCATCAAGGACGGCATGAAAGTGGAGGATGCGTCATGAGCACCAAGCAGGGTCCTGCAGGAAAAATCGCATTGTTCTTCATCAACTCCAAGCTGACACCCCTGATCATCATCGCGTCGGTTCTTCTTGGCATCGCTGCCGTCATAGCCCTTCCCAGGGAGGAGGAACCCCAGATCATCGTTCCCATGATCGATGTGTTTGTCCAGATGCCGGGTGCCGGCGCCAAGGAAGTGGAACAGCGGGTCACCAAACCCATGGAAAAACTCCTCTGGGAAATACCCGGGGTGGAATACATCTACTCCACCACCATGCCCGGCATGTGCATGGTGGTGGTCCGTTTCCTGGTGGGCCAGGACGAAGAGGCTTCCATTGTCCGGCTCCAATCCAAGCTCATGGCCAATTACGACCGGATTCCCTCCGGGGTGAGTCCTCCCCTGATCCGGCCCAGGTATATAGACGACGTACCCATCCTGGCCCTGACCTTCTGGAGCGACGAGGTGGACCATTACCTCTTAAGGCGTTTGGCGGCAGAAGTGGAGGACATCGTCAAAAGGGAACCCAACGTATCCATCACCACCATTATCGGGGGTCAGCAGCGCCAGGTCAACGTACGTCTCGACCCGCTCCGCCTGGCTGCCTACGGCCTGGATATGCAGCAGGTTACGGGGCTTGTGGCCTCGGCCAACCAGGCCTCGGACTCCGGAAGTTTCCCGTCCCGCAACGGCCAGATCGTGGTTCACACCGGCGGACTTCTCACCAATGCCGAGGATGTGGGCCGGGTGGTTGTCAATGTCCACAATGGTCGCCCCGTCTACCTGAGGGATGTGGCTGACATTGAAGACGGACCGTCAGACCCTGATCAGTACGTGTTCTTCGGCACAGGCCCTGCTGCCGGCGAAAAACACATTG
This sequence comes from Pseudomonadota bacterium, assembly GCA_043806875.1. Classification (GTDB taxonomy): domain Bacteria; phylum Desulfobacterota; class Desulfobacteria; order Desulfobacterales; family Desulfobacteraceae; genus JAZDGN01. The sequence goes on from JAZDGN010000135.1 coordinate 49,040, forward strand.
TTGCCAAGGAAGCGCAAAGGGGGGTCTGGCCTGCCGTGAGCCTGACCGTGGCCAAGCGCAAGGGCACCAATGCCATAAGCGTGGCTGACAAGGTACTGGAACGGGTGAACGATGCCCGGGGCCGGATTATCCCGGACAACGTCCAGATGACCATCACACGCCACTACGGTGAAACCGCCAAGGAAAAATCCGACGAGCTCCTGCTCCACATGCTCATCGCCGTGGTGTCCGTGACCATCCTTATCTGGTTCACCCTGGGACACCGGGAATCGGGGGTTGTAGCCTTTGCCATTCCCGTAACCCTGGCCCTGACCCTGACGACCTTTTACCTGTACGGCTACACCCTGAACCGCATCACATTGTTCGCCCTGATCTTTTCCATCGGTATCCTGGTGGATGACGCCATCGTTGTGGTGGAAAATGTGGTTCGCCATTACCGCCTGGAGGCCAACCAGGGACGTTCCCGGTTCGACGTGGCCATCGAGGCCGTTGATGAGGTGGGCAACCCCACCATTCTGGCAACCCTCACGGTCATTGCGGCCATCCTGCCCATGGCCTTTGTGGGTGGTCTCATGGGCCCATACATGCGGCCCATACCCGTGGGTGCATCAGCCGCCATGTTCTTTTCCCTCCTGGTCGCCTTTATCGTCACCCCCTGGGCTTCGGTCCGCATGATACGGCAGGAGGGGCATTCAGGTCAGGGTGAGCACCACGGCAACGAAGACTGGTCCACACGCCTGTACCGGCGCATCATGGATCCTTTGCTCCACAAACCGCTCTGGCAATACGGATTCCTGATCACCGTGGTGGGGCTGCTGATCCTGGCCTGCGTTTTGGTGGGAGTTGGCCTGGTCCGGGTCAAGATGCTTCCCTTTGACAACAAGAGCGAATTCCAGGTGATCATCGACATGCCGGAAACAGCCACCCTTGAGGAGACCGCTGCCTGTGCCATGGACATGGGGGACTATCTCAAGAGAGTTAACGAGGTGGTGGACTACCAGATCCATACCGGAACCGCAGGCCCCTTTAACTTCAACGGTCTGGTCCGTCACTATGACCTGAGGCGCGGCCCCAACATGGCAGACATCCAGGTTAACCTGGTGGGCAAGGGCAAGCGCAAACAGCAGAGCCACAACATCGCCAAAAGGGTGAGACCGCCCCTGGAAGCCATTGCCAAACGGTACAACGCCCGGGTCAAGATCGCCGAGGTCCCGCCGGGTCCGCCGGTCCTGTCCACCCTGGTGGCAGAAATCTACGGCCCGGATTATGACCAGCAGAAAGCACTGGCCCTCAAGATAAGGGATATCTTTGAATCCACGGACGGGGTTGTGGACGTGGACTGGTACATGGAAGAGGATCAGGTCCGGTACCAGCTGGACATCGACCAGGAAAAGGCGGCTCTCCACGGCATCAGTGTGGGCAGGATAGCCCAGACCCTCCAGGTGGTCCTGGAAGGACGCCAGTCAGGCCTCCTCCACCAGCCCCTGGAAAAAGAGGATGTCCCCATCATACTTCAGCCTGCCCTGGCAACCCGGGCCGGGATGGACCGGCTGGGGGCAGTCAAGATTCCGGCAGCCGACGGCAGCCTGGTCGCCCTGGCTTCCCTGCTCCATATCAAAGAAACCCAGCTTGATCGCAGCATCTATCACAAGAACCTGATGCCCGTGATCTATGTGACCGGCGATGTGGCCGGGGCCAAGGAAAGCCCGGTCTACGCCATTCTGGAGATGTGGAAAAAAATAGACGCCATCACGGCCCCTGAGGGGTACCACATTGTCCAGCACACGGCAGGACTGCCCGAAAGCGACCGGCACCTGGCCATGAAGTGGGACGGGGAATGGCACATCACCTACGAGGTCTTCCGGGACCTGGGACTGGCCTTCGGGGTGGTACTGGTGCTGATCTTTGTCCTGGTGGTCGGATGGTTCCAGTCTTTTTCAACGCCCTTTGTAATCATGGTGGCCATCCCCTTTTCCCTGATCGGGATTCTCCCGGCCCATTGGGCCATGAACGCCTTTTTCACGGCAACGTCCATGATCGGTTTCATAGCCGGAGCCGGTATCGTGGTCAGGAACTCCATCATCCTGGTGGACTTCATCGAACTCAGGATCGCCCAGGGCATGCCCCTGGACCAGGCGGTCATCGATGCCGGGGCGGTCCGGTTCCGGCCCATGATGCTCACGGCTGCGGCCGTGGTCGTGGGTGCTTCGGTCATCCTTTTTGATCCCATTTTTCAGGGTCTGGCCATATCTCTCATGGCCGGCGAAGTGGCGTCCCTGCTCTTCTCCCGCATGACGGTACCCATCCTGTACTTCATGGACAAGCGCTGGGAATCTGCCCATATTCACCATGGGCAGATTGCAAAGGACGCATCCCATGATGCCTGATGCCCATACAATGAGGAGAAACGCATGATACGACATTTACATTTTTTGTCCCCGCTGTCCGGGGCACTGATGCTTCTGGCCGCAGGGTTATTGTCGGCCGCAGTTTCCCTATCTGCCTCAGAACTTACCCTTGACCAGGCCGTGGAAAAGGCCCTGGCCGGCAATCCGGGCATCGAGGCCGCCATGTACCAGACCCAGGCGGCCCATGAAAAGGTTCTCCAGGCACAATCGGGCTTTATGCCCCAGGTCCAGGTCACCGGCCAGGTCAACCGCACCACCAATCCCATGTGGGCCTTTGGCACCAAGCTCAACCAGGAGGCCATCACTGTCATGGATTTTGATCCCGGCCGTCTCAATGACCCGGACCCCATTAACAATCTTTCATCGGTCCTTTCCGTGACCTGGCCCGTGTATGACAGCGGCCAGACCTGGTACGGCAGTCAGCAGGCCCAGCTGGGCCAGGAGGCCGCAGTTCTGCAGGCGGACCGGACGCGGCAGCAGGTGATTGCCGGCACCATATTTGCCTATGTGGGGGCACTCCTTGCCCGGGAAAACCAGGGCGTAGTCGACCAGACCTTGGAAACGGCAAGGTCCCACCTGAGCCTGGTTGAGTCCAGGTACAGCGGCGGATTTGTGGCAAAAAGCGATCTGCTCAGAGCCCAGGTCCACATTGCAGACCTGGAACAGCAGCTGGCCGAAGCAAGGAGCCAGTTCGACATTGCCAAATGCAGGTTAAGTGTTGCCATGGGCGTCGGCGGTGATCTGGATTACACCCTGGTCACCCCCCTGGAAGCCGGAGGGCCCATCACCGGAACCCTGGACTCCTGGGTCGGCACGGCCATGTCCAATCGGCCCGACCTCAAGCATTTGACCCTCCAGAAACGCATCACCGAAAAAGAAATAGACAAGGCAAAAGCGTCCAGGCACCCCGGCGTCAACCTGGCCGGCAATTATGAAATCAACTCAGAGGATTTCCAGAACTCGGGAACCAATTACACCGTGGGGGCAGTGGTTTCCATGCCCCTGTTCACCGGGGGGCGCACATCGGCAAGGATCCGGGAAGCCGAGGCCAATCTGAAACAGACCCAGGCCATGCTCAAGGCCATGGAGCAGCAAATCTGCGGCGAGACCCGCCAGGCATTTTTCAATGCACAGAGCGCCTGGGAACGCATCCGGGTAATCCAGGCCGCGGTAAGCCAGTCAGAGGAATCCCTGCGTATCGTAAGAAACCGGTATAATTCAGGCCTGTTCACCATAACCGACCTCCTGGACGCCGATGTCATGGTCCTCCAGAGCAAGACAAACCTGCTCAGGGCGGTTCACGATTACAGGTCTGCCGCAACCCGGCTTGAACTGGCGGCCGGAACCATTGACGGCAGTACCAGGCCATGATAGAAACAAGCCCGGAAATAAAAAGACCGGGACAAACCGTTTTACCAGAACAGTACCTGGAAGGTACCCATCAATTGAAGAGGACACTATCATGCAACTGAAACGATTCATACTTTTCATCACAGCACTGGCCGCAGGCGCGCTGGTCATGGCGGGATGTGCGGCAACCACCAGAAATCTCAACCCCCAGGACGAAGCCCATTACGATGCCAGCTACGATTTCTCGGACAAGAAACAGATTGTGGACCGCCTGGTCAATCCCCTGCTGGCAGCCCCCCTGTTTCCTGCCCAGGCAGCGAAACCGATCATCATTGTCTACCCCGTAATCAATGAGACCTCAGAGCACATCAGCACCGGCGGCATCACGGACGACATCAGGATGAAACTGATCCAGTCCGGACGCTTTCGTTTCATCAATGAGCGCCAGAGGGAAAACATCCAGAAGGAGACCCAGTACCAGTCCATGGGGTATGTGGATCCCGCGCAGCGGGTTATCCAGGGCCGCCAGCTGGGTGCGGACTATATCCTCAGCGGAACGCTCAGATCCATCAAAAAGGAAGAACCCAGGCAATGGCGCCTGAACAAGAGCGAACGCATCTACTACAGCCTGGACCTTACCATGACCGATCTCAAAACCGGAGAAATCGTTTATGCAGACCAGGCGGAGCTTGCCCGGGAGGCCTCGCGGCCCATTATCGGCTGGTAACGAATCCCCGATGAAAACCTTCAAAACCGTACTGGCCGTTCTTGCAGTGCTGCTGGTTTCCGGCTGTTCGAGCCTTCCCCTCCAGAGGGCTCGAACAGCCTTTTATGCCGGGAACCTTGAAAGTGCAGACCAGGTCCTCAAAAACTGCAATGACGTATCGGGCAAGGACCGGCTTCTGTGCCACATGGAAAAGGGCCTTATCCTTTTTTATCTAAAGGATTATGAGACCAGCACCCGCGCTTTGCTCAACGCAGAAAACCTGATGAAAACCCAGGACCAGATCAGTGTCGCGGACCAGTCTTCAGCAGTCCTGGTCAATGACAGCGTCACCGCCTACAAGGGAGAATACAGTGAGCGCCTCTGGGTCCACACCTTCCTGATGATGAATTTCCTGCTCCAGAACCGCATAGAGAGCGCCCTGGTGGAAGCAAAACAGGCTCTGGAGGTGATTGACAAATACCCGAAAGCCCTGGCCGGAGATCATTTTACCCGGGCACTCATTGGCCTGTGTTTTGAAAACATGAATCTGTTCGATGATGCCCGCATCGAATATGAGAAGCTTTCCGGTGAAGCAGGTACTAACCTTTTTCTGCCTGGCACCCTGCCCCGGGACCGTGGGGAACTGGTCCTGTTTGTGGCCCAGGGGCATATTCCTGTCAAGGTTTCCGCGGATATTATACTGCCGCCCTCCATCCGCATATCGGTCCCCCGATACATGGGACAGTCGCCCCCTGCCCTGCCCATGACAATCCGTTCCCGGCAAGCAGATCTCAGCCCAGAGATATTGTCCACAGACATGGGGGAAGTGGCAAAAAAATCCCTGGATGAACGCTCTGCCGAGATCTTTTCCAGACAGGCAATCAGGGCTGGGGCAAAAGAAGCCATCGCCAGGGAGGCCGGGAAAAGAAGCGATGTTGCCGAAGGCGTGGCAAGGATTATCCTTTTTCTCCTGGAACAGGCAGACACCCGGTCCTGGGAGACCCTTCCGGGCAGGCTCTCACTGGTCCGGGTCCAGCTTGAGCCCGGCCTTCATGATCTGGAAATTTCAACCGGGTACTCGCAGCCAATCCGGCTCAATACTCTTGAAATCCCCGCCGGAGCGCGGGCGTATCAATCGGTTCGATTCTGATCAAGGCTTTTTTGATACCAGTCCTTGTCGCCGTACAGCTTCTCCAGGCAATCCGGGCACAGGGAATGGGTGAACAGGGCCTTGGAGTGCTTTTCGATGTAGGTTTCAATCTGGTTCCAGTACCCGGTGTCATCTCGTATTTTCTTGCACCCTGAACAGATGGGCAAAAGCCCCTGCAGGGTCTGGATGCTGTCCAGAGCCTTCTGCAGGTCCCTGATCAGATTTTCCCGCTCTTCCCGGGCCCTTGTACGCTGGGTCATGTCGGTGTGAACGCCAACCAGCCCTGTGATCTTCCCCGATGTTTTTCACCCGATTTTTCCTGGGTTCATCCACCTGCTGTCTCCTTTATGGTGACGAAACTGCTCCGGGATCCTGTATACTCCTGCACTCCTGGAAAATACGTATCCTGCAGGATTGGCAGATACCCTTATCAAGGGTCTTGAAAATGCTGGCAATGGCAGTATACTCCGTTGAAAATACATGGCTTTTTCTGAGTTCCTCCATAAAACCGCCATGG
>JAZDGN010000136.1:0-101833 GCA_043806875.1 Pseudomonadota bacterium
ATACTCCTGCACTCCTGGAAAATACGTATCCTGCAGGATTGGCAGATACCCTTATCAAGGGTCTTGAAAATGCTGGCAATGGCAGTATACTCCGTTGAAAATACATGGCTTTTTCTGAGTTCCTCCATAAAACCGCCATGGTCCAGGAACTGGAGAACGTCACGGTTGATGCGGCACAGATACAACGCCTGGTTCATGTCCATCCTCCGCTTGGCTTCCTGAGCAAGCATCATGGCGCCGGACACATCGATGAAATTGACACCGTGCCCAACGATGAGAAGGCGCTTGGGCTGGTCTGCATCAATGGCCTCCAAGGTCTCCGATATATGGTTGACGGCTCCGAAAAACAGGGATCCGTTGATCCGGATGATTTTCAGCTGGGGACATTCAAGCAGCCCGTTATCTGCCAGCTCGGTCAGGCGCCTGCGGGTATCTGAGGGATCCGGTGCCATGACATCGATCTGGGGATGGGCTGTCCGGGTAAGGTAAATGGCCAGGGAAAGAAGAACCCCGGTGTAGATGGCAAATTCAATCTGGAAGAACAGGGTCCCGCAAAAGGTGGCCAGCAGTACCAGGGAGTCGGACCTGCTGCTTTTCAGGATTTCCCGGATGTGCCTCACATCAATGAGCTTCACGGCCACCATGAGAATGACTCCTCCCATGGCAGACAGGGGAAGCCAGGCGGTCAGGGGAGCCACAACCATGGCGATCACGGCCAGGAACAGTGCCGAAAACACGCTGGCCAGGGGTGTCCGGGCCCCGGAATCATAATTGACGCCGGAACGGGTAAAGGAACCGGAGCTTGCGTAGGCTGAAAAGAAACTGCCCACGATATTGGACAATCCCTGGCCGATGAATTCCTGGTTGCCGTTGATGTGTTGACGGGACAACACCGTGATGGAACGCGCAATGGACAGGGCTTCAATGAGGCCCAAAAGGGCGATGGCCAGGGCACCCGGCGCCAGGAGCCTGAGGGTATCCAGGGTGAAATCCGGAGAGGACAGGGGCGGCAGGCTTCCGGACAACTCACCCAGGAGCTTGACCCCATTGGCTTTGCCGTCCAGGGCCAGACTCAGCAGACTGCCCAGGACCAGACCCATGAGAAGGCCGGGCCACCGGGGCCGCCTGTATTTGATCAGGGCTGCAAAAACCAGTGTAACGGCTGCGATGAGCAACTCATACCCGTTTATCTGACCCGAGGATTTCCCGATGATCACCCAGGTTGTTAAAAAGGAGGAGCCGTTGGGAACATGTATCCCCAGGGCATGTTTGAGCTGGCCCGTGGCAATGAGAAAGGCAGCGCCTGCCGTGAACCCCACAATGACCGAATGGGATACAAAATTAATGACCGTGCCGAGCCGGACCAGACCAAATACCAGCTGGAACACACCGGCCATGAATGTCAGTGTCAGGGCCATGCGGAGAAAGTCAATGGTGCCGGGCTCCACCAGGGGGCTCAGCGTCGAGAACACGATAATGGAAAGGGCGGTCGTAGGTCCGGAAACCAGATGCATGGAGGATCCGAACAGTGCCGCGATGATGGGCGGAACCATGGCCGTGTAAAGCCCGTATTCCGAGGGGAGTCCCGCTACGACGGCAAAGGATACTCCCTGGGGCAGGACGATAAAGGCACCGGTGAGTCCTGCCAGCAAATCAGCACGGAGGGTTTTCCGGTTAATGATTTTCAGCCACTGCAAAAAGGGAAACAGCTTGACCTGCAATGGAATCTTCCGGACAGGTGCAGCCTTTTTATGGATGGTTGTCATGGCAGAAAAAACAGACTCCGCACTTCAGGGTATTGATTGAGCCGTCAAGGGATTATTGTTTCAGGTCATCCCATTTATAGTCAATGACCTCAAGCAGCACACCGTTCATTTTCCCGGGATGAACAAAGGCGAATTCACAGTCCCTGAACTGCCTTGCCTCACCGATAATCGGGTAGTCTTTTTCCTTGAGTTCATCCATTGTCTGCCGCGTGTTATCCACATTCAGGCTGACGAGCATGACCCCTTCACCCCGCTTTTCGATAAATTTTGCGACCTCGCCGTCAGGCGAGGTGGACTCCATCAGTTCAAAACCGACTTCACCCACCATATACCGGGCAACCTTGATCTTCTCTGAGTCATCCAGGTATGCTTCGTCCGGAGATGTTTTACCGAGTACCGGCTCCCACACCCTTCGTGCCTGATCAAGATTTCTCACCGCGATACAGATATGATCTATTTTATTTACCTTCATTCTTACCCCGCAGCCTCCTCCTTATCCCTCCTGGATCCCCAATGATGAAACCGGACAATCCCTGAACAATCCTGTCCGGGAGCCTCCGGGACACAAAAATGAACCGGGTCAATACAAATCCTCTGAAATCCGGCTGCAGAATATCCTGCAGAAAGCCGCATCTGACCGAGGGATGGATTTCATCCATGGTACGACACACAAACCTGAGACGTCAACTGGATTGTTCCGTATCCTCCCAGTAACGGCCATGCCCGGGACATGGCCACACTTGCCCGCTCCGGGTCATCTGCCGTTCAGGGACCAATCGTAATCAAGGTATTCAACCTTGATCCTGTCAGCCTCAGCCTCCAGTTGCTCCTTGAGCCCGGGGTCAGCATAGATCATGAAAAACCCCACGATGTCCTTGTTGAAATCCTCCAGATACCATTTAAAAATGCTGGACACCTGGAGGGTATTGCCCTGGAGTCGGTTACGAACGGGGTCGTTGATGAACGCCCGGGTCATCCCGGTGAGCTGCCCGTCCAGGACAGCACCCTGGTATGGCTCTGATCCCAAGGCCGGACAGCTCCTGGATGCACAGTTCACCGCGAAATGAATCCGGGGGTCCTTGAACCGGGGCCGGAGGATTTTGTGTTCAATGTCATCCAGGCTAATGACATCCCCATCGATGCGGGCGATTTTCCTTTTCCACGGGCTTTTTAACCACGATCCCAGTTCCTTGATGGATTTGATCCCCGGATAAGCCCCCAGGATCAGCTTGATAGTCCAGGCATTGTAGGCGTTGATATAAAAAGCGAACTGGTTGTCCCGGGGCAGCACCCTGGTGTCCGTCTTTTCCAGGGACGCAAGATACAGGCCGAGCCTGGCCTCTTCCTTTTTGAATCCGGCATAATCCACCAGGCCGTTTTTCACGTATTTCCGGAGCAGGTCAGCATAAATGCCGGTTTCCGGTTCCGCACCAGCATGGGGAACAGGGCCCGAGGTCCCCCAGAAAAAAAACACACCCAGGCATGCTGCCAGAGTTCGCTGTAAAGCATTCATCATCATCTCCCTGCCACAGGGTTGAAGGGTTGCTGAGCATATGCACTGCTTACCCTTGGGGGATTGTCCCCCCAACTGCACACTATTAATCCGGATCAAGGCTGTCAATGAATTTTCATCCCTGGCGCAGCAGTTTCCTTGGCTTTTGCAGGGCTCCAGTCCCGCGAACATAGCCGGATATCAGTTTGTCTTGTTACGGATGCAAATAGGCGGATACAGCTATGGTTCTGCTCTGGCTCATCTTGATGGCACCAGGCTGGGGCCATATTCCAAGTTTCTAATAATTTTAAATACTTCTCTTGACAAAAAGCGGTTTTTTATCCAATGATAGGCCTGTTGGCCATTGGCGGCCTGCGCCTTTCCAACCGCGGACTTGTGGAAATAAAGGAGGACCCTGCCCTGAGCCCTGAAGGCAAAATCCAACTATAATTCCCAGGACAATGGACAAATACCATGGCGGCAAACCCAAATTCCATTACTATTGCCAGCACTATAGACAAAAACTACCTGGTGCCGCTGGGTGTCACCGCCCATTCGCTTCTGAACAGTAAGGAATCGGCATCCCGGATTGACTGGTTCGTGTTTGAATCCGGGATCCCCCATGCAGCCAGGACTGAATTTGAGCATTTTTTCGAAGGATCCGATATCACCTTTCATTGGATTCCGTGTTCCCAAACCAGACTGGGGAATCTTCCATTGTGGGGGAGGGCGGTTCCGGTCATGTACCAGCGACTGGTGATCGCTGACTTCTTTCCTGTTGACCTGAAGACCATTCTCTATCTGGATGCCGATCTTCTGGTACTTGGCGATGTCGAAGAACTTTTCGCGGTTGACCTGGGGGACATGGCCGTGGGGGCTGTCCAGGACATGGCTATACCCACCGTGTCGTCACCTCTCGGGTTGAGCCGATGGAAGGCCATGGGCGTCCCTGCTGATGCTCGATATTTCAATGCAGGGGTTCTCCTGATGAACCTTGCGGTGTGGCGGAAAGAGTGCATTTCAGACAGAATGCTGTCCTATTTAGAAACCGCCTCAACCGTAGCCATGATGGATCAGGATGCCCTGAACGCTCTGCTATATTTGTCGTGGAAACCGCTCCACTATCGCTGGAATGTTATCGGCAGTATGGCAGGACGACGTTTTTTCAAACCCAAAGATCTGGACCCAAAGCAATATATTGAGGCAGTTGAAAACCCGGGAATCGTTCATTTCGGGGGCTACCTGAAACCCTGGGTGATCTCCCGCCTGGGAAACAGATGGGACGTCCGGTATAAACACTTCCTGTCGCGCCAGGGGATTGGCTCAGCATATGACACCGGCCTTAAATCAACCCTGTACAGCCTGTATGACCGGCACTTCAGACAGATCGGTTATCCCCTGGAAAGGGCGGTATGGAGCAGGCTCCGGGAATTCTAACAAGGCAGAATTTATGGAAAAGGCATTATCCGTCATCATTGCAGCTCTTGATACCTATGGGGAGATCCAAGAACTTCATCGGTGTATCGAAAAACAGACCATACGGCCCAAGCTCGAGGTTATCTTCATCTGCAGGACAAAGGGCGCCTTTGCCCTTCCGGAATCATTCGAAGTTCAGCACCCTGACATCATCCTGATCCAGGGAGGAAAGCCGCTTCTGCTGCATGAAGCAAGGCATCTGGGGATTATGCACAGTACCGCGCCCCATGTCGTCATCATGGAGGATCACTGCCTGCCCCTGGAAGACTGCCTTGAACACATGCTGAACCGGCTTCTGGAAGGATGGAGCGGAGTTGGCCCGTCGATACGCAACGGCAACAGGGTATCCGCGGTCTCAAGGGCAGCCAATTATGTAACCTACGGTGAATGGATGGGCCGTAAGGCTTCCGGTGAAATGCATTACATCGCCGGTTACAACAGTGCCTTTTCCAGGGCGGTTCTCCTGTCCAGGAGAGAACTGCTCGAACAGGACCTGATCGCCACAAGCCTGATGCAGATGAGCCTGAGAAAACAAGGCCACAGGTTTTTCCTGGAAACCAGAGCGGTCATGTACCATTGGGAAGCCTCCTGCTGGCAGGGGACAAAGCGCATCCTGATCCCCAACGGCCAGGCACTGGGATTACTGCGTTCAAGGGGATGGGGCACGTCGAGACGTCTGTGGTTCTCGGCCCTGGCACCCTGCCTGTTTATATTCCGGTACGCAAGGGCATTGAGAACCTATCTGCGGGTTGTGAAAAAGGACAGGGTTCCTGAAGAATTTCTCTATCTTCTGCCCATCACCCTGATCTGGTCTTTTGGTGAGCTGAAGGGGTATTGGACAAAGGATACCCGTGTGTTTCAAACTGTTTCGGACGTGGAACGGAACCGGAGTCCTTTCCTCAGGCCGGAAGAAGCCATCATCCTGCCAGAATCATGGCCGGTTTCGACTCAGCACTCTGAAGTTCACACTGAAGGGCGGATCAGATAAAGGCGGAAAGCGTATTCCTTCCGGCCGCTGGCTGGAATTTCCAAGATGAATTGTTAAGGTCACCCTTCAAATACCAACTCGTGTTTTATAGTCTGACAGAAAGGTTATAATAAATGCAAGAACATTTGGAAATAGTCAAGAAACAATTCGAAAAGGACAACTACGCTAAATTACTTGGGATAGTCCTGGATGAACTGACAGATGATACCATCGAAATGCACCTTCCTCTGAGGCAGGACATGCTGAATATGTATGACCGGCCCCATGGCGGAATCATCTATTCCCTGGCAGATATTGCATTTTCCGTTTTAGGAAACAATAAAAACAATCTCTCGGTTGCCCTGGATTGTTCGATCACCTATCATGCAAGCCCTGATCCGGGAACGATGCTCGTTGTTCAAGGAGAAACGCTGTCAAACAACAGGCGAACAGCTGCATTTATTTTTAAGGTTTATGCTGAAAAAGGGGGTGTGCATCAATTGGTTGCCACCATGAAAAGCGTATCGTACCGGACCGGAAAGCCGATCTATCCCAGTGCAGAACAATGACCCCAGCAACATTGCCCCAATCTGGAAGACCCAAAGCGCTTTGCAAAAGAGCCGGCAAAATTCCTCATGTCCGCCTGATGCCACATGGGTGACACCAGGCGGACAAAGTGCCGGGTAGTATGACTTGGCAGACCGTCTCCAGAGAGCTAAGCTTTCTGCTTCATGGCCGAAAGCTGTTCGTGCCCTTTCAGTATCAGGGATTGTGTGGTTTCCCAGGAAATGCACTCGTCGGTGACGGACACACCGTATTTCATCTGCTCCCGGCATCCGGCAATGGCCTGATTGCCCTCGCACAGGTTGCTCTCCAGCATCATCCCCCGGATGGAGCGGTTCCCGTGCTCGATCTGGTCCATGACGTCCTGCCACACAATGGCCTGGCCCTGGAACCGCTTCCCGGAATTATCGTGGGAACAGTCAACGATGATACCGTCGCTCAATCCTTTGGCCCTGAGGACAGTGACCGCTTCACGGATGCTGACCGAGTCGTAGTTGGGCCGCTTGCCCCCGCGCAGAACCATGTGGGTGTAAGGGTTGCCGGTTGTTTTCACGATGCAGGCCTTGCCCTGGGGATCCACCCCAAGGAAACTCTGGGGAGATTCTGCGGCCACAATGGCATTGACCGCGTTCTTCAGGTCACCGTCTGTGCAGTTCTTGAATCCCACGGGCATGGACAGGCCCGATGCCATTTCACGGTGGGTCTGGGATTCCGTGGTGCGTGCGCCGATGGCGGTCCAGCAGATGAGGCCTGCCAGGTACTGGGGCGTCACCGAATCCAGGAGCTCCGTTGCCGTGGGCATGCCCATGCCCGTGATGTCCAAAAGAAGCTTCCTTGCCCTGGCCATGCCCTCCATAATATCGCAGGACCCGTTCATGTGGGGGTCGTTGATGAGCCCTTTCCAGCCGATGGTTGTTCTGGGCTTCTCAAAGTATACCCGCATGATCAGGCACATGGTCCCGCGCACCTTGTCACTGAGATCGCACAGATTCCGGGCATACTCCAGGGCTGCCTTTTCATCATGGATGGAACAGGGTCCGGTGATCACCATGAGCCGATCATCCCTGCCGGCAAGGATGTTCTTGATTTCCTCCCGCCCGTTTATCACTGTTTTTTCCGATTCCGGGGTTATGGGGAGCTGGTTTTTCAGTTCATCGGGTGTTACCAGGGGGATGAACTCCTTTACGTGGACATCATAGGTCTGGCGCATTGTCTTGTCTCCATTGCTGTAAAAAAGCAAAAGGCCGGGAAGAATTCCTTCGCGGCCTGGTGTTTGAAAAGACAAAACAAAAAAGCCGCGGGTTTGCGGCCTGCGGCTTTTTGATTTATTTGTTTCTACAATGTCATCAGGATACCACAGGCCAGCCGGTATAATAATACCAGTAATAATAATAGAGGCTGCCTGTAAAATTGCGATTCATTGTACATTCCTTTTTCATGGTTGGGCCAGCCTATTATGGCCGGCATGAAATGTCAAGACATTTTCCCAAGACATTAAAAAAACCGGATTGTTCACAACCCTATTCTTTTACAAGATCGGTTCCTGTTTTCTTCTGCTGTTTTTCCTTTCTTTTTTCCTTTATTGTCTTTTCCGGTTTCTTCTTGGTTTCCTTTTTCGTATCCCTTGATTTTGACATGTCAATCCTCCGTGAAATGAGTGTTATATATGACAGGCCGTTACCCTGTGAAGCAGGGCAGGACGACCGATACCATCCGCTGCCCATGCAGGTGCTCGAAACAGCCGGGGGCAAGATGATTTGGATAACAGGGCCGCCGGACAGATATGCGACACACCCCTTCCTTTCCAACCTGTGTATAGCGATTAGCGGATTCTGTCAAGTCCAGACTGATGGGGAAGCCCGGGCCATGAAGGACTCGGACCTTAAATCAACACTATTTACACAGGCACAGTATCCTGGTATACACAGAGTCCAACTGCTAACAACCATCACAGGAGCCGGGCCCATGGGACTTTTTTCCTTTTTCTCCAAAAAACCAGAACAACATGAAACAACGGGAGACTCCCTGTTCGCCAGGGACGCCTTCGGACCTGCCAAGATAGAGTATGAAAAGGCTCTTGCGATCCTGGCCGGCAATCACTCCCATGACCCGGAACTGAAACCCAGGATCCTCAAGAAAATGGCCGGGACCCGTGAAGCCCTTGCCCGCCAGCACCTGGACAGGGCAGACGAGTATTCAAAGGAAGGTCTGGAAGAGGATGCCCTCACCTTTTATTCCCTTGCCCTGGAACTGACAGGGGATGAGGATAAGAAACAACACATCCAATCGGCCATAAAGCGCATTCATAAAAGGGTAAAACTCCCCCTTATGGAAGAGCCGGACGAACAGGAAAGCCTCTATGAAGAGGAAGCGGATCCCGGAGACGAATCCGATATTGACGAATTCTATGCCATCTGCGGAACCTACCCGGATGAGATTGCCGAGGCCTATCAATCCTATGGAGAGGACTTCAGGGACGGGCTCCTTGCCCTGAGCCGGGGTGACGATGCCGGTGCCGTAGAGAGCTTTGAGCTTGCCCTGGACCAGTGCCAGGAACCTGAGCATTACATCGCTCTGGAGCTGTCCAGGGCTCTGGTGCACCTAGGGCAGTTCGAACGGGCCGAGGACCTCCTCGGGCAGTTCCTGTCCTGGAACCCCCTGTCCCTGACCGGCATTTCCAGAATGTGTGACGTGTATGCGGCCACAGAAAGGTTCAGTCTGGCCCTGGACCTGATCCATACCCTGCCTCCGGATATTCAGAACACCCGGGACTGCCGGCTCCTTGAAGGCGCCATGTACATGGGAGCCAAGGATTATCCAGGTGCGGAATCAGTGTACCGGCGTTTTCTTTCCCTGAACGATTGGGAAGATGCCATGGCAAGGGCGCTGGCAGCAACCCTTGAAGCCATGGGGCGCCTGGACGAGGCAAAAGCCACAATAGTCTCCCTGCTGAGTGCATGCACCGGATGCGGCCGGCGGCCCAGGCCCGAGGACCAGCTCTTTTTTGCCGACATCTCCCTGAAAACCGGAGACTATTCAAAAAAGCTCATGGACATCTACCATAAAGTGGCCATGGAGAATCCGGAATATGCTCCCCACTGCCTTGGCCAGACTGCAAAAATTCTAAGGCATGCCGGAGAAACAGCCGAGGCGACTCGCCTGGAGGCTATGGCCGAGACTGCCTCAGGCAGAAACGGGCAGCAGGTCTGATGGTTCACGGGTGTCAGCGGTTGAAGGCGCCTGCTTCCCTGAGCAGTTCCGCCGAGGTGTAGGGCTTATTGATGATACCCTTGGCTCCCAGCCCCCGGATCTCTTCTATTTCAGTCATGTCCGAGGATCCTGTTGCAATGATTACTTTTACCTCAGGATTCATGCGCAGGAGTTCCGTCAAACACTCCTTGCCGCCCATGACCGGCATGTTGAGATCCAGGACCACCAGATCAACGGCGTGGCCCTGGTCTGCGTAAATCTCCAGAGCCTGCTTTCCATTGACTGCCTCAAGCACTGTATACCCTGACATTTTAAGTACTTCCACAACGATCTCCCGGATGTACTCCTCATCCTCCACCATGAGCACGCACCGGCCTTCACCGGTAACTGTAACGGTGCCAACTTCCTGGCCACCCGGAACAAAGGTGCGCTCTGGAATGGAGCAGGCAGGAAAATAAAGCCTGAAAATGCTGCCCTTCCGTGAAACGCTGTCACAGATGACAGCGCCTTTGTGAGTTTTCATGATGCCGTACACCATGGAAAGGCCAAGCCCTGTATTTTTGCTCTTGTCCTTGGTGGTAAAAAACGGTTCAAAGATCTTGGACTTGATAGCCTCGGGGATTCCGCTCCCCGTGTCCGTGACGGTGACCACCGAATACTCTCCGGGAGAAACTCCTCCGGGGTTCACACCAACGGCTGTGTTCTCGATAGTGGTTTCAATGACAAGGCTCCCGCCGTCGGGCATGGCGTCCCTGGCGTTTATGCCCAGGTTCATGATCATCTGCTGGACCTGGGAAGGGTCCACGGAAACCGGGTGCACATCCAGGGCGTGAACACTCCTGATCCGGATATTTTTGGGTAGGGTTTTTTTCAGAAGTTCCACGGCCTGGTCCACCACATCGGGAAGGTTCACGGCCTCAAGCCTGGGCTCTACCTTGCGGCTGAAGGCCAGGAGCTGCTGGACCAGATCCGCACCCCGCTTTGCGGACATGGCTGCGATGTCCAGGAACCGGCGCTCCTTGTAATCCAGGTATTGATTTTTCAAGGCCAGCTGGATGGGCTGGATAATGGCCTGGAGAAGATTGTTGAAATCATGGGAGATGCCGGTGGTGAGCGTTCCCACGGCCTCCATTTTCTGGGCCTGGACCAGCTGGTCCTTCAGGAGTCTCAGTTCCTTTTCAGCCGTGATGCGCTCGGTGACAAACCGGCCTGTGCTGCTGATGACCGGTTCCCCAATATCATCGTGCTGGAGCACGGAACGGAACTCCAGGTACTCGTTCCTGCCGCTGCCTCCCATGAGAGACACCATGCCGTGGTATTTCCCGTTTCTAAGTACCTGGGGGATGATCTCCTCAAAAAAAATCTGGCGGTAGTTCCCATCCATGAACGATGTGATGGCAAGGCCGGCCAGTTCGTCCGGCTCCATTCCCATCCCCTGGCAGGTGGCAGGGTTGGCTGAAAGAATCCGGCCGTCCGTGTCCATGGTGAAAACAAAATCACTGATGCTGTTGAACAGGTCCCGGAACCGCAGTTCCGAGTTCTTTCTTTCCGTAACATCGATAAGGTTGACCACGGCCCCCAGGGGTGAGTTCTGGTCGCTGGAAAAGGATGCGGCGCTCAAAAGGATGTCCCGCATCCTGCCGTCCCTGGTCATGCGCCTTGTTTCAAGCCCGGACAGGGTCTGCCCCCCCAGGACCTGACCCAGCGTTTTCCTGAACTCGGACCGGCAGGCCGGGGGAATAAAGTCCATGCTCTTTTCCGGGAATGATGACGGATCCCAGCCGAAAACGCGGGTAAACGCCGAGTTCACATAGGTGATGTTTCCCTGGGTGTCATGGACGGCCAGGGGTTCGGCAGAGGCCTCCATGATGCTGTGGCAACGCATCTCCCACACCTTGAGCGCCTCCCTGGCCCGGACATGTTCGGTTACATCCAGGATGGACCCTTCAACATATCTGACCCCGGTGCTGCTGGTCAGCACCCGGGCCGAGACCTGCCCCCATATGCGCTCTCCCTGGCGGGTCCTGAGTTCGATCTCAAATCCGGACACACTGCCGCAGGACCGGATGATACGATCCAGTTCATGGTATTGGTCAACGTTGACATAGGTCTGGGGGGCTGAAACAGTTGCGGCCATCGCTTCCGGGGAATCGTATCCGAACAGGGTTGCCATGGACCGGTTTACCCGTATAAGCCGGCCTTCCAATTCCCGGAAATACATCCCCTCAAGGGCATTGTCAAAGGCAACGGCATAGGAGTCCCTGTCCAGGACAACAAGGGAATCCACACCGAGATTCTGCTGCGGATGGTCCATAACACCCCTTAAGGGAACTCCCCTGCCGGGAGTCCCATCAATGCTGATACAGGCTTCCCTTTTTGGAAAAACAAGGAAACCTGCGGCAGCCGGAAACTGTGATATGATATTATGGCCCCATTATTGACATGGCTGAACGGGAAATTACAAGAGAAATTTTTAAACAGGGACTATGGTCGAAGCTGCCATGATGGGTCAATGGCAGATCCCGCAACGATCGCACGCGATCATGGGGCAGTCCGGGCTGGTTTTCTCAAGGGAGGCCCGATGGAATTCCCTTACCAGGAAATCGGAGGAGACCCCGGTGTCTATGATATCCCAGGGCAGAGGATCTCCGGGGGTTCGGATATGGTCCAGGGAATAATCCCCGGATTTGCGCACTTTCTGAACGGCACGGGCCCACCCGGACAGGTCCGCCTCCTCCAGGATATCCGCCATCCTTGCGTCTCCGGTTGCCAGTTGACTGTTCATCCGGGCAATGCGAAGGGATTCGGTATTGATCCTCAGGTTGGGAACATCCTTGAGGCCCCTGCGCACAATGGCCATACGGCGGGTCAGAACAGGTTCCGGAGCCATGGATTCCCACTGGAAGGGTGTGGCGGGTTTTGGTACAAAGGGATTGATGCTCAGGGTAATGGCACCGATTCTGCCCTTGGCCCGGCTGGTCTCCAGGAATACATCCCAGATAACCTTGACCAGATCCACAATGGCCTGCACGTCTTCGTCCGCCTCAAGGGGAAGCCCGATCATGAAGTAGAGCTTCAGGTTGATGATGTTTGATTCCACCAGGCGTTTTACACCGGACAGGATTTCGGGCGCAGTGATCTTCTTGTTGATAATCCTGCGCATGCGGTCCGATCCGGCTTCCGGTGCGATGGTGGCTGTCTTGACCCCGGATCCCTTGAGGCTGAGGATGAGTTCGTCGCTGAGGCTGTCCACCCTCAGGGAACTGAAGGAGAGACGCAGGTTCCGTTCGATACCCCTGGCACAGATCCGGTTGATCCCAGGATGATCCGATACGGCTGCACTTACCAGCCCGATCTTATTGGTCATCCCGGCGGCGGTCTCCATGGAGCGGATCACCGACGCCTCGGGATAGAAGCGGGGGGGGCGGTAGATAAATCCCGCGCTGCAGAACCTGCATCCGTGGGGGCATCCCCGGCCGGTTTCAACCAGGCAGATATCCCGGAACGCCGTATGGGATGAAATGATCCTGGAAACCGTTGTCAGGCATCCCAGGTCCCGGACGCGCCTGACCGGTATGGGAAGGGGAACATCGGGTGCCAGGCGTTCAGTGCCGGCGTAGACGCCGCCGGAGTAGATTGGTCTGTAAAAACAGGGGACATAGGCGCCGGAAATATTCTGGGCCAGGTTCTTCAGAAGGACTTCCCGGGGCAGGTCCCTGTCGTAGACATGGAAGAATTCCGGGATCAGCTCCTCGGCCTCGCCCAAGAGAAAGACATCCACAAAGGGTGACAGGGGAGCCGGATTCAGGAAACAGGCAACTCCCCCGGCCATCACCAGCGGGTGGGTTGAATTTCGCTGGGATGACCGAAGGGGAATGCCCGCATGCCGGAGCATGGAAACAAGGTTCAGGTAATCATTTTCAAATGAGACCGACACCGCAATGATCTGGAACCGGTCCAGATGTCTTGCCGTTTCACAACTGACAGCGGCCTGTGTCTGGTCCGGATCTTCCGGGAGAAAAACCCTTTCACAGGCCACTCCCTCAAGGTCGTTCACCAGTCCGTACACAGTCTGGAAACCCAGGCTGGACATTCCGGTACCGTAGGTGTTGGGATAGACCAGGGCCACGGAGATCAGGTCCCTGGACGTCTTGACAATGGCACCTTTTTCCCGGACCTTTTCCGGCGGGGACCGCCGCTGTTGTTTCACCGCCCTCTAATCAGCCTGCCGCCGCAGGAATGTCGGAATATCCAGATTGTTGGAATCATAGACAATGCCGCGGTAGCTGTTTCTGCCGTCCTCGCCTACGGCTTTTTTCCGCTTAACCATGATGGGCTCGTCAAGTTCGTTCCAGTTTTCCAGTTCCTCCTGGGTTGGAGTCCTGACCAGTCCGCGGGCTGCAAAGGATTCACCCCTGGTGTTGAGTTTAGTCTCTTTGGCCTGGCGTACGTTGTCAATGGGATGAACCTTGGGAGCAGGGGCAGGCTCCATACCGATACCCGTTGCGATAACCGTAACCCGCATTTCATCGCCCAGACTTTCATCAATGGTCTGGCCCCAGATAATCTCGGCGTCATCGCCCACTTCACGGTGGATGCGGTCAGAGGCTTCAGTCATCTCATCCAGTGTCAGATCGCTGCTGCAGGTGATGTTCATGAGAACTCCCCTGGCACCGGAAATGGAGATGTCTTCCAGGAGCGGATGGGAAATGGCCCGTTCCGCTGCTTCGATGGCCCTGTGCTCGCCGCTGGCGATACCGATGCCCATGAGGGCCATGCCGGCTTTGGACATTGTGGTCCGCACATCGGCAAAGTCCAGGTTGACCAGGCCGGGCATCATGATCAGATCGGTGATCCCCTTGACAGAATGGTGCAGGATCTCATCTGCCTTGACCAGCATGTCGATCATTTTTGCACCCTTGGATGCAATGCCCCTCAGCCGGTCGTTGGGGATGGTGATGACGGTATCGGTTATATCACGGAGTTTCATGATCCCGTCTTCGGCTGCCTTTGCCCGTTTCTTGCCTTCAAAGGAAAAAGGTTTGGACACAACGGCTACAGTCAGGATGCCCAGGTCCTTGCAGACTTCCGCAATGACCGGTGCCGCACCGGTTCCGGTTCCGCCGCCGAACCCTGCTGTAATGAATACCATGTGGCTGTCCATGAGCGCTTCCCGGATTTCTTCAATGTTTTCCAGGGCTGCTTCACGCCCCACGCTGGGATCGGCACCCGCACCAAGTCCCTCGGTAAGGTGAATGCCCAGCTGGATCTTTTGCTCTGCCTTGGATGCAGCCAAAGCTTGAATATCGGTATTGGCCACGATGAACTGCACACCCTGGAGATTGGCCGCGATCATGTTGTTCACTGCATTTCCGCCTGCACCGCCAACACCGATTACCTTGATTTTTGCTGACTTCTCATTCTCGACATACGAAAAATTCATTACCCCACCTCCGCTGTTTATCTTAAATGACGTCCTTAAACCATTGTTTCATTCTTTTTAAAAGCCTTGCGAACATTTTGTTCTCATTTGCTTGTAACTGTTTTTTATTGCTGTTCCTGGATCCGAAAATCACCAGACCCACGGCTGTAGCAAACGCCGGATTGCTGACAACGTCCTTGAGTCCCGTGATATTTCTAGGAATCCCCAGACGGACCGGTACCGAGAATACCGACTCCACTATTTCCGCTATCCCGTCCAGCAGGGCGCTTCCCCCTGTGAGGACCAGACCTGAGGGAAAGGACTGCTCCAGGCCATGATTTGTGATTTCACTTTTAAGCAGCGAGAACATCTCCTCCACCCTGGGTTCCAAAATCTCAGCCAGGATGTCCTTGGGCAGATTCCGGGTGCCTCGTCCGCCCACACCTGGGACATCGATGGTCTCACCGTTGCGGATGTTTCCCGGAAGACAGGTCCCATGTGCCAGTTTTATTTTTTCCGCTTCCACCAGGGGAGTCCTGAGACCAATGGAGATATCGTTGGTCAGGTTGTGACCGCCCAGGGTCAGCTCAAATGTGTGCTTGATGTTATTTCCCTTGAAAATGGCAAGGTCCGTGGTTCCCCCGCCCATGTCGGCCAGGGCGCACCCTAGTTCCTTTTCCTCGGGCGTCAGTACGGCCTCTCCTGAAGCCAGGGACTCGAGAACGATATCGCACACATCAAGACCTGCCTGGTTGCAGCATTTAATGATATTGCGTGCAGAAGAAACAGCTCCGGTAACGATGTGGATTTTGGTTTCCAGCCGGATGCCGGTCATGCCGATGGGGTTCTGGATCGACTCCTGGTCATCCACGATGAACTCCTGGGGAATCACATGG
This sequence comes from Pseudomonadota bacterium, assembly GCA_043806875.1. Classification (GTDB taxonomy): domain Bacteria; phylum Desulfobacterota; class Desulfobacteria; order Desulfobacterales; family Desulfobacteraceae; genus JAZDGN01. Next base: position 15,794 of record JAZDGN010000136.1, read on the forward strand.
ATGGTTTCCCTGTCCATGGGTATGGCAACGGCACTGGCTGCTTCGATGACCCGGTCCACATCCTGCTGGGTAATCTCACGGCCCTTGATGGCAATGATGCCATGGCTGTTGAAGCCTTTGATGTGTCCGCCCGCAATCCCCACGTACACGGATGAGATATCGCAGCCGGCCATGATTTCAGCCTCTTCCACCGCCTTTTTGATAGACTCCACCGTGGACTCTATATTGACGACTGCTCCTTTCCGGAGGCCGACAGAGGGGTGGGTTCCAACACCGATGATGTTGATTTCACCCTGGGAAACTTCCCCTACCACGGCACAGATTTTAGTTGTCCCAATATCCAGACCAACGATGATTCTCTCTTCTGGCTGCAAATCAAACACCTCCTTTTGTGCTTTCCGTCACTGTAGTATCTGCTTTCAATGTCACTGTAATACTGTCTGGATCATAGAGATCAATGGTCCCAAGCTGACGGCCCGCATAGGTTTCCCGCACGTATCGGTCTATCACAATTCCCCGGCTGAGTTTGAAGGCATACTCGCTGAAACCCAGACGCAGGGTCAGGTTCCCGGCGCCCAGGGCTGAGACCCCGGCAAAAAATCCCGGTATTTGCACTTCAAGGCCCGTGTCCGGGTCCGCTTTAATCGTCCTGATAGGTTCGATCCCCTGCAGTCCCAAGAGATCCATGACATTGTCGAACAGGGGACCGGAAAACCCGTATCCTTCATTACCGGTCGCCAGCTCAAGTCCGGCAATCCGCGGCAGGTTAAGGACCTCCCTGTCCCTGGCCGGATCCAGTTTCTTGAAGGGCTGGCCTGAAACATTCACCAGGAGTTCACCGGATTCACCGATAATGATAATGGCCAGGGGTTGTTGTTCCATTACGGAAATCAGGAGCCTGGAGGGAATAATCCGGGTCACGGAAACATCAAGAATCCAAGGATGGGCCATGAGACGTTTCTTGACCAGGAGCAGGTTGATGCCAAGAACATTTTCACCGTCCTTGAGTCCGGCCGCGTCCATGACCTCATCCCGGGACAGACGGTGAATACCGTTAATTTCAACCGTGGGCACACAGAAATAGTCGGCCTGGATAGCCAGGTCATGGATGAAGATAAAACCCACGCTCATGATGCATACGGCAGCCAACGTCATCGTGGTCCTGACCAGGAAATCAAGAACAACCATGAACCCAGAGGCTGTCTCCCCGGATCCTTTCCGGGCAGATCCAGGTTCGGGCTTGAACCTGTTTTTGCGTATATGTTTATTCGCCTTCAATCCGCACCTCCGCCACCAGGGTGACACCGAACTGTTCCATAACCGATGCTTCCACAATTGCCTTGAGTGACAGGATATCAGCTGCTGTAGCGCCGCCCAGATTGACTATGAAATTTGCATGGACATCCGAAACCATGGCATTGCCAACCCGTCGCCCCTTGAGTCCGGCTCTGTCAATCAGCTGTCCAGCAGGATTGCCGGATTCAGGATTTTTAAAAAAGCATCCTGCACTGGCCAGTCCCCGTGGCTGGGTATTGCGCCGCTTTTCCAAGAGGACATCCCAGGCTTCCCGGATAGCCTCAGGATTTCCTTTTTCGACCTCGAAAACGGTCCGCACCAGAATCGGGAACCTGTCCTGGACCAGGGACCGTCCCCGGATGGCAAGGCTCCGGTGGCAAACCACAAGATCCGACCTGTCAAGGATTTCAAGGATACCTCTGTCACCCAGTATCTCCAGGGAAACCAGGCTATCCGAAATGGTTCCCTCGCCTGTGCCGGCATTCATGACCACGGCGCCGCCCACGGTCCCTGGAATCCCTGCTGCAAAGCCGAACCCGTTATATCCGTTATCCATGATAAACCTGGCCAGGGATACCAGGGGCATGCCTGCCAGGGCAGTGACCCGGGCCCTGTCCTGGTCCATGGGCAGGATCGTCACAGTTTCTGTCAAGCCTGCCGTGGAAATGACCAACCCCCTGATTCCCCTATCCCTGACCAGGATATTTGTTCCGCCGCCCAATACGGTTACCGGTACTGAGAGCATCCGGGCCGTTCTGACAAGGTTCACCAGGACATCCACAGATTCCGGACTGGCAAACAGATCAGCAGGACCGCCCACCCTGAAGGAAGTGTGCCTGCTCATGGGCTCGTTCTCCAAGAGATGGAAGCTGCTCCTCAGGGTTTCGTATGAAACCGACCTGTTCTGGATCATGTCATGGTCATCTGCATACTGCATCATGGGTGCTGTTCCACTAAAGTATTTCAAGAAGTCTCTCCCCCAGAGTATACACGTCCCCGGCTCCCAGTGTCAGAACAAGATCTCCCTGGGCCAGTCCTGTGGAAAGAATGGACAAGCAGTTGTTGAAGTCAGGTGCAAACACCACATCCTTATGGCCGTGTTCCCTGATGGACCGGGCCAGGAGCCGTGCATCCACACCCTCGATGGGCTGTTCACTGGCCGCATAGATGGGCAGAAGGATGAGCCTGTCGCACTGGTAGAAAGACCGGGTGAATTCACTGAACAAAGCCTGGGTCCGGGTATACCGGTGGGGCTGGAAAACAACCACGAGCCGCTTGTCCGGCCAGCTTTCCCGGATGGCTTCCAGGGTTGTCCTGATCTCGGTGGGGTGGTGTCCATAGTCGTCCATGACAACGATCCCCTTGACCTCTCCCTTGACCTCCAGGCGCCGCCGCACACCATCAATTTTTTCCAGGGCCGTCTTGATGGTGTCAAAGGGTATTCTCAACTCCAACCCCACGGCGATGCTGGCCAGGGAATTGGAGATGTTGTGCCGTCCGGACAGATTCAGGCACACATCCCCCAGGATCCTGCCCTGGTGAACGACCTTGAAGCATCCACGCTTTCCGTCAAAGAAAATATCCCTGGCCTGGAGATCGGCCTGGGCGCTGAACCCGAAGGTGGTAAACCGGACATTGATCCTGGGCAGGATATTCTGAATGTGCTCGTTGTCCAGACACAGCACTGCCAGCCCGTAAAAGGGGACTGAATTGATGAAGGTGACGAACTTGTCCTTGATGTCCTCGATACCCGAGTAATAGTCCAGGTGCTCCAGGTCGATATTGGTCACGGCCGCAATGGCGGGAGCGTATTTCAAGAATGACCCGTCGCTCTCGTCGGCTTCGGCCACAATGTAGTCCCCCTTGCCGTGCAGGGCATTGGTGTCCAGGCTTTTCAGGAGCCCGCCGATGACAACCGTGGGATCGAGGCCCGCAACGTTCAGTATCTGGGCCACCATGGAGGTGGTCGATGTCTTGCCGTGGGCACCGGCAACGGCAATGGAGTACTTGATGCGCATGAGTTCGGCCAGCATCTCTGCTCTGGGAATAATGGGGATGTTCCTTTCCCGTGCCGCTGCCACCTCGGGGTTATCCTTAGAAATGGCCGTGGAGGTTACCAGAACATTGGCACCCGCGATCTGGTCTCCGGTATGCCCCTGAAAAATGACCGCACCCAGAGCCTCCAGACGGCGGGTGATTGACGACAGCTTCAGGTCTGATCCGGAAACCTGGTATCCCAGGTTGATGAGAAGTTCCGCAATGCCGCTCATCCCGATACCACCGATGCCTACAAAATGTATATGGTAGTCCTTCTGATACATGGTCAGTTTCCTTTGCATGTGCCCATGTCAAGGCACCTGGAGGCGATGGTTTCGGCTGCCCGGGGCATGCTGAGACGGCCGGCATTGGCGGCCATGGCTGCCAGGCGCTCCGGATCATTTTTTAAGGTTTCAAGGGTCTGTTTCAAAATCTTGCCGTTAAGATCCCTGTCCAGGATCATGACAGCCGCCCCCTGGTCAACCAGGGCCATGGCGTTGAAGCGCTGGTGATCGTCCGCCGCATAGGGAAACGGGATCAGGATGGAGGGTTTTCCCTTGGCAGTAATTTCAGACAGGGTTCCTGCTCCGGCCCTGCAGATCACAAGATCGGCCTGTTCCTGGATCCTTGGCATGTCCTGGAAAAACGCCTTTACCCTGGCTCTCAGCCCCAGGGCTTCATAGGCGAGGGCAACGCTCTCTTCATCCATTTTCCCGGTCTGGTGAATAAACCGGAAACCCTGGGGATTATCGAGCATGCTGATGGCTTCCAGAACAGCCCTGTTGATGCTGGAAGCCCCCTGGCTCCCACCGGTGATCAGGACCGTAAATTCGCCAGGTTCCCGGACAGATTCCAGGTCAATCCCGGTTCGGACAGGGACCCGGCGCACAGGGTTGCCCACCCATGCCACCTTGCCGCCCACGGGAAATCCGCTGGTTTCCTCGAATGCAGTAAATATGGTATGGACCATGTGGGCCAGGATCCTGTTTGTTATCCCGGGAATGGCGTTCTGTTCCTGGAGGGCTGTTTTGATCCCCATGAGGCGTGCAGTCAGGACAACGGGCCCCGATGAATACCCGCCCACGCCCAGTACCACATCAGGTCTGAAGCCACGGATGATCCAGGCTGCCTGGACAAGGGACACAGGCACGCTGGCCAGGGCCTTGAGTTTTTCCAGGATGCCCTTGCCCTTGATCCCGGATGAAACTATGGCTGAGTGGTCGAATCCATAGGGCTCCAGAGCATCAATCTCAAACCGGCTCCCGGTTCCCACGAACAGGATAGCGGCATGGGGATCCAGATTCTTCACGGCTTCGGCAACGGCAATCCCCGGAAACAGGTGGCCGCCTGTTTTCCCACCGGCAATCAGCAGTCTGAATCCGGAATCAGCCATTGTTTTCCGATGCTCCTATGTTCATGAGAATTCCCATACACGCCATATTGATAACCAGGGATGTGCCTCCATAACTCAAAAACGGCAGAGTAAGCCCCTTGGTAGGAAGAAGTCCCAGGGTAACCCCTGTATTGATGACGACCTGAATCCCCAGGCTGACCGTAAGCCCTGCGGCGATGAGTGCCCCGAACAGATTGTTTGTCTGCCTGGCAATGGCTGCCCCCCGCCACAGGATGATGGAATATAGCAGCAGAACAAACAGCACACCCACGAGGCCGAGCTCTTCGCCGATAACGGAAAAAATGAAATCCGTATGGGGCTCTGGAAGATAATGGAGTTTCTGCATACCCAGGCCGATACCCTGGCCAAAAACCCCACCGGAACCGAATGCCTTGAGGGAATGGGTAATCTGATATCCCTTGTCCAGGGGGTCATCCCAGGGATGTAGGAAGGAAATCCACCGGTCCCATCGGTAACCCACCTTATACACGAAAAAATACGCCAGAAGAACAGCAATGGGAAACAGGGACAGGAGGTGGGAAATGCGGACACCGGCTATGTACATCATGGCCCAGGTAATGGATCCCAGAATCACAACGGTTCCCAGGTCCGGCTGGATAATGATCATCAGGGATAGAAGGCTGAGCACAATGACGTGGGGTACGAATCCCACGTAGAAATCATCAATCTTATCCTGTTTTTTGGTCAGGGAGTAGGCCATGAAGATAATCATCGCGAATTTGGCGACTTCGGCAGGCTGGAAGGTAAAACCGCCAAGGCGAAGCCACCGGTAAGCACCTCCGGCCTTGACACCCAGGGATGGGACGTGGACCGCACACAGACTGGCCATGGAAAGGATCAGGATCCCGTAGGAAAAGGGCCTGAACACCTGATAGGGAACCATGGATGCCGTAAACATGATGCCCAGGCTGACCACGCTGAACAGGGCCTGGCGCTGCATGAAGTAAAAGTTGTCGTTATACTTGGCCAGGCCGATGGCGGAACTGGCACTGTAGACCATGATGATACCGAGCCCTACCAACACCAGAACCGGAAACAGGATGGCGGCCTCACTCAAACACGGATGCAGTTTCTGTGTCTGCTCTGTCATGATTTTTTGCTCTGAAGCATGGTTACCTGGTTGACAAAATCCCTGCCCCGCTGGGCATAGTTCTCGTACATATCAAAACTGGCGCAAGCCGGAGACAGGAGCACCACATCGCCGGGTACAGCCGCCCCGAATGCCCCTGTGACAGCATGGGCCATGGAACCGGCCAGGACCACGGGACAGATCCCGGCAAAGATCCGGGCAATGAATTCCCTGGACTCGCCCAGGGCCACAATCTGTTTTACCCGCTGTCGCACAGGCGTCGTAAGGCAGGAGAAATCCGTTTGTTTGCTCCGTCCGCCCAGGATCAGGACTACGGGACTGTCAAAGGCCTCCAGAGCCCGGACCACGGCATCGGGATTGGTTCCCTTGGAATCATCATAAAAAGCAACCCCGTCTTTGGTTCCGGCATACTCGATCCTGTGGGACAGACCCTTAAAAAGGTCCAGGGCCCGCTGGATACCCTCCATGGTCCCGCCGGCTGCCAGTGAAGCCAGGGCTGCGGCCGCGATGTTCTCGTGGTTGTGGGCACCTATCAGCCCGGTGCGGGTCAGATCCAGGCACAGGTCTTTTCCGTCCAGACCGGGATTCAGCCCAGCAGCGTTGACAATTCGGATCAGGGGCGGATCGATTACGGCGCCACTGAAACCCGGAGTCTTCTGCACAGCCTTATCGGACCGGGTTCCGTACAGAAACACCCTGGAGCGGATCCTGCCGAGATTTTCGTCTAGATCCGGGATCGAAGCATTAACAATGGCGCGGCCTGCCTGATTCTGGTGACTGAAGATGCTCCATTTGGACCGGGCGTAGGCATAAAAGTCCATATATCGGTCAAGATGGTCCTCGGTGATGTTCAAAAGAACGGCCACATCCGGGGCGAACCGCTCAGCCGTATCCAGCTGAAAACTGCTCAGTTCCGCAACCACCACGTCTGCCCTGCTATCTCCGTCCAGGTACTCAACCACCGGGGTGCCGATGTTGCCGCCGGTAAAAACCCCGAGCCCCGATTCCTTGAGCATCTCGCTGATCAGGGTCGTGACCGTTGTTTTGCCGTTGGTACCGGTAATGGCAACAATGGGCTCTTCCAGGTAGCGGGTGATGAGGTCGCATTCGCCGGAAATGGGAACCCCCTTTGCTCTGGCCCTTTCCAGGGGTATGAGATCCAGGGGAACTCCCGGGCTGAGATAGATTCGGGACGCATTTTCAAAGGTTTCCACGGCATGGGGTCCCAGGTCACAGTTAATGCCCAGATTACTGAGAGTTGCAGCAACCTGATGGCGGGCTGTATCCCTGTCAACGGCCCTGACCTGCATTCCCCTGGCTTTCAGGAACCGCGCCATGGCTTCGCCTGACCTGCCCAGACCCACCACTAGAACATAGGCTTCCTTTTCGGGTGTCACACTGGCAGATCTGGTGATGGATTTTGTCATGGGTCCGTGCTTTTCCTTTGTGCTCGAGTTCATGAACCGGTCTCTGCCGGGCTGAGCCTGGCAAGGTACCGGAGCAGTTACCGTATTTTCAGCGTACTGAGCGAGATCAGGGCCAAAGTGATGGCAATGATCCAGAATCTTACGATGACCTTGGATTCAGGCCATCCCTTGAGTTCAAAATGGTGATGCAGGGGGGCCATGCGGAATACCCGTTTCCCCTTGGACAGCTTGAAGTAACCGACCTGGATGATCACCGACATGGCTTCGATGACAAAAAGGCCCCCTACCACCAGGAGAAGAATCTCCTGCTTGGTGATCACAGCAATGGTTCCGAGAATGGCGCCCAGGGGTATGGAACCGGTATCTCCCATGAAAACCTGGGCCGGATGGGCGTTGAACCAAAGAAAACCCAGTCCTGAACCGGCCAGAGTACCGCATACCACGGCAAGCTCGCCGCAGGCGCTGATGTGTTTTACCCCGAGATACTCGGCGATGGTCACGTGGCTGGTCACATAGGCAAAAACCATGTAGGTAACGCTGGCAATGACAATGGGACCAATGGCCAGGCCGTCCAGGCCATCGGTCAGGTTCACCGCATTGGAGGTCCCCACGATGACCAGGGTGGAAAAAATGATGTAGAACCATCCCAGATCCGGTGAGATATTCTTGAAGAACGGTATGGTAAGCCCTGTATCAAAATCCGGGCTGGTATAGATAAGCCAGGAAATAATCAGGCCGGCAACCACCTGAAAGAAAAATTTCCCCCGGGCCGTGAAGCCCATGTTCCGTTTCATGACCTGTTTCTGGTAGTCATCGATGAACCCTATGGCACCAAAAAGCACCAGGCTCAGGAGAAGGATCAGGATATAGTGGTTGGTGAGCCGCGCCCACAGGAGGATGGAAACCACCAGGGAAAAGAGGATGAGTACCCCGCCCATGGTTGGTGTCCCTTCCTTTTCCAGGTGGGTCCTGGGCCCGTCACTCTGGATGAACTGCCCTACCTGCATGCGTGAGAGTTTCCGGATCACCCAGGGTCCAAGGAAAAAACAGATGAGAAATGCAGTAAGGCCCCCATAGATGGTCCTGAATGTAATATACCGGAATATATTAAAAAATGATATTTCGGTATGCAAGGGATACAGCAAGTGGTAAAGCATCGTTTTTTCCTGATCAGTTAATAAACACCAAGTTAGTCATGGAAGCCATCTCAATATCCATATATTGTATTCCGGGGGAGCTTACCATACCACCACTCCTATATTTATGTCAATCCAATTAGCCAAGATCTATTGCTGTTCCATTACTTGCTGAAGCGCTGCTACGATTTCTTCCATTCGCATCCCCCGGGACCCCTTTACCAGAATCCAGGAGCCGGGCCTGACGTCTCTGATAAGACACCGGATAATCTCGGCTTTTGTGCCGGACATGACGCGCTGTTGATCAAATCCTGCCTCAATGGCCCCCTCCAGAACCTGCCTGCCCATGTCTCCGAATACGTACAGACGTGACACGCCGGTCTCTTTAACCTTGACCCCCATCTGCCGGTGCAGGTCCCGGGACCCGGGGCCCAGCTCCAGCATGTCACCCAGGACAGCCACGCGTGAGCCGCCCCGGGAAAGAATAGCCAGGGTTTCAAGAGCTGCGGCCATGGAGGCCGGATTGGCATTGTAGGTGTCATTGATAAGATGGATTCCATTAGGCAGGTTCATCAATGCCATGCGTCCGCTAACGGGATTAAAGGCCTCCAGGCCCGCCTTCACGTCTTCAAGACCGATACCGGCGTGGAGTGCGGCCGACGACGCAGCCAGGGCATTGATCACCATGAAAGGTGCCGGCGAGTTCAGGACAACATTGATGGAACCCACGGGTTCGGCGACCAGGGTAAAGACAATCCGACCTTCCAAGGCCCTGACATTCTCTGCCCGGATACCGGCACCAGGGGACATGCCGAACCAGATCACCCTGGAAATGTCTTTGTTTTTTCGGGCTTCCGAAGCCAGGATTGTGTGACGCGGATCGTCCAGGTTCAGGACGGCTGCTCCCCCCTGGGTGATGGCGCCCAAAAGTTCAGCCTTGGCCATTGCCACGTTGGTCACGGTCCCCAGCCCTTCCAGATGACACTCCGCGGTATTGGTGATGATACCGATATCCGGGAGGGCAATGCTTCCGAGCCTTGCAATCTCTCCGGCATGGTTCATACCCATTTCAACCACTGCCCACTCGTGGTCCCTGGACAGACCCAGGAGGGTATGGGGTAGTCCGATTTCATTGTTGTAATTGCCCCGGGTGGACAGGGTGTTGAACCGGGTGCTGAAAATGGCGGCTGTCATCTCACGGGTGGAAGTTTTCCCGTTGGACCCCGTAATGGCCACCACCTTGACCCCGGATCGCAACCGCTGGTAACGGGCCAGGTCGCCCATGGCCTTCAGGGTAGAATCCACCGGGAACAATACAGGTGCCTGTCCCGGACCGGACAGATGTGCCCTGAGACTGTCCATTCGGGCCCGGTTCACCACAAACCCCAGGACCCCTTTTTTGATCATGTCCGGAATATAGGCATGGCCGTCAAAGCATTCACCGGCAAGGGCCACAAAGAGCTGTCCAGGCCTTATTGTTCTGGAGTCTGTGGAAACAGAATCAAAACGCAGACCCTCGGCAATTGAACCGTAACCTGCTGATTCCAGGCCCAAGGCATCCATAATTTCAACTGCTATCCAAGGAATGGGCATCCGGTTATCCATATATCGTCTCCTTGGGGATGCAAGCCAGGGCCGCTGTTTCCAGGACTCTGCGGTCATCAAATTCTATGGTCCCGGTTTTCAGGATCTGGTATGTCTCATGACCCTTTCCAGCCGCAACAATGATATCCCCCTGCATTGAAACCCGAACTGCCGTTTCCAGGGCCTTTTTCCGGTCCGGCTCCACCAGGAAGCCCTTGGCGCTGAATCCCTTGTCCAGTTCCCGGGCAGAATACTCACGGCCTGGCACGGTTATGACCCCGGCCTTGATCTGGTCGATGATGGCAAGGGGATCTTCAGTCCTGGGATTGTCCGAGGTAATAATGGCCAGATCGCTGTACCAGGCACCGGTTTTCCCCATGATGGGCCGTTTAGTTCTGTCCCGGTCCCCGCCGCAGCCGAAAACGGATATCAACCGGGCCGGAGCCCTCATCTTAAGTGTTGCCAGGATGGATTCCAGGGCGTCAGGGGTGTGGGCGTAATCCACAAAAATATGCCTGCCTGAAAGGGGGGCCACCCGTTCCAGACGTCCGGGAACTCCTGTGCAACCCTCAATCCCCTTTACGATGGAAATCAGAGAAATGCCAACGGCATGGGCTGCTCCTGCGGCGCACAGAATGTTTTCCAGGTTGAACCCGCCTGTCAGGTGGGACTGGAACGGCTGGGCCTTGTCCGCCACCACCAGGGTGCCGCCCAGCCCGGATATCTCGTCCTTAACGTTGCGGCATGAGACTTGGGCGCCAGGGCCTTGGGACACGGTGATGAGCCGGGAAGTTATGGCCCCGGCAAGCTCCCTGCCCTTTTCATGGTCAACGTTGATCACGGAAGCTGCTGTTCCGGCCTTTGGGCCTTGGGTCAAGATCCGGGTAAAAAGCTGCTTCTTACATCCGAAATAATGATCCATATCCGGATGGTAATCCAGGTGATCCTGGGTCAGGTTGGTAAATACGGCGGCATCAAAACAGCAATCATTGACCCGATGAAGATCTATGCCATGGGAGGAGACTTCCATGACCACATGGGATACCTGGTTCGCCTTCATTTCACCCAGCATCCGCTGGAGGTCCATGGCATCGGGGGTCGTGACCGGGTTGGTGAAGGTCCTGCCGCCGTAACGCCAGTTTACCGTCCCGATGACACCGGTTCTGTATCCAGCCTCCTGGAAAATGCTCTCCAGTATCCAGCTGGTTGTTGTTTTCCCGTTGGTGCCGGTGATACCCACAAGGCAAAGACCCTTGGAGGGATTACCATAAAACCGAGCGGCAATGGCCGACATGGCCTTCCGGATGTCGGGAACCCGGACCACCGGTATGTTTCCGGCATCTGTTACAGGCTCAAGGGTCACCAGGGCAGCGGCTCCCCGTTGCAGTGCGTCCGGGATAAAATCATGTCCATCGGACTTGAATCCCTTGACGGCAATGAACAGTCCTCCGGGACCCACGTTCTGGGACCGTGAATGGACCGAGGTGATCTCCGGGTCAACACCCCTGTTCCAGTGAGGGACCTGGCCGGATTCCCACAGGCAGGCACATGCATCAATGAGCGTTGAAAATTTCATATCTTTTCCCTGGGTGCCGCGGTGGCCACCAGATGCGGTTGTTCCACATCGGGTGGAACGTTCAGGTAGTGAAGGGTTTCGGTCATTATCTTCTTAAAGGCAGGTGCCGCAACCTCTCCGCCGTAGTGGGTACCCCTGGGCTCGTCAACGATGACCAGTACCGTGACTTCAGGATTGGTCGCCGGTGCGAACCCCACAAAAAGGGCCGTATAATTTTTTTGGGAATACCCCTTGGTCCCGGCTGTCACCTTCTGGGCAGTACCGGTTTTCCCGCATACCGAATACCCTTCCACTGCCGCGTTGCCGCCCGTGCCTTCTTCCGTGACCACATTGAGCATCATATCCCTGACACTTACCGCAGTCCTTTCGGCTATGGCCTGGCGTACGCATACCGGAGCAAAGCTCTGGACCACCTGCCCGTCGCTGGAGATGATTTCTTTTACCATCAGGGGTTTCATCAAAAAACCCCGGTTGGCTATGGCAGAAATCCCGGAGATGAGCTGGACTGCGGAAACGGAAACCCCCTGGCCGAAGGCAATGGCCCCGGCATCTATGGATGACCACCGGGAAAAGGGGATAAGGACACCCTGGGTTTCACCCGGACAGCCGATCCCGGTTTTCTGCCCGAAACCAAAGGCCGTCAGGGAAGCGTAGAGATTCTCCCGGCCCGTCACTTCAGACACCTTGACCGCGCCAATGTTGCTGGACAGGGAAATGATCTGGCTCAAGGTCAGCCAACCGTAGGAATGGGTGTCATGGACCGTGTAGCGTCCCACCTTATACTTTCCGTTCTCGCAGTAGAACGTCGACCCGGGTGTGCAATACCCCTTGTCCATGGCCGTGGCTGCCACAAAGACCTTCATGGTGGATCCGGGCTCAAAGGGATCGATGACAGCCCTGTTCCTCCAGGCAAACCTGGAGTATTCAGAGAAAGCGTTGGGGTTGAACTCAGGATAGTGAGCCATGGCCAGGAGCTCGCCGGTTCCGGGCCTCATGATCAGGGCCATGCCGGATTTACCTTTGTGTTTTTTCACTGCCTCGACCAGGGCTGATTCAGCGATGTGCTGCAGGGTCCCGTCAATGGTAAGGACCAGGGAATCTCCTGCATACTGACCGTCCAGTCCCTTTTCCGTATCAAACCACTGTCCATTCCCATCCTTGGTGATCCTGATCTTGGCTTCCCTGCCTGTCAGGATGTCATTGTACTCATGTTCAACCCCCTCGAGCCCCTTGCCGTCCTTGCCCGTAAATCCCAGAACCTGGGCCGCCAGTTCCCTGTTGGGGTAGAACCGGGTGGCGTCCTTCCTGAAAATCAGGCCCCGTTGGCCAAGCAGCTTTATCTGCTCCACTTCCGTGGGTGAAATCTGACGTTTGATCCAGACGAAATCCCGGTCTTCCCGAAGATGCTTCTCGACAGCAGACCGATCCATATCCAAAATTTTTGCCAGTGCCCTGGAACACTCGGCTGGATCGACAATGATCTTGGGACATGCAGCCACGGACAGGGCATCAATACTGGTGCCCAGGCGTTTCATTCCGGCATCGAAGATTTCACCCCGCCGACCCTGAAAACTGATAAAACCGGTATACTCGTCAATGGCCTTACTGCTCAGGACCTTGGACTCCAGGATCTGGAGCTCTATGGCCTTGACACCGAGAAGGACGATTCCCATGAACATCACCACAGTAATGATGCCCATGCGTTTCTGCATCCGAACTCTGGGATCCTGCGCCATCAGTTTTCTCTCCCTGTTTCCTGCAAGACCGGCGCCACCGGATTCGCCGCTGCACGGCCAGGCAGGTCCAGATAAATGACCCGGTCCGTCTGGGGCCGCACCAGACCGAGCCGGTTTTCTGCTATGTTTGAAATCCTGTCCGGCGAACAGAGCCTGTCATGCTCGATGGTCAACTCCTTCTGGTAAGCGATGGCACGGCTTCGGGCACTTTTGACCCGGGCGATCTCAAACTCCTTGCGGGTGCAGTCCACCCTTGCTGCTGTATAGACAAACAGTTCACACATGAGGACAAACACAACCACGAGCCAGAGCCCGGAGTGAGTGCCAACCAGAAACCGGGAGCGGGTCTTGTTTTTCCGGTTGGATTTTGGAGTATTCTCTTGCTGCATGATGTCATACCCTTTCAGCAACACGCAGTTTTGCACTTCGTGACATGGGATTCTGCCGGACTTCAGCATCGCCGGGAGCCAAAGGTTTCCGGGTAATGATCTTCATGCGGGGCACCATGCCGCACACACATCGGGGAAAGGTCTTGGGGCACTGACATCCCTGCGCATGAATTTTAAGATGCTGTTTCACAATCCTGTCTTCCAGGGAGTGGAAAGAAATCACGCACAGTCTTGCTCCCGGGTTCAGGAGATCGGGCACCGCGCCCATAAAGGACTCCAATTGTTCCAGCTCACGGTTCACAGCAATCCTCAGAGCCTGGAAAACCCGGGTTGCAGGATGGATCTTCTGGGTTCTCTTCACCCCCGCTGGAATTGCATCCGCAACGATCCTGGCAAGCTGCCCTGTGGTCTCAACCGGAGAAGTGTTACGGACGGCAACAATGGCCCGGGCGATTTTCCTGGACATGCGCTCTTCCCCGTACCTGAAAAAGATATCAGCCAACTCCCGCTCATCAAGGGAATTGACCATTTCCTGGGCTGTGGGTCGGGTTCTCAAATCCATACGCATATCCAGAGGCTCGTCTTTCTGAAAACTGAATCCCCTTCCCCCTTGCCGGAGCTGATGCAGCGAGAGGCCCAGATCCAGAAGAATCCCGTCGACCCCATTGATACCCATCGCATTCAGCAAAAAAGGAAGAGTTGAAAAATTATCATGAACTATTCGGACATTGGCGGAAAATGGTTTCAATACCTCACCGGCGTGTTCAACAGCGTCCCGGTCCTGGTCGATTCCTAAAAGGTGTCCGTCGGGCAGAATGGCTTTGATGATGGCCAGGGCATGTCCCGCCCCCCCCAGGGTGCAGTCCACAACCGTCATTCCCGGTTTCAGTGCCAGACTCTCCTGTACCTCATGGGGCATGACAGATGTGTGTTCAAACATCATGATCCTATAATCCCAGGGAAGCTATTTCTTCACGGACCTCAGCCTTTTCCATCTCCTTTGCCATCTTCGCGTTCTCTTTATCCCACCGCTCTCTGGACCAGATTTCAAAATGATCAAGAACGCCTACCAGGACAATGTCCTTGTCAAGCCCAGCATACTCCCTGAGGCTCGGCGGAATGAGAATACGTTCCTGCTTATCACACACACACTCACAGGCGTTGCCGAGAAAGAACCGCTTGAATTGGCGCATGTGTTCACTTTTTGCAGCCAGGATCTTCTTTTCAATCTCACGCCACTGGTTGAAGGTATACCCATAAAGGCTGGAGTCCATGTTCGACACCACCACACCCTCACCCCCCCCGCCACGAATGACATCCCGGAACCTTGCCGGGATGATGATGCGGCCTTTGGGATCTATGGTATGAAAGGAACTGGATCGGAACATCATGCCTGCTTGCATTGGTTATAGGTTTATCCACTTTGCTCCACCAAGCTACACTACATTACGAAAACTGACAGTTAAGTCAAGAAAAAAATGCGCATATTTTTAAAAATTTATCATTATTATAAGATGAAACATAAAGGGGAGTATAGTGGATGAAAATTCTTTCCCTCAGATTATGAAATGCCGGAAAAAAAAAGACGGATCACCCTCCAGACCGTTTCAGAGCAGGGGTGATTCCGTTCGGGATAGATGGGGAAAAATGCAGGAGAGTCTGTGTCCGGAAAGGATCAGGAGACTCTGAATTGGGATGTGATTTCTTTCAGGTGCCGGGACATGTCGGCCAGTTCCCCGGCCTGGGACCGGATGGTACGGACAACAGCGTCAGACTCGCTGACCGATCCGTTCACCCCGGTCACGGCACCCAGGGTGGCCCTGGTCCTCTCCGATGCCTGAGCGGCATCTCTGGCGATCAGGTCCGATCCGGAGGAGAGCTCTTCCATGCTTGCTGCCACACTCATCAGGGTTTTGACAATGGTATCCACCTTATCAGACAGAATTTCGGCACTGGATGCCGTAACATTGATATTCTTAGAAATTTCATTGGTGGTTGCCGTCTGTTCTTCCACAGCAAGGGCAATGGTTCCCATGATTGTATTGATCTCCTGAATGACACCGAGAATGGCAACAACAGACTCAACAGCCACCGAGGTATGCTCCTGCATCCCCTCAATCTTGACCCGGATGTTCTCCGTGGCAACAGCGGTCTGGCGGGACAGGTTCTTGACTTCATTGGCAACCACGGCAAACCCCTTGCCAGCATCGCCGGCCCCGGCTGCCTCAATGGCTGCATTCAATGCCAGGAGATTGATCTGGGAGGCAATAGTGTTGATGAGATCCATGACCATACTAATCTCCCGTGCACCCTTTCCGAGTCTGTCCACCACCGTGGATATTTCCGACGCCCTGGCAGCAGCACCCTGGGCTACACTGGCGCCCCTTCCCGAGCCCCTTGCCATCTCGTTCATGGTCACATACATCTCTTCAATAGCCGAAGCCACGGAATTGATGGATCCTGACACCTTGGAGACGGTATCACCCACTTCCTTCATCTCTTTGGAAACACTTCCGGCCATCCTGGCCACGGATTCCACCTGGCTGCTGATCTCTTCAGCAGATCCGGCAATGCTCCTGATATTGTCCGATGCCTTGCCCGCAGCCTCTGTGGCATTCATGGACATTTCACCCGTTTCCCTGGAGGAAGTGCTCAGCCGGATAGCGACCTCCTTGAGCTGATCCGATGACTCGGTCATGGTCCCGGAAGTGGTTACCAGATCCCGGATCAGATGCTGAAGGTGCGATCCCATGCGCTTCAAGGCATCTGCCATGTCTCCCATCTCATCTCCTGCCGAACATTGGATATCGGCAGTCAGGTTGCCGGCACCGATCTCCTCTGCAAACGCTGCACATTGGGATAGGGGTTTCAGGAGCCTTGAGCCCACAAACCAGATGACGGCAAGGGTAATCACCAGGGCAATTAGGGATAATCCCGCGATCTGAAAAAGCATGTTCCTGACCCTGGCTGCTGTGGATGCCTGTTTCCTCATCACCTCGGCATCTATATCATCCGTATACACACCGGTGCCGATGATCCATCCCAGGGGTTTGTAAATCCGGACAAACGAGAGTTTGGGCTTATCCGTGGTAAGCCCATTCCCCGAGGGTTTCGGCCATATGTAATCCACGAACCCCTCCCCCTTGGACTCGCACACGTCCACAAAGGCCTCAAACAGGTTCTGGCGCCGGCCAAGGGCGCAATTGAATTTCGGATCATCCAGAACCTTACCATCCAGAGCGGGAATGGTGGGGTGCATGATCATGGTCGGGTACGGCCTGCCCGTATCGTTGATCCAGAAATAGCCGACCCCGTTTTCATAACGCATCTGCCGTATACGATCCGTGATCCGGGCGATGGCATCATCAACGGCATCGTTCACATAGATGCCGGTCCCGATGATCCAGTTCCATTCCGGAATCAGCCGCACATAGGAAAGTTTGGGCTGTTCCTGGGTCAAACCCGTACCCGTGGGTTTCGGCCATACGTAATCCACGAACCCCTCCCCCTTGGACTCGCACACGTCCACAAAGGCCTCAAACAGGTTCTGGCGTCGGCCAAGGGCGCAATTGAATTTCGGATCATCCAGAACCTTACCATCCAGGGCGGGAATGGTGGGATGCATGATCATGGTCGGGTACGGCCTGGCTGTATCGTTGATCCAGACGTACCCTGAACCGTTGTCATAACGGACGGCACGTATGGCCTGCATGGCATTGCTTTTTGCGACTGCCAGGCTGATTTTTTTCCCGGCGAAGGCATGCTTCTGTTCATCGATTAGGCCCTGGCAGATATCAATGACATTGCTCAAACGCTGTCCGTAGGTTGCCGACAGGTAGTCCATGTCCCTGGAGAGCCTATAGGTCGCATCAATGGTTTCATAAGCTACATCCACAAGGCTTTCAAGGTGATTCTTGATCTTCTCAAGTCTCAGCCGCTGGAAAGCCTGAATCTCTTCCATTGAATGCCGCTCAAGGTTATAAACGCTGAACCAGGACACAACGGCAATGGAAAAGACAACTGCCAGCGCCGACGACAAGAACAGCTTTGTTCTGAGCTTTACAGTAACAGCCATGGATCAGACTCCCCAATTGCAATGGGTTTGCATTATAAAAATCTACATTAATTTCTCACAATTTAATAAAAAGATCAAGTCCTGGTTAAAGGGAAAAACTGGAGGAAGACCAATAGAATGGGGATTGCTGGAATGGACCCGGAAGACCTTGGCCATAATTATCAACGGACCCTTCCGGATATGGTGAACAGGAGAAATCCCTTCTCGAACTCGGGGCCGCCGATGGTGAGACTGCTGTTGTCCCGGAGCAGAGCCAGGGTGCCGAATATTTTTGTTCCGCCCTTGAAAATATCAATCCGGAACTGTATTCTCCCGTTCTGGACGCTTGCAGGGGTTACGTTCAAGGTGCGCTCCCCAGGCAAAGGAACGGTTCCTGTGGTGTTCATGGCAAGGGACATGGAACTGCTCTGAACAAGGCGATAGGACGTATATTTGAACACAGAGTTCAACTCCGCCACCAGATCCTTGAGTCTGGGATCGGCGGGCCCGGGATCTGACGATGCATGGATGACCTTCACATCCGTGAGCACAACCGGACCTGCCAGTCCTCTCCGGGGTGTTAAGCAGACCAGTCCTGAAACGATGACCGCCAAACCCATTGCCCAGATTGCTTTCTTGACCATGGCCCGTCCTCTCAGATTTCCTTGAACCAGATGATTGTATGGTGTTCGCCCCTGGTTTCCAGGATCATCACGGACGACGCATTGCCGTCCACCGATGTGACAATTGCGGAGGGACCGGCTGATTCCACAGGCCGGTACTCCACGTAAGCCCAGGTGGAAACGATTATGGCAATGATGCTCGCCATCTGCAAGACATTTTTTCGAAACAGCCACCCGAAAATGGTGTTACCCATCCCAGGGTTCCAGGTCCCCTGTTCCGGAACAGGGCTATGGATCCTTCCCAGGTCCAGGGTGTCTTCAACCCGGGAAAGGGCTTGATTGACCGTATCTGCTGCATTCCGGTACCGGGAAACAAGACCTTCACACTCCCGGCACGATTCCAGGTGATCCCTTACAGCCGCGTGGACATCCAGGCCCAGCTCATCATCAACAAAACGGGAAAGAATGAGGGTGTCATACCGTGTGCAGGTTTTCATACCAGCCTCCTGTTATTCCCGTGTTTTCCCTTCGCGGTCTGCCAGCCCCACTGCCTCGGCCAGGATAACCCGGGCAGCATGGAGTCTTGATCCCACTGTTCCCCGGGTGATGGACAGTGTTCGGGCAATGTCGTCATAGGAAAGTTCCTCCAGGGTTTTCAGAACAAACACCACCCTGAGTTTCTCAGGAAGCTTTCCCAGGGTTTCAGCCAGGATTCTCTGACCCTCCCTGTCCTGGTAGACCGATTCCGGTGTGAGCAGATCCTTTTCCGGATCAGTTTCCCCTGTCTGGCTGTCAGCGGCCAGGGGCTGGTGATGCCATCGGAATCGGCGGCTCCATCGCCTGCGCCAGTTCATGCAGGTCGTGATGGTGATACTCCTCAGCCACGGCATCAGCCCCGAATCCCCCCTGAACTGCTCCATGTTCCGGAAGGCCTTGACAAATACGTCCTGAACCACTTCAAGACTCTCCTCCCGGTCCAGGGTCATGCCATAGGCAATGGCTGCCAGCCTTTTTCTGAACCGATGCACAAGGATGACCCAGGCCCGTTCCTGCCCCAGTTTCAAACCCCTGACCAGTTCCTTTTCATCAAGGTCCCAGGCAGTTGCTGATCCGTCTGTATCGTGATCCACATTTCCTCTGAATGGCAGGACAGGGCCTGTTCATCAATTCCCCGAAAGTACTGGTCAATAGGGGGCATACATACGCCTCTGCTCCCAATACCCGTCCTGGATCAGAACACGCTCACGGTGACCGGGCACCCAGTACCCCCTGTTAACGTAATGACCCGGAACCCATCGCTCTTCATAAACAGGGGGAACCCATACGCTCCCCATGGTAACGCGCATGTTACGGCCACCCTCATACCGCCTGCAATCCGGGGGAGCGGCGTAAACGTCCCGGCCCGGGCCGTGGGCCGCCCCGAGAATGGCTGCTCCAAGTATGGCAACACCGGTTCCGATGAGAACCCCTTCCAAGCGGTGCCGTGCCCCGCTCCCTGCAAGTGCCTGTCCGGCTGTCAACAGTGTAATCAAAACCGCAATCACTGTCATCCTTATCGTATGCTTCATGATCTGCCTCCACGTTGTTAGCTGATTAATCACCACGCTGCAGGGCCTTTTTCTGTATCAAATCCTGGGCGTCTATGGATACTGACACCGGAAACTGCGGTTTATTCGTTTTTTTATTCTCTTTCCTTATTATTTTTGCCCGTTACAGCCCTGTGACTTTTCGGCCGCAGTAAAACCAGGCCATTTGGTCCTGGAGGACAGCCCCCCGCCCTGCTTACAGAGCACTGCCGATAATCTGCCGCACATCCTGAATAAGGCGGTCCATGTCCTGGATGGTGTAGGTTTTGATGTCCACGGGCGGATGGATAACCACTTCAGCTACACCTGGAAACAGATCCAGGGAATCGCAGGGAAGTATCTTCCCGGTGTTCTTAATGGTAACAGGAAGGATGGGAAGCCCGGAATGCAGAGCATACCGGAAGGCGCCCTTCTTGAACGGCAGAAGTTTCCCATCCCTGCTCCGGGTCCCTTCCGGAAAAAAAATAACAGAAGCCGTATCATCCAGGTAGGAATCCGCATCTTTCATTGCCTGGATGGCCGCCTCCCTGTCGAAACGGTCTACATAGATGCACCCCAGGCTCTCGCAGCCATGGCCGAAAACCGGGATCCGCTTAAGCTCCTTTTTCATCACCCATTTGATTTTCAGGCCGAGCCAGCCATGGAGAACAGGAATGTCCACCATGCTCTGGTGATTGGCCACCACCACATAGGCACTTTTCCGGTCGTAATTTTCCCTGCCGTAAAAGCGTACCCGGACCGGCCCCACCAGGCATGCCAGTTTTGACCAGGAGACCGCTGCGATATTACCGGATCCCTTGCCCAGGAAAAGACCGATGAGCATGCACAAAAGGCTGTGAAACACGGTGGACAGGACCATGAAGGGGAGGACAAAAAACCATTTATAAGGCTGGTAGGCAGCCTTTAGCAGCGATTCCACAGGTCCTCCCCTCCGGCTGTTATCAGTTTTCCTTGGTCCCGGTTTTGTTTTCCTCTATCCCCAGAAGCCCATCCACCTTTTTCAGTACGTCATCCCCCTGGTATGAATCCATAAGGAACGGGTACGAAGAGCCGGACGAAAGACCGGAATATTTTCCATCAGCATCTTTGGGAAACATGGTGAACATTACCTGGTTTGCACCCTCCATGTCAATCGAGATTCTGCACAGGGGCGACGCTCCTTCCAGAGTTGTCCTGGTGTCATCGGCAAAAAAACCTGAACAGGTGAAGTCTGATAACATGGACACCATTCCGTCAACTGAGGGATTTGTCTGCAGGGTGCCGTCGGCCTTGTGCCAGGTAACGGTTTCAGGGTCCTCGGCTTTGTCGCTTTTTACGATTTTTTTGTTAAAGACCCGGCTTAGTTCACCTTTTTCAACGCTCACCCGAACGGCCTTGCCGGAATCAAAGGAAAGGACCTTTTTGTCCCTGAAACCATCCAGGTCTGCCTCGAACTCGCGCCTGAAATTCTGGGAAGCGTGGAAAACCCCGTCCTGGCCTTCTATACTTACAAAGGTATGACGATAGGTGGGTGCTGCCTTGCCCACGTCAAACTTACGGACAACAGTATCGCCCTTTTTGGCAACAACCGCTATGCGGTGGTCCGGGTCAAGCTCATACCGACTCAGATCCCGGCTTTCGGAAACCAGGGCTGTAACGGTAAGATCTTTGATATACCCCACTATTTTATCCATCTTTGATGCGTCTGCCGGGTACTCTTTGTCCGATACCACCCACGTGTCCCCCTTGCGGGTGAACACCATGATTTTTCCCTGCTTCTCCAGGGAAATGGAAGTGATATCCTTAGCCTCCACAGGGGAGATTACCGGCAGGGCATAATGGGTCCTGTCCTCGTTATGCAGTATCAGATAGGCACACAGGGCCGCGATGACCACCACAAGTATTAGGTATTCCTTTTTCATGATCGCTGCTCCCTTTTCTACTTCTGAAATAGTGACCGGATGTGCTTTTTCTTAGCACTCCGTCTCAGCCACACACCAAACCCGCACAGGATAACCAGAGCAGGCAGTACGGCAATATTGAACCCCTTGATCACGCTTCTTGCCACCGGCGAGGTCTCTGCAAGGGGGTTAAGGGACTGGTCCTTGCTGCGCAGGGTTGCAATGTCATCGCGGTTGTTCAGGTGATCAATGATGTTCAGGATAAAGGTGGCATTTGTCGTCTTGCCCTCGGGGTCCAGCATGTTATCCTGGAGCATCTGGGAGCAGGCCATGACAAAGATCCTGCCGGGTTTTCCCTTGGCGATAAAGGCATTGTCCGCTGTGATCTCCGGTACTGTTTCCGCAGGCTTGGATGCCTCTGGGGCCGGTTCCTTGTCTGTTTTTTTCTCAGGCATGGGTTTTCCGGCAAAATAACTTTGAAATTCTCCCTGGAGCATGTAGGCCAAACCAAAGGACTGTTTATCCTTATCCTCCTTGGGCGGCCGGATGAACATGGGATTCAACTGGATGGCGTCCTTCATCTCCCAGGCTTTTTCCGAAGATGAAAACAGCCTGACCGCCTCTATGCCGGCTGATTTTACGGCAGCCGCATCCAGGTCCAGGGGAGAAATGCGCATGGCCACTAGGCCCTTAATGTTTTTCATGTATCCCGGCACGGTATTGATGCTTTTCTCCTGGATCATGGGTGCAAAGTAAATCAGCCTCTCCTCGGGCCCCAGACGCCCCTGGGCCACCTGTTTATAACAGTTCTCATCCATGACATAGGAAGACTTCACGGTGATGCCGTAATGGGCGAGGAGTTTTGACAGGCCGGTGTCCAGGGGGACATACTCGGGCCCCCTGCCGTAACCGCCGGCCTGGCCCGGCATGATCTCGTTAAAGGCATCCAGGAACAGGGCCAGGTTGGTTCCCCGCATCAAAGCCTGATCGATCTGGAACAGCTCATAATCGGAAAAGGGCTCTGTGGGGCGAGCGATAATAAGACAACCCAATCCCTCAGGAACACCCCCCTCTTTCAGATCGACATCCTTGATGGAGTAGCGTTTGGACACCAGTTGGTTAAAGGCGTTCATGGTGCTCTGCTCCTGGCCTGGCATCATCCCCATGCCTGGGACGGACAGGGTATGGGTGCCGTGCCCTGTCAGATAGCCCAGATCCTGGTTGATACCGATCATGGATTCGATGGTTTCGGACAGGATGTCGGTCATGGCTTCCGGATCCGTCATCTGGTAGGTTGTCCCTATAATGGGAAGCTTCAGGCTGCTGATCACGGGCAGGGTCCGGGTCTTATCCTTGTACGAAACGACCAGCCCGGCTCCGCCGCTTCCGGCCCTGATGTTCTTGTCGGCCAGTTCAGGCCATTTCAGGGTCATCAGATCATACTCTTTTGACAGGGCTTCCAGGTTGCCGCCGGGATCAACATGGGTGTATTCGATAATATCAATATGCTTTGCATTGAGATCCTTCACCACTGTTTCAAACCGTTTGGGAAGGGTTCCCAGCTGGCTGAGATTGATGAGCGGGGCTATTGTTTCCAGGGATTTGGACAGGTACAGGGTCACCTTGACCTTGTCCTTGACCCTGAGCAGGGCGCTGACTTTGTTGTTCAGCTTCTGGATCGCTGTGGTGAGCTGGTATTCAAGACCGTCGGTTGAGGTGATCGCCGGGATCTTCTCGATCATATCACCGTGGATGATAACCAGTCCCATATAGGCCTGCTGGAACTTTACCTCATCGTTGTCGATGATCCGGATCTGGACCGGAGATATGCCGTAGTCTTCGGCAAGCTTCCTGTTGACGTCGGTTTCCTGGGACAGGGTGTCATCCCCTGCCGTCACATCATAGAACCGGTAGTTGAAGAACCGCTTCCCGGCAGCAGAATACTCTTCCAGCAGATCCCTGAGGTAGCGCTCCGTGGTGTTATGTGGCGCTGGGAGGTTCTTTGTGAAAAACACCTTGATGGTCAGGGGATCGGACAGGGTGTCAGCCACCCGGTAACTGGCTTCGGAAAGGGAGTAGATCTTGTTTGCCGTCAGGTCCAGCCTGAAAAACAGGGTCAGTCCCACGCAGTTGACCAGTACGATCATCACCAGGTAAACCAGGAACTTCAGATAATTTCCTTTTATTTTATTGCTGCGCATGTCGGCTCCTTAATTCTTTTCCTGCATGACGAGATAGGTTCCAAACAGTCCGAGGACCATGACGCTCAGGAAGTAGATGATATCCCTGGAATCCATGATCCCCTTGGCAATGCCCTGGAAATGGGAATCCGCCCCCAGGTAACCCATGACACCGGTGAAGGAGGCAGGCACAAAAAAGAGCATCTTGTCAAGGATGGTCAGGGTAAAGCACGTGGCCGCCCCCAGGATGAATGCCACGATCTGGTTTCGGGTCACGGACGAGGCAAAAATTCCCAGGGAACAGTAGGCACCCCCCAGGAGCAGGGCTCCCACATATCCACCCACAACCGGCCCCGGATCCAGCTGTCCCACAAAGGAGATGAACAGAGGGTAGGACAGGGTCGGCAGGAGCATGCAGGCCGTAAAACCCAGGGCTGCCAGGAACTTGCCCACGGCGATCTGGGAAAAGGATACCGGCAGGGTCAGCAGGATCTCATAGGATCCCACATTCATCTCCTCGGAAAAGAGCTTCATGGTTACCGCAGGAATGACAAAGGAAAAGATGATGGGCAGCATGGAGAAGAAATTTCTCATGTCCGCCATGTCATAGATAAAAAAGGTCGAGAAGAAAAACCATCCTGTGACCACCAGGAACAGGGAAATGACAATGTATGCAATGGGCGAAATGAAATAATCCTTGAATTCCTTAATGGCAATATGGGTTGTCTGACTCATGTTCTATTTCTCCCTTGTTAAATTCTGGAAAATGGTTTCCAGGGACTGGGTGTCCCGGGACAGGCCGGTGATGATCCAGTCGGTTTCCCGGATGCCCAGGTACATGGCCCGGATCTGGTCGTCACCCACATTTCCACGGATTTCAAAAGCCACAGCCCCTCCCGTAGCCGGAGAATTGTCCCTTGGCCTGATGTCGGCACCCGGGCACACGCTCCTGAGCAGGGCGCCGGCCGCATCCGCGTCGGCTTCCGCAAGACTGAGCCTGACGCAGGCTCCCTGGGCTGCACTGTGCTTGAGATTGTCGGTGGTGTCATCTGCCACGATGGTGCCGTTATGAATAATAACAATCCTGTCGCTGGTGGATTCAGCCTCACTCAGGATATGGGTTGAAAAAATGATGGTTTTTTCCTTGCCGATCTTCCGGATAATGGCCCGGATTTCTGCAATCTGGTTGGGATCCAGGCCGGATGTGGGTTCATCCAGGATCAGGATTTCAGGATCACTCATCAGGGCATGGGCCAGTCCCACGCGCTGCTTCAAGCCCTTGGACAGGTCCTCGATGGGCTGGTGCATGATCTGGCCCAGACCGCACAGATCCGCCAGTTCCTTCATCCTGCCCAGACGCCTGACAGCCGGTATACCCTTGATCCTGGCCACAAAATCCAGGTAGTCATAGACCAGCATGTTGTGGTAAAGGGGAGCAGACTCGGGAAGGTATCCCATGAGCCCCTTGATTTTCAGCAGGTCCCGGGGAATGCTGAGATCATTAACGCGGATGCTTCCGGATGTAGGCTGGAAAAATCCGGTGAGCATTCTCAGGGTTGTAGTCTTTCCGGCACCGTTGGGGCCGAGAAGCCCCAGGATTTCGCCTTTGTTGATGGTCAGGCTGATTCCGTTAACGGCACAGAAATCATTGTAGTACTTGGTCAGATTCTCAACCTGTATCACAAACACCTCCGTCCATAGCCCCTGACCAGGCCAGGGGAAAATTAATTAATAGTCTTCGATAACCCTGCTCTTGTCGATAAAGGTTGCCAGGTCGTCCCGTGTCCTGTGACACACGTCCAGGGCATCCCCCAGACTCATGCAGAAGGGGTCATCGTCTCCAAGGGCCTCCTTGAACCTGTTCAGAATCGCCCTGCCCTGGTCAAAGTAGTCTGAGATTTCGCTGAAAAAAGCCTTCCTGATTTCATGGCGCTTTTTTTCCAGCTGGATCAGGGCTTCAAGACGGTGGATGGAATATTCCACCAGGGCGTCCCTGGGCGTGTCGTGGTCCCTGGAGATCAGCTCCAGGGAATCCAGGGTCCGCCGGCTCAGCACATAGGTCTTCTGAACCCTTACGATCTTGTTGAATTGCCGAATCCGTATGGTTCCGGCCAAATCCCTCAGGGCGGCCACATCCTCTATAAGGTGGTCAAACAGTGACTTCTGCTTGATTCCCAGGTGAAAGGCTACAAGACTCAAGGCTTCAATGGCCCTCTCTGAGAGCTTGAATGTTGCCCTGACCGATTGTCTGCCCCGCAAATCAAGTGCCGTGGCGTCCGGCAGGCCTGTCTGCTTTCGTGTCATGTCACCTCCAGGAATCAAAAAATGGTCCCATATTATTATTCATAATGGAACCTAAATAATAATAAATATAATTCATGAATGGGCTTATAGCAGAATTATCAGGCAATGATCAACAAAAAAATCCTGCCCGGCCTTCAGAATAATCCCTGACCGGCCGATACCCATTACAAGGAGGGTCAGGCCATGAAAATCGTCGATTCAAACATCACCATGATGTCATCCCGGTCTTTTTCCCAGACAGCAACGACCACCCGGCGGATGGATTTCAGGGCAATCCCTGCACCGTCCCAACCGGGACCAGAACAGGCAGACATATCTCCCCTGGCAGGACTATTCACGGCAGTAACATCACAGGCTGCAGAACCTGCCACGGACCTCTCCGACGGCCTGGACCCCAGACTTGCGGTCATCAAACGGATCCTGGAAGCCCTGACCGGCAGAAAGATTGCCATCACTTCGGTTCAGGATTCTTCGGGTTCCCCGGCAACACAGACTGCCCCGTCCCAGGGAACCGATCCCCAGACTCCGGCACCCCTGGGGTGGGGCCTTGAGATCAGGACCAGTTCCGCCTATGATGAAACGGAATCCACACGGGTTGAGGCATCAGGCCAGGTTGTCACTGCTGACGGCAGATCCCTGGATTTCACCCTGGCAGTGGGTATGGAACGGGCTTTCCATACCGAAGAGACATCCCTGTTCCGGGCCGGGGACGCCCTGACCGACCCCCTGGTCATCAACCTGGCATCCGGCCCGGCCCGGCTCTCGGACGCATCCTTTACCTTTGACATCAACCAGGACGGCCTGGACGAAACCCTTCCCGGACTCTCAAACGGCAGCGGCTTTCTGGTGTTTGATAAAAATGGAGACGGCCGTGTCAGCGATGGCGGCGAACTGTTCGGCCCGGAGACGGGCAATGGTTTTATTGAACTCGCCCGGCTGGACATGGACAAAAACGGGTGGGTCGACGAAGCCGACCCAGGGTTTTCAGCCCTGTCCTATTGGGAGGGCCCGGGAACCGGACTCAGGTCCCTGGGGCAGGTTGGCATCGGAGCTCTGGCCCTGGCCAATGTTGATTCAACGTTCAGCCTCACCGATACCGCCAACAGGACCCGGGGCATGATCCGGGCAACCGGTGCCTACCTCAGGGAAGATGGTTCCGTGGGCAGCATGCAGCAGGTGGATCTGGCTGTCTGAATCCGGCCCGTGTGTCTTCTCCTTCCCATGCTCTTTTCCCCTCCCCCGGAAATCCCAAGCATGCCTGGGGTTCACTTCCTCACTTCTGGTATGCCTCCGTGATTTATACCATTTCATGAAGGCAAGCAAGAAGCGCGGACCGCCGGAAAACCATTCCGGGAACGGCGAACTGCATTTGGGCTGCCGGTGTGGAATGTGTCAAAAGCATCCGGCCTGTCGATGCCCATACGGTGAGACCGGCAGGGGATGCTGACACCCATCGTCCTGACATGAACTATTTTATTGCAATCATAAAAATTATTTGACAAACCAGTTTACACTATAATATGTCTAATAAAATTTTAACCATCTTTTCAGCCAACCATCAACATCAATTGAAAAGGATCTCCGCAATGGGCAAATCGTCAAGGAATCCGGCCGTTTTTGTATGCATTTTCGCCATCACTTTGATTTTATGTATCTCCGCCAACACCGCTCTTGCGGCATCCATAGACACAACTCCAGACTGGAACGGGAGTTTTTTCATTAGTTCGTTTGGATATACTAACACAGCAACGTATGGCCAGACCCTTGTGCGTCCCGCTGCTGGCGACAAGTTGACCGACTTCACTTTTAACATATCAGTAACCAGTGGCTCAATCGATTTCAGGGGATATGTGTACGCCTGGGACGAAGGCAACAATCGGGCTGTCGGCCCTGCGCTTTATGAAAGTGCGACCGTTACGAGAACAACTGGAGCCACTTATGATCCGGTTGTATTTACCATGCCGGGCGATGGTCTGCAATTTATGCCAGGACAGATGTATGTCCTTTTTGTCAGTCATTCCCGAGTGGCAGGAAATACTGATAGTGGTTCCCGGTTTGCAGCGATCGGCGACAATGCGAGCTGCGTTCCCGGAAATTTCGTTTTTATAAACAATGGTATTGACGACACACAATGGACCGCCAGTCCATGGACACCCATAATGAACGATTTGTCCTTCACGGCAAACTTCACCGATTTACAACCGATCCCCACGGTCAATGAATGGGGCATGATACTCCTGATATCGTTGCTGGGCATTTCAGGCGTCTATTATGCGAGAAAGAACACCATGGCATCCTGATTCCCATGACAGGAGTGTTCAATCCTGAACCAAGGACTGAACGCTTAAACGCATCGTTTATGATTTCTCCAAAAGGGTTGGAATGTCCAGCCCCTCCTTTTTTTCTCAGGTCATCGCTGTCACTGCGTCCTGACCCTGGGCTTTGCCCTGCTGGTAGGCTGAGCCGTCAGGGGATCATCGGGCCAGTGATGTTTTGGGTAACGCCCCCTGAGATCTTTTTTCACGTCCAGGTAGGTGTTTGCCCAGAAACCGGCAAGATCCCGGGTGACCTGTACGGGCCGACCCGCAGGCGACAGGAGATGCAGGGTTACAGGAACCCTGCCCCCGGCCACACAGGGCGTCCGGGTCAGGCCGAACAGTTCCTGGAGCCGGACTGCCAGAACCGGGGATTCAAGGATGGCCCCCTGGTCCGTCAGGTAGGCCAGGCGTATCCGTGAGCCGCTGGGCACCATCAGGTGGGACGGGGCCTCCCGGTCCAGACACTGCCGCTGCTTCCAGGTCAGAAGCCCGGTCAGGGCAGCCTCCAGACCCAGCTTCTTGAGTCCGGCCGCGGAGGTGATACCCTTGAGAAAGGGCTTCAGCCAGAGGTCCAGGGTGGCGGCCAGGGCTGCATCCGAGAGGTCCGGCAGGGGCTCCCGGGGACCGGTGGTGTTAAAGAACACCGCCCGTGCCTGGAACTCCCTAAGGCCCGGAGTCCATGGCAGCAGGCCGAGCCCTTCCTTCAGTATCCCCTGGATCATGGCATGGGCCAGGAGATCGTCGGACACATCGGTCAGGGGCTCACTCTCCACAACCAGGCGGCCGAATACCCTTTCCCTGCAGACCACAACGCTCCTTGAGGCTGCGTCCCAACGGACCTGGTTCCGGCAAAGGACATGGGTCTTTAAATCGGCCATGAGGCTGTCCCTGGAAAAGGGGGCGGCGAGATAAATGCGGGCGTTTTCCGGCTGGCCGTCCAGGTCTGCAGCCACGATGAACGGCTCAGCTGCCAGGGGATCCTGGGGCGGCATAAAGGCCCCGGAACCCGAGGCCATGAGGAACTGACCCGGCCTTCCCGGTCTGGCCATGGAGATGCGGTCGGGAAAGGCAAGGGCCAGCAGTCTTCCGGCCTGGTCCATATCCACGCTTCCGGGGTCGATTCCCAGACCCTGCCTCCGTTTTTCAGAGACCATCCGCACCCGGGACAGGATACCGTGGTTGATTCCCATGCCTTCGAGCACCGGGTCATCCACCTTGCCCCGGGATGCCAGCACTTCCAGGCGAAGCCGGATGTCCGCATCCCCTTCACCGGGTGCAAAGATCAGAAAATCCCTCTCTTCCAGCAGAGCTGCCACCTGGCAGGCAAGAAAACCTGACCCGGTGTGCCGGGCTTCAAGGAGCATATGGCCCAGCCTGGGATGCATGCCAAGGTCTGCCAGTGCTTTACCGTGGGCCGTCACCCTGCCGTCCCTGTCCAGAATGTCCAGGCTGTGCAGCAGCTCCCTTGCCCGGGCAAAGGCCCCCTCGGGCGGCGGGTCCAGCCATTTGAGGTCCCGGGGATCAGACACCCCCCACAGGGCCAACTCCAGGGCAAGGGGGGCAAGATCGGCATGGAGGATCTCGGGGTGACTGAAAGGCTGACGCATGGCATGGTCGGCTTCGGTCCACAGCCTGAAGCATATCCCGGGGCCTGTACGGCCTGCCCTGCCCCTGCGCTGGTCTGCAGAAGCCGCGGATACAGGCACGGTTTCAAGCCGGCTCAACCCTGACCCGGGATAAAACCGGGGCACCCGGACCAGTCCCGAGTCAATGACGATGCAAACCCCTTGGATGGTGATGGAGGTTTCTGCAATCGAGGTCGCCAGAACAATCTTACGTTGTCCCGGAATCGAAGGCCTGATGGCCTGGTCCTGCTCCGCCTTGGTCAGGTTGCCGTACAAAGGAAATACGCGGCAGTCCAACCCTGCCTGCCGGTCTAACAGCTCTGCGAGGCGTCTTATTTCACCCGCACCGGGCAGAAAAACCAGAATATCTCCCGACTCTGTGGTCAGAACCCGATCCAGCGTCTGACGGCATTGCCGGACCAGATCGGCAGGATGAACCGAGCGCGTCGAACCCGGTGGCAGGTACCGGGTTTCCACCGGCCATGCCCTGCCCCGGGCCTCGATTACCGGCGGATCTCCCAGCAGGGCTGCTACCTGGCGGGTGTCCAGGGTGGCTGACATGACCATGAGCCTTAAATCGGGCCTGAACGCCTGGGCTGCGTCAAGACAAAGGGCCAGCCCCAGGTCGCTGTTCAGATTGCGTTCGTGGAATTCATCAAACACGACCAGGCCCGTTCCTTCCAGGCCAGGGTCACGCTGAATCCTGCGGGTGAGTATCCCCTCGGTGACGACCTCGATGCGTGTTGCCGCCGAGACCTTCCGGTCCATGCGGACGTGGTACCCAACGGTCCGGCCCACCGCTTCGCCCAGCATGTCTGCCATGCGGGCGGCGGCGGCCCGTGCGGCCAGACGCCGGGGCTCAAGAATAAGGATAGTTTTCCTGTCAAGCCAGTCTTCGCTTAGGAGCGACAGGGGCAGAACGGTTGTCTTGCCGACCCCGGGAGGCGCCTGGACAAGGACATAAGGACCGCGTTTCAGAGAAAGGCGAACCTCGGGGATGACCGCTTCAATGGGGTAGCTTTCCATCGGTGCCAACGCTCTGGAGAATCTCTTTAACCAAATCCCCCTGGGCAAGTTTTCCAAAATGTTTCATGACCAGGCCCATGGCCTGGGCAGGACTCTTGAACCGGCTGAAGTCCACATTCTCATTGATCCAGGCAACAATGGTGTCCCGGTCCGCCATGGCCGGCAGGTACCAGTTCAAGAGTTCAAAATAGTCCGACGTTTCCTGTTTCCTGATCTCAAGATTGATTTTCTCGGACTTCACAAAGCTGCGGATAATGTCCAGGATATCATCGTCGGTGATCTCTTCAGGCTTTTTCGGCCGCGTTGACTTTTTCCCCCCTTCCAGGGTGATGGGAACGGTGAGTTTGGGAAAGTCGCCCATGATCAGCCGCATGGTATCCCGTACGCTGTTGTCCTTGTTTACCATGGATGTTTTCAGGTCCTGCTTGATTTTCTGGTAAAGGCTCATTCCCATGGACGCCCTCCACCCGTACAGCTCTTTTTTCGTTTCTGACATGATGATTTTTTCTCCTGTAACCTGTTTAGGGGTGCCATGCTGTCGAACGTCCCGATTCCCGTGGTCTTCCCCGGACCGGTCCTGGTACATCCGGTGCCAGTTCATGTATACCACAGTCCGAACCCGGAAGCCACCGGCTTGTACCCCGACTTGATGATTTTGCAATCGGTATGGCATCCATCTGGTTTTATGAATTTTTTGGGCGTGACAACAGATCTTCAATTGTATATGATCTTGAAAAATTTCTTACATGTTCAAGATAGTGTCTGATAAAACATTGATCGACGGTTTTAGATCTGGTTCAGCATTGATGATACCGGTAGTTTCACGGTTCTTCATGGTGGAGGACAATGTTAAAAAAGACAATTTATTTGGTGATAATTATTTCATATTTATTATTCATCACCTCCAATCCCTTTTCTTCAGAACAGACTCTCAAGATCGCCTTTGGGAATGCATTGCATCCGTGGGTCATTCCTGAAACCAATTCGGGAATTCTCATCGATATCATAAAAGAAACGCTTGAGCCTGCAGGCTACACGATAGAACCTGTATACGTTCCTTATGAAAGACGTCTGACAACATATAAGCAAGGAAAAGTTGATGGCGTATGTGACATCAATCCCCAACTGATATCAGATTCGAAACTCGAAGGTTATCTGTCCGAAATCGCATACGCCTATGAGAATATCGGTGTATCGCTGAAAAAGAACGGCTTCAGTATTACCAGGATCAGCGACCTGGTTACCTACAGGCTGCTTGCATGGCAGGGAGCTAAAACAGTGATCGGCGGAGAGTATGCCGATATGGCAGACAGAAATAAAAACTACAGGGAACTCCCGGATCAGAAAACCCAGATCAAAATGCTGTATGCGGAAAGGGAGGATGTGATTCAGCTGGACAGACAGATATTCAGATATTTAAGAAATAAAGTTTCTGAAGAATACCATATAGATACGAGTCAACATGTTGATATTTTTCCTTTATTCGGAAAAAATGAGTGCGGATTCCTGTTCAGAGATAAAGCTGTCCAGATCACGTTTAATGAACGACTTGAACTTTTAAAAAAAAGCGGGCGGTATAATACCATATTCGAAAAATATGCCAACTGAATCCCGCCTGCCTGTTGCTCGGGGCGGTGACCCCTGGGACGTTTCGCTGCGGAGGCGCAGGGGTGGTTCCGCGGGCCGGGTTTCAACCCCAACCAGGATTCCAGTGTCAACCGGGAGCATATGGATCCGGTTTGGTAGCAGCAACCGGACTTGAAAAACAATAAAACCAGCTGGAACCTGGAATCCCTCCTGGTTCCTGAACGTTCCGCCAGGGCAGAACAAAGGCGATAGTATGACATTTGACTTGTCTGAATTCCTTGAAACAAACAGGGACAGCATCATTGATGTCTGGGTCGAAAAACTGCACAGCGATGTGAGCCAGAGATATTCGGAACGGCCCGCCCACGAACTCCGCGGTACGATCAGCGACGCTGTGGAGGCCAACTACCAAGCCCTGGTCCATGGGAACTATGACCCGATCAACACTTTTATCGACCGGATAACCGATATGCGGCTCAAGGCGGGCTTTCTCCTGTCTGATGTGCAGAAGGCATTTGAGCTCTACCGGATCATTGTCATGGACAATCTCAGCCACATGGTACCGGAAATGGAATTCCATGTGGCAGCCCGGAAACTGAACCGATGCCTTGCCTACACCCTTCACCGGTTCAGCGATCATTTCCAGGACATGCACCAGCAGAAGATTCTCCGGCAGAACCGGGAACTGGAACAGATGGTCAGTATCCGGACCGCAGCCCTGGAGGAATCCGAACAAAAATACAAAACCCTGGTGGAGGAGATCAATGATGGCTATGTGGTGATCCAGGACGGTGTGATCGTCTTTGCCAACCAGGCTTTCTGCAGGATGCATGACATTCCCCAGGATGCCGTGCTTGGGAAACCGTTCCTATTTTTTGTGGACCCTGCCGACCAGGATCTGGTCCGGGGCATCCACGCCTTTGACACAGGAGCCCCTCTGGCAGATACGGGTATCGAATACAGGCGCAGGACCCTGTCAGGGGAGTCCTTTCCCACGGAAATTCAGGGCAAGACGACCCGGTATGACAACCGGCTGTCCGGCATCGGCATCTGCAGGGACATTACGGAACGGGTGAAGATGGAAAAAAAAGTAAGGGACACCGAGCGCATGGCCTACATCGGCGAGATCACCGCATCCCTGTCCCACGAAATCCGAAACCCTCTGTCTGCAATAAAAATGAGCCTCCAGATCCTGGGCCAGAATCCAGATATCCATGGCAATGACAAGCGGCGGATCGATATTTCCTTTAATGAAGTGATCCGTCTCGAGCGGATCCTGAGTCAGTTGCTCGATTTTGCCAAGCCCCTTCAGCTGACCATGAACGACCATGATGTCCGGGATATCCTCAACTCCTACATCGAACTTCTGGACATGAAGTTCCGGGAAAAGGATATTGAGGTTGAGACCGGTTTTGACCCCAAAATGCCGGTCGTACTGGTGGACGGTGAGGCCCTGGGACAGGCGGTCATCAATATTTTGATCAACGCCATCGAATCCTCCCCCAGGTCCGGGAAAATCCGTGTCACGTGCGAAAGACCTTCTGATCTGAGCGGCGGGTATGTAAGAATCCGTATCACGGACCAAGGGCCGGGATTTGATCAGACGCGTGGAGACGAACTGTTCAAACCCTTCTTTACAACAAAAACCAAGGGAGTCGGGTTGGGACTTGCAAACGTGAAACGGATCGTTGACGCCCACAAGGGGTTTGTCGTGGCAGAACAGGAGCACCCCGTCGGCTCAAGCTTCTCGATCCTGATACCGGTAAGGGGCAGATAATGGCGACACTTCTGGTCATAGACGACGAACCGTCCATCCTTGAGTCGCTCAGTATGTTTCTCTCTGAAAAGGGCCATGAGGTTTTCACCGCTGATACTGCAGCAAAGGGAATGGATCTGTTTCTTGAACGCCTGCCGAAAATCGTTATCCTGGACATCCGGCTGCCGGACATGAACGGCCTGGATCTTCTCCAGGACATGGCAAAGCAGGATTTTCCCTTCAAGATCATCATGATTACCGCCTTCCAGGACATGAAGACAACGGTTCTGGCCATTAAACGGGGCGCATTCGACTACATCCACAAACCCCTTGATGTGGGAGAAATCGAAAAAGCGGTCAACCGTGCCATCGATATCCTGAATATCGACGAAGAGGTCAGGACCGTGGACAACAGGGAACACAAACCCCAGGGCTCCAATGTGATCATCGGCAAAAGTGAAGAAATGCGCTCGATTTTCAAAAAAATGGGTCTGGTCTGCACCAGCAGGGTCAACGTATTGATCCAGGGGGAGACAGGTACCGGCAAGGAGCTCATCGCCAGGGCCATCCACCTTAACAGCGGGGCCGGTGACGAACCGTTCATTGTATTCGACTGCTCCGCAGTTGTCGGAAGCCTGATCGAAAGCGAACTGTTCGGTCATGAAAAAGGAGCGTTTACCGGTGCTGAAACCAGGACCCAGGGAAAAATAGAGCTGGCAGGCACAGGCACGCTCTTCCTGGATGAAATTTCCCAGCTCCCGCTGCATGTACAGGGCAAACTCCTGGGGTTCCTCCAGAGACGGGAGTATACACGGGTCGGAGGGGGCCAGATCCTCAAATCCTGCTGTAGAATCATTGCCGCCGGCAACCGGGATCTGGCAGAAGAGGTCCGCCATGACCGGTTCAAGGAGGATCTCTACTACCGGCTGAAAGTGTTCATGATCCATGTGCCGGCCCTTAGGGAAAGGCTTTCGGATATTCCGCTCCTGGTGGAGCATTTCCTGAACAAGGTCAACCAGGAACTGGGCACGCGGGTGACCCGCCTCCAGGAGGGTGTGAATGAACTGCTCATGGCCCACCCATGGAAAGGGAATGTCAGGGAACTTGAAAACACCATTGTCGAGGCCGTGGTCGGGTGCAGGGGCAACGTGCTGCTCAGGGAAGATGTGGCAAAAATTCTGGCCATGTCGGACGCCCTGCCCCTGATGGGTCTGGAATCCTTTTCCCTGGCCAATGCCGAGAAGAATCATATCCTGAAAACCCTGGCACACCTGGACTGGAACAGGACCAGGGCCGCAGATCTCTTGGGAATCACCCGGCCTACACTCCGCAGTAAAATCAAAAAATACAAAATTCAGGAGCCCTGACCTCTGGATAATATTTTTCCGGCTGCTGGAAAAAATTTATCCGGACATCCGGCTGTTGTGCAAAACACAAGCGAAAAACCAATTATATTTTCTAATTTAAAACCATATACTTAATCGCATTCATTTCAAACCTCACCGCCCCATGCAGGTTCGGCACGGAGTTTGCGTGGTACCATGGCATTCCATCTGACTGTGGTGCGTCACACAGGGCTGTGCCCTGACTTCTCTTCCTCTGATTGATTCATGGATTTAAGATTTTTTTTGTCCCCGGACCAGGACATGAAGATAAAATCATTAAAAGAGAGCGAAAAAGAACACCTGGAAAAAGTACTTTTCAAGACCCACTGGGACCTTGAAAAGACTGCCCGCCTGCTCAAGGTTACACTGCGGCAGGTCAAGGCGAAAATAAAGGAGTACCGGATCATTCAGGATGATTCGAGGTGAGTACGGGTCCATAATGGTACACTATTTTAATGCTTGAGGAGGAACACATGAAACGCTTGGGAATGATTTTTCTGTCCGTTTTAATGATCGCTGGCGGACTCCTGCTGCCTGGCGGGGCTTCGCTGTCGGCCAAACCGATCATCATCGGGGCACCTCTGTCAACCGCCTACCTGTACGGGTGGGATGCGGAACGGGGTATCCGCCTGGCCGTGGATGAAATAAACGGGGCCGGCGGTGTGAACGTGAAAGGTGAAAAACGGATGTTCGAGGTGGAGGTTATCGACACCCGGGACCTGGAACCAGGCGTTCCGGTCAGCGAAGCCCTGATGGCGGTTGAACGACTGATTCTCAACAAGAACGCGGACTTCATCCTTGGCGGACCCAACCGGTCCGAAGCCGCACTGGCAGCCATGGCTCTCCTCTACAAATACAAAAAAGTTTCCATCGTAACCAGCGGTGTCCTCACACCCAAATACAGCGCCATGGTAGAAGAGCAGTATGACAAATTCAAGTACTGTTTCAGAATTCACGGTGAGGCCAAACACCTGGTGGGTGAGATGATAACCAACTTCCTGGACCTTAAAGAGAAGTACGGTCTTTCAAAAATATTCATCATGGCCCAGGATGTTTCCCATGCCAGGGGTGCAGCCGAAATCATGGGCAAAGTGGCAGCCGGCAAGGGCTTTGAGATCAGCGGCACCGAAATATTTCCCACCGGCACCACGGATTATTCCATGGGCCTGCTCAAAGCCAAGAGCACCGGTTCCCAGATAATCAACATCTGGATGGACATGCCGGAAAGCGCTATCCTGCTCAAACAGTGGTTCGACCTGAAAATCCCGGCCCTGCCCTTCGGCTCCACCCTTGCGGCTGCAGAACAGCCCGGGTTCTGGGATGCAACGGAAGGCAAGGGCGCCTATACCCTGTGCAACGTTGTGAATGCAGGGAACGCCCCGTCAGAGGCAACCCCCTGGACCATGAAATTCTATGACGCCTACACCAAAAAATGGGGCGTGGAACCCGAAGGCCTGGGGTCATCCAGCAGCTACATGGCGGTCTATGCCCTCAAGGAAGCCATTGAACGAGCAGGCACCATTGATTCGGATGCCGTTGTTACAGCCCTTGAAGCGACCGATATCATGGGCGTGTACGGCAGGCTCCGGTTTGATCCCAAGAGCCACCAGGTGATCTTTGCGGACAACCCCAAGGACGGCGCAGTCGGGTCCATCCTCCAATGGCAGGACGGCAAACGTGTGGTGGTTTATCCCAAGAGCATCGCCAAGGGCGAAATCCTGCTCCCTCCGTGGATGAAAAAGTAGGACTGGCATGGACAAGGGCGGCAGGCGCCTGAACAGGCCCCTGCCGCCTGAACAACAGACAGATACAGGATATTTTTATGGAAATTCTGGTTTACGGAACTATCAACTCTGTATCCTTGGCGCTCATGGCACTTGGGTTCGCGATGGTCTACGGCGTCAGCCGCGTCCCCAACTTTGCCCATGGCGCCCTGTACATCATCTTCGGGTTTGTCTGCTGGACCCTCCTGAACCGGATGGGTATCAATTATTTCCTGTCCATCATCCTGGCTCTTAGCATCAACGGGATTATCGGAATGCTCATGTACAGATTTGTCCTGATCCGAATCCGGGGGATGGCCATTTCCGAGATCATCGGGTCCTACGCCATCGGCCTGGCCATCCTGGAGGGACTCCGGTGGGGCGGATTCAAGGGAATGACCTACACCCTGCCCGTGTTCATGCAAGGCAGCCTCAAGGTGTTCGGGGTTCCCGTGGACTATCACCGCCTCCTGATGATGGTCATCGGCGTGTGCCTGGTAGCCTTTCTGTGGACATTCACCCACCATACCCGTCTGGGCCTGGCGCTCCAGGGAATGGCCCAGGATGAACGGGCCGCACTGATGATCGGGATCGATTCCGATCTCATGGCCACCATAGCCATGGCATTCGGGGCTATCCTGGCCGGTGTGGCGGGCATGCTGATCCTGCCCCTGGGCAATATCGTGGTGGAATCGGGGTACCATGTCCTGATCATGTCCATCGCGGTCTGCATAGTGGGAGGACTGGGAAGCTGGATGGGAGCCATTATCGCGGCATTCCTCATCGGGTTCCTCCAGATCCTGACCGTAGTCTATATCGGATCCCATTTCCAGATGGTGGTGGCCCTCCTGGCCATCATCCTGACACTGATCCTGAAACCGTCGGGTTTGTTCGGACGGCAGAAGGAACTCGAAGAAAGGGTATAAACAGTTGGAAACCAAACAGAAACGAAAGGAGAGGATAGACCGCGGGATCAAGGTCCGGTCGGGAAGCCTTTACGCCCTTATGTCCTGGCGCGAGATGACCTATCTGACCCTTCCGAGGCTCATCCTGATCATGGGCATGCTGTCCCTGCCTCTGATTGTTCCGGGCATGTACTGGCAGCGGGTCGTCTCCATTGTCTGCATCTATGCCCTGCTGGCCCTCAGCTTTGACTTTTTGGCCCATTACGTGGGGCTGGTCTGCCTGGGCGGGGCATTCTTCATAGGAACGGGCGGATACATTGCCGGGATTCTCAACTCCTACTATGGGGTTTCTCCGGTCCTGACCATCCCCCTGGCAACAATCCTGGGCGGGGCGCTGTGCACGCTCCTTCTGCTGCCATGCCTGCCCCTGAAAGGGGTCTATTTCGCCATTGTCACCCTCATGTACCCCCTATTCATGGCCAGGATCATAGAAGCCTTTGACATCTTCGGGGGTACGGACGGCCTGATCGGCATTGAAGCCTTTCCCAGCCCCATGATCGAACAGTACTTTGTGATCGGAATCGTGCTTGCCATCCTGTTCGGGATGCGCCGGCTCGTGAACACGGACCTGGGCCTGATATTCAGGGCGGTCAAGGACAACGACCAGGCAGTGCGTGCCTCGGGCATGAACGTGACCCTGTACAGGTCCACCGCAGTGTTCATCGCATCATCCATGGGGTGTCTGGCAGGCGCCTGCATCACCCATATCTACATGTGGTCAGGCATTTCCCAGTTCGCACTGGATTTTTCCATCCTGCCCATTGCGGCAACGGTCATAGGCGGAGCCGGTAGCCTTGTGGGTCCGCTCATCGGCTGCCTGATCCTGGTACCGGTATCCGAACTCCTGAGGGATTTCGGCACCCTGAGGATCGTTTTCTATTCCGTGATCCTGGTAGGATTCATCCTGTTCAAGAGCGAGGGCATCATGGAATTTGCCACGCGGAAATATGAACAGTTCGAAAGGTGGACCAACGTATGATACCGACTCCCATTCTCAGTGTGCAAAACATCACCAAACGGTTCGGGGGCGTGGCAGCGCTCACCGATGTCAGTTTTGACGTCAATGCCGGGGACATTCTGGGTATCATAGGCCCAAACGGGTCCGGCAAAACGACCATCGTAAACAGCATCACCGGCTTTATCCGGCTGACCCAGGGCAGAATAGTGTTCAGGGGCAAAGACATTACCGGAACCAAGCCCCACAGGATCGCGGACATGGGCATCACCCGGACCTTCCAGGTCATGCGTCCCTACTACAGCCTGCCGGCCTACAAAAACCTGGTGATCCCCCTGTTCTCCCCCAGGGCCAGGCGGACCGGAGGCTGGCGGGGCGGAGGCAGGCTAGGGGACCGGCACACGGTCAGCATCGACATCCTGGAAGAGATCGGGTTCGAGCGGGACTCCTATATCCCGTTCAAGACGACCTCGACCCTGCCCACCGGATATCTCAAACGTCTGGAACTGGCCCGGTGCCTTTCCCTGAAACCGGAAATAATCATCTGTGACGAGGTCTTTTCAGGCCTTTCCATGAGCGAGATCGCCAGCATGGTTCCCCTGATCGAGAGACTCCAGATGGAGGGGATCACCCTGATTATGATTGAACACCGGTTAAGGGAACTGTTCCGGGTGGCAAACCGGGTCATGGTGTTGAACTTCGGCCAGAAACTGATCGAGGGAACCCCCCAGGAGGTAATGGCCGATGCCCGGGTCAAGGAGGCGTACTTCGGATCCGAGGAGGTCGAGGAGGTCATGACCTATGCTTGAAGCAACCAACATGATGGTCTTTTA
This sequence comes from Pseudomonadota bacterium, assembly GCA_043806875.1. GTDB lineage: Bacteria > Desulfobacterota > Desulfobacteria > Desulfobacterales > Desulfobacteraceae > JAZDGN01. The sequence continues at coordinate 56,319 of JAZDGN010000136.1, forward strand.
TGAGAACATGCTGGCCCTGAACAATATCAGCATCCGTTGCGGCGACAATCAGATCGTCGGAGTGTTCGGCGCCAACAGTGCAGGCAAGTCTACCCTGATGTATGCCATTTCCGGCATCATGCTCGACATCGCCAAAAAAGAGGCAATGGCCGGTGGTGAGAGAATCACCCTCAGCGGTTCAGTTAAATTCAAAGACCGTGATATCAGCACCATGAAACCCAGCCTCAGGGCCAGGGAAGGCATTGTGCTCTGCCCCGAACGCCGCAGGATTTTCAATGAGAGCACGGTTCTGGAGAACATGAAAATCGGCGGCTATCTCGCCACCAAGGCCCAGGCCAGGGAAACCCTGGATTACGTCATGCACGTATTTCCCGCCCTGACATACCTGAGCAACCGGCTCGGGGGATTTTTGAGCGGAGGCGAGCAGCAGATGCTGGCCATCGGCCGGGCATTGATGGCCCAGCCCCAGGTCCTGCTGCTGGATGAACCGCTCATGGGGCTCAGCCCCCTGATGCAGGCTACCCTGATGAAAGCCACCCGGGCCATCCAAAAGGACAAGAAAATTTCCATCATTGTTTCCGAACAGTATGCCCGGCCGGTATTCCCCATTGTGGACTACGCCTATATCCTGGAAAACGGATCGGCTGTCATGGAGGGAACCCGGGATGAACTCATGGATAATCCGGACGTGAAATCCGCCTACTTCGGCGTCTGATGTCCGAAAAGGAGAACAACCCTGATGGCTGCAACCGACATTCCCCTTGAACAGGAACTTTCCTTTACCCGTTTTGACCTCATGAGCCGTAAATACCCGGACAAAACGGCCGTGATGTACCTTGGCGAGGCTTTTTCATATAGCCGGCTCAGAAACCTCAGCGAGCGCTTCACCGGTGCTTTAAGGGGACTTGGTGTAGGCAAGGGGGACCGGGTCATCCTGTACCTCCCCAACTGCATCCAATGGGTCATCGCCTATCTGGGCATACAGAAGGCCGGTGCTGTCCTGGTGCCTGTGTCTCCCATTTACACCTCCCACGAGGTCGGGTACATGATCAAGAACTCCGGAGCCAGGACCATCGTGTGCATGGACACCAACTTCGGCTATGTCAAGGAGACCTTCAAGTCGACCAACCTGAAAACCGCCATCGTCACCAACCTGACGGATCTCCTGCCGGCATGGAAACGGGGACTCGGCTTTCTGTTCGACAAAGTTCCCAGCGGCAGGGTGAAGTACGATGACACTGTGCTCCGGTTCACCTCCCTGATGAAATGCGCACCCGAACCTCCGGAAACCGGCATAGACCCGGCCCGGGACCTGTCCTACATCCTGTACACGGGTGGAACCACAGGATTTCCCAAAGGCGTGCCAGGCAACCACATGGGTGCCACATCCTACATCAATGATGTCACCTTTGATGTGGCCGGCTCCCACCTCAAGCAAGGGGAGGACGTTTACATCGCCATCAACCCGCTGTTCCATATAATGGCCCTGGGCCTGTTCATGGCCATCGGCCTTAACACCGGGAACATGACGGTCCTCATGCCGGTTCCCCAGGTGGACGCCATCCTGGAGTCCATCCAGCGTTACAGGGTACGGTGGTTTCTCGGGGTCCCGGCCCTGTACCGGATGATCCTGGAAAACGACCGGCTGGACCAGTATGACCTGTCATCCCTCACCTATTGTTTCTGCGGCGGGGATGTCCTGCCCGACAAAGTAATGAACCGGTTCAGGGAAAAATATAATCTTCCCATCTACCAGGTGTACGGATCCACCGAGGCCGGGCATGTGACCTACAGCAAAATAGGGACAGAACCCTCATCCGGGTCCATCGGGTACCCCCTGAAAAGCCGGGATTGCATCGTGGTGGACCCGGTCACCCTGGAGTGCGTTGAGGACGGCGAGAACGGAGAACTCCTGGTCAGTTCCATGTATTCCCTCAAGGAGTACTATGAGAAACCAGAGGAGACCCTGAGGACCTATGTCAGGGTCAATGACAGGATATACTGCAGGATGGGCGATTTTGTCTCCTGCCGTCCTGACGGCGAACTGGTGTACATGGAGAGATCCGCCGACGTGATCAAGCATCGGGGCTACAGGGTGTCGGCCTCGGAGGTCGAGGCGGTCCTGCAGGATCACCCAACGGTCATCAATGCCTGCGTAATAGGAATCCCGGACGAGAAGGTCGGGGAACGCATCAAGGCCATCGTAGTGCTCAAGGAAGACGCCCGGGGCGTGGGCGGTGTGGAACTGATCAAATGGTGCCGGGACCGTCTGGCATCCTACAAGGTGCCCGGATATGTGGAATTCAGGGACATGCTCCCCAAATCCAAGGTAGGCAAGCTCCTGCGCCGGGAAGTGCGGGACGACGAACGCCGGAAACTCAAAAAAGAGGATAAGAAATACTGACCCCCGGCCTGGTGGATGCATAGACCGATGGTCACACATGAATTACTTAGGCATGGGGTGTGCCGTTTGTCTCATCGAGCACCTCGCGGACCTTGTCGCCCAGGCCCTGCCTGGAGAAGGGTTTCTGAAGGAAATACAAATCATGATCCAGCACTCCCTGGTGTGCAATGACATCGGCTGTATATCCTGACATGAACAACCGTTTGAGGTCAGGATACAGGGAGAGCAATTTCTTCGCCAGGTCCCGTCCATTCATCTCGGGCATTACCACGTCGGTCATGAGCAGGTGAATCTCGCCGGCATGCTCCCGGGCCATTTGAATAGCTTGTCCAGGGGAATTGGCAGATAGCACGGTGTAACCCTGGGTTTTGAGTATCCGGGTCGCCAGTTTCAGGATGGAGGGCTCGTCCTCCACCACCAGGATGGTCTCCTGCCCCCGGCTGAGCGGTTCCATCGAAAGCTCCTTGGGAATATCAGCTGCTCCGGCCAGGTGCCGGAGCAGATAGATGGTAAAGGTTGTTCCCTGGCCAGGCTCACTGTATACATTGATAAATCCCTTATTCTGTTTGACAATCCCGTAAACCGTTGCCAGTCCCAGACCGGTTCCCTTACCCAATTCCTTGGTGGTGAAAAACGGTTCAAAGAGTTGGGCCAGGGTTCTTGCGTCCATGCCGCAGCCGGTGTCGCTCACAGACAGCACCGAATAGTCGCCCGGGGTGAACCCCACATGTTCCTTGCAGTAATTTTCATCAAGGGTTGTGTTCTCTGTCCTGATAAAAATTTCACCCGTGCCTGCTATGGCATCCCGGGCATTGACACTTAGGTTGGCGAGTATCTGGTCGATCTGGGACGGATCCATCACCACCGGCCACACGTCCGCGCCCGGCACCCAGGTCAGGTCAATGTCTTCGCCGATCAGGCGCTGCAGCATGGTGAGCATGCTCTCAACCGTCTGGTTAAGATCAAGAACCCTGGGGGAGACAGTCTGCTTGCGGGCAAAGGCTAGCAGTTGCCGGGTGAGATCTGCGGATCGCTTTGCAGCGTTCTGAATTTCGGTCAGGTCCACAAAAAGCTGACCGCCGGGATCTACCTGTTCAAGGGCCAGTTCCGTGTTGCCGATGATGACGTTGAGCATGTTGTTGAAGTCGTGGGCTACGCCCCCGGCAAGTCGGCCCACCGATTCCATCTTCTGGGCCTGGCTCAACTGCGCCTGCAAAGTCTCTTTTTCGGCCTCGGCCTGTTTGCGCTCGGTGATGTCCTGATTCACACCATAGGTTTTGACTGTTCTCCCCTGCTCATCCTTGACAATGAAAAACCGAACAGTGATATACCCCTGCGTCCCATCAGCGTAAAGCATCCGATGCTCTATATGCCTGGTAAAGTTGGGATCTCTGGTTTCTATGGCTTTTTGCGTCTCTTCTCCGACAGCAGCCATATCATCAGGATGGACAAAACGACGGGCGTATTCGGCCGATGGCATGGTATACCCGCCAACCTCTTCCGCCGTGGTGTGAAAAATTTTGTAGAAATGATCGTTAAACGTGAAGAGGTCTTTGGCGACATCATATTCCCAGTGGCCGAGATGGGCTATTTCCAAGGCGTTGGACAATTGCGTCTGCAGTCTGAACCTTTCTTTCCCGGATTGAACTCGATCGGTGACGTCCATAATCGTTCCAATAAAGCGGACCGGTTGACCGGAATCGTCATAGTCAATCTTACCTTTGGCATTACACTGTTTCAGTTGTCCGTCCGCAGCGATCAGCCTGATATCCAGGTCCAGCGGTTCGCCGGTTTGAAAAGAATGATCGAATGCCTTGGCATATCTTTCAAAATCATCGGGATGAATTAATTTGCCATTTGCTTCAAAACCAGGAATGAAATCCTTTGGATTCACTCCAAAAATCCGATAGGTCTCATCCGACCACCAGACGCGGTTGGTCTGCAGGTTCCACTCCCAGCTTCCTATCCTGGCAATCTGTTGGGCTGCATTCAATTTTTCAAGGAGTCCTGATTTAACACGTTCGGTTTCTTTCAGCGCCTCCTCTGCCAGCTTACGCTCGGTGATGTCGATGCAGATTCCAGACATCCGGATCGGTTTTCGGGCCTGGTCATACAGTGCACTTCCCAAGGCTTTAATCCATCGCACATGGCCGCCGGGGCCGGGGTGGATGATCCGATACTCACTATCGAGCGATGTGCCTTGTTTGATCGACCTTTCAATGCGCCGGTTGGCTTCATCTTTATCATCGGGATGCAGCACCTGATTCCATATGTCGAATTTCGCTTCAGCCTTATCCGGTTCCAGTCCAAACAGGATAAACAACTCTGGAGACCAGTCGAGTCTTCCAGTGGCAATATTCCAGTCCCAGCCCCCTGCACCCGCAGACTGTTGCGCCAGTTTCAACCGTTGCTCGCTGCTCCGAAGTGCTTCCTCAATCCGCTTACGTTCCGTGATATCAATGATGCTGGTGATGAAATAAAGCGGCGTTCCCTGCTCGTCCCGGATGAGCAGGGTGCTCACATCCGCCCAGACGGTATTGCCATTCTTCTGGACGTACCGCTCTTCCATCCGATAGAAGGTCTTCTCTCCTGCCAGGAGCATGCGGACGCATTCCCGGCTTTCTGCCAAATCATCCGGATGGGTGACTTGCGCAGAATTGATCTGTTGGATCTCATTGATAGGATACCCCAGCATTTCGGCAAACGACTTGTTGACCTGGAGGAATTTCCCATCCGGTGCTGTGAGGGATTTTCCGTCTATGGAGCGTTCGAAGATAACCCGGAAACGCTCTTCACTCTCCTGAAGCGCAGAAAGTGTCTCCTGGAGACTCGATGCCATCTGGTTGAAAGACAAAAGAACACTCTGCAGCTCAGGGCTGCCGTCTGTCTTGACACGGACCAGAAAATCCCCATCGGCCAATTTTTTGCTGGCATCCACCAGAGTTCGCAATGGGCCCAGAGCTTTGTGCAGAACAAACCCTATGCCGAACAGGAGGATCACAAAGGAAAAAGCAAGTACCTTAACCAGATACCGGTAGTTGTCCCAGGCTTCGTTGATAATGCGATTGGGTGACATGGAGAGGGAAAGAAGTCCGTAATACACCCCGTCAACGATAACAGGTCTGATGATTTTGGTTTGTTCCAGCCCACACCATCGGGCAAAGAATAATGGGGCTTCAAGCGCAACGGCGATCTCATGGCTGAAGGCTGTCACATCCGCAGTGTCGCGAAACGTGACCAAAGTGACATCGGGGCCGTACTTTCTTTCAGAGATGGCGCTTGATATCCGTTGCAGGTCGAAATTGCTGCCGGCCTTTCCATCAACGGATAGGACAGTAAGAACTACAGACTCCAGCATATCCATCTGCCTGCTGTATTCGACGGTCAGATTGACCTGGGCTTTGTGGACGATGTGTCGGGAGGATTGATATACGGCGCCTATCATCACAAAGACTATGCTCACCGCCACTATGAGCGATACCCGGAATACCAAATTCAATCGAGCCCATAAACGGGAGCCAAGCCATGTCACAGATTACCTCCCTCGATTCGGCAACGCATCCGGTGCAAAGGTCAGAGGCGGGAACCCCTCTGGTTTATATTGATACCCCATGCCGGGATCACCGAAGTGCTGCAAAAGGGTGTACCTGTTGTCCAGGAGGTCGTAAGCCCAGTAGCATCTGGCCATGGGCATCGGCACATCATAAAGAGGCGTTGATGCCATGAACATTCCCTTGCTGAGTTGATCGTTGCGACCATATGCGTCGCTCATGCCTCCTCCACTCCAATCTTCGTCGAAGTAGAATGTCCGTCGAAATATGCTATGTTTTTTTCCTGGCTTGCGGGTAGCTTCCACAACCCAGACGCGGTGCAACTCCCACCGTACAAAGTCCGGGTTGAGGTAATCCGGAGTCAATATCTGGGAAAACTTTGACTGGAATACCAAAGCGTAGTTGTTATAAGGGATGAACATTTCCCGCTTCCCTATCAGTTTATAATCGAACAGGTCCAGTCGGCCTAAAAACAAATAACCCTCATCATAGGTGGTTATACCGCCCTGGGAGGCGATCGGGGTGTCATAAGTGTAATCCGGGGTAATCCGGATTCGTCTTGAAGCTGCGGAATAGCTCCAGGCCCTACGTGGTTCTGAAACCGGATCCAGGGTGTCGACAGAATAGGCTGCATTCCCCACTGCATTCGGCGGCCCGGTGAAGTTGTAAGCGGCCTGGAAAAAGGAATTGCCTTTTTTCTTTAATTCGTCAACCCCCCATTGGGGGGTGTAATAGCTCGATTGCAGTGAGCACCTCAGCTCCCCTGTGTTGACGGCACGGCCCTTGCTGTTGACATACCAGTTGCGTCCATGGTACTCAGCGGGATACCCGTTATAGACCAGCATATGGTTCCACATGGCTTCGTTGCCGTTCTTCAAAATGGGAAACGGAACGCCGCCGATTGCCCCTTCCAGCGCCAGACCTTCCCTGGTGAGCCTGGCACTGACTGCGTTTTTCAGCGTGTTGTCAAGTACCCAGGCTGGATATGCAACGCTGCGGTGGCTGGGATAGACGTCCATGCGATAGGTGGGATACCGCTGCAACAAGGCCTTGCTGGCTTGGCTTAGTTTGCCGTCATAGCCGTTCATATTCATGCTGGAAATCGAATATAACGGTGTTTCGTTGGGAAAGGGGTTGGTCCAGCGTCCGGACCCTTTTTGGAAATCCCGGGGAAAGTCGTTTGCGGGAAGGCCGCCGGTGTAGGCGGGAATGGTGCCTTCGCGATTACCGGCTTTTTCTGCGCCAAAAGGCGTCAGGGAGGCACCGAGCTGGAGTGCTTCGTTTGCGCTAACACCGGCTTTGGCATCGTTGATGCAGACAGTTCCTACCAGGAACAGCAACAGTAAGACCAGAGATGAATATTTCATAGCAGCCATTTTACATCGCCTCTTTATTAAAAAGCAACCTGATAAGTGAACGACAACCAGCCTTTGTCTTTGTATGGTGCGCCTTCACGCAACAAGCAGGATAAAAATAGCGCGGTGTTTCACATTCTATTGAAACACCGCGTCATTTTGCTGAAAACAACTTTCATAAGCGTTCAAATCATCAGGCAATTGGCCGACCGTCATCAGCCTTCAGTATGTGTTAAGCGCCTTCCAGGATCTTTTTGCCAGGATCAGGCGATGTCGAAGCGGTCAAGGTTCATAACCTTGTTCCACGCTGCTACAAAATCCTGCAGGAACTTCTCCTGGGCGTCCCCACTTCCATAGACTTCAGCCAATGCCCGGAGCTGGGAATTGGAACCAAAGATAAGGTCGACACGGGTGCCGGTCCACTTGAGTTCGCCTGTTGCACGATCCCGCCCTTCGAATACGTCTTTGTCTTCCTGGCTTGCCTTCCATTGGGTGCCCATGTCGAGCAGGTTCACGAAAAAGTCATTGGAGAGCGTCTCCGGCCGCTTGGTGAAAATGCCGTGCCTGGATTTTCCGACGTTGGTATCCAGAACGCGCATACCGCCAACCAGAACCGTCATTTCAGGCGCGGTCAGCATCAGAAGTTGCGCACGATCAATCAGGAATTCCTCCGCCGATACGGTGTATCTGGTTTTAAGGTAGTTGCGGAACCCGTCAGCAGCCGGTTCAAGTACGGAGAATGACACCGGGTCGGTTTGCTCCTGGGATGCATCCATACGTCCCGGCGTAAAGGGAACGGTCACATCCTGACCGGCATTCTTGGCAGCCTGCTCCACCCCTGCGCATCCTCCCAGAACGATCAAGTCCGATAGCGAAACCTTTTTCCCGCCTGACTTAACGCTGTTGAACTTTGTTTGAATTCCCTCAAGGGTCTTCAGCACGGTCGCAAGTTGTCCAGGCTGGTTGACTTCCCAATCCTTCTGAGGAGCAAATCGGATGCGTGCTCCGTTCGCCCCGCCGCGCTTGTCGGATCCGCGGAACGTGGACGCTGACGCCCAGGCCGTCGAAACTAGTTGGGACACAGAAAGACCCGATGCGAGGATCTTCCCCTTGAGTGCGGCGATGTCTTGCGCGTCAATCAATTCGTGGTTGACCGCGGGAATGGGGTCTTGCCAAAGGAGCACTTCTCCAGGCACTTCAGGGCCGAGATAACGCGAGCGTGGGCCCATGTCACGGTGGGTCAGTTTGAACCACGCCCGGGCAAAGCCGTCTGCGAATTCTTCGGGGTTCTGCTGGTATCGCCGCGCGATCGGCGCAAAGATCGGATCAAAGCGAAGGGAGAGATCCGCCGTGGTCATCATGGGCCGGTGCTTCTTGGACGGGTCGTGGGCGTCAACCACCATATCCTCTTCGGCCACATCCTTGGCCAGCCACTGATGTGCGCCGGCCGGGCTTTTTACCAGCTCCCACTCGTATTTGAACAGCACATTCAGATAGCCCATGTCCCATTTGATCGGGTTCGGCTTCCAGGCGCCCTCGATGCCGCTGCCGATCGTATCGCCGCCCTTGCCGGTACCGAAGCTGCTCTTCCAACCGAGGCCCTGTTCCTCGATGCCGGCCGCTTCCGGCTCAGGCCCCACATGTGTCGCACTGCCGGCGCCGTGACATTTGCCAAAGGTATGCCCGCCGGCTACCAGGGCGACGGTCTCTTCATCGTTCATGGCCATACGTGCGAAGGTCTCTCGAACGTCACGGCCGGAGGCCACCGGATCCGGGTTGCCGTTGGGCCCTTCCGGGTTCACGTAGATCAGTCCCATCTGCACGGCTGCGAGCGGGTTTTCGAGATCCCGTTCGCCGGAGTAGCGCTTGTCACCCAACCACTCACTCTCGCCCCCCCAGTAAATATCCTCTTCCGGCTCCCAAATGTCCTCGCGTCCACCGGCAAATCCAAAAGTCTTGAAGCCCATCGACTCCAGAGCGCAATTGCCTGTAAGGATCATCAGGTCTGCCCAGGAAATTTTCCTGCCGTATTTCTGCTTGATCGGCCAGAGCAGACGGCGCGCCTTGTCAAGGTTCACGTTGTCGGGCCAGCTGTTGAGGGGTGCAAATCGTTGATTGCCTGACCCCGCACCCCCGCGGCCGTCGCCCATGCGGTAGGTACCCGCGCTGTGCCAGGCCATTCGGATAAAGAGCCCGCCGTAATGACCGTAATCGGCCGGCCACCAATCCTGCGAGTCGGTCATGAGCGCATAGAGGTCTTTTTTCAGATCCTCCAGGTTGAGTTTCTTGAATTCCTCAGCGTAGTTGAATGCCTCTCCCATGGGGTTGCCCATGGGCGGATTCTGGTGAAGAACCTTGAGGTTCAGCTGGTTGGGCCACCAGTCCCGGTTCGTCGTGCCTCTGCCCGCAGTGGGTTTGTCAGTTCTTCCCGTTACCGGGCACTTGCTATTTTCATTTGACATGTTGACCTCCCTTCTTTTTGGTTATAGAAATTGACTATTATATGATAACCAATATCAATTAACGGCAAAAAAATATATTAAGCTTTTTCTGCCATGCAATTGCTGCATATTCCGAAAAAGTCCAACCGGTGATTCAGAATTTTAAATTTCGTCTCCAGGGCAACTTCGTTTTTCAGATCATCCAGGGTATCCAGATCCGGATCGACAATTTTTTTACACTTGATGCAAATGACGTGTGGATGGGGGTAAGGCCTATTTCCATCATATCGGTTGCTCCCATCCGGGAACCCCAGCTCAAGAACTTCTCCGATTGATTTAATTAATACAATATTTCTATATACTGTGGCAAGGCTCATTGTCGGGAAGTTTTTTTTTATCTGGGCATGGATATTCTCGACACTGGGATGGTCCTCACTTTTGGCAAGAATCTCAACGATGGCCAGCCGCTGGGGCGTAATTTTCTGGCCGTTATCCCTCAATTTACGGATAATGTCTTCAAATCTTTTTTTATGATCTGCCATCAGAAACCCCTTGACCCCAAATGATAATAATTTTCAATTAACATCTATTATCTTCTTAGTCAAGAGAAATTTTCAGTGTGCAGACATGGTGGCTTCAATGGGTGGAATATGGATTCCGGGCCTGTTTGACCCTACTGGTTCGGAGCTTGATCGTTCAAAGGGGTATTATGCCCCAGTTCCGGGATCTGCAGGCCCCGCCTGGGTGACCATCAGGACGAACATGCGGGAGATTACCGAAGCAAGGTTCTTCATATGAGTCCTGACCTCAGCCATATCCCTGCCCGGGTACTGCCGATAGGTAATCATGATACCGTTGAGCGATGCAAAGAACGCATGGGACAGTACCCGGTAATCACCATCGGGGTTGAGCTTTTTGAACAGGCTTTCAAGACGATGTTCCCAGATCTGCCAAAGGGGATTGTTCTCTTCAAATGAGACAGGCAGAAATTTCACTTCAGATAAATTATCCCTTAATGGCGGTTAGCATTCGATAACTATTGACATTGCGATAAGGCATCTGTAGCATTTTTACGGTTTTTATAGAAAAAAAAGCCCTTTGACTGTCTTCACCTGAGGGTGACCCGAGTACTATCGTCTGAATGAACACATGACGGTTCCTCAACCTATCAGGGCAAAGGTCGGAGGGTATACACCAGGGAGGTATCCATGACAACCCCTGCAGTACTGGTTCCCGTGGCAGACGGAACCGAAGAGCTTGAAGCCGTGGCCATCATCGACATCCTGAGACGATCCGGAGCTGATGTTACCGTGGCATCGGTATCCCCATCCCTTGAGGTGACCTGCTCCAAGGGCGTCCGGCTCAGGGCCGACTGTACAATCCAGGACTGTGTGAACAGAGACTGGACCCTTGTGGTTCTTCCCGGAGGCATTCCCGGAGTCGAGAACCTGAGGGACTCCCAGGACCTGATCCAGATCCTGAAGCGCCAGGACCAGACGGGTCAGCTCTTTGGCGCCATCTGCGCTGCCCCTCCCGTTGTGCTCCAGCCCCACGGCCTGCTGGACAACAGGCTGGCCACCTGCCACCCGGGATTTGCAGCGCAGCTCAGAAACCGTGACAAAACCCGGAGCGATGTGATCGTTGACGGCAACTGCACCACCAGCAGGGGAGCCGGCACTGCCGTAGCCTTTGCCCTGACCCTGGTCGAGAGGCTATACAACCAGGAAAAAAGAAAGGACGTTGAAGCAGGCCTTGCCATGGTCGACAGGGGCTGAAACTGGATAAAACGGTTACAGTGCACCCCACTCTTTCAGGCGCTGATAGGCGTGTTCGGCATACTGACCTTCCCGGACCTTGCCCAGATAATCCCGGTAGTAGCCAGCCGCCTGCTGGACCCGGGTCATGCCCTCCTGGGAGTATCCCATGAAAAACGTCATGGCAGGGTTTCCGGGAAGGGCAGCATCACAGGCCTTGAACTGGTCATAGGCCCTGTCGAACTGCTTCAGGCGGATGGCGATGATGCCGCCCGTCTGGAGCGACTGGGCTTCTCCGGGAAACAGGTCCTGGGCTTTGCGGACATACTGGAGGGCAGGTTCCGGTTTCTCCTGGGCCAGGAGACACTGGGCCAGCATCAGATTCCCAGCATAGTCACGGGGCAGCTTGACCAGGGCCTGTCTGAAACGTTCTTCTGCCTTGGCATACTCTTTTTTCCCCATGAGAGCTTCCCCTTCCTGCAGGGCAAGGATTCCATCCTGCTGCTTTCTGAGCGATGCCGTATGATCCATGTAGCTCTCCCGGCCCAGGGTATAGTTGAGGGAATAGCCATAGATGCCCCGGCTGCTGGCAACTGCGGCGTCATAACGTTCACTGCTCATGGGATGGGTTGCAAACAGCATGTCGGTGGACGAGGATTTTGATGAATTAAGGCTATTGAGCATGGCCATGAGATCTACGAAACCCTGGGTGGAATAGCCGGCCTTGACCATGTAGCCGTTGCCCAGAGAATCGGCTTCCCGCTCGTTGTCCCGGCTGTAACGGGCAAGAAGCAATCCCTGCCCCAGGGCACCCAGGGATTTGGTCAGGTCCCCGAGCTGTGCGTTCTGTGCTCCGGCAACCGCAGCCAGCCCCCCGACGATGACCGAAGAAACAGTACTTTTTGACATCTGCTGGGCAGCATGGCGTGCATTGACATGCCCCAGCTCGTGTCCCAGCAGTGATGTCAGTTCCGCCTCGCTGTCCAGCTTGAGCAGAATACCCCGGGTGGCGGCGATGCTTCCCCCGGGAAAGGCATAGGCGTTGATGTATGTGGCATTGACGCACTGGAACGAGTATGGCATGTGGGGCCGGTGGGTGTGGGGCACCAGTCGTCTGCCCACGGAATCGAGGTACTGCTGGAGAGCCTCATCCTGGAAGCGGCCGTAATCGGCCGAAAACTGGTGAGGGGACTGGCTTTTGTCCAGACTGATCTCGGTCTGTTCCGAAACCACCATGAGTTGGCTTTTCCCGGTCACAGGATTGGTGGCACACCCTGTGCCGAGAATGATTCCGGCACCGGTCAGAGCGGTGTACCGTAAAAAGTCCCTCCTGGACAAATCATTTTCCATCCTTGTCTCCTCTTTAGTTTCCATGATTGTATTCCCGGGCTCAGGCAAGGATTGACTCCCATGCCCTGTGGCGATCCACCCTGCCCGTTCCCGGTGGGCAGCCCCCAAGCCGTAAGCGGGTATGCCTGATGGTCAGTGAAGAAAGAACTGGAACCCGTCTTTCAGGGTAAACGCTCCTGTGACGTTGATCCGCTTATCCTTTTCCTGATCCGTATCCAGTTCCAGAACAGGTTTGGGCAAGGTCCCCCTGGGGGTGAGTCCGCAGTACAGGACCATGCTGGCCGAGGGCCGCAGGTAACCGGAGATGGAAAACTGGATACTGTTCAACCGGCCCTCGATTTCAAGGAGTTCCGTCCGGATCCCTTCCAACCTGGTTCCAACCGATTGAATGCCCGCTGTTGTCTTGTCCAGGGCTTCGAACACCTTCCGGCACTGGGTGATAACTTTGATATTGACCTGTTTCTGGAGGCTGTCCAGGACCTTATGGATGGAATCAAAGGACCGCGACTGCAAGAGCTGGATCAGCAGTTTAAATTTAACGTAACTGTCATTGTCATCCTTGACCCTTCCCGCAATGGATTTCAGCTCATCAAGAAGACCCGTGCTCAACTTCCTTTCCATGTCCACGAATTCAATTTTCTGCTGTTCCAGGCCAGCTCTTTCCTGAAGCAGTTCCTCCCTGGTGATGAACAGTGAATGTCCAAGCCTTACCGTATTAATGCCACAGATATAGCAGCCTTTCAGGTACAAATCCTGGGATTCCAGTATATTGTTGCTGAACAGCCCCCGGCCACTGGAAAAGCTCACCCAGGGTGCCTTGATCAAGGAATCAATGAGCTCGTGCTTTATCCTGACCCTGCCCTTTTCAGAAATGATGGTCGAATACACGGACGATCCGACATCAACATCGGCAGCGGCCATGATCCGGCTCTGGGCCTGGACCATGCCGACCACAGCTTCGCTGCTGGTCCGTATGGTACCTCCGTCCAGCACATTGACCTCCACTCTGCCGTTGACCCTGACCTTGAACCCGTTGCAGATGGTATCTGCCTTCAGGACAATGGGGCACGAGTATTCGGTCCCGATGTTGCCCACGGAATAATCCAGTCTTTCAATCTGGATCTGGTCCCTGACATCAATTTCCGGGAACAGGGCATCCTTGTTGAAAACAATCACCCCTGTTTTGGTTGCCCGGACAGTATATCCCGCAGGTCTGCCTGACGAATCATAGGTATCCACCCGTTCAACCCCATCGTTCAGCTTCAGGGTCAGGGGCTGCACCTCCGCAACCGGCACTTCCACGCCGTCAAAGGTCAGCCCCGGGGTTCCTGATGTTTCATGGCTTACAAAAAGCAGATCATCCCCCTGCCGGGTTATGGGGAATTTATTAATCTCCCGGAAATCGATGGCGTTGTTGTCCAGGAGTTTTCCCGCATAATCCTGATGATTGAAATAATATCTGGAAATGGCCCCATCCTGGCCGTCAACGGCTGGAACACCTGAAATTTTCATGCCCACGCGCCGCGTGGTTACCGTTATCTCGACCTTGCGGAAATGGGCTGTGGTAAGGCTGCTTGCATAGACAGGAGCTTCAAAGGACTCGGTCCGATCCGACTCGGTTAGCTTGGTCAGGAGGTTCAAAAGCCGGCTGGTGATGGTTTTGTTATTGATATTGAACCTTGGCAGAAGCTGATCTACGGCCTTTTGGATAACCGGGTCCTGCCACTGGGATCGTTCAATGACAAACTCAGCCGTGGAGGCCACACCCATGATCCTGGAAACCGACTGAAACAGGGTGTTTTCCAGAATGTCCGCCCGGGTCTGAACCCTGCCTGGAAGAAGGAAATCATCGGTCATATTGGATGGGGTTCCTGTCATAACGTCTGCCCTGTTGCTTGAAAACAGTTATGGATCAGCCTGCTCAACCATGGCTTTAACAATACGCCAAGCCCATGGCCGCGAAACCGGACTTGTGTATATCATATCCAAAAATACCATGATTTCTGCTGTTGTAAACTCTTTTTCATATCCATGCCCCGGATATCTCCACATATATGGGGGAAGGGGCAGGGCAAGGAACAGGCAGGCAATCGGGTCCCAGAAAGCTTTACCTGCCGTCTGGGGCAGGGATTCCAAAAAAATCCCTTGCGTTTTTCTCCAGAATTCCCGAAAGAACAGGAGCGGGCAGATCCGAATCCTTGAACCATTTCAGCTCCCGGTCCCAGGCATAGGGGATATTGGGAAAATCCGATCCGTACATTACCCGGTCGGATCTCAATGCGTTGATGCTGAACGGAACGGTTACCGGGAGGTATCCCCCCACGGCCATGGCCGTATCCACCCACAGGTTATCAAAGATATCGAGCATCTGCCGGTAGGAGTCGAACTCATCCATGCCCAGGTGGGGGACGCACAGCTTAAGGCCTGGATGTTTTTCAAGGACATGCCGGACCCTGCCGGCAGAGCACAGGAGATAGGGATCACAGGAATAAGCCGGACTGCGGGGCTCACGTCCTGCATGGATGACTGCTGGCAGAGCGTTTCCTGCACAGAAACGGAGCACCTTTTCCACAGGTGTCCCCACCAGTTCAAAGCACTGGACATGGGTATGGAGTTTAACGCCCTTGAGACCCAGTTTCATGGCCTCGTCCAGGAGGGCTTCCGCACCTTTCTCACCCGGGAATACCGTGGCCATGCCCGTGAGTTTTCCCGGGTAATGCCTGATCATGCCGGCCATGTATCTGTTGAGCTCCGATGCGATACCAGGCTTATGGGCATACTGAAAACCCACTATGTGATCCACGCCCCGGGAAAAAAGGAAATCAAGGAGATCCCGGGAATGAAGCCTGTACCGGACCGGCCAACCGTACCGGTCAAACCACCCCCAGACCGCATCGAACAGCGCATCCGGAAAAAGGTGGACATGGGCATCGATAACCGGAAAAAGTCCCTGGGGTACCCGGCTTCCCTCCACATCGTCAAGTCCGGCCAGGGGCACATCGCTGGCAAGATATCCCTGAAACCCATTGTCTGTCATCAGGTCTTCTCCAACTTACAGGTCCATGAATCCAAAAACCCCAAGCCCTGACCGCTTCACCGGTCCAGCCCCAGGGTGATGCCGAAGAAAACCATGACCGAACCGGTCAGCCCGTCAAACACCTGGCGGATGCGGGCATTCAGGAACAGTGTTCTGGCACGATCAACCAGGGAAGTGACGATACCCTGCCATATCATGGCTATGGTAAAATGAATCCCTGCAAGGCACAGGGACTGCGCCAGGGCTGATCGGGATGGATCAATAAACTGGGGAAGAAACGCCATGTAGAACACGATGGCCTTGGGGTTGAGCACATTGGACAAAAACCCTTCACTCAGGGAGCGCTTGATTGAAAACCCTTTGCCGGCCCTGGGAGAGTCTGCCAAGGGAATTGTGCTGTTTTTTGCCATGGCACCACGCAGACTCACGATACCCAGCCATATAAGGTAAGCTGCCCCGGCCAGTTTCAAGGCCCTGAACGCCCAGGCGGATTGGAGCAGGAGAACTGATATGCCCACTGCAGACACCGTCGCATGGATAAACAGTCCCAGACAGATACCCAGACTGCTCAGGGTTCCGTCCTTCCAGCCGCCCCGGGTGGTGTTCCGGATCACCAGCATGGTATCCACCCCCGGAGTCAGGGTCAAGAGCGTTATTGCAATACAATAGGCCCACAATTGATTTACCGGCATATCACCTTCTCTGCCCCAGGCATACCAGTCCCACCATCATTCCCATGGGTACCGATTCCGGGTCCGTATCCTTTGTTATGATTTTCATCTCCCAGCCCAGTGCCTGGGCCAGCAGCGTTACATTCACGCCCATACCTGACATGGATTGCCGTGCCTGGTCAGGATACCGGCACTCCGAGCCTGACAGGACGCTGCAACTGTCATGATCATTGCAGAAGGCCTGCATGCAGGACCCGGCGGCAAAAGCCCTGGCTTCGCTGAAGCCGGCATCAATCGCTGTCCGCTCAAGGGACGCGGCCATGGCATGGAGGCGGCGGATGACCGGATACCGTTCATGGGACATGAGGATCCCGGTGGCAACATCCAGCTTGAAAACAAGAACCCTCAGAACCCGGGTCAGGTACTCCCGGAACCAGTCCGGTCCGCCCACATGGGGCGGGCAGCTCATGGACCTGCCGTATCCCGGGCATTGGGGCCGGATGCAATAGTCGGCAAGCCTGTTTTCAACCACCAGCGCATCTGAAAGCAGTATCCCGGCTTCACCGGCACCCAGGCCCAGTGCGGCATCGCGGAGTTGCTCCAGAGCCATATCCAGGCACAGATCCGGGCTCTTTCCCGGTGAAATATCCTGGTTCACTGCCCTGATCCCAGGGTGATGGTCATACACACCCCCTGGAAGTCGATCCGGTCCCCGACATAGATCTTTTTTGTCTTCCTGGTTTCGATCTCGCCGTTAACCCTGACCAGACCCTGACTGATCACATGCTTCGCCTCGCCGCCGCTCATGACCAGATCCTGAAATTTCAAAATCTTGAACAGTTCTACAGGTTCATAATCCACCTTCACCTGCCGTTTTTCACCTTTCATGTCTCTTGTATCCCTGTGCCCGCATACCACGCCGAACCCGTTTCCCGGCCCGGAGCCCCCGATAATGGCGCTCCGGATCCCGGCAGTCTTGTGAAACCGTCCATGACAGAGAAAGGACTATAAACCCGTTCTTTCCAGGAATCAAACGGTATCTGACACTGAGGACTGAAAACCTAAAGGATTAATTTCACGCCAGGGGCACTAACAGCGATTGTATTGCAGATCAGGATGTATTGCAGGACAGTGTTTATTTCAGCTCAGGGAGGCGGTGCCACCTGGTCGATCATGGTGAGAATGGCTTTTGCATCCCGCGCTCCAATCAGTTTATGAAGGATTTTTCCCCCCGGTGCCAGAAAATAGACTGCCGGGACCCCCCGGATGGCATACCTGTCCATGAGATCAGCATGCTGGTCCACATCGATAAAAACAGATACCACCCTGGATGTGGCACGGACAACAGCGTCTTCGGAAAAGACTTCGCGGATCATCTTCCTGCAGTACCCGCACCAGGCGGCCGTAAAGAACAGCATGGCTGGCCGGCCGGACTCCCGGGAAAGGGCCAGTCCCTGATCATGGTCCATGATCCAGGGCACCTTGCCCTTTTCGTCATGGCCGGCATCCGGTTTGGACCTGGTCTGGTACCATACTAATGAACCTGCAGCCAGCATCAAAACCAGGATCACAGCCAGGCCGGCCCGGAATCCCTTTCGGACAAGGGAAACCACCGGGTCCTTCCTGCTCTCAAAGGCAAAACCGCAGCTCCCGCACCGGCTCTTGCCTTCCTGCTCAATCCCGCACTGGAGACAACGGATTGTCACGACTTGAGCCCTCCTGGGTTATCCCTGCTGCGGATTGTCACGACTTGAGCCCTCCTGGGTTATTCCTGCTGCGGATTGTCACGACTTGAGCCCTCCTGGGTTATTCCTGCTGAGGAATGCTGCGGCCCATGATTTCTCGGGCCGGAATTTCTATTGACGCCGGATAAGTTCCGACACTGCTTCAATCACATCCCTGGCCAGGTTTTCAGCATCGACCGAAGAAATGGACCTGATGTCCGAGCCCAGGGCTTCAATCTGGCCTTGGTCAATACCGGTGGTTTTTTCGATCATAAAAGAATCGACCTCCCCGTCATCCAGGAGATGACCGCAGGCCCCCACGGCCCCCACAAACTCGTCATTCTTAAAGATCGGCACCACGATCTTGGCAAGCCCTGCATCACACTCCTCAACCACCGGTTCCCCCTGGTTTTTGGCCATGTTAGAAATATTCATGTGGGCCACGGCGCAGATAAAGCTCTGTCCCTTATCGGTTGCCTTGATGGCAGGACACAGTCTGTTTACCCAGCGTTTGTTATCGGTTATCCGTATCCCTTTGATGTTGAACACATTGACTTCAAGGCCATACTTGTTAAACATCATGTCTTCCAATTTTTTCCAGTCATCCAGCGGTGCAATGTCCGTCAACTTCATGGGTATGAATCCTATTTTCCATGGACTGGTACAATCAGCCCGTTAAAGGTTGGTCCGCACTCTTTTTCCTTACTGATCCTTATTTCTACATCAGCGCTGACAATTTTTCAAATGGTTTGTCAGACCCGATTAACATTGATTTTTATGTCCTTTTGTGAAATGAGAGATAAATATCCATCAGATGCTGATAAACCAGAGACCTCTTAAAGGCATTCACCCATGCCGGAACCAATACAGGAAAAACTGACACGGGAGCTTTATGATGCCGGCGTAAGGCTGATCTACAAAAACTCCGTTGCCATGATAACGGTTCCTGTCAATGCACTGGTTACTTCTGTCCTGCTCTGGCAGGAGGCTTCCCACAATGCCATTATCCTGTGGTTTTTCCTGAACATCGGATGCGTGGCAGCCAGGTATGTTCTGGTCAGAGCCTTTAACAGGGAGGGTATCGGCCCCAGGTCCGGATACTACTGGGGCAAGCGGTTTGCTGCAGGTCTGTTTATCAGCGGCCTTGTCTGGGGCCTGTCCGGGGCGATTCTCTTTCCTGATGATTCCTTTGCCCACCAGCTTTTCCTGACTTTCATCACCGGCGGTATGGCCATTGGTGCCGTGAGCGCCTATTCAAGCCGGCTGAGTGCACTGATCCTCTATATTGTCCCTGCCATGCTACCGGTCACAGTCCGTCTTCTTTTCTCCTATTTCCCCCTGGCTCCTGTCATGGGGCTGCTCATGTTCTTTCTCATGGCTCTTATCATCATCACGGCCAGGAGTATCGCAGCAACCCTTGACAATGCCCACAGGGCAACCCTGGAGAATAAGGACCTGGTGACCCTCCTGGATACCAGTCAAAAAAAATACAAAAGCCTGTTTGACAACGCCCTGGTGGGAATTTTTCAGCTCTCCGTGAAAGAAGGCAGGGTGCTGGCTGCAAACCAACGCCTGGCTGATATTTTCGGGTACAACGACATCAATGAATTCATGGACAGTTTCAGCATGGAACAAAATCATATGGATCCCCAGGTTCAGAAAACCCTGCTGAAGAAACTGATGACGGACAAACGCATAGACAACGTTGAGACCCGGTTCATTAAAAAGGACGGTTCCAGGACCTGGGTCAACTTTTCCCTGGTTCTGGTGGACAATTCCATGATCGGGATTGCCCACGATGTGTCCAGCCGAAAGCTGGAACAGGAGGAACTCAAGCAGGCAAAACTCACCCTGGAAACCAAGAACACCGAGCTGGAAGAAACCAACCGGGCCATGGAGGCTGCCATTGAAAAAGCCAACATCATGGCCGTGGAAGCCGCTTCAGCCAGTGTGGCAAAAAGCACCTTCCTTGCCACCATGAGCCATGAAATCAGGACCCCCATGAACGGTATCATCGGCATGGCACAGCTGCTTTCGGACACCACCCTGACCCGGGAGCAAAAAGAGTTTGTGGACGGCATCACATCCAGTTCCGAAGCTCTTCTGGCCCTGATCAACGACATCCTTGACCTGTCCAAGATCGAGGCAGGAAAAACAGAACTGGAAACCCTGCCCTTTAACCTGGAAAAACTATTTCATGAGATCGCAGGGCTGCTTAGAATCAAGGCTGCCGGCAAAAATCTGGAAATCTCCTATTCCATCAGTGAAGCTCTGCCCATATCCCTGGTCGGCGACCCGGTACGCCTGAAACAGATTCTGCTGAACCTGATGGACAACGCCATCAAGTTCACCCAGCAGGGAAGGGTCGTTCTGACCGCTGAAAAGCAGGAGGCAAGGGATCGCAAAATTCTGGTTATGGTAAAGGTCTCCGATACCGGGCTCGGCATTCCCAGAGAAAAACAGGATCGACTTTTCAAATCCTTTTCCCAGGTAGATGTTTCCACAACCAGACGCTACGGGGGAACGGGGCTGGGCCTGAACATCTCAAAGCAACTGGTCGAAATGATGGGCGGTACCATCGGTGTCGCCAGCCATGAAGGCAAGGGCTCAACCTTCTGGTTCACGGTGCTCCTCGGCACACAGGAAGATCAGGAAGAGCGTCTGGGCATGGGAACGGCTGCAGCTGAACCCTCCCAGGACAGCCCTTCTCCCGGAACACTCGCGGGATTGACTATTCTTGTTGCAGAAGACAATAAGGTCAACCAGAAAGTTGCTCTAAAGATGCTGACAAAACTGGGCCATCATGTCACCATAGCCGGCAACGGTATTGAAGCTGTAAATGCTGTAAAGCTCAAGGATTTTCACCTGA
Organism: Pseudomonadota bacterium; assembly: GCA_043806875.1. Lineage (GTDB taxonomy): Bacteria > Desulfobacterota > Desulfobacteria > Desulfobacterales > Desulfobacteraceae > JAZDGN01. The sequence continues at coordinate 77,475 of JAZDGN010000136.1, forward strand.
TATTCATGGATGGATCCATGCCTGAAATGGATGGATTCCAGGCTGCAACAATTCTCAGGGAATCCGGATTCACACGACCCATCATCGCCCTCACAGCCCATGCCATGAGCGGTGACAGGGAAGGGTTCATCCAGGCGGGCATGAATGACTACATCACCAAACCCGTGAGAAAGGATGATCTGAAAAATGCCATCGAAAGGGCCATGGCTGCGAGTTGACAAATGTGGATGAATGACAATGTTTGCTGGCAATACTAACACCCTCTCAGGATAATAATTATGTTGCTTAAACTGTTTCTGTGTTTTACGCTGATCCCCGTGATGGAACTCTACCTCCTGATCAAGGTCGGATCGGTAATCGGAGGTTTTAATACGATTGTGCTTGTGGTTGCCACGGGCTTTTTCGGGGCATGGCTTGCCAGACTGGAAGGAATGAACACGATGCTGAGGGTCAAGGCCAGCCTCCAGCAGGGTATCATGCCTGCCGAAGACCTCATGGACGCAATTATCATCTTTTTGGCCGGAGTATTGCTGATCACACCGGGAATTATAACGGATGCCGCGGGACTCCTGCTGCTCTGGCCCGTGACGCGGAGACGGTTCAAGGTATGGTTGAGGCATAAATTCGAGGACATGACCTCGAACGGAACCATCAATATAACCCATTTTCATTAAACAGCAGGGAGATGGCTCATGTTTTTCGACCTGATTGAAACAAGGCGGAGCATCCGGAAATTTAAACCGGATCCAGTTTCACAGCAAACCCGTGACAAGATCATTGAAGCTGCCCTCAGGGCACCGTCATCCAGGGGATTCAATCCCTGGCGATTCATCATGGTTGACGATCCCCAACTCCTGGACAGGCTGGCCCGGGCTAAAACCCACGGATCATCCTTTCTGGCTGGCGCCCCCCTTGGCATTGTTGTCCTGGGTGACCCCAGTGCCAGTGATGTCTGGGTTGAGGATGCATCCATCGCCTCCATTTACATTCATCTTGCTGCCCACGCCCTGGGTCTGGGCAGCTGCTGGATACAGATCCGCAACCGGGATCATGGCGACGGGAAAACATCGGACCAGTATATAAAAGAAGTGCTCTCCATTCCGGAAACCATGGCAGTGGAGTCCATCCTGGCCCTGGGATATCCTGCCCAGACCAGAGATCCCCATCCAAAGGAATCCCTGCAGATTGAAAAAGTATTTATGAACCGGTTCGGATCCTGATACCCATGGATATCCTGAAACGAATCCTCCAGATGGTCACCAGCAGTGAAACCGAACTGCCTACCCTGTCCGTGGTGGTGGACAACATCCTGAAGGCTGCCTCGGACGAGACCACCGCCACCCATACGCTGGCCGATATTATCGCCTACGACCAGGGAGTAACCAACAAACTGCTCCAGCTGGCAAACTCGGTCTACTATGCCCAGCGGACCCAGGTGGACACCATCCAGAGAGCCATCAGCGTCATCGGGTTTGATGAGATCATCGGCATTACCCTGGGCATGAGCGTGCTCTCGGCTTTTGCAGAAAAACACAACGGCCTTGGTCTGGACCTGAAAGCCATGTGGATACATTCCATCGGCGTTGCCACGGCTGCCAAGGAAATCGCGGAAAAAACCCAGCCGGAGGTTGCGAAAAAAGTATTCATACCAGGCCTTCTCCACGACATGGGGAAAGTCATCCTGTCCATTTACTTCAAACCCGAATACAAGCAGGTCAGGGAATCTGCAATTGAAAACAAAAAACCTCTGTACAGGGTGGAATCCGAATTCCTGTCCCTGGATCACGCCATGCTGTCGGGCCTTCTCATGAAACGATGGCAGTTCCCGGACGCCATCCTTCTGCCATGCAGGTTCCACCATAACCCCCAAGCCTGTCCAGGGGTATTCAAAACCCATGCCCTGATCGTCAACCTTGCCGATTATGTCACCCACAAGGCCGGTATCGGTCACAGCGGCAATCCCTCCCCTGTTACTGTCAAACATTCCATGGACACCCTGGGAACAACGGCGCCGGTACTGCGGCTGATCATCGAGAAGCTGGTTGCCAAGGAAGATGAGATCAAGGAATTTTTCCGGATTACCACCTGATGGGGCGCTGCCTTGGGTTAGCCGGACTCAGATATCCCTGAGCAGCCGTTCACCGGTTGATGCTTTTGCCGCCTGTTCAAAGGCTTCCATGGCCTGGGTCAGGGCTTCCAATTCCAGCCCCCCGGTAATGGCCATGGAATCTTCGCCGTTTTCCTCAAGTGCCTTGATCACGGACAGGATACTCACCGACTCCAGATCTCTTGCCGGCTGGAATCCGTTTCCGGAATCACCCACAACCTCGGACAGGACATGACACTCCTTGAGCCAGATCAGCAGTTTCCTTGCAACCCTGAGGGGAATCCCCAGTTCAGCTGAAATATTGGTATCCGACGCCGGGGACAATCCCTTGGTAAAGCGCTGTGCGCAGGCCATGACCACACGCAGGGCCAGAAGTTTCTTCAGCCGGAGGCTGAGGATGGCAAAACGGGTTTGCTCCTGCTCAAGGATGTCGCTGTTCTCCCAGGTGAAGGCGATTTCAGCCCCGAACAGAAGTACCAGCCAGGAGGCCTGCAGCCAGATGAGAAACAGGGGCAGGGCCGCAAAGCTGCCGTAAATGGCGTTGTAATGGGAAACCCCCACCTGGAATGTGATGTATATCATCTGGGCTGTCTGGTAAACGGTTCCGGCAATGACGCCTCCCACAAGGGCTGCCCGGACATCCACCTTCTTATTGGGAATAAACAGGTACAAAAAAGTGAAGAGAAGCCAGATGGCACCATAGGGAAGCAGTTTGACAAACCATGATGCCATGGTGCCCACAAAAGCCGGCATGCCCGTCTCTAAAATAATCCGTGTCAGGTTGGTTTTGATAAACACGGTAATGCTGCCTGAAAAGATCAGAATCAGGGGAGCAGTAAAAAACAGGGCCAGGTAATCGGTGAATTTACGGATCAGCATACGGTTTTTCTTGATCCACCAGATGGTGTTCAGGGCTTCTTCAATGTGACTCAGGGTCTTTATCACCGCCCAGAGCAGGAAAATTACGCCCAAGGCCGCCATGATACCACCCTGGGTTTCCCCCAGAATTTTCCTGGAAAAGTCGATAATCCTTACTGCCGCTTCTTCCTGGCCGGCAAACCACCCCATCACTTCTTTTTCCAGCAGTTTCTCGAAACCGAATCCCTTGGCAATTCCAAAGGCCATGGCCATAATCGGCACAATGGACAAAAGGGTGTAATAGGTCAGGGCCGATGCACGCAGCATGCAATTGTCCTCGCGGAACCCCCTGGTTGAAAGGACCAGACTTTTGCCAAGCTTCCTGAGCCAGAAGCAGAGTTGCTTCCCTACCCTGTCCACATCCAATCTCCCGGCCATGGACCTGCTCCGGGACCATCCAAACAGGTTCATTTCTCCCTCCTTGCATCAAGCCAGACCCTGAGGTTCTCCAGCCCCTGGGATGTGGAAATCCCGGGGACATAACCCAGGTCCTTTTTTGCCCGGGAAATGTCAAACCAGTGGGACGTGGCCAGTTCCCTGGCCACAAATCCGGTCATGGGCGGTTCGGCGTTGATGCCAAGACAGGCATAGGCCGTTTCCATGATCCGCCCGGCCATCCAGGCAGTCCTGGCAGACACGGCCCCCCTTACCGGAGGCAGTCCGGCAGCCTGTAAAAAAGCGTTCACCATATCCCACAACAGGACAGGCTCATCCTGGCTTATGAAATAGACATTACCGGACAGGGACGGATTTTTTTTCAGAGCGTCTGCTGCCAGGACATGGGCCTCGGCGGCATTGTCAACATAAATGGTGTCCACACGGTTCCGGCCTTTCCCCACCCTTTTCAGCCGTTTTGCCCGGCGGATGATACCGGGCACCAGATGGTTGTCTCCAGGTCCCCAAATGAGATGGGGGCGGAGGCTGACGGTGAGGAGTCCCCGGGCCGACGCCCCGATGACAAGTTTCTCGGCCATGGCCTTGGTCCGGGGATAAGGGGCATGGTACTTTTCAGGATAGGGAACTGTCTCATCAACCCCTTCCATATCCGTACCGTCAAATACCACACTGGGGGAACTGGTATATACCAGCCTTGGAACCCGACTTTCCAGGCAGGCCCGGATCACATTCTCCGTGCCCAGGACATTGGCCCGGAAATAACTGTCAAAATCCCCCCAGACCCCTGCCTTGGCAGCCACATGGTATACCGTGTCCACACCGGCTGCAGCCCCCAGGACAGCTCCGGCATCGGCCAGGTCTCCCTGGATCTGCTCAACACCCATGGCATCCAGATCAGGATAGAACTGCCTGGAAAAACTGATCACCGAGTCTCCCCGGTCCTTCAATTTTCTTACAATGGCCTTTCCCAGAAATCCACCACCGCCTGTTACCAATGCTCTTTCCATATCCGGGACCCGCTTTCCTGACAATGCTTCCTGCCATAAAACCATCGGTGAGCTGTTCTTTTTTTGTTATGCCCTGAGATACTAACCCGACATCCCGGCAAAATCAAACACAAAAAGCCCCGGCTTCAGGACCAGCCCGGCGCAACAAAACAGACCAACCGCTTTTTCATGGCATGGCCGCTCAATTTTGGCTTGACAAATACGGTGTTACACTATAAAAAAGGCCATTCTTCTGAGCGGGAATAACTCAGTGGTAGAGTGCGACCTTGCCAAGGTCGAAGTCGCGGGTTCAAATCCCGTTTCCCGCTCCACCTTTTATCCCCTCTTGAAATTTGCCCCCACAACTGATACAAGCGTAACACAGCAGCATTACACCCACACCCGATGATAGGAGGCACGCCATGTCAACCCATGCCCTGAGCATCTATTCCATTTTCCAGGCAAACGCACGCCACAGGCCCGATGAGCCGGCCATGGCGGACCAGGACAGGGTGTACACCTTCAGCCAGGTGCTCAGCCAGGTAAACCACCTGGCAGGAGGTCTTCTGGACCTGGGCATCCAGCGCCGGGACACCATTGCCATCCTTTCCCTGAACCGATGGGAATACCTGCTTCTCTATGGCGCCGCCGCAGCCATCGGGGCCATAACCGTTCCCATCAACTGGCGCCTGTCCCACGAGGAGATGCGTTATATCCTGGAAGACTCCGGCGCATCGCATCTGTTCTTTGACAGGGCCAACGCCGATGCGGTTCAGGCCATGGGTTCCCTGAACTGCAGGTCAGTGGCTTTCGACTCACAAGCAAAAGGCCCAGGACCGGACTGGACCAGCATTCTGACTGCACCTGTCAGGAACCTGCCCCTGCCTGAATCCCAGGACCTGTTCTGCCTGATCTATACAGCTGCCGTGGCAGGAAGGCCCAGGGGAGCAGCCCTGTCCCATGCCAACATTCTGGCCAGCAATGTCCAGACAGCTCTGACCATGGGCCTCTCACCCGGCGACGTCAACCTCAACATGCTGCCATTGTGCCATATCACCGGTATAAATCTGGCTTTCACTGTCATGCACCTGGGCGGCCTGAACGCCATCATGCCCAAATTCGATGCCCCAAAGGCCCTGGAGTTGATCATCAAACACGGGGTGACCCTTCTTGGCAGCTTCCCTCCCATCCTGTCCATGATCATGACTGAAACAAAACGGTTGAAAACGGCGGACCTGCCGCTGAAAAACGTCATCGGCATTGATTCGACAGAGACCATCAGCCAATTCTGCCGGGAAACCGGAGCCAGGTTCTGGGTACTCTACGGCCAGAGCGAAACCAGCGGATTCGTGACCCTGTCAGACAGTTCCCTGTGCCCTGGGTCTGCCGGAAGGACAGGCTGCCTGTCCTGGTCAGCCATCCTGGACTCAGACGACACCCCCATGCAGCCGGGCCGGACAGGAGAAATCGGTGTCCGGGGCCCTCTGGTATTCCAGGGTTACTGGAAGCATGGGTCCCTGGACACATCCAGTTTCAGGAACGGATGGCACCACACCGGTGACCTGGGAGAGATGGATGACAAGGGGTACCTGTGGTTCAAGGGCAGAAAACCGGAAAAGGAGCTCATCAAACCCGGCGGAGAAAACGTATACCCTGCCGAGGTCGAAGCCGCTATCCTGGAGCACCCCGATATCCTGGAGACCTGTGTTATCGGAGTGCCCGACCCGAAATTCGGAGAAGGCATCAAGGCTGTGTGTGTCAAGCGTCCTGAATCGACCCTGACCGGCCCATTGCTCATTGAATTCGTTGGCTCCCGGATTGCACGGTACAAGAAACCCGGCTACGTTACGTTTATTGAAACACTGCCGAAAAATAATGACGGAACCATTGACCGGGCAGGTGTAAAAAAACACCACTCGGCATGAACCCGTAACACATCCGCCAACCAGGCCGCTGCCGGGTCGGCGGATACCAATTTCAAGGACAATACCAGTGGCCGGACTCCAAGAAATTCTTACCCTGTTTGTGATTGCTGCAGCAATCTTCCTCCTTCCCAGATTCTTTCCTGGAAACCGCAGGCGTCCCAAGCCCATCCAAAAACAAAATCTCTCCTGGGGGTTCCGGACGGGTATCGTGCTTTCCATCCTGGTCCCCCTTCTGGCGGCCCTGGTCCTGAAACCATGGGAAGGCAGGGTAATCACTTTTGTGTGCGCAGGCATCATTCCTGTTTTTATGGGATGGGCAGCTTTCTGGATCTGGACCGGATACCAAAAATCAAGGCAGCGCTGATTGACGCCTGCCAGGGATCTGCGCTGTGGGACACAACCTTCCTGTACCATTGCAAAAGGATGAAATCCTCAAGATAACCACCCCCAGGAAAGAGAAAGAAAAGGCAAAACAGATCACAATCAACTGACCCGCCCTTCCCACCCGGGAGCTGACGGCAGCCCCGGGTGGGAAGCCCAGCTTAAATGGTGCGTAAAACCGGAACAAACATAAAAGCCCGGGCCGCCGGCCGGTCCAGATCCGGGCTGAAGCTGACGCTTGCCGGCAATCAACCCAGCCGCTGGTAAAGCCTGGGAGATAACCCTGTGTGACGTTTTGCGATGGTATTGTTTTTCACGGCCATGGCCAGAGCCTTTTTTGTACCGACCATGACAACCAGCTGTTTTCCCCGCGTCATGGCCGTGTAGATCAGATTTCTCTGGAGAAGCATGTAATGCTGGACCGTTACCGGGATGATAACCGCCGGGTACTCGGACCCCTGGGACTTGTGCACCGAAATGGCATAAGCGTGCACCACCTCATCCAGGTCCATGAAATCATACTTTACATCCCGTCCGTCCATGGTGATGTCCAGTGTCTGGTCACTGAAACGGATGGCTTTGATGCGTCCGATATCGCCGTTAAACACATCCTTATCATAGTTGTTACGGATCTGCATGACCTTGTCGCCCACCCTGAACTCCCTGGATCCCCGATTCAATCCTTCCCGGCCCGGATTCAAGGCCTTCTGCAGCTCCTGATTCAGATTACCGGCCCCGATTGTCCCCCTGTGCATGGGGGTCAGGATCTGGATATCATCCATGGGGTCGAGCCCGAACCTGTTGGGTATCCGGTGGGTGATCAGCTCCACGATAACCTTGAGGACATCCTCGGGCTCCTGTTTCTCAATAAAGTAGAAATCTCCGGTCCCTTCACCGGTGAGGATCGGGAACAGCCCCTTGTTGATCCGGTGGGCATTGACAACAATGCTGCTGGTCTCTGCCTGGCGGAAAATGGTGTCCAGTTCCGTAACGCTGAAAACCCGGGATGCGATAATATCACCCAGGACATTTCCGGCCCCTACCGATGGAAGCTGATTCACATCCCCCACCAGGACCAGGGACGACGTGTCCGGCACCGCTTTTAAAAGGTGGTACATGAGGATGGTGTCGATCATGGAGGCCTCATCCAGGATCAACAGATCGCAGGCCAGGGGGTTTTCCTCATTTTTCTGGAATCCGGCCTTCTGGATGGAATAACTGAGCATGCGATGGATGGTAACGGCCGGACACCCAGTCGCCTCGCCCATACGTTTGGCGGCCCTGCCCGTGGGTGCTGCCAGGAGGATCCTGGCTCCTAGCCGCGCAACAATCCGGATAATGGCATTGATGATGGTTGTCTTGCCGGTGCCTGGCCCGCCCGTAATCACCACCACCTTTTCTTCCAGGGCTTTTCCTATGGCCTGACGCTGCATCGCAGCCAGGGTGATTGTGAGTCCTCCCTGGACCCAGTCCAGGGCCTTGCGGGTGTCAACGGGACGAATGAGCCTGGCGGATCTTGAAAGACGCTGGAGGCGGATGGCGATGCCGGTCTCGCAGAAATGGAACTTGGACAGGAATACCGCCTTGTTGTTTTCCCTGAAGTGCTCCAGGTCCTCATTCACGTCCTCGATAACAATCTTGCGGCCGGCAGCGGCTGCTGCAACAGCATCCAGGATGATCTCCCTGTCCCGGGCGTCCAGGATCTCCATGACCTTGTCAACCAGTGCCATGTAGGGATAACAGGCATGGCCGTCATCGGAAAGCCGGTGAAGGACATACAGGATGCCGGCTTCCATGCGCCGGGGGTCATTCCTGTCCATACCCAGTTTTTCGGCTATTCTGTCCGCAGTGACAAATCCGATGCCAAAAATATCCTCTGCCAAACGAAAGGGATTTTCAGTGACAACGGCAATGGCATCATTACCGTACTGCTTGAATATCTTTGCCCCATACCCGGAACTGACGCCATGGGTCTGGAGAAAAAGCATGACCTGACGGATCTCCTTCTGCTCGTCCCAGGCACTGCGGATCATGGCGATCCGCTTCTTGCCGATACCCGGAACCTCCTCAAGACGCAGGGCCTCCGATTCGATGACATCCAGGGTCCGATCTCCAAAGCATTTGACAATGCGCTTTGCCATTACAGGCCCGATGCCCTTGATGAGTCCGGATCCCAGGTATTTCATGATACCGTATTCCGTTGCCGGCATGCGGGTCTCATAGGTTTCGATCTTGAATTGCCTGCCAAATTTGGGATGACTCACCCAGATACCCTGCATGACCAGGATCTCACCCGGGGACGGTTCCATGAGACCTCCCACCACCGTGACCAGGTCGCGTTCGCCCCTGACCCTGACCCGGGCGATAGTGTACCCGTTCTCCTCGCTGGAGTAGGTGATACGTTCAACCTGGCCCTGAAGCTCAATGGTTTTCACGGTATTGACAAACCTTTCTCTGGTGTCCCTGGGGCCGGAATCAATGCCCCGAAGGAGGCTGAAAAACCAGCTCCGACACCTTGTGGGCATCGATCTGCCTGTCACTGAACCACCAGTACTGTATTTCGCCGTCCATATACGAATCCAGCTGGTCGTTGAAATGGGAATTGAAGGTCCGCCCCGTCACACCGCCCGGCAGAACCGCCAGAACCTTGTCCTCATCGGACAGGTCCACCACCATGCGAAGGGCGGCACCCGTGGTGACGGTCTCTGGCTTACCAAAGGGGTATCGGGCCCGGAGCAGGGTATCCCCGGAACCATCCATGGCATAGGTCCGTCCGCCAACTATACCCGTACCAAATCCCTGTCTCCTGATGGGATTGACAAAGGCCTGGGTATGAACCCGGCCCCAGGTCCATCCGGCCATGTCCTTTCCCAGAGACCGGGTCAGGCTTGAGTGGACATCCAGACCGGCTTCCCGGATCAGATCGGTCAGTGTTTCCGTCCTGTCCCGGGTCAGTACATTATCAAACCAGGGGGACGCCCCTGCCAGAATCATCTTTTCCAGCCGTTCCTGCCAGAAATACCATGTATCCAGCATGGAACCTGACAGGGCCTCACCCAGTTCGTCCTGGAACACCAGTTCTGCAAGACGCTCCATAATGGCGTGATACAGGGTGGGGGCAACACTGCCGGCGGCATCGGAGAAATTCCACTGCTCCAGCAGGGCGCCCATGTCTCGGGTCCCCGTATTTCCGGCCAGGGCCCGGGACAGTACTGGTGCCAGGATCCTGGCCTGGACGTTCACTGTGTCCCGCTGGAACCGCCAGTGATCTTCGGCGCTCTTTTTCCCAGGGCCTGAGATCAGTTCCTTGAGCCTCTGGTAGCGGTAATAGGGTGAAAAATAGGAGGACACATAATCGGGATAATCTGCGGGAACCGTATTGTGATTGGCATTCCCGATCCAGCCCTTGGCAACCTCAAAATCGGCCGGCATGCGGTAATAGGGAACAAAGCCCGACCAGTTGTCTCCAGCTCCTGTGACTGCAAAGGGAACGGTTCCGTCTCCGGCGGTCCGGATGGGGAGCCGGCCGGTGGTCTGCCAGCCCATGTGCCCGTGGATGTCGGCGGCTATCATGTTCAGATTGATGAATGTGACATGTCCGGCCATGGACCGGACATCCTGAACCGATTGGGCCCGGAGCAGATAAAAAAGCCCCAGATCCGGTTCCATGGTCTCATAGGGAGCCCAGCGCAGGGACACGACCCGGTTGGTTGCAAATTTCGGAAGCACACCGGATATAACAGGACCGCGGCGAGTCAGACGTACGGTCACGGACTGGCTGCGAAAACCTGTTTCAGCAGTTTTGTCCCTGATTTTGATCACCTCGGTCAAGGTTTCAAAGGGGATGGAACTGGTTCCCTCCATGTAATGGTCTGGATGTTGCGGATCAATGGTTTCAACATACAGGTCCTGGGCATCACCGTAACTGTTGGTGATTCCCACTGCCACATGGGAATTGCGGCCCACAATCATTCCGGGAATTCCTGGAACCGTAACCCCCACGGCCCTCATTCCGGGGAAAACAAGGCAAGACGGATAAAAAATACCTGGTAACATGCCGTTTTCCAGGTGGGGATCATCCGCTAGTACCGGCATCCCCCCTTCAGACATGGGGCCGCCGACACACCAGCAGTTGGAACCAAAGGCAAACCGATTGAGGTTTAGGTCTGAAACGGCTGCAAGCATGCTGTCAAGGTCCACGTCTCCGGCCAGGGATCCGGGGCCGGATGATTCCATTCCAGGAGCGGATAAAGCCCCGGATTTCCCTGATCCAGGATCGTCAGGATTGGTGTTTATTGGCAAAATCTGGCGGAACTGCTCCATCCCGATTTTTTCCACCAGCATCTGGGCCAGGATCTCGGTTTTCACGTTAGCCGCCGATCCCCAGCCCATATAGTACATGATGGTCAGGGTATCCTCCACGGCCCAGGGTTCAACCCCGATCCCTGACAACCTGAATTCCAGGGGGATGGTTCCTGCCTTGCGGATGTAATCGTTGACGCCAACGGTAAAGGCTGTCAGCGCTTTAAGAGTATCGTCGTTGAGCAGTTCCCTGTGGCGGATAGCCTGGCGCCTGAACCCAAGGGTTCTCATCATGATGTCGCTGGCGCGCCCCTTGTCCCCGGCCAGTTCGGCAATCCGGCCCGACGCGAACAGGCGGGTCAGATGCATCTGGAAAAGCCTGTCCTGGGCCATGACGTACCCCTGAATCCTGAGGGTGTCGGTCTCACTGTTCGCGTAGATACTGGGCATGTTCTTCTCGTCCCGAACAACCCTTCCACCGGATATGCCATCCAGTTCGACAGTACCGTTCACCTTGAACTGGTTGGATTTAACAATATAGAACCCTGCAATCAGGATGGCGGCACATACAAACGCCCCCCCGGCCAATACCTTTTTTACCATGATGAAATCCTTTTCTAACCTCTGGTGTTAGAAGTCCTGGTCGGTTGAAGTACCGGACCCTGCCTATCCAAGTATCGGAAAGCGGCCCCATATTCAAGAAAAATATGGCACGATGATGGTATGTTCCAGGGAAGTGGCACTGTTTATGAAAATAGCTGAACATGCGGGGGGAAAAAAAACAAAAAAAAGCCCCCCGCACCCGAAGATGCGGAGGGCTTTGAATACGAAAGACTAACGAACGGTAACGTTCACAGCAGCAGGACCTTTCTGACCCTGTTCGATGTCAAAGGTAACCTTGTCACCTTCGTTCAGGGATTTGAAACCTGCGGCATTGATGCCAGTGTGATGTACAAATACATCGGGACCATTTTCCTGCTCGATAAAACCAAAACCCTTAGCATCATTGAACCATTTTACGATACCTTCAGCCATTGTGACAATCTCCTCAAAAAAAATTATTTAATAATGTAGTTCCAAACTCAAGGTTACTGCCACTTTAGCAAAATGGGTCTTACCTTTCGAACGAAACCGCCGAGGCGACATCTTGTCGCATCGGGAGGTATTATAGATGGATTTGTAATAATAGCAAGCTTTTTTTATACTTTGATATTTTTTTCCATTGTCCGTATTTCGCCGGACAGCCGCCATATCACTCCACCCTCCAGGCCATTCCTGAAAATCCAACGTTTCCAAATCATTGCCGACTGTCACGACACCATATCGCCCTGGTGAACAGGGCGACCAGCACCCGGCAGATGCCGCGCCCTGCCCCATGGGTGACCGCAGAGCAATCCAGGATCAGGAAAAATCGGATAAAACACCCCTGACAGCCTGCCGGAACTCAATCCGAATCCCGGGCAAGAACCATGATGGTCTTTCGCAGAAGATCCCTGAGTTTGTCCAGGTCCATTCCCTTGAAATCCTGGTAGGGAATGGGTTTTCCAATGGCCACATGAACCCGGCCCGGCGCAAGCATCAGGCTCCCCTTGGGACAGTAGTCGAACAGACCGCTGACACCCAGGGGAAGAATATCTGCTCCGGCATTCAGTGCCATGAAAAACGCCCCCTTTTTGAATTCCCCCACGTGACCGGTAAGGGTCCGGTGCCCCTCGGGAAGGACACCGATGCACAAGCCGCCCTTGAGCCGTTCCTCGGCAAGGGATATACTGGCAATGGCCTTTTCCAGGTTGTGCCTCTGGATGGGGATATTCCCCCAGATACGGATCAGGCCTCCCCAAACCGGGAGCCGGAAGTGGTAGTCCGCCTCTACCCCGACAAACGGGACAGGCACAGCAACAGGGATGACAAAAACATCAAACAGGCTCTGGTGATTGCCCATGATCAGGTAGGTTTTCCCTGGCTCCAGATTCTCCTGCCCCTCAACCGTGAGGGTGATCCCCATGATCCGGATCAGAACGGCAAAGAGACGCCGTATCACCCGGTAGGTTGTCTGACGTGAAAAATTCGTAACAGTAATAATAAGGATAACACTGGCCAGCATAAAAAAGAGGATTCCGGCGATCCACAGGCAGATGGAGGTCAGGGTTCTGCGCAAAAATACCTCACTTTCCCGGGGAGAACCGTCACTTTTACAGGCGTTGTCCCGAAAAGCTCACCATCTGGAAGCAGCTTTTTCGGCGGAATGGTCGACAGAATTACCTCCCTGGCCCTAAGGATCCTGACCGCCGGATTGCTGCCATGGGTCCCTTTGAATATTTTTGGGAAAGTTGCCAAAAGATTCCTCCTGGACAGTTTCGATACCATGACCACATCCATGAGCCCGTCATCAATCCTGGCTTCGGGTGCAATGAGCATTTTCCCGCCCGTATATCTGGAATTGCAGAATTCGATGAGACACTGGTCCTCACAATAGCGTTTGCCGTCAATGTACAAGTCGGCCCTGTAGAATTCAAGGTTCAGGGCCCTGTGAATCACTCCGAAAACATAACTCATATCACCCAATTTCTTCAGGCGGGATGCGGTCTGAGCCACATCGGTGACAAAACCGGCTCCCATGAGATTGACGCTATAAAAAAACTCCTTTCCCTGGGTGAACCTGAGCACATCCACAGGACAGGTAACCCCGCTGACCAGTGCCTTTATTCCTTCCCAGGCGGAGAAAATGCCCAGATCCATGGCAAAGGAGTTGCCGCTGCCCACCGGAATAACACCCAGGGCCGGCAAAGGCTCATCCGGATGGTACTTGATCAGACCGTTGAGCACGTGGTAATTGGTCCCGTCCCCGCCGATGGAAACAATGCCGTCATAACGGTCAATTGCCACGTCCCTTAGCAGGGTTTCGGCATGACGGTGGTACCCGGTGACCAGGATGTCACAATCAACGCCCTGATTTTTCAGAGCCGCCTCAATCTCCGGAATCCTATTCCGTCCCCGTTTTCCGCCTGCCGCAGGATTTGCAATCAACAGGAGTGTCATGGTCTGCCTCCTTTTAACCAGAATCATCCATACACGGTTTTTCTGATTTCATCAACCCGGTAAAGCAGCCCCCTGAAATTTCCGGCGACCTTCCGCACCGCCACCCCCGAATCACCCCGTACAACGGGGATTGCCAGCATTCACCAGGGTGTAGAGTAAAGCTTACCGGTTCCATTACACTGTGGCCTTGGGATGGCAGGACCCTGCCCACGAGCAGAATGTCTTTAAACCGGCGCGGCAGCCTGCCGCGCCTCTGCTGATGACGCTTCAAACAAAACCGAATCATCAACCACAGCCGAAAACCAGGTCCCGGCAGAGGGGCATCCCGCCGGGGCGATGATATGACTTGATAGAATCCGGATCCAGACTGGACACAACCGGGCGAGCAAGAGCCCGCATTTTATGCCTTTGGCGGTATCACACTATTTTTTCTTGACATGGAAATTGTTTCATCATATTATTCGGGATTTTAGAACGACGAAGGTCTTTGTTTCATAAAAGGAGATTCAGACAAATGTATGCAGTAATAAAAACCGGCGGAAAACAGTACAAGGTCCAGGAAGGGGAAACCCTTAGAGTAGAGAAGCTCGAAGGAAGCGAAGGCGCGGAAGTGGCATTCACTGATGTCCTGATGTATTCCGACGGTGAGAAGGTAACACTTGGAGAGCCTGCCATCGACAGCGCTGTTGTCAGAGGACACATCGTTGATCAGGGCAAGGGCAGAAAGGTTATTGTCTTCAAGTTCAAACGCCGCAAGGGATACAGACGGTTTAAAGGTCATCGGCAGCACTTTACTTCCGTCAAAATCGATTCCATCCAGGTGTAGCGATAAAGGAGAATTATAATGGCACATAAGAAAGCAGGCGGCAGCACCAGAAACGGCCGCGACAGTAATGCCCAGCGCAGAGGCGTCAAAAAATACGGCGGCGAGAATGTGGTTGCCGGAAATATCCTTGTACGGCAGCTGGGAACAAAAATCCATCCGGGCAGAAATGTGGGAATGGGTAGAGATTATACTCTCTTTGCCATGATTAATGGCGTTGTGACCTATGAACGTCAGGGCCGCGACAAGAAGAGAGTGAGTGTTTATGAAGCGTGAAATTCATTGATGAAGCAGTTGTTACTGTCATCTCAGGTAAAGGCGGCCCCGGCTGTGTAAGCTTTCGCAGAGAGCGGTTTATAGCACGGGGCGGACCTGACGGGGGTGACGGGGGCAATGGCGGCAGTGTCATATTCAAGGCTGACCAGGGCAAACGGACCCTATTTGATCTCCGCCGCCAGAAAATCATCCGGGCAAAAAACGGGACCCCCGGTGAAGGAAGCAACAGACACGGCAGCAACGGGGAAGACCAATGCATCCTGGTTCCCCCTGGAACCATCATATCCGACGCGGAAACCGGTGAGATCATAAGGGATCTGACCGAGGCAGGCGATGAATTCGTCATAGCCGAAGGCGGGATGGGCGGCAGGGGGAACAAACGTTTCACCACAGCCACCAACAGAGCCCCCAGATATGCCCAACCCGGAATCCCGGGAACGGAACTCAAAGTAAAACTGGAACTGAAACTCCTGGCCGATGTGGGGCTTGTGGGACTTCCTAATGCTGGAAAATCCACACTCATAAGCCGTATCTCTTCAGCACGGCCGAAAATTGCAGACTATCCGTTTACAACACTCACACCGTCCCTGGGAATGGTGATACCCGACTTTGGCGAACCCTTTGCCGTTGCCGATATCCCGGGCCTGATCGAAGGGGCCCATGACGGCATAGGCCTGGGGACGCAATTTTTGAAACATATTGAGCGGACACGCATTCTGATACATCTCATCGATGTCTCCCAGATCGACCCTGATTCGCCCCTGGATGCCTTCAACCTGATCAACAGGGAGCTTTCCCTGTACAGCAGCACCCTGGCCCAGAAAGACCAGATCGTTGTCCTGAACAAAATCGATCTGACAGGCACCCACGAGAAGGTCCAAAGCTTTAAAGCTGTCTTTACCGGGAAACAGCTGCTGTGCATTTCAGCAGTCACCGGGGATGGCATCAGCGATCTTATCAGAACGTTGGCCCAAGCCGTTGGAAACAGCCATGGGAAAGAATAAAGGACGTGATTTCAATCATCACAAGCGGGTCGTGGTCAAGGTTGGCAGCGGAGTGCTTACGGTCAATCACGGTCTGAACACCGATATCATCGATGCCATCAGCGACCAGATCAGCCGGCTGTGGGAAACCGATACCGAAATCATTCTGGTGTCAAGCGGGGCCATTGCAGCCGGTGTAAAAAAATGTGGATTTTCCAGACGGCCCGACGGCATCCCGGCACGCCAGGCGGCTGCGGCAGTGGGACAGGCAGGACTCATGCTGGCCTGGGAAAAGGGATTTTCACGGCACGACCGTAAGGTCGCCCAGCTCCTTTTGACCCGGGACGACCTGAGCAACCGGCGGCGGTACCTGAATGCCAGAAACACCATCAACACCCTGCTCTCCTGGGGCATCGTTCCCATCATCAACGAGAACGACACTGTTGTCATCGAAGAGATCAAATTGGGGGACAACGACAACCTGGGCGCCATGATCACCCTGCTCATGGACGCTGATTTCCTGATCAGTCTCACCGACATTGACGGCCTCTATGACAAGGACCCCAGGGTTCACGCAGATGCACAGCTGATCACAGAGGTTACCACCATCACCCGGGACATGGAAACAGCAGCCGGAGGCATCCCAGGCAACCTGGGCACCGGCGGCATGCTGAGCAAACTCAAGGCTGCAAAAAAACTCTCCAGAGCCGGAATTCCCATGATCATCGCCGGGGGAAAAAACCCCGGAATCCTGGATGACATCGTGGCCGGCACCTACAAGGGCACCTATTTTGTTCCCGGCCCCCGGCGGTTCAACTCAAGGAAATGCTGGATATCCTTTACGCTGAAACCCCAGGGCGCCATCATCCTGGACAACGGCGCCATCCAAGCCATCATCGGCAAGGGTAAAAGCATCCTGCCCATCGGTGTGGTTGACGTGCACGGCAGTTTCAATGTCGGGGCGGCTGTTGAAATCAAGGATGAAGCAGGCACTGTACTGGGCAAGGGACTGGTCAATTACTCGTCAACAGATTTGAGGTGCATCATGGGGCTCAAAAGCTCGAAGATATCTGAAATCCTCGGGTCAAAACCCTACGACGACATCATTCACAGGGACAATCTTGCAATAACCTTTGAACAGGGGTAATCACTCATGACCACAGAATCACTGGTTAAAGACATGGCTGTCGCAGCCCGGTTATCTTCCAGAAAAATTGCTGTTGCCGATGCCGGGAAAAAGAACCGGGTTCTCCTGGGGATTGCCGAAAACCTGGAGTCCATGACCGGGCTTATCCAAAAGGAAAACGAAAAGGACGTGGCTGCTGCTGTTGAAAAACAGCTTTCCCCGGCCATGGTAGACCGGCTGCGTATCACCCGGGCCACCATGGACTCCATGATAAAAGGCCTCAGGGAAATTGTGGCACTGCCTGACCCCGTGGGCCAGACAACCCGTTCCTGGATACGACCCAACGGCCTGGAAGTCTCAAAGATGAGGATTCCCCTGGGGGTCATTGCCATGATCTATGAATCCCGGCCCAATGTCACCGTGGATGCCGCTGCCCTGTGCCTGAAGGCCGGGAACAGCACCATACTCCGGGGAGGGTCCGAGGCCCTTAATTCAAACCGGGTGCTGGCCGTGGCCATCCAGGACGCCCTGGCCAAAGAAGGCCTGGACAGAAATACGGTCCAGGTTCTGCCCGTTACCGACCGGGAAGCTGTAACCTATCTCCTGAAGCAGGAAGCGTATATCGATCTTGTCATTCCCCGGGGCGGGGAATCCCTGATCCGGTTCGTGGTCCAGAACTCCACCATCCCTGTTCTGAAACACTACAAGGGAGTCTGCCACGTCTATGTGGACAAGGACGCCCGGACCGACATGGCCATGGATATCTGCTTCAATGCCAAAGTCCAGAGGCCTGGGGTGTGCAACGCCATGGAAACCCTGCTGGTTCATGCCGATATCGCGTCCACATTCCTGCCGGCCATGGCTGAAAAATTCCGGGCAGCCGGCGTTGAACTCCGGGGATGCGACAGGACCCTTGCCCTTGTGCCAGGCAGCGAACGCGCCACCGACGACGACTGGCCCCGGGAATACCTGGATCTCATTCTGGCCGTCAAAATCGTGGACAGCATGGATGAGGCCATGGCTCATATTGCAACCTTTGGCTCGGACCATACCGATGTCATCGTGACCGAGGATCCGGAACGGGGAGAGCGATTTATCCGCCAAGTCTCGTCGTCCATGGTGGGGGTCAATGTGTCCACCCGTTTCAACGACGGCGGGGAACTGGGCCTTGGGGCGGAAATCGGTATCAGCACATCCAAACTCCATGCCTTTGGCCCCATGGGACTGGAAGAACTGACATCAACCAAGTTCGTAGTGCATGGAAAAGGACAGACGAGACATTAATCCGAAACACACTGGGGTGGGCATATTCGGAGGAACCTTTGACCCGGTTCACAACGGCCACCTGAGGGTGATCAGCCATGTGAGGCAGCAGTTCTCCCTGTCATTGGTACACCTTGTCCTGTCCTCGACCCCGCCCCACAAAACAGACCGCCCCCTGGCTCCGGCCCGGACCCGCATGGTCATGCTCCGGCAGGCTGTGGACGAACTTCCGGGGCTTTGCGCATCGGATATTGAACTGAGGCGCAGCGGTTTTTCCTTTACCATAGACACCATCGAACACTTCCTGGCCATGCCTGAAACCGGCACAGACCTCTATTTTATACTGGGTTCCGATGCCTTTGCAGACATGGGCACCTGGAAACGTACCCGGGATATTTTCAGGCTGGCCAGCCTGATCATCATGGTGCGGCCGGGCCACGGTCTGGACCTGGGCGATGCTTGCGGTGTTATCAACACCATGCTGTCCGAACGTTACCACTATGACAGGGATGCCGATGCCCTGGTCCATCAGGATCTGAAACCGGTTCATCTTTGCCGGGTTCCTGAAATGCCCATATCGTCCACCCAGATCAGAAATCTGATCAGAAACGGTTCTTCCATCAGTTCACTGGTACCCGGGCCTGTGGAAGCCATTATCCGGGAACAAGGATTGTATTTATGACAAGCAAGACTCTAATGAGCCCCGATTCCATCGATGCCCTGACTCCCTGTCTCAAAACGGCATTCGAGCGCAAGGCAGAAGATATCAAAGCCCTTTATGTGGCCAAACTCACCTCCTATACCGATGCCATCGTAATCATCACGGCAGGGTCCGAGAGACAGGTAAGCGCCATTGCCGAACACATCCATACCGCCATGAAACAGCAGGGAAAGATTCCTCTGGGGACCGAAGGCCTTCAGACAGGCAAATGGGCGCTTCTGGATTTCGGTGATTTCATCGTCCATGTATTTGACAAAGAAACCCGGGACTTTTATGATATTGCCGGTCTCTGGAGCGACGCCCCGAAGATCGACCTGTCTGCCTTTGAGACCCGGAAACCCAAACAGAGCTGACCGGCCGCCGGCCCAGCACATTCTGAGGACAGCAACTTCTATCCTGACGGAGGCACACACCATGGACAGTAATCGTCACCCTATTGATGCACTGATCATCCTGGACGGCTGGGGTATCAGGACCGAAACCAGAGGCAATGCTGTTGCCCTGGCCAGGAAACCTTTTCTGGACAGTCTGGAAGCCCAGTTTCCCGAAGCTGTCCTCAAGTGCTGCGGTAGAGCAGTCGGACTTCCCGACGGGATCATGGGCAATTCGGAAGTGGGCCATATGAACATGGGAGCCGGCAGAAAAGTGATGCAGGACCTGGTCCGTATAGATACGGCCATCGAGGACGGCTCTTTTTTCACCAACCCGGAACTGGTCCGGGTCATGGAGGCCGTCAAAGGAAGGGGCACATCCCTGCATCTCATGGGCCTCCTGTCCGACGGCGGGGTCCACAGCCAGTTCGGCCACCTGCTTGCCTGTATCGAACTTGCCCTGACTTCTGGTCTGAGCCGAATATATATCCATCCCATCCTGGACGGGCGGGACACACCGCCAAACAGCGGAATAAGGTTCATCAAGGACCTGGAAGCCTTTCTCCAGGACAAACCCGCAGTAGCCATAGCGTCCCTGTGCGGACGGTTCTACGCCATGGACCGGGATACCCGGTGGGACAGGGTTGAACAGGCCTACAGGCTCTATACCGAAGGCAGGGGAATTCAGGCAGGAAATGGTGCGGCAGCTGCCATGGAACAAGCTTACGCAGCCGGCCAGACCGACGAATTCATCAAACCTGTTCTCCTGGGGTCCCCGGAAAATAACCAGGGTATGGTCAGCGACGGGGACGCTGTCATATTTTTCAACTTCAGGGCTGACAGGGCCAGGGAAATCACCCGGGCCTTTACCGAACACGGATTCAAGGAATTTAACCGTATCCGGACACCGGCCCTTGAAGCATTTGTATGCATGACCCAGTATGACGAGACCTTTACCCTTCCGGTTGCTTTCGGCCCCGGTCACCTGAAGAACATTCTCGGGGAGGTTATCAGCCGTCAGGGCCTGGCCCAGCTCAGGATAGCGGAAACCGAAAAGTACGCCCATGTCACCTATTTCTTCAACGGCGGTGATGAAACTGTTTTCCCTGGAGAGGACCGGGTCCTGGTCCCTTCTCCCAGGGAGGTCAACACCTATGACCAGAAACCGGAAATGAGCGCCCGCGAGGTTGCTGAAACCGCATGCCGCAAGATCGCTTCAGGCAAATACCGGTTCGTTGTTCTCAACTTTGCCAACATGGACATGGTGGGTCACACCGGTGTGCTTGAAGCCGGGATTCATGCCTGTGAAACCGTGGACGACTGTGCTCGCATGGTCGTTGAAGAAATTTGGAAAACAGGCGGAACCGCCATGGTCACCGCCGACCACGGCAATGCCGAACAAATGATCGCGGATGACGGGTCGCCCCATACCGCCCACACCCTGAATCCGGTGAGATTCATCCTTGCCGGCAAGCCATACAGGGGGATGACTCTGAAACCTGGAATCCTCGGGGATATCGCGCCTACGGTACTAAAGGTCATGGGTATCCAGCAGCCCCAAGAGATGACCGGAACGCCACTCTTCTGAAAGGGAAGGAAACAACCCATGACAGACACGATTATCGATTATATCACAGGGGAAAAAGTGGGCAACGCAGGAGCCGAAGAAAACCGCCAGCGGGTTGAACGTTTTCTGGTTGAGAAAAAAGGCTATTCCAGGGAAGAGATCAGGGTTGATCAGCCCATCCGTGTGATCGTAGACAACCAGCCTTACTCCTCGTCCATTGATCTGGTGGTCTTCTGCGGTCCCAGTCCGTTCATGGCCATCCGGTGCGCGGCCGGATCCATCGGATCCTATGAACGGGAAATTCTGGCCGGGGCACGCCTGGTCTTTGATCACCAGATACCCTTTTCCGTGTCAACCGATGGGAACGATGCCCTGATCAGGAATGTCATTACAGGGAAAACCGCAGGCCAGGGAATGGAGGCAATCCCGTCCAGATTAGATGCTGAATCCGCACTCTCCAGCCTGGTTCCAGAGTCTTTTCCTGATAATAAAAAGGAGCGGGAAATGATTATTTTCCGCTCCTTTACTATGGACAGACAGCACAAACCGCTTTCTGTCCAGTGAATTACAATTCCCGGTTGCAGTGTTTGCAGATCCTGGCTTTCTTTTTGATAAGTTCTGCGCAATAGGGACAGATCTTGGTATAACACCGCTCATGGAGCTGTTCCACGGCCTTGTCCACGGCTTCCTGGAGAGGTTTGGAAGCGAATTTCCTGTTGATCAGGTGTTCAATGGCCTCAATCCCCGCCAGTTCTCCCACCATTTCAGCTGCCTTGAGCCGGACCCTGGGAGGCTGTTCAACATCCAGGAGCATTTTCAGGATCTCATCCCAGTCCTTTTGTATATAGAAATCCGTGAGCAGGGAAAATCCCATTTTCATGGCTTCCTTGTATGCCTCTCGTTGTGCCAACTCATCATCGTCAAGAACCTGACCGGTTCCGCCAACGGAGCTGAACACCGGCATATATTCAAAATTGCTGCTCCCCGGCGTGTTGATGCACCGGTAGGAGGCAGTCTGTTCCATGGTTTCCTTAAGGTTATCCCAACCGCCCTTGTAGGACGGACAGTCGTTGTTGTAACACACAAACATGTACGGGGAGCCCCATCCCAGACCATCACCCATTGCCATGGGCGGCACCTCCCACAGGGTCATTTCCTTGGTGCAATGAGGGCAATGCGGCTTTTCCATGTCCAGTATTTTGTGCAGCACTTCCTCTCTGCTTTCAAACGTCATATTTAGGTCTCCTGATACTAGTGGTTTATATACCCGGCCAGTTATTTCATCTTTGCAACTGGCACAACATAAGCCCTCATTCTCCTGTTGTCAAATACCTGATTTCTCCCTGCCCAGGTCAACAATCCGGACAGCGGGATCCCGGATGACATCCTGGACCCGATGCTCACACAGGTGCGTGTTCAACGGGGTCAGGCGGACCGGAGAACCCGTGATGGGAATATTTGTCAACGGTTTCCCATGAGGTTCCCCAGCGTCCTGATGGCTTTTCGGATGGTGCTCTCATCTGCCATGGTATAATTGAGCCGCATGGTTTCAATACCTTCACCGGGCCTGGTAAAAAAGAACTTTCCCGGAACAAAGGCCACGTTCTCCCGTATCGCCCTGTGATAGAGACCTGTCATGTCAAAACCGGCCGGGCCTGTGACCCACAGGAACATCCCCCCGTCCGACGGAGAAGAGCTGAATTCCGGTGGAAAATAATCCTTGATGGCATTCATCATGGCTTCCTGTTTGGGTTTATACAGGCTGATAATGGTGGGCAGATGGCTATCAAGATAGCCGCCGGTGATATACTCGGCTGCCAGGGCCTGGTTGAATGTGCTGGTATGGAGATCCACCCCCTGCTTTACCAGCACCAGCCAACGCCGGATCAGTTCCGGGGCCACGGAAAAACCGATGCGGAGTCCTGGGGCGAACACCTTGGACAAGGTGCTGATGTAGACAACATGATCCGGAGCAAAGGTCTTGATGGGCGGCAGGACATCACCCCTGTAACGGAGGGCGCTGTAAGGATCATCCTCGACCAGGAGGGCGTTGTATTTTTTGATAATCCCGGCGATGGCCATGCGCCGGTCCAGGGGGATGGACCGGCCCGTGGGATTCTGGAAGGTGGGCACCAGATAGATGAATTTCACGAAATGCTTCCGCAGTACCAGTTCCAGGGAGTCGGGTATGAGCCCGTTGTCATCGGTATCCATACGGATGTATTCCGGCTCATAGGGATTGAACGCCGAGATTGCCCCCAGATAGGTGGGGGCTTCCACGGCAATGGGGTCTCCCTTGGACACCAGTATCTTGGCCACGGCATCCAGGACACCCTGGGACCCGCTGGCAATATGAACGGCATCTTCCGTAGCCTGGATGCCCCGTTCACTGAGCAGCCCCACCAGTGCCTGCCTGAGCGGCAGAAAACCTTCTGTCAGGTCATACTGGAGGGCACTGGATCCGTACCTGTCAAGAACCGCCCTGGTAATCTCACCGATAATCTCCATGGGAAAACTCTCCGGAGACGGGATTCCTCCGGCCAGGGAAACCATACCCGGCTGGGACACAACCTTGAGTATTTCACGGATGGCATTGGCCCCCATGATACCTGTACGTGCTGCAAGATGCTTTTCAAAACCCATGATCTTTCTCTTTTTTCTCCCTGCTACCGTTATCTGGCTCTTATAAATGTTTTCCGAAATAGCCCTGGTGATCTCCTTTTCTGCACCAGGACCCGGCAATCGGCAGACGAATCTGAAAACCGTCATATGGGTGTCAAACTGCCTGAATTACCCTAAGCCCGGACCATGTTGAAAAACAGATACAGTTTGTCAGAAAAAAGGCCATAACAGAATACCGGGCACCGATCCCTGAACAGACAACCAGGAAATCAAACCATCGGGAGCAACACATGGACGCCATGGCCAATGCAACGAAAAAAAGCCCGGCAAAGGATAGCTCCCTTGCCGGGCGCACTCGGACATCTGTGAATTTTCAGGTCCCGTGTTCCCAAATCAGCAAACGGAACTCGGAAAAGGCAGGGCCGTACTATTTCTGCACGGCTGCCTACTCGATGACAGCCAGGATCTGGCCCTTGGACACCGAGTCCCCGGGGTTGCAGTTGATGGAAACGATGACCCCGTCTCCCGGAGCAGGCAGGGCATTCTCCATCTT
>JAZDGN010000137.1:0-5041 GCA_043806875.1 Pseudomonadota bacterium
CTCACGCCGCTTTGCAAGGGCCTTTTCCCCACCCATGCCAAGAACCTTCTTCTCCCGCTCCTCAAGGTCCCTGATCTTGTCTGCTATTATTCCCATGCCAACTGTCCTTCCTTTTGTGTTAGTCGTATCGAGATTCACTGTTTTCCAGGGTTTCGTCACAGACGTTATACGTCCTTTGGCATCTGCCATACCAAAAGCATCAGTTCTGCCTGACAAAAACAAAGCAGCGCTCCCGCCCCGGTGTATGACAGCTCGGCATCCGGTTTGGTGCTTCCGGAATGGACCATGACGGAAGATTGCCATGAAAACGGCAATCGCACAATTGAAATACAAAACTTTACAGGCCTTCGTCAACCCTTGTCTATTCTTTTTCCATTTTGTATCAGAACGGCATTTTTTCTTATCTGATTTGAGGATTATATAGATTTTTTCAAGCCGATTTTCTGGGATTTTTAAGGATTATTTCTTTGGCGGCTCCGGATTCACACCCGAGCTTACATAAAACCTGCAAATTGTTTTCCGGGTTTCCATATTTTCAGTGGGGGGTGCCTTATCAGGCATTCTGATTTGTGATCCGCCGATCAGGGGGGAGAAACAGGCCGGGCTTTCATCGGGCTTCATTCCAGGGGTTCCGGAATGGTAATGCGCCACCCATGTCTCCATGGGCAGACCGATCGCACCCAGCCCATGACTCCCTCCACCGGGACGCCATTGACCGGGTGCAATCGGACATGATTCTCAAAGGGTCGGAGATAGATCCTTCTGGATCGCCTGCAGCTTCTGCCACAGGGATTCGACCTGGGCCCTTGTCCCGTCCAGGGAACCGGAGTTGTCCACCACGAAATCGGCAAACTGGATTTTGTCTTCCGTGGACAGCTGGGACCTGATGATCACGGCAGCTTCGTCCCGGGAGATGGAATCCCTGGCCATGACGCGCAGGATCTGCACATCACCCGGTACATGGACCACCAGAAGCCTGTCAAACAGGTACTGGAGATTCAGCTCGATGAGCAGGGGAACGTCCACCAGGATAATGGCCTGGGGATCGCCGGCCGCGATGGCGTTGACCTGCTCAAAAAAGGTCTCGTAAATGGGAGGATGGGTGAAGCTTTCCAATTTCTTGCGCTTTTCCAGGTCCCCGAACACGATCTTGGACAAGGCTTTGCGGTCCAGGGTTCCGTCCTCTGACAGCACCTGGCGTCCGAAATAGGATACGATATCCTCAAGTCCTTTGGTCCCGGGCTCCACCACTTCCCTGGCAATGAGGTCAAAGTCGACAACAGGGGCCCCCTTTTCCTTGAGCATGGCTACAACCGTCGACTTTCCGGTGCCGATGCTTCCGGTTACTCCCAGGAGCAGGCGCCGGTCATTTCCCTTTGCTCTGGCCATCATGGTATCCAGGCTCTTGTAGGGCATGGGAAACTGGTCGATGAGGTCCCCTTCTGCCCCGGCAAAACTGATGGGGTACCGGACTCCCCTCCGGAACAGGGCTTCAAGACCTGCAAGGGCTTTTGGCACCAGGTCCGGAGGCAGGGCCATGACCATTTCGTCGTCCTGGGCATGGCCGTACCGGCGTTCCCCGTAACAGGGGATGGCAAGGCTTGGTTTTCCGGACTGGTAGCACCGGACAATGGCGTCTGAACAGGAGGATTCCCCCACACAGTGAAACTGCATGGGCTCGTAATCCTTGAACTGCAGGGCATTGACCAGCATCATGATCTGGGCCGGGTTGGCGTAGATCATGACAATATCCGGATCAAAGGGTTTGTACACCAGGGGGGCCATGACCACTGCCTGGTAGCGCCCCACCGGAAGCCTGGGAATTGCCTTCTCGAACTTGCGACCGTCTTCTTTGGTTGCTGTCCAGACAATATTGCGAAAAGTCCCGTCCCTATAAGTTTCCGGAAGCTCCTGGAGTCCTATGATGGACGGACAGCTCGGGGTCATGAAATCATCCAGGTCCGCTCCCACGGTCCAGTCAAAGTTACGCACCAGGTTCATGAGCTGGCACAGAGTGACCTTTTTCCCCGGACGCCTTACAAAGGGGATGGTCTCAAGATCCTGCCGTTTTTCCAGCATCCTGAAGGCAATGGGAAAGGACTTCAGGCGGAGGAGTCGCTCCATCCGTTTGATAATGGCGTCCCAGTCATATTTAGTTTCCATGGTTATATCTCCTGAATGTTAGCGGAACGATACCGGTTGGTAGTGTCCTGACCTGAGAGCCCGGACAAGATCCTGTTCATCGTTCAGAACCATATCGAACCTCGTGGCATACACACCCAGGGTGGTTACATCATGGGCATCGCTGCCGCCTGTGGCCGGAAGGTTCAGGCCCTGGGCCACCTGGGCCGCCAGGCTGTTTTCAGAGGCGGTAACCTTGCCGTTAAGGATCTCTATGGCATGGACATGACGAAACATGTCCCGCTCCATGGCCTTTTCCGGCGTTAACCCCAGCTGGCCGACCCCGAAGGTGAGAAACCCCCGGAAAGGGTGGGCCGCAATAATGAAACCTCCGGCTGCATCCACAAGCCCCTTCAGCTTGGCCAGCTTGATGACGCCCTGGATATTCTCGTGGAATCCAAACACCACCATGTCTCCCTGATCCGTAACGATTTCATTGCCCCTGAATATCCGCATGCCGTGACGGTTCATGAGTTCTCTGACCTGGTCCTGCGACCAGACAACGTTATGGTCGGTAAGGCACACACCGCCCAGGCCCAGCCGCTTTGCTTCGAGGATCATGTCGTCCACGGACGATGAGGCGCACTTGGAAGCCGGAAAGGTGTGCATGTGAAGGTCCAGGACAAATCCTGTGCTGTCACGGACGGTTCCAGGTGCCGGTGAAACCCTGGGTGCTGCCGCGGCCAGGGGTGCTGCCGCCTTCCCGTCTGTTTCCTTTGCGGCTCCTGCTGTGCTTTCCCGGGGCGACTCTTTGCCGGCCTCCCGGGAAACATGGGGCCGGGATAAACCTCCGGACAGGGGGGATCCGTCCGTGGTTCCGGATCCGGACGGTTCAAGGCCAGCCCGGATGCCGGTTCTCATGAACGTTGCCATGTCAAGGTTTGGATCCGCCTTTGAAGCTGCCTGCCACTGGATGAATCTGGCAGCCTCCTGCAGTGCATAGCAGCAATCGATCAGGAGGTTGGCAAAATGCCGGCAGGAAGTTCTGCCGATGGTCTTGTGAATCTGATCGTCTATCCCGGGGCCAAGGCAGAATCCCCTGGCCTGGTCCAGGAAATCCAGGGACCTGGGACACACGGGAGTGGTCCAGCGCTTCCAGCGCCCGGTGATGGCAAGGAGGATCAGATCAGGGTATCGAACCTCGAGCTCCAGCTCAAGGCTGTAAATGGTATCGTCAAGAACAGCGTGCACCACCAGGGTTGATGCATCTTTTTGTGCAACGCTGACAAGCTTATTCCGCATGAATTCAAGCATGGGTCTCTCTCCAGTTCGGCAACGCGGTTTAGGGTCAGAGGTTCTTCTTCTCGTATTCCTGTACCAGGGGGCTGCCCTTGGCAAAGGCGGCACACCGGTCATAGAGACGGATACTTTTTTGCACCATGTCAGAGTAGAATGCCATTTTTCCTGCCTCATCATCAGGGGCCTTGAGCAGCACTTTCTTGGTCAGGGACAGGATAACACCGTGACAGGCCTCCTCCACCATGTAGGTCAGCTGGTGAACCTGTTCGGATTCACCCAGAAGTCCCTTGATGATTTTCAGCATACCTGCCCCTACCCGCACATTGATCAGATTCTGGAGCAGGGTGTCCAGATCGGCAATGGGTTCCTGCCAGGCGTGATTGAAATACCCCCGGGCCTCACGGATTTCCAGGTCCGGCATCTGGACGGTCAGCCTGATCTCGGCATCGGTGAACAGATCCCTGAGCCGGCAGACCGATACCAGCCGGTTGCCGTCAATCCGTTCCACACTCGTTGATCGATTCATGGAGAATTTGAGAATATTATTGGACATGGATGCGTCCTCCTGTTTGACTGGCGTGGTCCGGCAGGGCAATTGTCCCCTGCCGGAAATATCGGGGAACTGGCCCCGGACTCAGGATCAGGGCTTCAGGGTGAATTTCCAGGCACAGAACCAGGTTTCCGGATGGTGATCCGGCGGGCACCCAACACACTCGGTGATGATCCTGGAATCAATGGCTGCAGCGAAATAGGGATACTCCACCAACCCCACAGACTTGCACGGATAATCGGGCAATCCCTTGCGTTTCCGGGCAGCCTGAACCCGGCAGTCATTCATGCGGAAAATAATGGTATTATCATCCACATCTTCAATGGATTGGCGGTTGATCAATGCGTACATACGGAAAGCCAGGGCCTTTTTCAGGGCCGGAATGCCCCCCTGGTCCGGCAGGCCGAGAAGCTCTTTTATCCTCTTGGCCTCAAAGGGGGAATACCGGGTCCAGCAGGAATCGTTGCACCGTTTGGCATCGTTCATGCCGTACTGATGTTCCACAGCCTGGAACCAGATACCGTCATTGGCCAGCCAGTTGACACCCATTTTTTCCAGCAGGTCAACCAGGGTCTCCCTGGAGAGATCTGCAAGAAATGCAGGAGCGCCGTCTTTCATCTCAAACCCCAGGGTCTTGGCAAGCCGTCCCGCCTGGTTGCCGAAGCTGGGACCCCAGACCCTGTCCTCTATTTCCATGGCCTTTTCCAGGCCCAGCTGGTGCTCCACCTGGGCAAACCAATGGCCGTAATGGACCACTGTCCTGCGGAAAGAATCCATAACCATGTTCAACAATACCTCTTTATCTGCATTCTCAATACTGGTGTTGGAATCCGTCATCTATCTCATCTCCCTTGGCGTTCGACTATTTTCAGCTCCTGGGTTTATTGTTATCAAACCCTGCCTGCCCCAGGTTCACAACCGGAGCTCAGGAAAGGCAGGGCCGTACTATTTCTGCACGGCTGCCTACTCGATGACAGCCAGGATCTGGCCCTTGGACACCGAGTCCCCGGGGTTGCAGTTGATGGAAACGATGACCCCGTCTCCCGGAGCAGGCAGGGCATTCTCCATCTT
>JAZDGN010000138.1:0-6771 GCA_043806875.1 Pseudomonadota bacterium
AAGACTACTGGCCTTACCTCCATCAGATTGAAATTCCCATTTGAACCGTCCCGTGGACAGTCGTTTATGGCACATCCAGAACCCCTGCCCGTCATAACTGACTATGCGTAAGGCCTTGCGGGATTTGTTGGTGAAAACAAACAGCGTGCCTGAAAACGGGTCAACGTTAAGGTAATGCCTGCACAGTGCTGCCAGCCCGTCAATACCCTTACGAAAATCGACTGGAGCAATAGCCACCAGTATATTCATGTGCGGAGTTATCTGAATCATGCCAGGAATGTGCCTATCATCATTTTTATATCGGGCACCGGACCGTTGCCGGATAGGCGTAACCTGCTGCCATCAGGGCGATCACATTCCAGGTGCCACTGGCCTTGCAGACAACTGATATCCAGTTGCATGAATTGTGTATGCGGTTCTGCAGATGAAAGGCGTTTCTTGAGATCGGTGTACGACAGTCCAAGACTTTTACATACTGGGTTAATCCCGTGAATTTCACAAAGCCCGGTAGCGGCGTCCCACAGCCTTTGTGGAATGGGTTCCCGTCTCCTGCTACGGTTTGTACGCCAGGTGCTGAACTGCTCCTTGATGTCCTGAAGTGATAGAGTCTGTGTCTCTGTTGTCGTTTTCATGGTCCATCCTCCTCTATGAATGTTTGGATGGCCCCATAGTATACTTTCGCGCGGGGGAAGTTAAGCACGCCTACCGGAAGGACACCATGCGTTCCGCAGGAACATGGGCATATGGTTGCTTGAGACTTCATCCAATCCAGAGTTAATATCTCAAATACTTGGACATCAAAGCCAGGATGTCCTCAAACGGTATCTTCCTCTTTCGGTCTCCAAACTCAGTATGTGCGCACTGGATTTCGATGGCATTGAAGTGCAAACGGAGGTGTACTGATGAAATACCTGTTTAAAAGCCTGTTAGCACAAGACATACTGGCATATATCGACTTAAGGTGCTCACTCGGTAATAAAGAGGATACTTTTGGCCGAAGGCTTCATTCCTTTGATGAGTTTTGTATGGAGCATTATCCGAATACCTTGCTTCTCACACAGGAACTTGCTGAATCATGGTGCACCTTACGACCGGATGAAAAAGAAAACACTCTTAAGTTGCGAGCTAACATTCTGCGGGGATTCGCAAAGTATCTTAACAGCATTGGAAAGTCTGCTTACATAATTCCGGATGGCTTTGCCGGCAAAAGTGTTCCTTATATGCCGTATCTATATACAGCTACATAACTGAAAAATTCTGCCCATGTCGGCGGCCGCTTGGGTGTAAAGAGGGCTGTTGCCGGGGTTCGCCCCCAGGAAGACGCAGATGGATTTCATGGTTTCCTCGATGGTTTCAGGGGCCCTGAGCCTCGATTCGGGCTCCCCTGGCCTGGAGAAGCTGTTTCAGTACGAAGCGATGGCAGCGGGCTTCGTCCTCGCAGTAGCAGCCCACCGCCAGGTCGGTGGTGTGGGACAGGGCGGCCAGGAGTTCCAGGAGGTGGGCGGCCGCCGGGGTGGACATCTCGGCCCTGTACTTTTTTTCAAAGGCCCGCCACTCGGCATCGGTGGCGGCATTCTTGCCCATGGCCATGGTTTCGGGGCTTGGGGCGAGTTCCGGAAGCCAGGTGTCGTACCAGTTCCCGGAGCTGAATTCGCTCCTGGGAACGCCCCTGGGCGGACGGCGTACCGTCCCGATGCGGAGTCCTTCGCCCGGCCCGCGTTCCTGGCCGAGCCGAACGATGCGGATGCTCATGGAAACCTCCTCGTCGAAAGGGTTGACCGTGAAAGCAGGCCTTGTCCCGGTGGTTGAGAGGCGGATGCGGCG
Source organism: Pseudomonadota bacterium (assembly GCA_043806875.1). Taxonomy (GTDB): domain Bacteria; phylum Desulfobacterota; class Desulfobacteria; order Desulfobacterales; family Desulfobacteraceae; genus JAZDGN01. The sequence goes on from JAZDGN010000138.1 coordinate 1,825, forward strand.
GGGCGCCTGGCCGCCATGGCGGCCGTCCCCCTGGGACGTTCCGGGGGATCCGGCGGGGAACAGGGGTGTCCTGCCCATGAGCTTTTTCCATGTCGCTCCCTGCCGTGCATGAAAGTTTCCTGCCTTGAAGGGTTCTGGGGTTCTGAATCGAGGCCTCATAGTACCCCATGCACTACAGGACCGCAAGGGGATTGAGGCGGCCGCCAGGTGACGGCCGCCTTCTGATTTTCAACAAAAATGAAGTTCCCGGCTCATGGTTCCTGTGCCGTATCTTTCTCTTCCAAGGGGTCGATGGGAATTTTCATGAAGTCCGAATCTTTCGTTGACATGAAATCAAAGAACTATTATTGTCTCAAAATGTTCTATAATTTTCCTATGGAATAGGATGAGACTTCCCTTCATGGAGAGAAAAGATGCTGATCGTGTTGCTGTTCCTTGCTGTTTTATGCACCGGCAGGGAAACAGCCTGCCTGGAGGAAGGGAGCGGGTCCCTTTTTTCCACCCTTCACAAGGTCAGAACGAAATGCGCTGAAAATGAAGAGTTTTTCAAGGACTGGGAGCCATTCTTGAAAAGCGTCACGACCTATTCTGACTCTGAGATGCTGCACGGGCTTGAAATCCTTACGGGGATCTACGTCGATGCAATTGCTTCATTGGAGAGGTGCAGTGAAGAGTGGTCGAGGGGAAAAGAACGTTTTACGGAAAAATGGATTGATGATCTGGTCGAACAATTCGGTGGGCGAAGACTGGTCGAGGACTCCACGTTGATCACACATTGTTTAGTGTACATGAGAATGCATCACGAGATGGAGTTCTGCTTGTCTATAGAGAAAGATGTCCTTTACCAGGAGTCTCTGCTGAAGAAGGCAATCCTGAATTATGAAAGATATTTTGCTGATTTTTACTCGTCCCTTTCCATGGACCGGCAAAACCATTGCCGGGACTGTAAAACCGCAGTGGATGAGTTGTCTGCAGGTGCACACCGGTTATTTTATCATGGACTCATCGGCAGCAATCCCATGAGCGTTGCTCTCCCCCTGGCGAGGCTGGAGCTTCAGTGTTCCGGAGATTGCCCTGTGAAGGATTTCATGCTGAACCACCCTGACCTGAAACAGCCCTTCAGTCTGATCGATGCATCCCGGGCCTTGAGGAAAAGAATTCAGGCAATGAATCCAGAACGGGAGTGATGACTCCTGCCGGCACGACTATGTCCAAGCTTCCTGAAAGAACTGGTCTGCAATTCACTCCCTGTTGACCATCCTATTCCTATCCTGTTTCGATGCTTCGCCCTGCCTAATCATGTGGCATGAATGATGGGAAAAGGAGCACCGACTTGATTTGATGTGGGCTGCTCTCTGGGCAGCAGTGCTGAACTCGCTATCCGTCAACCGCACGGGTCGAAAGGGTTGACCGTGAAAACAGTCCTTGTCCCGGTGGTTGGGAGGAGGATGCGGCGGGGCGCCTGGCCGCCATGGCGGCCGTCCCCCTGGGACGTTCCGGGGGATCCGGCGGGGATTCCCGGTACAGGAGAATGTCCAGGCCCCCGAAGGCCCTGCGGAGTTCGCCGGGGGCGAGGGTGTACGGGTCGGCGTCGGAGCCTTGGAAGGCCTCGAAGACCAGGAGCCCCCCGGGCCTGAGTCCGGCGAGGATCAGGGCGAACAGGCGTCGGTCCAGGAACCGGATGTTGACGATGAGGTCGTAGGATTCCGGCGGGAAAGTCCAGGTGTCCAGGTCCAGGCACAGGACCCGGAGATTCGGATGCCGGCCCCTGAGAGGGGCCGTGGCAACGTCTGAAATGTCCACGGCGTCCACCAGGAAGCCCCGGTCCGCCAGGAACAGGCTGTTCCTGCCGTTGCCGCAGGCGATGTCCAGGGCCCGGCCGAAGGGGGCGAGATGGACATGGTCAGTCAAAAGGGGGGAGGGATCGAGGTCCCCGGGCCTATCCCGGTACCTGACGTTCCACCGGGTGCGGTCGTTTTCGCTCATTTCCCGAACCCGTAGCGCTGTTTCAGGAACTCCCGCGTCCGGGGGTTCACCTCCAGAATCTCCAGTTCCCGTTCCGTCACCCAGCGGGCGTCGGCGGCGTCGTCCCCGGGCCGGATCTCACCGCCTTCGTACTCGGCCTCCAGGTCAACGATGTAGTAGTGGAAACGGACGGCTCCGGCGGGGTCCCGATCAATGACCTCGAAGGCGAGGACCGGTTCCCCGGCCCGGACGCGGATGCCCGTTTCCTCGAGGATCTCCCGCTCGGCGGCCCGGCGCAGGGTTTCCCCGAGCCTGACCTTTCCCCCGGGGATGGCCCAGGTTCCCATGGCCGGGGGATTCCCCCGCAGGACCAGGAGCACGCAGCCGTTCCTGAATACCACGGCGCCCACGGCAAGGACGGGAAGGGCCGGAGCACTCATGACGGCTCCTCCCATGCGATGAGGTCCACGGCCGCACCGGGCCTGCGGCGTGGCCTTTTCCCCACGGGGTATGGGGCGATCCCCAGGCCGGACAGGGGTGTCCTTTCCGTGGTTTTTTTCCCGTGCTGGTCCCTGCCGTGCATGGAGGTTTTCCGTCCTTGGGGGTCCTGGGTTTCAGAGCCGAGGGTCCCATACTACCCCATGCCTTGCGGGACCGCAAGGGGATTGCGGCCTTGGGGGGGGGAGCCCCGGGTGCCGTCGACGACAACGATGCGGATCCCGATGTGGAGGAGGAGACTGTCCTTGTGCTGCAGGATGTGATGGAACGATTCCCGGATGGTGCCGACATCGGCCTGGTCGGCACGCAGTTCCTGACCGGTGCGGAGGATGTCCACCCTATCCTGTTTTTCGGATTCGGGTGTGCTGCGGCGGCCATGGATGTCTGCCCGCCTGCTCGGGGGGATAGGGGGCATATCCTGAAAAAAGGTCAGCCCTCCCTGTTCAGAAAGGCCAGAAAATCGGAATGAACAGGGTCCCCATGATCAACACGAAAAGGTTCAGGGGGATGCCCATCTTCAGGTAGTCCATGAACCGGTACCCTCCCGGGCCATGGACCATGAGGTTTGTCTGGTAACCAATGGGGGTTGCGAAGCAGGCACTGGCCCCGATACAGACGGCGATGACAAACGGTCTGGGGTCCAGCCCCAGGCCGGCGGCCGTTGATATGGCCATGGGAAGCAGGAGGACGGCCGTGGCGTTGTTGCTGAGCAGCTGGGTGCTGATGCTGGTCAGCAGGATCACGCCTCCCAGGATAACCCTGGGGGACATCCCGGAAAAGAGCTGTAAAAACGCCGTGGCGTAGACGCGGCTCGCCCCGGTTTTTTCCATGGCGGCGCCCAGGGCGATGGTGCCGGCAATGAGAATCAGTACATTGCCCTGAAGTGCCCGAAAGGCTTCCCGCATCTGGATGCATCCGGTAAGGATCATGAGAAAGGCCGCTCCCAAGGCACAGATCATGATATCGGCCATGCCGGTCGAGGCGGCCACGATCATACCGGTAAAAATGGTCATGGCCAGCAGGGCCTTGCGTTTCAGTACAATGGTTTCGGAAACGCTTTCAATGACAAGGTAATCTTTTTCATTTCTCAGCGTTTCCAGCTTTCTGGAACTCAGCCATACCAGGACAACATCACCGATTTTCAGTCTGGCATCATGGATCTGGCGTTCGGTGTAGTGAAGGTTGCTCCGTTTCAGGGCAATGACATGGATATCAGGGTCCTGCATGAGGTCGGTTTCCAGGAGCCGCTGGCCCGCCATGGAGGACTCGGGGGAAACGATCAGTTCCACGACAATAGGTTCCATCCGGTTGTTTCCAAAGGAAAGACCCTTTTCGGTCATGGGGAGTTCCACATCCTCATGCTGGAGGATTTCCACCAGGTCGTTGAGGCTGCCTTTGACCAGGAGCAGGTCGTCGGCGGAAATGGTTATGGTGTCCCGCTCCGGATGAAAGATATGGGAATAGCGGATCAGCTCGAGAACGTTCAGACCCGGATGGTTTTTCCTGAACACGGTCAGGGCGTCGGACCCGATGAGCCTGCTGTTTCTGGGTATCTTCAGTTCGGCCAGGTACTGGCGGTGGTCATGGTCCCGGGTATGGCAGACCGGGTTGAGAAGCGACGGCATCAGGACCGGAGACGCAGCCAGGAGGAACAGGATGCCAAGGACGGCAATGGGGACACCGATGCGTGCCAGTTCAAACATGCCGATGGGAGCAAGGCCGTACCCGACGCTCAGGTTGCTGATGATGATGTTGGTGGATGTCCCGATAAGGGTGCAGGTTCCGGCCAGGATGGACGCATAGGAGACCGGTATCAGGAATCTGGATGGACTCAGGTCGAATTCGCAGCACATGGTCATGACAACCGGTATGAAAAGGAGAACCACGGGTGTGTTGTTGATGAAAGCCGATGCAAGGGCAACCATGCACAGGACGATCACCAGGGCTCTGGTTGCACTGCCTTTGGCCATCCGGACCACCCGCCGACCCAGGTATTCCACACCGCCGGTTTTCATGATGCCTCTGCTGATGATGAACATGCCGCCCACGGTGATGACCGCCGGGTTGCTGAAGCCCTTGACCGCCTCTTCCGGGGTGAGGACTCCGGTAAGAACCAGGAGAACCAGGATCCCGAGGGATGTCAGCTCCAGGGGCAGTGTTTCCGTGATCAGAAGAAACAGGGTCACGATCAGGAGGGTTGTGACGATCCAGATATCCATTGTTTTTCAGTCCTGGTTCAAGGGCTCTATTTTCGTCGGGCTCGGCCGGTTGAGGTGCGTCGGCGGTGATTCGCCTGCTGGTACGGAATCGGTCGCCAGTATACCGTCAACGATCCTGTTTGCCAAGGATAGGAACTTGCTTTTTGCTAAAGAAAGTATCGGAAATCCCCAATATTACTGCTCCCCTGATACAAGCACAACATGTTGTGCTTGTATCAGGGGAGGTCAGCTCAAGTCAAGATAGAAATCAAGATCTCAAAAAACC
>JAZDGN010000139.1:0-2206 GCA_043806875.1 Pseudomonadota bacterium
GGTACCACATACAGCCGATAAAAAAGATCCTCCCGGAACGCTCCGGATTTCACCATTTCCTTGAGATCCCTGTTGGTGGCCGCAAGGACACGGGTATCCAGCTGGATGTTTTTCACCCCACCCAAACGACGGCACTGCTGATCCTGTATCACCTTTAAAAGCTTGACCTGGAGGGACAGCGGCAGTTCGCCGACTTCGTCAAGGAAAACGATGCCGCCGTTGGCCTGTTCAAACAGGCCGGGTTTGCCTTCCTTGGTGGCTCCGGTAAACGCGCCCTTTTCATAACCAAAGAACTCGCTTTCCAGAAGGTTTTCAGGGATTGCCCCGCAATTTATGGATACAAATGGCTTGTCTTTCCGGCGGCTTGCAGCATGTATGACCCGGGACAACACATCCTTGCCCACTCCGGTTTCTCCGGTGAGAAGGACGGTTGAGTCAACCTGGCCCACCCGCTTGCAAAGATCCAATAGATTCCGCATGGCCGGACTTTCTGCAATGATATGGCCATGAAGACTCATCTTTTCCTGAAAACCGGTATTCATTTCCCGGCACACCCCTTCGTATTGATCTTCATGACACATAAGCTCCGTGACATCCCGGATGTTCATGACGACCCTGCGGACATCGCCGCAACTGTCAACTACTGGACATCCTGTGACCACGATTTGATTTCCGCTGTTCAGGCGCCGCTGCAGAGTCAATGACCTCCGGTGCCGCCGGACCTGCCGGAAAAGTTCCTGAACCACTGCAAGACAGACATGTTTCTCAGCATCCAGTTCGGAAATGTTTTTTCCCTCAATGGACGCGGCAGACAAACCCGTGATTCTGCAGTAGCTTGCGTTCACCTTGACCACTTTTTCATCATCAGTGGTCAAGACACCATCGTATGAACTTTCCACAAGGGAGGAAAACTCATCATTGAGTATCTGTAAAGATTCCAGTTGATTCTGCACAGCTTCCAGCTCAGACTGATCAAGAAACACTGAAACCCCACCGATCATTTTATCCCCATCATAAATAGGGCTACGGCTGACCATGAGTGTTTTTTCACCCCAGCGATAGGTCCGGCCAATTTCAGATATATTTTTAAATATTATTTTGGTGAGATGAGAGTCGGGTATCATCTCCGTGACAGGTTTGTTTAAATGGTTATCCGCTCTGACACCCAGGATTTCCTGGGCCTTTTGGTTAATCATTGTGAGTCTGGCTTCGGTGTCCACAGCAATGATGCCGGAGGGAACCGAGTGGAGCAAGGCCTCTAAATGGGCCTTGGTGTGATGCAGTTTTTCTTCGGCAAGTTTTTTATCGGTAATATCCCAGGAAATTCCCTGTATCCCCACAATCTCACCCTTTGCATTGAAGACAGGGGATTTGATCGTTTCTATATATACACTCTCATTATTTTTTAAAGACTCATGCTTTTCAATGGCGTGCAGGTTTTTGCCGGACCGCACCACCTTTATATCATCGGCCAGGCTTTTTCGTGCCGCAGCTTCCGGATAAAGATCAAAAGCTGTTTTTCCGCAGCACTCCTCTAAAGAGAAGTGGAGTGTTTCCAGCTGCGCCTTATTGGCAAAGGTGATTTTGCCGGAAAGATCGGTTCTGTATAGGCCCTGGGGCATGGCATCCACCAGCGACTGGTACCGGTATTCACTTTCTTTCAGGGCTGTTGAATACTCCAGCTGCTTTTTCTGGACGGTGCTGTAAGTCCTGAATAAAGAAAACAGAGTAATGGGCATAAGCAGGCCGCACACCAGGAGGAAACCAAGAATAAAGGGTCTGAACCCCTCCTGAATTTCCTTCTTGAGAATGGACGTTGATCTGTGTACGCCCATGGTCCATGCCCTTCCCGGTACAGGCACAAACGCTGCAATCTGGTCCAAACCCTTGCTGGATACATAACTGCCCACATAATCCTTCTGTGATTTAACAAGGTCGCTGAGATTTTTTTCCCAGCCTGGGGTATCGTTGAAAATGGGGTTCTTTCCCGTATAATTGCCCACGGTTTCAGGGTTGGCGCTATGCAGAATCAGATTGGAATTCTGGTCCACTACACAAATGTATTCATCAGTTGGCCGGTCTCTATCCATTGACCAGGATCTGTAAATATTTTCAAGAATTGTTTTTTCAGATGTGTTCTGCTCTGCCCCGGCAACTTTTAAAATCATTTGTGCCTTGCTCAGATAAAGCCGTTGATAGCTTTTCT
>JAZDGN010000140.1:0-5539 GCA_043806875.1 Pseudomonadota bacterium
GAACGCAAATATCAAAAACGGCGAGAGGCATCAAAAACAGCTCTTGAATTCATTGCTGTTCTGGTCATCGTCGCCTGCCTCTTTGCCCTGATGTTTATCGGGCACGGGCTGGGAATTCAATAAGGAGGGCGTCATGTCAACGATAACAAAGCTCGCCACCACGGCAACCACGGCAGTCCATCAACCGGACTACTCCACCATCGATTTTAACACCATCACCGCTGAGTTCGAGGCTGCCAAGGCCCTGTTGATCTCCATGGGGGTCACCGGTTCCGCCATCTTCATCGGCGCAAACACGGCAGTCAACAAAAAACTTGGAATCGACTGTATCGACCTGACCGGCATTGATCCGGGACCGTCCGGCCCAACGACCAAGCTCCTTGACCTGGCCCACATCGAACGATTCCTTTATTCATCCTGCGAACTCAACGACTCCGCCCGTGTTAAACGTCCATTCCTCTACATGGCATACCGGATGTACTGCGATGAGCTGGATATCGAGCGGATCGGAAAGAAATGCTTTTTCGAGCTGCTCCAGAAGAAATTCAGGATGCTCAAGAACACCCATTATTACTTTGAGGGGCTGCAGTTGAAGACTGTTGTGCTCCGGAAACTTGAGGAGGGAATGTAACAAAATGGTTAAGAAAAAAGAAGTAATTACAATTACCCCACCGAATTTTCAAAGAATCTCCATTGTCCTTGAAGGGACAGCTCCCTTGATGCAGGCAAGATTCAGCGCAAAGTCCATGCAGGCAATGATGGCGAAACAAGCTGCTGGCAGCACCGCGAATAAAGGGAAGAAACGAGAGCCAAGGGACTTTGACGATGATTTTAAACAGGCTATGCACGTCTCTTCTGAAGGCTGGATAGGTGTCCCAGCTGCAGCCCTGAGAAACGCATGTATCGATGTTTGCCGGATGGTAGGCTTCAAGATGACTCATGCCAAAATGAGCATTTTTGTTGAGGCAAACGGGAATGATGTTGTTGACGGTCAACCCCTTGTCAAATTGGATGCTCCATATCCTGAAAAAACCGAAATGGCAACCAGGAACGCGACTGGTGTTGCTGATATCAGGGTTCGCCCAATGTGGCGGGAATGGAAGCTCCCGGTAACATTCAGATATGATGCTGACCAGTTCACAGCTAATGATGTTGTGAATCTTGTTGCCAGGGCTGGTGAGCAGATCGGACTTGGAGAAGGACGACCCTATTCCAAGTCTTCTAATGGAATGGGGTATGGAACATTTCGGATAGTTCAGTGATTCAAGGCAGGAAAGGCAAGGCGTGATTTGGAAATATAAGGCGGGAGTCGGAAAGGTGCGTAGGGGCGAGGCAGGTTTGGACCGACCCGACGGAGCATGTCCCGGACGGGTAAAGCAAGGCAGGCATGGCGAATCCCGGTGAGGGCGGCAGGGATCGGTTAGGTGAGGCAGGTAGCGATAGGCATGGATTGAACGGGCGAAGAGGCATGGATTGGAGCATAGGGGCGATGCGGGGCATGGCAGGCGAGGAACGCAGAGGAATGTCACCGAGGGGTCTGGAGCGGAAAGGACAGGCAGGCACGGACTGGATGACCAAGGATGGGAAGGGCCAGGACAGGCAGGCGAGGAGAGTCGGGGTGCGGATGTGCGGTGAGGAGAGACGCAAGGCAGGCAAAACAATATTTAGATTTTAGAATAAGGAGGAAGAGTATGTCAGAAAAAAAGGTTTTAGTGTTCGATCTCGAAACGATCCCTGACCCTACAGCTATGTCGTGTCTACAGGAAATTAAACCCAAAGCAAATCTGAAAGACCCGGCCAAAATTGCGGAGGATATTGCAGAGAAAAAACAGGCTCAGATCCTCAGCATGGGTCTCGATCCTGCCTGCAATATGATCTGTTGCTTTGGATACTGTGATGCTAATGGTCCTGGCTCTATCATGCTGACTGATGCCACCCATGAGGCCGAAAAAGACCTGCTTCTGAAGGCATGGGATCTCATGTCAAAGTATGATGTGTTTGTTGGCTTCAACTCAAGGGCATTTGATGTTCGCTGTCTACTACTCCATGGCATGCTGAGAGGGGTAAGACCATCAGTGAACCTTGACAAGGGAAAGTACAATCGGACCGGTACGAATCATGTTGATTTAAGGCAGACACTCGCAGGTCAAGATCAATTTGCCCGTGGCAACCTTGAGTTCTTTTCTGGTCGCTTTCTCGGTGAACACAAGACAGAAGGCATTGACGGTGCGATGGTTTCCAGTTTTTGGGATATGGGTTTGTATGAAGATATTGCGCAGTATTGTGAGCAGGATTGTGTATTGACGTATCGGCTTTATCAGATGGCTGATGCTGCTGGGCTGCTTGAATAATGTTAAGGCATGGATACAACAAAAGGAGCAATAGGCACCCATTGTATGATCTATGGCACAATATGTGTCAAAGATGTTCTGGATCAACAAAGAAGAACTTTCACAATTATACATTGAGGGGAATAACGGTTCATGAAGAATGGGCATCAAACCCGAAGGTATTTATAGAATGGTGCCTTAATAATGGGTGGGAAAGAAACTTAACTCTTGAAAGAATAGATAATAACTCTGGCTATTCTCCGAGCAACTGCAAATTCGCAACTTACAAAGAACAAAACCGTAATCAACGAAATACTATTTTCATAACATTTAAAAATAAAAAAAGATCGTTAAATGAATGGTCCGAAATACTCAATATCAACAGGAACACTTTATATGCAAGAATTTTCACTTATAAATGGACTGTTAATAGAGCATTTTCAACGCCAACACAAAAATACAAAAAAAGGAGAAATAGTTATGATTAAAAACCTGGACCTCCGGCTGAATGAGGCCGGAAAAATTAAGATCGGGGTCAAGGGAAAGGCCACCACGTCAATAAATGGGACCGGATTTAGACTTCCCCAGAAGCTTGATCACTTCATCCTGACCACCACTGAGCGGGACGCCAACGGGGACTTTATCCTTGACATGGCCCTCATGGACGCCCTGAAACAAAACCCACTGCATGTTAATAAGAACGGCGATCTGATCCGAATCCCGATTCGATTCCTCTATGATGATCCAGAACTTAATTTTCCCACTCGCTATGTCTCCTATATTTCAGGTCAGATGGATTGCTATGGTGATGGTGAAAAATCGTTCAAACGGAAATTCGATTATAGCCCAGAAAAAGCTACCCCCTGCCCATGTCCCAGGATTCAACCAGGGTATGACGGGAAAAAAGACAGGTGTAAGGCTACCGGGACCCTCACATGTATCGTTGATGAGGAAACTGTAGGTTTTTTTGGCACTGCCCATAAATTCCGGACCACATCCATCAACACCGTGGCCGGAATGCTTGGTGGTATTTATAGGATGCTTACAGTAACTAAGGGAAGATTAGCCGGAATCCCCCTGTATCTCTATCTCACCCCGAAAACAACCACCACACCCGACGGCCACAACACAACGGTCTACATCGTTTCTGTTTGCTACCGCGGCACCATGCAGGATCTTCGCGGGGAAGTCATCCGGATGCTGACCGAAGAAAAGCAGTATCTCATCGGCATGGATGAGATTGAGAAGACAGCCAAGTCCAACATGAAGATGGGTATCGAGCCTGGCAGCGACGAAGAAAAAGAGTTTGTAGAGGAATTCTTTCCGGATGCCGTGGTGGTGGATGTCAATAGACCTGTAACCATGAAACCGGAACCCGTAGCTGATGATGTGGTTGAAAATGAAGTGATGGACAAGGTGGTTGAAACCACTGAAACAGCGAAACCGGCTGAATCAACAGAATCTGAACTGGCCGTTCAGAAGCAGACTGAGGAAGCCGACCAGGACGGACCGGTTACAACAGTCCAGTGCCCGACCGGACCTTATGCTGAACTGTACGCCCGCATGCTGCAGGAAAAAGACCTGGCTGCTGCCTGTGCCCTGGCAAACCGCCTGAAAAAGCCGGACCTGATTTATTTCATGCAAACCGAGTACCCGACATGGGGATTCAACCGCGACGGGAAAAAGCCGAAAATTCTTGACACGGTAGCTGATGTATTGGCGGCCAGGCTTGGGATTGTTGTCAAACATGGTGGTGGTGGTGGTGGTGAGAATATGACAGGTGATCAGCAACAGTCTGATACCACTGTTGATACTGATGAGCACCCATTTATCCGTGAACTGCTCGCCATAACCGATCACATCACTGTGGCGAATGCCTGCAGCACCTATTTTAAACCGATCCCGATCGACAGGACAAAATCAATCCCGGATCTCATCGAAATGGCCCGGTCAAAGATAGCCAAAGAGGATCCCATGTGGTGCGCGGTGTGTCATGAGCGGCAGTATATGTGCCTCAGTGGGACAACCTGCAAAAACGGCCATAGTGGAGCAGGCAGCCTGTTTGTTCATCCGGATCCGTCACAGCCCGGTCAGACTGTTGATGTTAAGCCAGAGCCAGAGCAGAAGCCAGAACAAAAGGTGGATTCCAAGCCTGAGCCAAAACCAGAACCCGTCAAAGAAGAATCTAAGCCGGCAGCAGAGCAGTATCCCCGCACCTGGGATGATTCCGGTCCCATCGTCCGTGACCAGCTTATCCGGCTGGTGGAAATTAAGGCTGACCTGGAAAAGCGCGGAAAACTCCAGCCTGACAAGTGGCCGCTCCTGGTCGCCTACTTCCTTGACAAGGATAGTAAACCCCTCAAAACAGCAAAGGGGATGACCACTAAACAGGGCGAAACCTTCATCACCATGCTGGTAAAGAACCTGGACGCGATCCCATTCTGATCGGCGGCCAGGATTAATAATCGAATCGAACCGCACCATAACACCATAATTTATAAGGAGCAATACCATGGCAGACGTACAGACATATGACTGGGATCAGGTAGACGTTGACGAATCGGTGAGTGAATCAGAAATCAAGCAGGCCGACAACCTGGGCGCCGGGACTCCGGTAGGAAAATTTCTCTGCACCCTGGAGGACATTACGGCCCGAGACAACACCATGAAGGCTTACACCTGCACGGCGGCAGACCTTAAACTCCGCATTGATCATGTCCTGGAACTGGAGCGGCCCGTGATAGACGATAAGACGGGACAGCCGATCAAGCGGAATGGTGAGGTCGTCATGAAGAAAATGCCGGTAAAACCTGAGCAGCAGGCCGAGGCTAACGCCCTTTATGGCGGTCAGTACCTGTATGACACCGTGAATCTGGCCCATCCGAAAGAAAAAACGGGCATGAAGAACCGCCGGCTGTTCGTGGCTCGCCGCCTCAACATCATCACCGAGCAGTCAACCAGCATCCCGACCAAAGCATGGCCGGCTGCGAAGGGTCGGCAGGTCGTTGTCATCACGGATTGGAATCACTGGGAGGATGATGTCACTGGTGAAAAGAAAAAGAATGTCAAAGTTGCCTTTGACGGGTACGACTTCCCGGGTAACGTAACCAAGGTGGACACAAAGATCGATTTCTCAGACATTTAACCGGACTCTGCCCAACTATGCCGACCAGCAAAACAGCACACCACCCTGACGGGGTGCATATAAT
>JAZDGN010000141.1:0-9098 GCA_043806875.1 Pseudomonadota bacterium
TAGCCTGCCCGGTTTCAGGCCGATGATTCTGCAACGCGGTTCAGCTATATTAAAGTCCCCGTCTTTTGCAATATCAAAGCTGCCGAGATACTGATCACAATAACTGCATGCCTTCCAGGTATAGCCTCTTCGATAATTCAATTCATCTTTGATCTGTAATCGTTTAACACCCATGATTTTGCTCCTCCTCATCCATGCTGAACCCGCAAAGATCTATATATTCATCAAGGAAATGGTCCTTTACACAGTCCGGCCAAGCTTCCCCGATGTCGGCTACTGTGCCCTTGATGCGATCCAGGAAAGCGCCCCAACCAGAAATCTTGGTAGTGTACCCGCGATCCTCGGTGAAATAGTGCAGACTGCCGAAATGCCGGTATCCTGCCGATCTGGGCGGTATCCGGGTGACCAGGTCGTTGTTGTTGACCACCCGGTGGAAAACCCCCTTGAAAATATTGTCCAGGAATTTTGCAGCCTGGCCGTTGACCGTCCGGGGTGAGCCGAAAGAGATCACCCTTTCAGCCTCCCGGCCCTCTGCAAGGTATTTGATTGCAAAGGCAACAGCATCACCGCCCCCTTGGGAATGACCCGTCACAATGATGCGCTTATGGTTGAGAATGTGATCCGTCAGGGCAAACAAAATATCCTGATACACGGATTCCATAGCCAGCCAGAACCCGGCGTGGATCATGCCAAAAGGGCATTTTGTAAAGGAAAATTCAAGGTTTGTCATCCAGTCGGCCCAGTTGTCAAAGGTTGTGCCCCTGAAGGCAACCACGGCAAATTCTTCCTTGGAACATACAAAGGCCTGGGTGTCGGTTTCCTTATTTTCAACGAACCGGAAATTCTCATACCCCATGGCCTTTGTTCCGGTTTCGGCATCAGCCGGATCAGCATAGGCCAGTTCGCAAAGCACAGCGCTTTCATAAAATAAATTCTTCAAGATGCCTCCTTTACAGCGCCGCCAGGTCAAGACTGATGACCTGCCAGGCCTTAGTTTGTTCGATTCGCTGGTAAATCCTCATGTAAGATTTTGATCCAGCCACCTGCAAACTCTCTGATATGGCCAGCATGGCGTTCTGCCAGAGCGGGTCGGCTATTTCAAGACGTCTGAGGGCCAGGATACGGCGGGTGTTGATCTTGCCCTCCTGGTTCACCGAAAAGGCATCGTTGATAATGGTCTTGATCTCGCTTCGGCTGTCCGTTGTCCAGTTTGTAAAACAGCCATCGATCATCTTTTTTGCGATCTGGAGACGTTCGTCAAAGACAAGATATTCAGCAATCTGAATTTTGATCATGTAGTTCATGTCATAAGTGTAAAGGGTCAGATTGCCTTTTTTACCGCCCATCCGGACATCATATTCACGGGCTGACTGATCCACAAACGCATCGATCTCATCCATGGCTATGGTTTTAAAATCAATCATTGCAAGTTGCAGGTCAAGTGCCCGGGCCACAAGACCCCGAACCAGCTCATCTCTCATCTTGTCGATTATTTTGACATTGTCCTTATGCACAAGCCGGCCCTGGCCATCTTCCATATAATCCTGTAAATCCATTTGATTACCTCTTTTCTGCTGTGGTTTCTTTGAGAGTGGCAAGCCGCCACAGCACCTGCATTTCAGGTGTTCTGAATTCATTTTCCGCCGCCGCCCGAATCTCTTCCAAAAGATCCTGATGACCGCTGAAATCGATCATCAGGACCGTCCGGTGTTCCGATTTTTTGACATCGTTTGAGGCCTTATCCGAAGCAGCCGTCCCTGCCGGTGCTGGGCGGGTTTTCTTTGACTTCCTGCTGGATGCATTGTGGCAATCCTTGCACCAGTTACCGAGGTCATCAGGGTTTCTCTTGTCTTTGTAAAAATGCTCTTTATCCGCAGGTTTTGACGTTCCGCATTTTGTGCAGGTCTTTGTTGTATCAGACATGTTTTTCTCCGTTTCCTTATCTGTTTTAAAATCAATCATCACCTGCCGGCCCTGGCCGCAATTTTGGCAGCCTGGATCATTAACCGATCGTCTGTACGGTGCAATTTTCCAATCGCGCCCTTGCCGGGCAACGCAGGTTTTTTCAGGTATGACGGCCTTGTATTTTTCACAGTACATGGCAGGTTTTCCCGTTAATTGAGTGATATGAACCGCTCATGCCAGGCCTCCGTTCAGGACCATCAGTTTCGGCCGTTCAGGCCCTTGTTTGGCTCCCAATCCAGGCAAAAGCCATTTGGATAAAGGGATTGTTGTATTGGAGGCACATCTGGGGCAGGGACGGCTGATTCTTGTGGTTTCCCAGACCCGTTCACAATCGATACAGAACATTGCGGTTACATTTTTTTTCAACATTTTTATACCCCCTTACCAGTTGAAAGTTTCGGCATGCCGTGTCTGGCCGGTGCCCACCGGAACGCGGCAAGAATTTCCTTGGATCCGCACCCGGGGCAGGGAAAACTCACGTTTTGAGCCTCCCACATAAGCTTGCAGTCCAGGCAGAACATTGTGGTTGTAAATTTAGGCCGTTCACCTTTTGGATTAAAAATGCCTGTCGTGATTCTGTTCATTTCATCTCCTTTCTTGACAATGGCAGTCGTGATGGCTACCATTGTCATGCGATACGGGTTAGTATTGCTCTTTCGGCCTGGGTTAAGATGTTGTGCCATCTTCCAGGCCGTTTCTTTTAAAGCGCTTTTAAACACCTGTCTTTTGAAAACTGTTTTTTTTGCTCCACCACCAGGGCCGTCACAACCTTGATCAACTGGGCCTTGCTGCAATGTTCCACTATTTTGACACCGAACATCTGCAAAGATATCCCGTCCGCATAGGACCATGGCAGCTTCAGATCCGCCAGGATGGCATGCACCTTGCTCACCAAAGGCTGTTTTTCCGCAAGCATGGGATAAAACGGCCGGTTCGATTCAAACCGGGCGGGCGGCGGTGTCGGATCGGTATTGACGCCCATGTCCGGTTCACCCTTGCGCCAGCGCCACATATGTTTGCCCACAGGGGGATTCATGACCCGGATGCCTTTTGCCTGCAAGCTCTTGATGATCCGGTGCCGCTCACCCAGGGTCAGGCTGCTGATCCCGTCTATCTGCCGCTTTCTGCCCAGCACCTCGGAAAAGGCTGCTAAAAGCTCATCCTTATGCTCGTTGTAGGGCATGCCCATCATATCCAGAGCCTTGTGCAGGCTCCGGTTCTGCTGATTGTAGATGACTTGTGACGGCCGTCCCATAACCCCTCCTTATCCGTTCACCACTTTTCTGGATGGCCCGCCCATGCGGGTTGCCATCACGCTTTTCAGGGCGTCACTGCCCGCAGCGGACGTGTCGATTTTACTGATGCCGGCATCCTGGACAGTATTTCGTCTGCCCTTGGGAATGGGTGTCCGGCCCATGTCCAGGGTTTCTGCAACCAGGGCCGCATCAACCTTGCCCCTGCCCGTTGCCAGCATCAGCCCCATCAGGTTCACAAGGGTTTCTTTCAGATCCTTGAAGTTTGATGCACCCGGGCGGCCCGTTATCATTTCTATGGCATCCTCCTCAAACACCCGGCCCACGGTTGCCCGGATATATTCTGCAATCTCATCTTTGCCCATGCCCTTCATATACACGCTGTCGGAACGAAGCCTCACCTCTGATACGCCGGGCCGGTTCATGGGGTCGGACTGCCCTGCAAAAACAACGGTGAACAGGTTATGCGCTCCCATCCACTCCATCTCCCTGAGGGTTTTGATGCTCCGGAGCGTCTGGCTGCTGATCCGGTGCGATTCTTCTATGATCAATACAATCTCTTTTTTGCCGGATGCCGAACCGATAATCCTGCGAAGCTGTCTGGCCCTGACAACCCGGTTCGTCTTCGGGTTCTCATCAGACAGGCTCATTATCATTTCTCTTTCAATGTCCCCGACCGTGACCCGCTCCTTATCTGCAGGGCCAACATAGACAACGGTGGCTGCCACGTCTGACATGGCTTTTTGTATCGCTGTTGTCTTGCCGATGCCCCTGTCACCGACAACCGAAATCATTGCCCGGGCCTGGATGGCCATGGTCAGCAACCTTTTGATCCGCATGCTGTCCCCTGTTTCAAAATGGGTTTTCCGGAATAGATCAGCTTTAAACCCGCAATTGACAAATACTTCGAGACTTGTTAGTTTATCCATGAAATGCTCTCCTATTGTGTTCGACCTGAACGTCCAGCGCCAGGTCAGTTACAAAACTCCGGGAAAGTCCATTCTCAATGATCAGGTCCTGAATGGCTTCCCGGTCTTCTTTTTGTGGAACCACGCCGCAAATGGATATAAAATCCTGCATAGCCAGGGCCATGGACGGATATGTGTTTATTTCCAGCGGGTTTTCTAAGTGCACCGTTTCCTTGATGAGCGTGGGCAGTTGAACCACATTGGCCGGGGCCTGGGCCTTTGCCGCATAATGCCCGGCTCCGCTCAGTTCCAGGTGTTCCGCAGCCGCCACAGCCTTCTGGTGTGGGGTATGGGGATGGGCCGTGTATTCCCCGGTTTTGTTAGGCTTAAAGTCCTTGACCTCGTATTTGTTGCCGGTTTTCTCGTCCACTACGGACATTCTTCCATTTTCAAATACGCTTTGATAGACCAGCACCTTGGCATTGTGCAGTCCCTTGACTTCGTAAATGGTGCCGTCAAGGGAAAAGCAGCCGTCCGCTCCAACGGTCCGTTCTTCTTTTCTGGTAATGGTGGCCAGGGCATTGTCGGGCATGGCCACGGCTCCGCCCTGAAGGCTGATCCGTTTCCATACCTGGATCCGGCTCACTTCTTTTTCATACCTGTGGGACCGGTCGTTGAGTTCTGCCAGAAAATTCATGAACCGGGCGTTCAATTCGCTTAAGGTGATCTCAAATTTCTTCCAGTCCGAGCATGCAAAAAAGGGCTTTTCAAACCGCTGCCACACCGTTCTCCAGGGCCGCTCGATCTTGCCGTGGGCCTCTTTGTTGCCGGGCATGGTTTCGTCTTTTTCCACCCCCAGGCGGCTGAAAAAGTCCTGGCCTTTCAGGCCCTTCATCATGGGTCCTTTATCCCCTTTGATCAGTTCCGGGATGCCGAAAAACGGCGTGTCCCCGTTCTGCCCCCAGGCCCAGCTCAGGAAATCCAGGTTGTCGAGATCGCATTCGCCATACGCCGCCACATACCGGCCCACAAACACGCCGGAATGATCGTCTGTCAGGCCGTAAATCCAGGGCCTGAGCCGGATAGGAACGGGTTTGTTTTTATACCCCTTGGTTCCGGCATGCAGCCGAAGGACATAATCCCCATCACTCAGCGCCCGATGGATGTACAGGAATTTTGAGGATGAAGCATCCACATGGTGAAGCTCGTTGGGCCGCTCGGCCTGGAACCGCTGTATCCTGCGTTGCCGTTGATTCATGCCCATATCCCGGCCCACCCGGTTGATGGTGGCGATCTTACCGGCCAGGGAATCCGGCACAAGGCCTTCACGGATGGCCAGGGCCAGGGCCTGATCCGTGCTGATCTCTCCGAACGGTTCCGGGCATTTTTTCTTGATCTGGTGGACGATGGCGGTCCATTTTTCAATATCTTCGATCTTTCTGCCGGAAGATTTGCGCTGCCTGCCGGTATCCAGCATCCCGTAAAGAGTTTTTGCCGTGAGCCCGACCATATCCGCCCATTTTTGAACGATGCGGGTTTTGTGCCCCCTGGGGGACGATAGCCAGTCCTGCCGGATTTGTGTCATGATATATGCGTCAACTGCCATGATGAGCCTCGTTTGCAACCAGAATTGAAGTTGAATTTTTCATACTATTTAATTTTGTGTTTCGCACTCGAACTTCCCGGTATCGGAACCCGGAACAATAACACCTGTTTCTATTAAAATATTCCTGGCA
This sequence comes from Pseudomonadota bacterium, assembly GCA_043806875.1. Lineage (GTDB taxonomy): Bacteria > Desulfobacterota > Desulfobacteria > Desulfobacterales > Desulfobacteraceae > JAZDGN01. The sequence continues at coordinate 5,863 of JAZDGN010000141.1, forward strand.
AAGGCTGCTGAAATTGGGAGGCCATGATCTTCCAAATCTTTTCTTAAATGCTTTACAAGCAACTGATCTGTCATGCCGTCAGCCTTCATTTTACGGTAGTCATGGGGTTTGGAATCTGACGCTTCCACTATGGGGCCTTCCTGGGCGTCCGTATCTATGGGGATATGTCTGTTGAAGGCTGATTTCTCGGCTTCTGGTATTTTGTTTAAAATAGATTCTGAAAAGGCCATGAACCTGGCGTTCAGTTCGCTTAAGGTGATCTCGAATGTTGCCCTGTCCGTGCGTTCAAAGAGCGGCTTTTCAAACCTGTCCCAAACCGCTCTCCAGAGCCGCTCGATCTTGTAACCGGCTTCTTTGTTGCCGGGCATGGTTTCGTCAATATCGACCCCCAGGCGGCTGAAAAAGTCCTGGGCGTCCTTGCCCCGCATCATCGGCCCCTTGTCCCCTTTGATCTTCTCAGGGCGGGTTAAAAGGTGCGTATTACCATTATCACCCCAGGCCCAGACCAGGAAATCCAGGTTTTCCAGATTGCTTTCACCGTAAGAAGCCACATACCGGCCCACAAACACGTCGGAATAATCGTCTACCAGGATGTAAAGCCACGGCCTCAACCGGATAGGGACGGGTTTGTTTTTACACTCCTGTGTTACGGCATGCAGCCGAAGAACATAATTTCCGTCACCCAGTTCCCGCTGGATGTACAGAAATTTTGAGCATGAGGCGTCCACGTGGTGAAGCTGGTTGGGCCACTTTGCCTGAAACCCATGGCTCCGGCGGTAGTGTTGATTCGAGTACGGGAACGGCCGCTTGATGGTGGTGATCTTCTTTTCAGAGTCCATTTGATCCTCCTATTCTTCTATATCTGTGTTAAATGCTTCGTCCCAGTCAGACTTAAGCTGCCGGGCCATCCGGTACAGGGTATCAATGATCCTGTCTCCCTTGGCCTGGGATTTCATGTCCTCATGAAGCCGTTCATCAATCATGAATTTTCTGGCATTGACCTCAAAATCGGCACAGATCATCATGAGTTTGTCCAGGTGCTCACCGCTCCAGGTGCTGTCCATCTCGGTTATGTCAAACGGTTTAAGCCGTTCCACTTCCCGGATCAGGGCATCCCGCTCCACCTTCAGGCCCTTGGTTTCTTCCTCAACGATTTTGTCCGCGTGCTTTTTGTACTTGACCAGGTCTTTTTTCAGGGCCTGTTTTTCCTGCTTGTGGGTTTCGATCAGGGTGTCGATGGCAGCCTCAATCTCTTCCTTGTTGTCCGGGGTTAGGGGGATTTTGGTATTGTCGATGACAAGTACTCCGTCTTCTATTTTAGACAAATTGTCCGAAATTGATTTGCCTAAGTATTTGATTTTATTGAAAGGCACTTCCAGCAAATTTACCAATTTGTCCGAAAATTTGTCATACAGCGGTTCGATGTCTTTCAGAATCCGATCGACATTTCTGACGGTTTCTCCTGTAGCTTCACAGAATTGCTCCCAGGTCATCCCGTTATCTTTGTATTCTTTCTTTTGCTTAATCTGGTACAGCGTTGCATATTTGATTAGCTCATTGTGGGCATTGTCGTAGTTGATTTTTTGCAAAACACCCAGGGCAAAGGATTCTTTCCGGACTCCGTCAATTTCATTTTCCATTTTCTGCAGCTTGAGATTGGATTCTTTTTCCGTTATCTCAACCGCATCGTTTAGTGCCACAACATTGATGTCAACCATCTACATCCTCCTTTATTCAATCGTTATTTTGTTTAAATCACTGTTAGATTCGCTGATCCGGGCCTGGCGGGAGGACTTGATGGCCGCCCACAGGACGCCGAAATAAATGCCGATTTCAAACCGGTCATACACCCGCTTTACAAGCCCGCCATCCTCCAGCGTGACCAGGTGGCACATGATTGTGCCGTGCGGTTCGTTCAGGGCATCGGCAATCTCGTTGCCGGATACCGGCTGGATTTCTTGAGCCATGAACTTTAAAATTGAAATCGTCAGTTCAACCGATTTGATCCGCCTGTACGTGGTCATTTTGCGGCCCCTCGCAGCATATTGAAAACATTCCACAAATACTTGCCGGTAATGATGTCGCTTACCAGCCTGGCCACGGCAATCTTGTACTCAATGGCCCTGGGCTGGCGGGATTCGAACACGATCAGTTGCAGGGCAATGGGGTGGTAAACTTTAATCTCAACTTCACGAGCATACACCCCAGTTTGGGGTGTATGCTCATTTTTCCCGGTCGGTTGAGTTACCGCCAATTTGACGGTAGTTGACCACTCAGGATTTTCGATATGCGGATTTCGATCAATGATTTTATCAACAGCCTCTTGGGGCTTTTTATACCCCAGCCATTCCCCGATGGCCTTGCGGGTGAAATACGGCATACCCGTGATGAAGACTGCCTCTTTAAGATCGATACCGCCGTACTGAAAATTGGTGAGATTATGGTTGGTTATCATGTGACACCCCCATTTTATTGGACGTTTCATCTGATTCAGATTGTTGCTTTTGCTCTTTGTCTGAGAATCCTCTTTGACCATTCAACCTAAAGGTTAAATAGTCAAATAATGGAGTTAAAGCTATCTTTAGAGCTAACCCGAAAGCCAGAATAATAATGGCGTGGCCCAATGCATCCATTGGTGTTAACAGAGAAGAGTCCATGGCTAAAATCCCTCCTGAAACTCAATCCTGATTCCGCGACCTGCTATCGTTCTTATAGTTAAGGCCAGAATCCTTAACTTATCGTGTCTATCCAGCGTCTCCCTGTCCAGGAATTCAATGAGTTCCTGGGCAGCCTTCAAATCTTCAATAGGGGTCATTTCTTTTTTTTCGTTTTCCGGCGATGTTGAAGGGCCGGAATCGCATTTGCATTTGTAATTTGGTGGTGGATCTTGGTTTTTCCATAAGGTTTCATTCATGATCGGTCTCCTTTTTATTGTGTTGAGCTTCTCTGGCAGTTCTAAGGGCAATGGCGATGCTATTGATCATGATACGGACCCCTCATAAAAAAATTAACAGCAGCTTCTACTTCGCTATCATCCGGCTCATAACCGTTACGCAGGCATAAATCCGTAACCATACGCTTCAATGTGATCCCTTTGATATTATTAACCCGGGCCTTATAGGCATCTTCGAGCATCCACATGGCTTCCAGCGGCGTTAAAACATCCTCTTTTTCAATTGCAGCCGCCCAACAACGCCGGAAAGTTTTGCTGTTCATATGTTTTGCAATCATAATAC
>JAZDGN010000142.1:0-2380 GCA_043806875.1 Pseudomonadota bacterium
GGGCGCTTAAGACCAAGTTGTCGAGTACCTTTTGGCTCTCGGGTGTCGTCTGAAAACAAGGCCGCCGGACGGTGTGCAGTATGTTGGACAGGGCGTCCTCCACTGTCATGTTTTTAATATGGATGACAATATCATAAAGGCTTGGATCCCATGTATCAACCCCGTAAAGGTGCAGGCTCCATTTACGACGTTCGGCATCATCCTTGACCAGGATATAGCGTGCCTGTTCAGCGGAGATGCCTTCACGTTTCATTTCTTCCCTTATCCTGTCTTCCAGATCCGCAATAATCCGAACTTTGAACACATGGGGAATCTCCTGCACGAAAAAATGGCCGGCCAATCCATGATACACGACATTGTCTTTTTGAAGGTGTTTCAGCAGGGCCGCACGGAAAAACGCGACATATTTTTCCTTCCCATAGGTAAACCGGTCAAGAATCGAGGGTGAATCATGGATCGCCCGTATCAGCTTGATCTCCGGAATATTGAATTGTTCCGAGGCTTCGAGAATAATGTCTCGGGAAAGGCATTCATATCCCAACGCCTGAGAAAGCTTCTCGGCGACTTCTTTCCCCCGACTGTAAGACCCGCGTGAGATGGTAATAATAGACATGACATGGTTCCTTTTTTCTTTCTCCCTGATGGCTGGCAAGGGCAGACCGATGGTTGCGGTCCCTGCCCGTTCGGGGGCGGGAGAATTTTTTGAGGTAGTGATTTATCATTTTATGATGTTTACATTGTCGTGGTCTCTCTTAACCTGGAATAGTGCAAAACTTGTTTCTTGATGTCAATCAAAAGCATCCGTAATCGATTGTTAGACAGGGTGAACGGTCATGACTTCCCATGTCCCAAACAAGGGAAATCAGATGGTCCGCGACGGAGCTTGTCCACCTCTGATGTAGTTCATGTCTGCCCTGTCGTGGCGGATTTGGGTTAATCCTTGCTATCGGACCAAGGAGATGTTAATATGCAATCGTAGTTAGTTTGCTGAAGTCCTGTGGACGCTCATTCCCGGTGAAGGAGGTTCGACCCATGAAAGAGACAACGCCGGACAGCGAAAAGAAGGTGAAGGAAACCATCGCTGATTTTCTCACCATTTTCAGTTTCTTTGAGTCCCTGACTGAAAAAGAACTGGTGGTTGTTGCGGAGCACATTCATCTGCTTGAACTCGACCCGGACAAGGTCCTCTTCAAGGAGGGTGACAAAGGGGATTGCATCTATTTTGTCGTGGAAGGTGAACTGGACGTCATCAAGGAATCGGTGAGTGGGCGCAAGCTGGGCATTGACAGGGTGGTGATTACCTCACTGTCCAGAGGCCGCTCCATTGGCGAAATGTCCGTTATTGACAGGACCCCCCGATCAGCAACAGTGAAGGCCCGAACAAAATCGACCTTGGTTGGACTGGCGCTCGATGGCTTTGACTATCTCTGTGAAGAACACCCCAGGATAGGCATAAAGATTCTGAAAGGCATTTCTCGCTTGCTCAGCATGAACATGCGCAAGACATCATCTCGTCTCGCTGACTATATGCTGCCCATGGGCTGATGTGGTGATCCCCAACCGGACAAACCGGAAATCCCTGGCCCAGACCTGGTTTGTATGGCCAAAATGATATCGTTTCAACAACGGAAAGATTGTTGCTGCTAAAATCTGTTCCGGACTGGATCGCGCCAGGGCGGGCCGAGGCACGAAAGCCGAAATCCTGCTTTTCAAATGTTTAAAACAGGAAGAATTCAAGTTTAACCTTTTTTCATCATCCTGCGGTTGAGTCGATACGTAAAGGCGAGAATCTCGGCCACGGCCTTGTAAAGCTCCGGAGGAATCTGTTCCTGTAAATCAAGTTGTATCAGGGCCCCCACCAGATCAGGGTCTTCCTGGATAGGAATGCCTTCCTTCTTCGCGACCTCGATGATGCGCTCAGCGACCAGCCCTGCACCTTTGGCAGTAACCTTTGGCGCATTATCCCTCGCCGCTTCATATTTCAAGGCAACGGCCTTTTTCAGTTCACCACTGTCCATCTTTCGAATCCAGACTCAAGGCTTGGACCGTAAAGCTTTCCGGCTCCCTGGCTTTGTTTCCAGTGTACCTTGTACCCTGCACCTTGCACCGCTTGGCAGTTTGGACATTGCCGCCAGTGCCATCTGAACTTCGCGCCAAAGTCCGCTCATCACCGCGGGAATTCATATCACCACGTCTATAGAAGGGCCGGCTATGTCCTCATCCAGCAAGGGCATTTCATCCCTTGCCCTGCTCTCTCTGACGCGGCAGCCCAGCGAACCCAGTACAAGCCCTGTGTCCTTTAGCCCGGCCTCCAGCGCAGGCAAATTCGCCGTCACAAGCCCGGCTCTTTCCTCGTCTTCCAGGAGGATCTGCACTGTAA
>JAZDGN010000143.1:0-8352 GCA_043806875.1 Pseudomonadota bacterium
TAGCCTGCCCGGTTTCAGGCCGATGATTCTGCAACGCGGTTCAGCTATATTAAAGTCCCCGTCTTTTGCAATATCAAAGCTGCCGAGATACTGATCACAATAACTGCATGCCTTCCAGGTATAGCCTCTTCGATAATTCAAGTCATCTTTGATCTTTAATCGTTTAACACCCATGGTTTTGCTCCTCCTCATCCATGCTGAACCCGCAAAGGTCGATATAATCATCAAGAAAATGGTCCTTTACGCAGTCCGGCCAAGCTTCCCCGATGTCGGCTACTGTGCCCTTGATGCGATCCAGGAAAGCTCCCCATCCTGAAATTTTAGTGGTGTAACGGCGGTCCTCGGTGAAATAGTGCAGACTGCCGAAATGCCGGTATCCTGCCGACCGGGGCGGTATCCGGGTGACCAGGTCGTTGTTGTTGACCACCCGGTGGAAAACCCCCTTGAAAATATTATCCAGGTGCTTTGCAGCCTGGCCGTTGACCGTCTGGGGCCCGCCAAAATGGATCACCCTCTCAATATCCCGGCCCTCGGCAAGATATTTTATTGCAAAGGCAACCGCGTCACCGGCACCCTGGGAGTGGCCCGTTACAATGATGCGCCGATGATGGACGATGTGTTGCACGAGCGCGAACAAAATATCCTGATAAACGGATTCCATAGCCTGCCAGAACCCGGCATGTACCATGCCGAAAGGGCACTCGGCAAAGCCGAATTCAAGGTTTGTCATCCAGTCATCCCAGTTATCAAAAACTGTACCCCTGAAGGCAACCATGGCGAAATCTTCTTTGGAACAGACAAAGGCCTGGGTGTCGGTTTCTTTGTTTTCAATAAACCGGAAATTCTCATACCCCATGGCCTTTGTTCCGGTTTCGGCATCAGCAGGGTCAGCATATGCCAGTTCGCAAAGCACAGCGCTTTCATAAAATAAATTCTTCATGATGTCTCCTTTACAATGCCGCCAGGTCAAGGCTGATGACCCGCCAGGATTCACTTTGCTCAACACGTTCATAGATCCGCATGTAAGATTTCGATCCGGCCACCTGGAGACTGTCGGATATGGCCTGCATGGCGTTCTGCCAGAGTGGATCCTGGATATCCAGACGGCGCAGGGCCAGGATGCGGCGGGTATCGATTTTGCCCTCCTGATTGACACGGAATGCATCATTGATGATGGTCTTGATCTCACTCCGGCTGTCCGAAGTCCAGGAGGTAAAGCATTCATCTATCAGGTGTTTGGCCACCTGGAGCCGTTCGTCAAAGACCAGATATTCGGCAATCTGCACCATGACCTTGTAATTCATATCATAGGAATACAGGGTGATATTGCCTTTTTTGCCGCCCATCTGAACATCGTATTCACGGGCTGATTGATCCACAAAGGCCGCGATTTCATCCATGGCCATGCGTTTAAAACACACCATAAGGACTTGCACTTCCCTGGCCCGGGCCACCAGGTTACGCACTAAACCATCCCGGAGCTTGTCAATGACCTTGACCTGGTCGATGTGCACCAGCCGTCCCTGGCCGTCTTCCATGTAATCCGACAGCTCTACCGTTTTTCTCTCATACCGGCCCTTCTGGCAGTCGATACACCGGGCGGTGAGCCCGTCCGCAGCCTTGGAGTCTTTGTAAAAATATTCGTTTGTGGCCGGCAATGGTTTGCCTTGATGCCGGCAGTCTTGATTAGAACAAATTTTCATTGCAGTTTCGTTCGCAGTCTCGTTCATTGATTCTCCTTTATGGTGCGGCAAGCCGGCATGTTCGCCTGGCTGTAAACCGACACCACAGTCTTTGTAAAATGGTCAACGGTGATGATAATGTTCAGGCCGAAATGGCAGTAAACCGTCAGGGTCTTGATATACGAAAACCGGGACCTGCCTTCCCGGCCCTTCAGGACCCGGACGGATTTCTTGATAATATCATCCACCTTTTCAGGGCTGGGCGGTTCGGATGAGACCCGATCGATCCAGTTATCTATGAAGTGTTTGGACAGTTTCAGCATCAGGCTCTCCTTTTGCGTGTGACCTTCAGGTTACGTTTCTGGAATACAGCCATCATCTGCACCAGCTTGAACAATTCTTCACCTTCCAGCCAATGTGCTGCATCCTTACCGAAGCGCTTCCGGGCAATGGCATCCACATAGGCCCAAGTCAGGTTCATGGACAGGATGATGGCTTCCAGCTTTTTCATTAATGAGCGCTTGTCTTTGGGCAGGTTGCTGACCTTGCGGGTTTTGCGTGTCTTTGACGTGGTCTTGAACCCCAGGGCCTCAAACCGGCTCATGACCTGGTCAAAGGTTTTGTTGTTGAGATCCTTGGAGGATGCCACGCCCACGCTGGACAGAAGATCCCGGTATTCTTCCTCGGTCATGCCGGTCTGGGCCTTTGCAATGTGGATGACGGCTTTTTTGTCGTTGCTGATCATGCCAAACCTCCATTGATAACCATCAGTTTTAGCCTCGCAGGCCCGGCATTGATGCCCTGCCCGGGCAAGAGCCACTTGGAAAGAGGTATGATGGTATTGGATGCGCATCTGGGGCAGGGCCGGCTGATTCTTGTGGTTTCCCATACCCGTTCACAATCGATACAGAACATTGCGGTTACATTTTTTTTCAACATTTTTATACCCCCTTACCGGTTGAAAGTTTCGGCATCCCGTGTCTTGCCGGTGCCCATCGGGACGCGGCAAGAATTTCCTTAGATCCGCACCTGGGGCAGGGAAAACTCACGTTCTGAGCCTCCCACATGAGTTCGCAATCCAGGCAGAACATGGTGGTAGAAAACTTAGGCCGTTCACCTTTTGGATTAAAAATGCCTGTCAAAAATCTATTCATTGATTCTCCTTTCTTGACAATGGCAACCGTTATGGCTACCATTGTCATGCGATTTACGGTTTATTATTCGCGGTTGGCCTGGCAAGGTGCTGTCACATCTTCCAGGCCGTTTTTTATTTCTTCAACAAATGCCAGGGCCTGTTTTGCGGCATCTTCATCCCTAATGGCCAGGCCGGAACATATCAGCCGGTTCAGGTTGACAGCCGCCATGATCAGCGGGTCAGGCGTGAAGGCTTCCAGGTCCGGGTTCATGGATTTTTCCTTTCCCTTTTGAGTGAGCCGGAAGAGTTTCTCCCAGCCGGCGTGAGTTTTATGGATGCCGGCATCTTTCAGATAGTCATCCGCTCTGTATATCCTGAACTGTTTACACACATATGACGTTGTCGATTCTGCAAGGCGGGCGATCTCAGCAGCGGAAAAAGATCCGGAGCTGACTTTCATGGCCTTCCAGATCTTGTCATTAATATCCGGCCCGGTCTTTTGAACATAATCGTTAAAGAGATAGGTGCCGTGGCCGATCCGTTTTAGATACCCCTGGGATGTCAGGTTATAAACTGCATTGGCCACTTGATCAACGCTCAAGCCCAGGGCTTCCTTAACCTGTTTTTTGCGGATGGTGGTGTTTGCTGCAGCAAAGTTCCTGACCATTTCAGTTGTCTTGCTCATTTCCCCTCCTTTTCAGGGGTCGGGGCAACCCGTCGGTCCGGGATACTTTCGATCAGATCCAGGGTTACTTCTTTGAGTTTGTTGGCCCTGGTCTTTCGTTCCGTTTCCACTATCAGGTGATATAAGAGCCGGAAAGACCCCTTGCTCCTTCTGACCAGTTCAACAGCCGCATCCGGATGGATTTTCAGGTCACATGCCTTAACTCCGAATATCACCACGTCCTCATCCGTGACCGGTCCGAACTCCACCACCCGGGTCACCCGCTCCCAGATCCTTCTCTTTGCCGTCAGGCGGCCATAGAGACTTGGTTCACCGATCAGGATAATAGGCGTACCGGTTTCGTCATGGATATCCCGGAGGTGTTCGATATTGCCATGTATCAACCTGTCGGCTTCATCGATCATAAGCACCCTGGGTGTCCGTTCCAGTTCTTCAATGATGACGCGTTTGGCATGGTCCACCCGGGTGGGCTGCATCCCGTTGATCTCGGAACATACCGCTGCCAGCATGGCCCGGGGTGTCCAGTTCTCCAGCACCCTGACATACACGGCTTCCTTTGTCCGGACGGCATATTCCTTGGCACATTCAGTCTTGCCCCGGCCTGCATATCCCCAGGCCACCATGAACCCGGGCTGGCCTTTGACTGTATCTTTGACCACGCCCGCCGCTTCCCGGAAAGCCATCACCCTTGAGGTTTCAATAAAGACATTTTTCAATAGAGATCTCCTTTTTAAGTCTGGTTATGGTTTGTAAATCAGTTTCAAATCTTCAAACCGCTGCCGGTAATTTTTGAATTCAGGCAGGGATTCAAATTCGTTATAAAATGCCTGGTCATCAGGATTCGGGTTCTGCCCATGCTTGTAGACCAGTTGAAAAACCCATTCGTAATGCTCCAGGTCGGAGTTCCAGTATTTGGGCCTCTGGATCACCGGGGCCAGGTCGTTTTCTTGTTCAGCCTGCCGGCAGATCTGTTCAAGCTGCTTTATCTTTTGATCCGATAACGGTGCTGCAAGCTGTTTCTGCTTTTTGCCGGTTGTCCGGGCCGGAAGGATAGGAACCTTTTCCGTATACGGAAGCATATTGTTGATATCTATAACGTTCTCATCCAAACCACTGAGACCTGCGAGTTCCTTGAGCTGCTTTTTGGTATTTTTGATGATCCGACGCTGGCGCTTGATCTGATATTCGACCTGGGCAACAGACACCTGGTCACCCAGCTCCCTGGCCAATGGATGACAAGCCTGTACAGGATATGCTTCTCCGATATAAATACCTTCCTTTTTGGTATAGCACCAGACACGGCTCATATCATTCGCGTCAACCCGTGCGGTTAGCGCAAGGTTATGTTCCAGGTTGACAAAGCCATCCGACTCGTAATCAATACCCCACAAGACGGCACGGCCCCGTCTGACATGAATATCAACCGGAACCAGGAAGTCCTGGTGGAGCTGGTGTAGATCAATCCCAGGCCCGCGTCCGGCCAGAAACCGGTCAGCCGGGATGAAATTTAAATCAGTGTGTTCCTGTTGGGCATACCATTGAAAATACCGGTCAATAATTATTGCAGCTTCTCTTACAGACGGAATCCATCCGCCTGTTTCAGCAAGGTGCATGGATTTGTGGAGCTTTTCGTTTCTGTGCATGTGGGCAGGCTTTGTCTGGATGGAGTCCCCGCAAAAAGATGAAATTATGGATTCAAGCTGAACCTGTATTGTTTCAAAAAACGCTCAACAACCTTGGCCCGGCCATTGTAAGGTTCTGCAAAATAGACACCTGTTCCGACACGGGCATACAATCCGGTCATGTCCTCAAAATCAAGTTCCTTGCCTTTTCCCTGGAATAATTTGGATTTAAAGGCTTTGCCGTTATCCAGGTATACATTGTCAGGATATCTGCCAAGGGCCATGACAGCATTTCTGAAAGCGGCAAGGATGGCCCATTGATTTTCTGTCACAACAAGCTGCCATCCAGCCGGATATCTGGATTTCCAGTCAAAGAAAACGATCAGGGTCATGCGACACGGTTGACCTGTTTCCGGGTGAATAATGTTGAAATTCAATGTTTTGCCATCTGCCACCAGGCACTGTCCCACCTCCAGGAGCTCCGAATCCCTGGAAATATAGGGGGCGAATTTGTCTTTATAGGCCTTCATGCCCTCCCTGGCCAGGCAGATGACCCCGGCGTTAAAGGTTTCATAATCCTTGAGCCAGCGCCGGATGGTGCTTTCTCCCGGTTTTTCCGGAATCTCTTTTGTTTCAAGGGTAAACCAGGTCGCCCGGATTGCCATAATCACGGTCGGACGCCTCTGGTTCAGGTAAAATTTTAAGAAAATCACCTTTGCATATTCCGACAGTTGCCGTTCCTTATATTTATTTGTGCCGTGCTTTTTCCAGCCGCCCCGGCCGTCGCACAGGCAAAGATAATTGTCTTCAAAGTCCCTTAGCCTTTTGTCCAGGGCATCCAGGGTCCGTTCCCGGATAGGTCCGACAACTGCGAAGATGCCCGGCAAGAGCACACCGGTGTTATATGCCAGAAGGAAATCCGCAGCTGCCCGGTTCTTCTCTCCCCATCCCGCCTTTTTCTTGGCCACCCGGAAGGAATGCACCAGGTTGTATTTTGCAAGCCCGATCTTGCTGGACCGTTGCGGGACCGGCTGATCATGAATGACGGCAGGAAGGCCGGCATTCCCTGTGACCGATGATCTGACCACAAGGCTTGCCTGGACATCCAGCGGGAGAAGATCCCGGAAAAAATACAGCTCATTGCCACCTTGTTTCTGCACTTTTTTAACCGGCCAGTTGTCTTTGACAGCCCGGAGCCTGACTGCCTTTGTGCCCAGATCCAGGGCATCGGATATCTGTGATTCTGCTACCAGCGCGTTCATAAAATTCTCCTGAAAACTGATGGCTGCTTGATTTTTTTTGTTTTTAATTTTAAATTGCTCATATCTATTTATTTTGTATAGAAAAGGTGACTAAATGAAATTCTATGCCGTATGTTCAACTCATGACTGTGATTTTTACAAAGGCTCTGTTGAGAATGAATCCCTACAACCCTATTGTGCCTATTGTGGATCGAAAATGATTCAGTACTGTCCAGGCTGTAATTTTCCGATAACATCACCAAAATCTTTGTATTGTGAAGAGTGCGGCAAACCACTTAAACAAGCGCTTCCGGCTGATTAGTATCCTGCCTGGCAGCACCGCAGTAGGGGCAAAAAGCGTTTACACTGTACGCCCTGGGAATAAATACCGTTCCGCAGCAGGGCAGTTTGATCTGGTGTGGTCTGAGGTCATAACCGCATTTTTCACAAAAATTATCGATACCATCAAATTCATAATCACATTTGGGACATCCATTTAAATTTGCCATGTTTTTCTCCTTTTTTTATTTTTTAATGTTGACCTTGCGTTATCTCGACCAGCTTTTTCATCCAGCGTTCCGCTTCATTTCTTGATGTTGCAACCCATCCGCCATTCCGCTCTTCGTAAAGGATATCCATCATGATCTTGTATTGGTTTTTGAAAAGCTTACTGACAAGCTGAGTGCTATCCAGTTCTTTTTTTGCTGCAACTCTTTTTTTTGTGACCACCTCACCGCGAACCTCTTTGACAGCCTTGTTCACCAGGGAGGCGGTCAGCTTCTTGCCTTGGTTGAGCTGTTCAAGCACTATCCCCCAGGCCTTGACCTGGTCATCCGGGTCTTTGAGTTTGGTGAGCGGGCGGGCCTGGGCTTCGTTGATGGGGAGGATGATTTCATGCTGTTCAGATTCGGCATCGCCCATGTCCCCCTGGGCGGCTTTAAGCGCGGCTTCCTTATAGTCAGGGCACATGCCGTCCGGGTTGGTGCATTTGCCGTGCCGGCCCGGTATCACAACGCCCTTGTTTTTATGAGCCATACCCTTACAGTAATCGCAGGGTATACACATACGACCGGCTTCCGCCAGCCGTTCATCGTAAGAGACACCGTATTTATCAGAGAAATCATCAAGGTTTATGGGGTCTATGCCCAGGTTCATGTCGGGGGATGATTCGGGGGTGTTTTTGATGCCAATTGGCGGCATTTTGTTTTCAGTTTCATTTTTGAGAGCAATTGCTCTCATTTTTGATCCCAAAAAAGCAACAGCCTCATATCCGTCTATCTGCTGGTCTGCATATCTCCTGCCTAAGTCCCACTTGTCTTTGCAGTATTTTTCAAAGGTCTTGTGGGTCTCCCGGTAAAGCCGGTTATCCCGGATATCAGCCAGAGCTCGGCCTACCGCAAGGAATCCTTTCAGATCGGCCTCTATGGCCTGTTCACATACGCCAAACAAGCTCTTTTCTTCATCCGTCAGTGTCTCTGTGATGTCCACGCCTGCCTGGATCAGTTCAGTTATGTTCTTGGTCATTTCTATTTATTCCCCTTTAAATATTTCCGTATCAAGCAGCTTTTCCAGGTGACCCTGCAGGGCTGCTGTAAGTTCTGATTTAGCCTCGACCCTGGCCTTTTCCAGTTTGTAATCCAAAATCTTTTCCGTGATGTTGAATACGGTGAAACAAACTATGATCAGGACAATGATAATATTGTCGATAAGGGCACAGACAATGTTATTGATCATGATATGGAGGCCCCCATAAAAAACTCAACAGCCTCATCTACATCGCTATCATCCGGCTCATACCCGTTACGCAGGCATAAGTCCCTGACCATATTCCGCAGAGTAACACCGGTGATATTATTAACCCGGGCCTTATAGGCATCTTCGAGCATCCACATGGCTTCCAGCGGCGTTAAAACATCCTCTTTTTCAATTGCAGCCGCCCAACAACGCCGGAAAGTTTTGCTGTTCATATGTTTTGCAATCATAATAC
>JAZDGN010000144.1:0-18557 GCA_043806875.1 Pseudomonadota bacterium
CAGTTCCTTTGCGTGCTTTCGGATATACTCCATGCCGGCATCCGGGTAGGCATCGGCATAAAGGATGCTGCGGTGTATCAGATCCTCAATCCGTGCGGCAGTCACCGGCCCCAGGCTCCGCCGGATGGCGATGCAGCCCAGAGGTATGGGCAGGGACGTGGTTTCTTCCCACCACTGCCCCAGATCCCGGACGCAGGTAAATCCGAGTTTTTCATACACAAACCTTCCTTCGTGGATGATAACCCCCATGTCCGATTCCCCGGCCTGCACAGAAGGCATGATGGTGTCAAAGGGCATGGGCCGGAGTATGGGATCCATGCCCGGGTATCGGTCGTCCAGGTAGAACCTGAGCAGCAGGCAGGCTGTGGTCCCGAGTCCGGGAACGGCGATGACAGGCCTTTTTATTCCGGTTCCATGGCCGGGCCGTGTAATCAGGAGAGGACCGCATCCCCGTCCCAGGGCAGCGCCTGTCCTGAGAAGACCATAGGTGTCCCGGAGGTTGCCGAAGGCGGCAAAGGAGAGCTTGGTAACGTCATAGGAGGCCCGGGCTGGGGCCATGTTCAGGGTTTCCACATCAGCCAGGGTTATGGCTATGTCAAATTCCCGGGTGTCGATGCGATGGTTGGCAATGGCGTCAAAGATATAGGTGTCGTTGGGGCAGCTGGAATAGGCCAGGGTTAGTTTCTGTTTCTGTGTTGTCACGGGAAGAATCCTTATGTGAGTGACCCATCTCCATCCCTGGGACGGCTGTTTCCGGGACGGACAGAGCCCTGATGATCATGGGGCCAGTATCGCGCGTTTCGGGGTTCATGTCACCCCTAAAATGGGTTTGCATTGCATTCATATGCAATCGGGGTTTCAGGCTAAAGGGGCTTGACGGAAAAAGACGGGTGTACTATATCCAGACAGGGTTTATCCAGTGCTTTTCATCCTCGGGTAATTCATTTCAACAGGAGTGGAACCGGCCGGCGATTCCGGGTGGGTTCTCTCCAAAATCAGATCGAGTGCAGGTGATATGTATGGGAAAGAATATTGTACAACGGATTGATGACGGGGTTCTTGTCAACACCGTTCTGGTGAGTGTTTCGGACAAGACCGGCCTTGAGAAGTTCATCCCGGGAATGCTGGCGGTTAATCCGTCCTTGAGGATCCTGTCCACCGGCGGGACATTTTCAAAGCTCCAGGAAATTCTGGGAAACAAAGCCAAGGGGTGCCTGGAGCAGGTATCGGAATACACGGGTCAGCCCGAAACCCAGGGCGGACTGGTTAAAACCCTGGATTTCAGAATTTACCTGGGATTGCTGACCGAAACCTATAATCCCTCCCACCAGAATGATATGAAACGGACCTTTTCCAGGACCATCGACATGGTGGTGGCCAACCTCTATCCCTTCAGGGAAACCATTGCCAGTGAGGGAGTGACCCCGGAACTGGCCAGGGGCAATATCGACATCGGGGGACCCACCATGATCCGGGCTGCTGCCAAGAATTTCATCCGGGTGGCATCGGTGGTGGATCCTAAGAGCTACGCATGGATTCTTGAGAGAATGAACGCAAACAAAGGGACCCTGACTCTTGAAGACCGCTTCTCCCTTGCCAGACAGGCCTTTAACCATACTGCAGAATACGACAGAACCATTGCCGATTACCTGGCTGACCAGGCATTTGCCACGGTGGCTTCATGTTATGTAACAGGAGATTAGATCATGGCCGACGATTTGAAACAGATGTACAGAACAGTCATGGATGATCATTTCACCCCATCCATGGAGATCAGTTTTGTGGATGGCGCAAAACGTCAGACCCTGTTTTTTGAAAAGGTTTCCTGGAGGATAGACGGTGTTGAGAAAGGACTCCGCTACGGTGAAAATCCAGGCCAGGAGGCAGCCCTTTACCGCCTTGTCAACGGTAATCTCATTCTGGGGGACACCCAGACCATCAAGCCGGGGAAGTACCTGGTATCGGATATCGAGCTGCTCCAGTCCGGGAAACACCCGGGCAAGACCAACCTGACCGATGCCGACAACGCCCTGAACATCCTCAGGTATTTCTCGGATATGCCGACAGTCGTGATTGTAAAGCACAACAACCCCTGCGGCGTTGCCAGGGCCGAAACCATGGAGACCGCCTATGCCCGGGCCTACATGGCCGACCGGGTTGCGGCCTTTGGCGGTTGCATCGCCCTGAACCGGGCTGTGGACAAGGCGACTGCTGAAGCGATTGCCGCCCAGTATGCCGAGGTTGTGGTGGCACCGGAGTTCGAACCCGGAGCCTTTGATATCCTGAGCCGGCGCAAAAACCTGAGGGTGATACGGATCAATGCCATGGATAGGCTTGCCACCTATATCGGTGAACGGGTTCTGGATTTCAAGAGTCTCATGGACGGCGGAATCGTCGCCCAGTGGTCGTTTGTGCCCAAATCCCTGACCCGGGATGACCTTGAGATCGCCCAGACCCGGCACTCTGACAGGACCTACAGGGTGGCCAGGGAACCGTCGGACAAGGAATACAGCGACATGCTGTTCGGATGGCTTGTGGAATCGGGAATAACGTCCAATTCGGTGATTTACGTCAAGGACAATGCGACCGTTGGCATCGGAACCGGTGAACAGGACAGGGTAGGGGTGGCCGAGATTGCCGTGGACAAGGCTTATCGGAAACTCATGGACCGGTACTCCTTTGAGCGGTACCAGACCCCGTTCAATGTGCTGGCCGATCCGGACAGGCGTGCGGAGATTGAGGCGGATGTAAAGGCCGTAAACGGCGGGCTCATCGGATCCACCATGGTCAGCGATGCATTTTTCCCGTTCAGGGACGGAATCGATGTGGGACTACGCCAGGGGGTCAAGGCGGTAATCCAGCCCGGGGGCTCCCAGAACGACTTTGAATCTATTGAGGCCTGCAACGAGGTCGGGGCCACCATGGTCTATACAGGCCAGAGAAGTTTTAAACATTGATGTGCGGCCATTGATATACTGGTAACTAGACAAACAGGGATAGAACGTCCCGCCGGGCATCGGCATGCTGGATGGTGACACTGATCAGGTCTCCGGGTTTCACCTTCACGCCACCGGCGGGAATTTTCCATTCCAGCATGAACTCTTTGAGAAGAATGGTGTGAAAGTCACGCCGGACTTCCAGCACAATGCCTTCAAGGGACGAACCCCGCAGAGTTTCCAGGTGTTTGAAAAGCCAGTACTTACGCCGTTGGTACTGGATGCGGCCCGTATTTCCCACCGGGATTTCAAGGGCCTGGAGCAGGCTGTCCAGCGCTGTCCTGGAACAGGGCTTTTCATACCCCAGAAGTCCGCGGATCTGTCTCTGGGTTATGAGGTCGTGGTAGCGCCGGATGGGAGATGTGGCTGTGACATAGGCCTTTACGCCCAGCCCGGAGTGGGCGTCGGGTTTGGAGCTGATGATGGCCCTGCTCAGATGTTTCCGCTGCATGCAGTTCAGGAACAGGGATGGTTCGAGGCCCTGGAAAAGCCGCTTTTTCGGCTCAGCCTGGGACCGGAAAACAGCCGGTATCTTGTTGGTTGCCAGAAACTCGGCCATGAGCGTGTTGGCTAGGATCATGAGCTCGGACACCAGCATCCTGGATGAATTTTCCCTGTCGATCCTGGATATTCCGATATCACCGTTATCTTCTATCCAGAGGTTGACCTCCGGAAGGCTTATTTGTATGGCCCCTGCTTTGAGACGTTTTTCCCTGAGCACAGTGGCTGCCTTGTGCAGGGTGGTGATGGGGTCGTTTTCTCCGTTGAGAAGGTTGGCCTCGGTATAGGTCATCTGCTTGTGGACCCTGATGATGCTCGGTATGATCTCATAGTCGATGAGTTCAAAGAACCTGTTCAGGCGGACCATGGTGCTGATGCCGGGCCTGAGTTCTCCTTCCTTGAGACTGCAAAGGTCCTCGGACAGGTTGGGCGGAAGCATTGGGATCTTGTCATCGGGCATGTAAATGGAACTCCCACGGTTTCTTGCTTCCCGCTCGATAAGACTCCCGTGGTCAATATAGTGGCATACATCAATGATGTGGATGCCCAAGGTGTAGCCGTTGTCGGTTTTTTCAAGGCTCAGGGCATCATCGTAGTCCAGGGTGGATTGACCGTCTATGGTGATGATCGGCAGGTGGGTCAGATCCCTGCGAAGGGGGTCCTTGGTAAAGGATTCCCCCTTGGCAATAATGGCCCGGGCATGGTCAAGGACATCAACGGGAAATGTGGTGGGAATCCCCATCCTTATCAGGTCGATATTTTCATCCCTGCTCCAGATTCCTGCTTTGACCAGAACCGAGAAGATCTGGTCCAAAGACTCCAGTCCGCTCCTGGACACGATGGTTTTTGCCATGGCAGCCGTGCTGCTCTCACGGTCAAACACGTAGTAGTCCTTGAGGATGTCAACGATTCCGGGGTCAGCCTCAGGGATACTGCCGCTGGTGCAGGCCAGTATTTGTTTTATCCAGGAAGCTCCCTGGTCAAGCAGCCGTTCCTTTTCTTCAGCTTCCCGGATCTGGCGCTGTTTGGCTTCAATCTGGTCCGGACTGTGGGGGCTCACCCGGTCCCTGTTGAATTTGAAGAACATCCGGTCATCAAAAAATGCACGTATCACCGATGCTTCATGATCCGGCGTCAAGGGCGGGTCAAAGCAGAACATGGTCATGGTGGGGATATCTATTTCCTCACCTTCCTCGTGGAGCAGTTCCCACAACTCTTTGATATTGACCTTGCTCGTCAACTCTTTCCGGGTTTTTGAACATTCTTTCAGATTTTTGACAAGGAGGTCCCTGTTGTCGGATATGTTCAGGCCCTGACTGGAAACATGCACAACCCTGCCTTCCGAGAGGCTGACCTCCCGGTTGTTTTCAGTAAGCAGTCGCAATCGCTGGTCTTTCACCTGCAGGACGGCGGCACATATGATTTTCTGCTGGTCTATAAATTCTACAATTGATCCAATATTCATATGAACTTACATTAACAGCATGTCAGGGCAAAGTCAATCAGGACAACGGCGGCACACTTGAAAAAAAACAGTGAACCGGGTACAGTGTCACCATGTTCATAGAAAAAAAGAGACAATCACAGCGCGGGACCGTACGCCGTATGGGCAGGCACGGTATTCCCATTGTGGAAAAAGGTGAGAACCTGGCCGATCTTTTCCAGGAGATTGCCCAAGAGTGTATCGAACCAGGCGCCCCGGACCCCGGTGCTGTCCGGGAAAATCAGGCCGGTCAAGACCCGCAGGCTGTTCCCAGAAACAAACACGGGCTTCCTGTCCTGGACGGGCAGGGGAATCTTAAAGTTCTTCTGACCGGACCAGGTGCCGATGATGACATGGCCTTCGGAGACCTGGTGGACAAATCGTTAGAGGGCAAGGATATGGATGCCCTGCTCAGAGAAAAGCGGGAGCGTGAACTGCCCGGGCCTGTTCCCCTGAAAAAAAGACTCCGCAAGTACCCAGAGCCGGAAGTGCAGTTGGATCTTCATGGTCTTAACTCGGCAACCGCACGGGTTAGGGCCGATTCTTTTGTCAGAGCAGCCTGGAGAAATGGAACCTTCACGCTCAGGATAATTGTCGGCAAGGGACTGCACTCCGAATTTGGCGCGGTTCTGCCCGATGTGGTGGAAGATGTCCTTGCTGATCTCAAACGTCAGGGGATTGTTCTCTGGTTCAACTGGGACCGGAAGAAAAAATCAACCAGCGGAGCTGTTATTGTCTATCTGAACCAGTTCAACGACTGATGTTATCCATGGTCTATTTCTTCAGCTGGTATTTGCGGACAGCCTGTTCGTGCTCCAGCCTTGTCCTTGAGAAATAATGGGTTGTATCCTGCTTGGAAACAAAGAAAAGAAAATCCGTTTCTGGGGGATAGAGTGCTGCATCAAGGGATGACTTGCCCGGATTGGCTATGGGTCCGGGCGGGAGCCCCTGGATCCTGTAAGTGTTATAGGGTGTGAACTCCATGAGGTTTTTCCGGGTGATGTTGCCGTTGAAATCCGGTATGCCGTAGATGACTGTGGGGTCACTCTCCAGGCGCATTCCCTGTTTGAGGCGGTTGTGAAAAACCGATGAAATAAGTGGGCGTTCGGAAGCGTCACCCGTCTCCTTTTCAATGATGGAAGCCAGGGTGACCACCTGGTTGACAGTCAGCCCCAGCTCCAACGCCTGTTGCCGCCACGCCACCCTGAAAACAGTATTGAACCGATCGACCATGGTTCGGATGATCTCCTCTTCCGATATGGTTTTCGGAAAAAAATAGGTTTCCGGGAACAGGTATCCTTCGGTTGAGTCCTGGTCTATCCCCAGGGATTTCAGAAAAGTCCTGTCCGTGCAAAGGCGGATAAAATTGTTGCGGCTGCCGAAACCGGACTGCTCCACAAGCGTGGCCGTCTCCCGGAAGGTCAGGCCTTCCGGGACCGTCAGGCGGTGGAGCCGGACTTTTCCCGAAGATAGAAGGTTCAGGATTTCACGGGGGGTCATGGCCGGGGACAGGAGGTATTCTCCGGCCTGCAGTCTTTTGGACATGCCATGGTACCGGGCAAGCAGCCTGAACAATCTGCTGCTGGTGATCAGCCTGTTCACCTGCAGGGTTTCTGAAATGGTAAGCAGGGTATCGCCAGGCTTGATGACCACGGTGGTTTCCGGGCCTGAAACGTCGGCAGGCTGGTTGAGGGTGCGAATGGCATACGCCGTGAAGAGACCTGCTGAAACCGCAGCCAGTAAAAGAAACGCTGTCAGTGCTGTTGCCATACCGCGACCGATTTTGGGATTCGGGGCTCTGCCGGGTTTTGTCTCTGACGGATCTGGGTCAGACATGGGCTCGCTCCTGGCCTGTTAACACCCTATTGAGCATTCTAATCCTCTTTCTATCTCGGTTGCAGTCAGATTCTGATCTAATTAAACCAACCTCAAGTCGTTGTCAAAGGGAAACCGAGAGACTCCTGAATTTGACATTGCCATACGGAGTACCTGATGGTATTATTGAAGCTTGATTTTATTTCATAAAAATTCCGATCAAGGAGAAAATCGATGAAGCTGCGTCTTAAAGGAAAGATGCTGGTTCCCTTGGCATTTTTGATTGCGGTCAGCGTTATTGCCTCAACATGGATTTCGTATTCCTATTCCAGGAATGCCATCACCGGGCTCTCTGAGGAACAGATCAGGGACAGGGTCGGTTTTGCGTCAGTACGGGTGGATGACTGGATTGCGGCAAGGATCAATGAAGTTGAAAAACTTGTCCAGTTTGAGGATGTGCAGAAGGCTACCAAATACCGTGGTCTTAGAAAAAATGCCAGCGATTTTCTTGTTGAGTATGTTAAGGAGCGGACATTTTTTGAGCAGATTGCCGTGACAGATGAGGAAGGACTGGTGGTTTCAAGCAATATACCGGATGCCGTGGACTCCGAGAGTGTTGCTGCCCAGGATTTCTTCACCCAGGCCATGACAGAAAAAACGCAGATGACAAAAGTTGTAAAAAGCAGCCGCTCCGGGCATCCGGTATTTACCATCGCAGTGCCGGTTTACATAAACAAGGTCCTTTCAGGAACCGTGTTTGCCGTACTTGATGTCAACTGGATCAGCGACGCCTACATCAAACCCGTCAAGGTCGGCAAAACCGGATACGCCTACCTGCTGAGCCGGGATGGGATCGTGATAGCCCACCCCAAGGAAAAACACATTCTGACCCTGGATGCTAAAAAATTGAGTTTCGGTCCCAGACTTATGGAATCGGAACAGGGTGTCATCCGGTATGAATTTGAAGGGGTTGACAAGATTGTGGGGTTTCGGCGGGTCAAGAGTACCGGCTGGGTTGTGGGCGCCGGAGCGGATGTCAATGAACTGCTGGATCAGGCAGTTGCCATGAGAAATATCCTGATTGCAGTCGGGCTGGCCACCATTCTGGTCCTGCTCGGCGGGGCCTG
The DNA here is from genome assembly GCA_043806875.1 of Pseudomonadota bacterium. Lineage (GTDB taxonomy): Bacteria > Desulfobacterota > Desulfobacteria > Desulfobacterales > Desulfobacteraceae > JAZDGN01. Next base: position 7,923 of record JAZDGN010000144.1, read on the forward strand.
GCTCTTTGTCCAGAAGATGGTTGTGGTTCCGGTAAAACGGGTGGCAGGCAGCATCAAGGATATTGCCGAGGGTGAAGGCGACCTCACCCGGAGGATAGAGGTCCGGTCTGTTGATGAGATCGGGGATCTGTCCATGTGGTTCAATAACTTTATTAAAAAACTTGAAGTCATCATCGGCGACGTGAAGCACAATGCAGAAACAGTGAACGGGTCTTCAGCGGAGTTGTCCGAACTTTCAGGACACATGGCTAAAGGCTCCGAGAGCATGACTGAAAAGGCCCAGGGTGTGGCAGCCGCTGCAGAAGAAATGAGTGCCAACATCAATTCAGTTGCTGCTGCCTGTGAGCAGGCAGCAACCAATATCAGCACTGTTTCAGCAGCCACTGAAGAGATCAATGCCTCCATCGGAGAAATAGCCCGCAGTTCTGAAAAAGGCCGATCTGTTACTGAAGAGGCTGTGCAAAAAACGCGCAGTGCTTCGGAACGGATGGATGAGCTGGGAAGAGCAGCCTCCGAGATCAGCAAGGTGACTGAGGCCATTTCCGAAATTTCCGAGCAGACAAACCTTCTTGCCCTGAACGCTACCATAGAGGCTGCCCGGGCAGGAGAAGCAGGCAAAGGGTTTGCTGTTGTTGCCTCTGAAATCAAGGCCCTGGCAAAACAGACGGCAGATGCCACGGACGATATCCGTCAGCGCATTGAGGCCATACAGGGTGCCACTTCGGCTACCATCGGTGAGATCGAGACCGTAGCCAAGGTGATTCAGAATGTCAACGATATTGTATCGACCATTGCAGCGGCTGTCGAGGAGCAGTCTGCCACATCCCGGGAGATTTCCGAGAACATGGGCCAGGCCTCCCAGGGGCTCCAGGAGGTCAACGGGAATCTTGCCCAGAGCTCCCAGGTGGCTGGGGACATTGCCCGGGACATCGCAGACGTCAGTCACATAGCAGGGGAAATATCCAACAGCAGCTCCCAGGTGAATATGAGTGCGGACACCATGTCCGAGCTGTCCATGAAACTCCACGACCTTGTAAAGGGGTTTAAGGTATCTCAATGAAAATTGAAGACTACAGAGGGTTTGAACAGGGACCCATCAGACCTCCCAGTGAATCGGGAAGCCTGCTGCTGAGGCTGACCCGGAACTGTCCGTGGAACCGGTGTTCGTTCTGCCCGGTCTACAAGGGGAAACGATTCTCCCTAAGGCCAGTTGAGCATATAATCAGGGACATCGATACAGTCCACGGACATCTTGAGACCATCCTCAGGGAGGCCCAGGAGCATGGCCGCATAGACATGTCAAGGCTTAACCTCCTTTTCAATGCCCTGGATTCAGGAGACAGGGTCGCCTTTAACTCCGCCCTGAACTGGTATTCCACGGGCATGAAGTCCATTTTCTTCCAGGATGCCAACTCTCTGATCATGAAACCCGATGACCTGGTTCATATTCTGGAGCATATCCGGATGCGGTTTCCCATGGCCCAGAGGATTACTTCCTATGCCCGGTCCCATACCGTCGCCAGGATAAAGGAGGCGGACATGCGCCGGATTGCAGGGGCCGGGTTGAACCGGATCCACATCGGCCTGGAATCCGGATCTGACAAAGTCCTGGAAATGATCAACAAGGGCTGTACCAAGGCCATGCACATCAAGGCCGGCCAGCGGGTAAAAGAAGCGGGCATGGAACTGTCGGAATACGTGATGCCGGGCCTGGGCGGGGTTGACCTGTCCACGGATCATGCCCTGGAAACCGCTGATGCGCTCAATCAGATCAACGCGGATTTCATCCGCCTTAGAACACTGGCCATCCCGGAACGGGCCGGTCTGTCCGAGGACCAGCGCTCCGGAAGGTTCCGAAAGTGTACCGATCTTATGATGGCCAGAGAACTCAGGCTGTTCCTGGAGCACCTGGATGGGATAACATCCTGTATCAAAAGTGATCATATCCTGAATCTCCTGGAAGAGGTGGAGGGTACGCTGCCCGGGGACAAGCAGGCCATGCTGGCTGTTGTGGACCGGTTTCTGGAACTGCCTCCCCAGGACAGGGTCTGGTTCCAGGTGGGCAGGAGGATGGGACTGTTCCGGGGGCTTGATGACATGGCTGATCCAGGGCTGCTCAGGCAGGTCCAGGAAACATGCCGTCTCTACGGGGTAACCCCTGAAACTGTGGACACGGTAATCGATGAGTTGATGAAACGCTTTGTCTGAACCTTCCGGCCTGTACATTCACGTTCCGTTCTGCATCCGCAAGTGCCCATACTGCGATTTTTTTTCAACGACCGATCTATCTGCCGTGCCAGGCTATATCCATGCCCTGGACAGGGAGATCAGTCTCCGGGCCATGCCTGGTTTTGCGGTGGACACCCTGTATCTGGGGGGCGGGACCCCGTCTCTCCTGTCACCCGGAGATCTGGCACGTATCCTGGCCAGGGTCAGGGACAGTTTTGCCCTGGCGCCCCATGCCGAGATTACCCTGGAAGCCAATCCCGGGACGGTAAGGCCGGACTATTTCCGGGATATCAGATCTCTTGGGTTCAACCGTATCAATATCGGTACCCAGTCCTTTAACGATACGAAGCTCGGTTTTCTCGGCCGGATCCACACTGCAGCCGACGCGGCCAGGGTCCTGGATTCTGCCAGACAGGCCGGATTTGACAATATCGGGCTTGATCTCATGTACGCTGTGCCGGGTGAGGACAGGGCCGGGTGGCTTGCAGATATGGACAGGGCGCTGGCGTTCGGGCCGGCCCACCTGTCCTGCTACATGTTGACCTATGAGCCCGGAACCAGGATGCACCACCGGGTGGAACAGGGTATGGTCATTCCCATGGACAGTGATGCCTGCGGTGACATGTTCGTGTTCACGTCCGAGTATCTGGTTACCAGGGGGTACAGCCATTATGAGATATCCAACTTTGCCGTATCGGAAGCGTATCGCTCCAGGCACAACCAAAAGTACTGGAACAGGATATCCTATCTGGGAATGGGGCCGTCGGCCCATTCCTTTTTTCTGGAGAAACGGTCCTGGAATTATCCGGATGTGGGGACTTATTGCACGAAGCTTGATGGGGCCTCTCTTCCTGTCCAGGAAGAAGAAAGCCTGACACGTCAGCAGCAGGCCATTGAACTGGTCATGCTTGGTTTGAGAACCTGTGAAGGAATTGATATCAAAGCATTTGATCAGATTTTCAAGAAAGGGTTTCACCACCTGTTCGGGGGTCTTGTCCAGGATCTTAAGCACCAGGGCCTGGCGCGCTCCACCCGGGAGGGGCTCGCACTGACGCCGGTGGGCATGGCTGTTCTTGACAGTGTCGTGCAGCGTTTTGCCCAAGGGATCGTTATGCATTTTTGATCAGTCATGCTCCAGAAAGTAATACCCCCTGGGATATGGACGTGATATACAGGATATATGGAAACAAAGACACCGTTCCTGGCCTTTTATGGAAAGAGCGGGCGTGGGTTAATTAAAAGCATTGGTTTGTCATTGACACAAAAATAGATTGGAAGAACGATGAATCGGATTATCAGGATCGCTGGCATATGCGTTGCTGCTCTTGTCCTGGCCACGGGTTCGGCAGCCTTTGGATCGGAATTGGCCGGCCAGTTCCCGGTTACCGGGAAAATTGTCGGGGGGACCGAAGCAACACCAGGGCAATGGCCCTGGATGGGAGTTATGGTCAAGGCAGGGGGAAGCCTGTATGAAAATGAAATGTGCGGTGCATCCCTGATAGGAAAACGCTGGGTTATAACGGCCGCCCACTGTGTTTATGGACGGTCCCCCTCCAGCATTGAAATCGTGTTCGGGGTTCACAACCTGAAAACAGATACCGGAGACAGGTTCGGGGTTAAACAGATTGTTGTGCACCCGGATTTCAACAACTCCACCCTGGATTCGGACATCGCCCTGCTGGAACTTGATGAGGACTGTGGCTATGAAACCATTCCCATCATTGGCAAGGACCTTACCCTCACCGGATATATGGCAACCGTTCTCGGGTGGGGATCCACCTCCAGCTCCCAGTCTGTCTATCCGGCCACCCTCCAGCAGGTGACAATGCCCATCGTGTCCAATGTCCAGTGCAATAGCGCGTACAATACACTGCCATATTATTATAACTCCATAACCGCCACCATGATGTGTTCAGGTTATCTTGCGGGAGGAAAAGACTCCTGCCAGGGGGATAGCGGGGGGCCCCTCATGGTTGAAATGGAAGGGGAGTGGCAACTTGCAGGGCTTGTAACCTGGGGGGAGGGGTGCGCAGAACCGGGTTTCTACGGTGTGTACACCAGGGTCTCAAAGTTTATTGACTACATCAATGCCATAACCATTCCCGAGCAGCTCAGCGTTTATATCCCCCACATCACATCCGGAGCCGATGACTGGAAGGATTTTGTGCAGGTGGATAACAATACCAGCCAGTCCTGTGAGTACACCCTGGACATGTACAGCAGCGGCAGTATGGTGTATTCTCATCAATACACCATTCCGGCTCTGGGAAAAAACACCCTGGATCTCAAGGCCATCGCACCGGCAGCGGCCAGTGGAAAGATCAGTTATACGGATCCCGGGCTTCATTTCCGGTATTCCATCGAGAACCTGACCGGAGGCGGTGTGTCCGAATACAATATGCCGGTTGGCTTGGCATCCAGTCTGGTATTTTATTACAGCGATGTGCTGCCGGTTGTGGAATGGAAAAGTCTTGCCCTGGCCAACATGTCCGAGGTGTCGGCAAGGGTTACCCTGTCTGCCATTGCCCAGGGGGTAGTGGTGGGGGAGGCAACCGTGACTGTGTTGCCGCGCAGCAAGGTTATTGGACAGCATTCTCAGTGGTTTCAAGGGCTTCCGGTGTCTCAGTTCGTCAGGATTCTGGCCACATCAAGCAATGCCTCCCTGTGCGGGATTTCGGTTTCAGGGAATATGGATGCAGCTACCCTGGTGCTGATGCCAGCTGTTTCCGCGGAATAAAAAAAGCCCCTGGTTCATGATGGACCAGGGGCTTTTAATCCTTTTCAAACCGGGACTGCCTGCAGCCTATCCCTTGTGTTCCTGTTTTTCCATAACAGCCTTGGCCGGGTTGGCTTCAACCTTTTTAAGGATCTCCATGGTTTTTTCCTGGGGGAGCCACTGGATTGATCCGCTTTCCACATCATAGATGGCGCCCAGAACCTTGGCATATCCCTTGGCGACAAACTCCCGGGTCGAAGGGCTCTCCATGAACAGTTCTTCAATACCGGTCCAGATGTTCTGTTCAATGGCGTAGGGGATAATTTCCGAACCCTTGATTTCAGGATGGCTGGCCATGGCTGCCCGGACAGCGGGTTCAATGTTGTCAACCAGGGGCGGGATATTCCGCTCCAGGGTGTGTCCCTGACCGAGAACGGCGTTGGTGACGGCTGTCACGGCACCGCACTGGGTGTGCCCCAGTACAACCAGAACCGGCGTGTGAACATGGGCAAGGCCATATTCGATGGAGCCCCGCTCATCCACATCACAGACATTGCCGGCCACCCGGATGACGAAAATGTCCATGATACCCGCGTCTACTATTGCTTCCACAGGGACCCTGGAATCGGAACAGGTGATGACGGTCGCATAGGCATGGTTTCCCTGGTTTTCAGAACCGGCCTGTTTCAGCCGTGCCTGGTCAAGGTGGGGATGGATGGATTTGCCTTCCACAAAACGCTGGTTGCCTTCCTTGAGCATGACAATGGCCTGGTCCGGTGTGGGTTTGCCTTCAAAGGGATTCACTTCCTTTGGCTGGTGCTCTGCGGCCGGCTGATGCACTTCAGCGGCCTGCTCCCCGTGCCCGGTTCCTTCTTTCAGCTCCGGCCCCTCGCTGTGGGGAGTCAGCAAGGGGATGAATGCAATAACAACTACGAAATAACAGATGACGACTATCAGAGTGGATTTTTTCATTTTACATCTCCGGACATCAATTAACAGGGTTTATGGTTATATGTTCTAAAAAGTTTCAGCTTTTTCGTCTCAGCTGCCTGGAATCCCCGACCCGGATGGTCAGGTTGATGGAGTCAAAATACTCGATGAGTGGTATGATGAATTTTCGTGACAGGCCGATCATGTCCTTGAACTGGGGGGTCGTGATTTCACCGTTCTGTTTCAGGAACGCCACAAGGCGGTTTTCCAGGTCTGCCATTGTCGGGGCATCAAAGTACAGGTCATCCTTGGTCTTGATAATTGATTTTTCATCGATGAGCATCTGGAGAACGTCCCGGGCCGTTTTCTGATCCACATTCAGGTCCTCGCACACAGTGCGGAAAAAGGGTGGGGTAAGACCTGCCTGCCTGTAAATGGTACTCAGCCGTTCCTTGACATCCTTCTGGTCCACTTTTAGGGCCACCTGGTGGTCAAATAGCCTGACACTGCTCTGCTCATGAACGATGATTTCTTCCTTGGCGAGGCGGGCAAGGACAAGGGTGAATACCCTGGAGTCCTTCAAAACCTTGAATTTTGATTTAAGTTCCTCTTTGGACATGCCCTCTTTCAAGGGGTTGACATCGTGGTATTCCTTGAGCTTTGAAACGATGTCACCGGCAAGCCGGTCAACAATGTCGCCGTGGACATAGGTGCGCCTGTCCTTGTCGGTCATGACGACCTGGCGGGAAGCGAGTAGTTTTTGAAGGGTCGTATCGAGCTTTTTATCAGGGATGTTGCTCATAATCTTGAGTTCCCCGAAAGTAACGCCCTCATATCCCCCCTGCCGGATGAAATAGGGCAGGGTCTGTTCAGGCTCCCCGGCGATGAGTTGGTTCAGGCCATTGACAATTACCGGATCATTGAACTTGTGTTTTTTTGGGACAGGATCCAGGATCTGGCCGCCACCGATGGTTTTGACCGGAGAATAGCTCCGGGTGACAAACCGGTCTCCCTTGACGCAGCAGACCGGTGATTCCAGGCGTATCTGGATACAGGCCGTATCTCCAGGCTGGAGTTCTGGCCTGTCAAGCAATATCAGATTGCCCATAATTTCGCTGGTTCCGTAGTGGAAACGGACCCGGGTCCTGGCTTTCATGGGTTTTGCATTGGTTTTCAGGTAATGAAACTCGGCATCTACCATATGGCTGGGGATCAGGGTGTCCGGGGTTGACAGAATGTCTCCCCGGTTAACCACTTCCTTGTCAAGTCCCTGGAAGTTGATGGCTGTCCGGGTCCCTGCCGAAACATCTTCCACGCTTTTATTGTGAACCTGGATCCCCCGGATTTTGGACGTTACTTTTGATGGAAAGATCATGATGTTCTCACCCACAGAGGTTTTGCCCGAAGCCAGGGTTCCGGTGATGACGGTCCCGAATCCTTTCATGGAAAAGACCCGGTCTACCGGGAGTCTGAAAATGGGTGAGAAAGGTCTTTCAGGAATTTCATGGCAGAGCCTGTCCAGGGTCTGGACAAACAGGTCAAGTCCCTGTCCTGTGATTGACGAGATCGGAACAATGGGAGCATCCTCCAGGAAAGTTCCCTTCATGAATTCTCGGATGTCGTCCATGGCCAGCTCCATGAGTTCCTCATCCACAAGGTCGATTTTGGTCATGGCTATGAAGCCGTGCCGGATGCCCATGAGGGTGCAGATTTCCATGTGCTCGCGGGTCTGGGGCATGACGCCTTCATCGGCGGCAATGGTCATGGCAACCAGATCGATACCGCTGGCTCCGGCCACCATGTTCTTGATGAATTTTTCATGACCGGGCACATCCACGATGCCCACCAGTTCCCCCCCGGGGAGCACAAAGGAGGCAAATCCCAGCTCAATGGTGATTCCCCGCTCCTTTTCCTCCTTGAGACGGTCGGTTTCGATCCCTGTCAAAGCCCGGATCAGGCTTGTTTTCCCATGATCAATGTGACCTGCAGTGCCTAGGATTATCTGGTTCACCGTGAAATGGCTCCTGTCATTTAGGGTTGGCGTTTCGTTTCCGGATCATCTGCATCAGGTAGGCTGCGGCCACAAGCCCCATACCCACTCCGGCCCCGCTGATCATGTTCCATTCGGGCCTGAAAATCCGGGTGATTACAATCCCCAGCACGACTCCCAGGATGAGTCTGACAATAAATATATAAAAACTGTTCATGGGTACAGGGTCCTTTGCCCAAGTGTCAATAACCGAAAATCATAATCAAACTTTGGATAATGGTCAATACCATTCTGCCCGACCGGTTGCATCAACCCATTTTTATGAGTACCGCTCCTGTTACCATGAGTACCGAACTCAGAACCCGCCGGGGGGTCAGGCGTTCATGGAATACTGCGTACCCGATGGCAAGCCCGAACAGGGTACTGACCTGGCGCAGGGCCTATGCATAGCTGGCCAGGACTTCTTCGAGCCCTATCCGGAATGTGATAAACGAAAACCTCTCAGGGTCATGGAATGATAAACCTCTTACCAAAATTTATAATGGCGGTCATGCTGAGGCGACGGCTTTTGTGAATTACCCTGTTTTCGATACCCTTTGCAACAGCAAAGATCAAATGATGTTCTATCCCGACCACGGGGATCCGCAGGCATCGTGACTAAATAAACATGATCTAATTAAAAAAAGGTTGAAAACAAACCCGCATTCTGATATTTAAGAACGGTTTGCGTGTGGTGGGTGTAGCTCAGTTGGCAGAGCATCAGGTTGTGGCCCTGAGGGCCGCGGGTTCAAGTCCCGTCACTCACCCCATTCAAATTCCCTGCCTCCATAATAAATGCGCCCGTAGCTCAGCTGGATAGAGCGTCGGACTTCGAATCCGCAGGCCGGGGGTTCGAATCCCTCCGGGCGCGCCACTGATACCAAGGCTCTCGGCGTTTCGACGCTGGGGGCCTTTGTGCTTTCATGGGGACTTTTCCCAGTTTTTGTCAGTTTGAATGATCATGGATCACTGCTTGACATCTTTTCTTTCTCTGATAGTATTACCTATAGAATTTTTTAAGTGAAGGTGATTTTATCAAAGCATCAGAAAAAGTGAAAGATCAGGGCTCCCGATTCGGCAGGGCGGTTGTCATTTTCAAAAAACACGGCGGTATCCTGCGTACATCTCAAGCACTCCAGGCGGGCATCCATCCCAGCACGCTTTATGCCATGCGTGATGACGGCACACTGGAGGTGGTCAGTCGCGGTGTTTATCGTCTTACCGACAGTGAACCACTGGGAAACCCTGATCTGGTTACTGTAGCAACACGAATTCAGAGTGGTATTATTTGTCTGATCTCTGCACTTGCGTTTCATGAAATAACGACACAGATCCCCCACGAGGTCCACGTGACTCTCCAGCGCGGGTCAGAGACTCCTCGGTTGGACTATCCGCCCATAGCATTCTATTGGGTTTCAGACATGGCTTATGGTGCCGGCGTCGAAACCTATGAACTCGATGGCGTGAACGTGCATATATACAGTCCCGAAAAAACGCTTGCCGATTGCTTCAAGTTTCGCAATAAAATTGGCCTCGACACAGCGGTGGAAGCGGTTCGCTTTTACCGGGAACGGAAAAGCGTTAATGTGGATGCTATCCTACGTTATGCAAAAATATGCAGAGTGGAAAAGGTCATGCGACCCTACCTCGAGGCCCTCCTGTAATGGCAAAAAAATCCACAAATATTGCCGCCTCGGTACATCAGCGTCTTCTGAACAAAGCCAAGGAATCGTTTCGTCCATTCAATGAACTCCTGCAATACTTTGCCATTGAACGATTTATTTACCGGCTGTCCAAAAGTCCCCATGCAGATCATTTCATCCTAAAGGGAGCCTTGATGCTTTCTGCCTGGTTCGGGCCTGCATCACGCCCCACCATGGACATAGACCTTTTGGGGAAAATCGATAATCAGCTCGACACAATCACTGTTGTTATAAAAGACGCTTGTCAGGTAACCGTGGAACCTGATGGTATGTCGTTCGATGCAGATACGTTGGAGGTTGCCAGGATAACAGAGGACGCCGTGTACGAAGGCGTTCGCGTCCGCGTGCGAGGCAGCCTGGGCAAAGCACTCGTTTCAATACAAATCGATATCGGATTTGGGGACGTCATAGTACCAAATGCCGGTTCAGTGACCTATCCTGCAATTCTTGACTTTCCGGCTCCTGAATTGAAGGGTTACACCATGGAGAGCGCCATCGCGGAAAAATTCCAGGCCATGGTTAAACTCGGTGTCTTGAACAGCCGCATGAAAGATTTCTACGACATTTGGTTTCTGTCCCGTATGTCCGATTTTAAAGGAGAACTCCTTGCTGAGGCAATTGAAAAGACTTTTAAGAAAAGGAAAACTCCAGTTACTCTTGAAGCTGCTCTATTCGAGCCTTCATTCGGTATGGATAGTGACAAGAATGTCCAATGGCGGGGATTTCTCAGGAAGACCAAGCTGACCGGCGCCCCAGAGACGTTCGAGGAGATCGTGGCCGCTGTGAAGTTATTTATTGAACCGCTTGCGGTCTCGATAGCTGAACAAAAAACGTTCAACGTTACCTGGATAGCTCCTGGACCATGGCAGTGACATTGCAGACAATCTCAATTGCAGTTCATGATAATGTTAATCCACGACCGATACCGAGCACTTCCGGAGCATGGTTTCCAGATGTGTGTCTGCTGTGCCCAAATTGTGCCCGTCAAGGTCAAACATTTCCGAAGAAAACCAAACGAAACCAAACGT
>JAZDGN010000145.1:0-4662 GCA_043806875.1 Pseudomonadota bacterium
AATGCTCAAGGAAAAAACCACGGACCTGATCATGGTACATGCTCCGGCTGCGGAAAAAAAAGCCGTGGAAGAAGGCTGGGCCATCAAACGCACACTGATCGGTTCCAATGAATTCTACATTGTGGGCCCGGCACAGGACCCTGCCCGCATCGCAGAGGCAAAAAGCGCGGCAGAAGCTTATACCCGCATTGCCAAGTCAGGGGCGAAATTCCTTTCCCGGGGAGACAACTCAGGAACCCACAAGAAAGAGTTGTCTGTATGGAAAAATGCAGATATCAAACCGTCAGGAGACTGGTATATTGTGACCAATACCTTCATGATGGCAACCCTGAAACAGGCGGATGAGATCGGCGGGTATTTCATGACCGACAGCAGCACCTGGGTGGCTGCCCAGAAAGAGATGAGAAATCTCACAATACTGTTCCGGGGCGATCCCATGCTCATCAACACCTACCATGCGCTCTGTCAGCCCGGGAATGCGACCTTGGGACAAACCTTTGGATCTGAATTTATCGATTTCGTGGCTTCGGAACAGGGACAGAAAATTATCCGTGACTTTGGCAGAGACCAGCACGGAAGCGGTCTATACAATGATGCAGAGTATGCAAAGCAATACGACCACTGATCCTTATTCTGAAACGCCGTACTACACAAGACCACGTCCGGGACTGCCGATCCGGAAACTGGTTGAACCGGACCGTGGTCTCCCGTTCACACCCTTGACAAATCTGCCGCCGTTGAATTCAGCCCTCACCCCCCAACAACCTTAACGGAACTGATGGAAAACCCGTTCATGGAAACCAATGGACGGCCCATAAAAATATGGACGTCTCCTCTTCAGTCCCGGGCGCCACGGCAGCCGTGGGAAAGCACTTCAGTAGAAACCCGCCTGAAAACAACCCGTCCCTCCAAAGGCACCTATGGACGAATCCAAAGTCGTGTCTTAGGTTTGTTCATGATCAACCTTCCAGAACAGGAGGCGTGTTATGAAACATATAATAGCAGTTCTTTTCATACTTATTACGGCATCGTCCGTCAGTGCATCCGGCAGGAGCATTGACTATACTGTTGGCGGAAGCACCTATGAAGGCTTTTATACCAGTCCTTCTTCCCATGCCCCGCTGGTCCTTCTTGTCCATGACTGGGACGGATTAACCGATTACGAAATTAAAAGGGCCGGAATGCTTTCTGATCTAGGGTATGCGGTCTTTGCCGCAGACCTTTTCGGTAAAGGTGTAAGGCCCTCGGAAATCGAGGACAAAAAAAAGCTCACAGGCGAACTGTATACGAACCGCGGGAAAATGCGTTCCCTGCTGGATGGCGCCATTAAGGCCGCAGCCGCAGCCGGAGCCGACGTCAGAAACGCCGTGGCAACGGGTTATTGTTTCGGTGGCGCTGCCGTGCTTGAGCTTGCCCGTTCCGGGGCAGACCTGAAAGGATTTGTTGCATTTCATGGCGGCCTGAAAACTCCGGAGGGACAGGACTACTCCGGAACCCACGGCAGACTGCTTATCCTTCATGGAACGGCCGATACGAGTGTTACCATGGATGACTTTGCAGATCTTGCCCGTGAGCTGGAAAAGAACAAGGTCCCCCATGAGATGATCACTTACAGCGGTGCCCCCCATGCCTTTACCGTGTTCGGCTCGGACCGCTACAGGCAAGATGCGGATAAAAAATCCTGGAAGCTTTTTTCAGAGTTCCTGGATGAAACCCTAACCCGTTGAAACACTGTTAATAATCAATCCTGTTTATCCACGATCAGTGGAACAAAAGGAGACCAGGTCCGGGACTGCCCATCCGTCAAAAACGCATTTTGGTCCGGTTGTTTTTAAGCGCCTGGAGCAGTCCCACCTTGCTGGAAACATCCAATTTCTTATAGATCGATTCAAGATGACTGCGGACAGTAAACGGTGAAATATTCAACTCATGGGCAATTCCCTTGTAGGTCAGTCCGTCTGCAAAAATTGTCGCGATCTGTTCTTCCCGCTTCGTTAATAAAGCCGTGCTGCCTAATCTATAAGCTTTTACAAGAATGACGTCGTTGAAATCCGCGCGGCTGAATGAAATATTTTTCTTTCTTAACGGTTTCGATTCCAGTTCTTTCAGCCATGCCTTGACAGGCTCCGGAAATTCGGGTCCAGACCATTCCGGCCATTGACTCTTTAAAAGATCAACAAACCCTGATTCTGCATGATGGATACAGGCATTGTGATCACATATCGCAAGCGATTCGCCAGTACCACTCCCGAACCGATGGGCCAGGTATTGAATCTGGTTCTGGTGCCAGGTCTCTATCAACAATGGAAATATAAATTGTTTAACACTTCGCTCTTTCAGGGAAAATTTTGCTTTAGGGTCACGGCGGTACAGGCTCATCACTTCCAGGAGACCTGTGACCGGATTTTGGATTGCTGTGGAAATGGCATTCTCAATTCCGAACACTCTGGAGTGCCGTTGATAGATTTCTAGATTCTCCCGCTCCTGGACTGCGTAAAAATCATGGATATCAAACGTTTTCCCCGGATTTAGAATAAGTCCTGCCAAAAGTCTGTCCTGATGTTTCAGCTTCTCCCAGGAATCCATTATGGTATTGGGAAGATTGAACAAATAGGTGTTATGGACCTTCAGGTTTTGACTATGGCCGCTGACCCAGAGGGCCATGTCAAAACGGATCAGACGTTTTAGACAGAACATGATCTCCTGCTTGAATTCCCGAGCTGATGCATTGAATCCGGTTTGGATAAGCTCAGCAATAAACGACTGTATCTCATAATCCATCATTTAATATGTATAAAGTACCTGCATGGATAATACAACCCGAAAAATAGGACATTTGCCCGATTGACTAACACTCTATGATATGATCTGTGACGAATACGGTACGCGTCAGCACCCTTACGATTCAATCCACCATGAAGTAGGAGAATCTTAACATTTTGTACAACACAGCAGTTTCTTATTACCTTAATAAAGGAACCTGAATCATGAACTCGAATTATGGAAAAAATCTTACCCGTCAAACCTGTTACTGGGCGATTGTCATTGTTGCACTTCTGGCAGTTTGGCCATCGTTAGTTTTCTCCGGAAGCGATGGGACACCGGATCCTACCCAGTCTCTGGACATTGGTGATCCCATCAGCGCGCGGACCCGTTCCTACTATTTCAATACCCCCATGTTTGACCTGGGCGGCCCACTGCCGGTAGACTGCAAACTGATTTACCAGTCCATTGCCAATTTCAAATCCGGTTGGCAACCCGCCATCCCCCATATCTGGCGGACCCATATCTACGCGGCTTATGTATTTCGCTGGGGCGACGGCGACGGTCAGATGTACTTCCAGAACAACCCGCCCACAGGTGGCGGTGATTGGACAAATGGACCCTACAACACTTACCAGTTTGGTCTGCAGGAGCAGACGGGTCCGGGTGGCTGGTTTTACCTTATGGACCCCTCGGATCAGAGCGTCTACATGTTTGAGAAGAGTTCAGACCCGGACAATGACTCCAGTCAGGAGGCACGCCTTCGTTACCGGCTGGACCGTAACGGCAATCAGATCTCATACACTTACAGCTGTTGGGACTGCTCCCCCAACACCACCATTATCAGTGACGGCCTGGGCCGTGAGATAACCCTTTCAGTGGCCGGTGGCGGCAACCTCACCAGTGTCAGTGACGGTTCCCGAAGCTACACCCTCGGCTACAACGCCGATGATCAGCTGATCAGCATCGCTGATCCCATGGGAAATACCACCGGTTACGAGTACACCAGCACGGTTCGGGACAATATCGCCCGTCAAATGCGTCCAGAGGGTAACAGCCCCTACTCCCAGACCTACGACGAAGCCACCCCCCCGTACCGCTGTGCAGCCACCCAGACAGACGCCTACGGCAATACCACAACCATCAGTTTAACAAGCAACCCGGCCCCAGCCCCGGATATCGTGACCGAGACCCGACCCGACGGCAGCCAGGTTGTTTATGGGCACCCCAAACTGGGTGCCAATCCGGTTTCATGGCAGGACGCCCAGGGCAATGCCGCCGCCTTTACCGTGAATGGCAATGACCGGATTACAAGCATCTCCGACCGTCTGGGCGACACCTCATCCATGGCCTACCATGGTCCCACCGGGTTCCTGGCATCATTTTCCAATGCCAACGGCGACACACTGAGCCACACCTATACAGCCCAGAGTCAGACCTTTACCAACCCGGCCAACGCCCACAGCTTCAGTTTTATGTTTTACAACAGAACCCGTACCGATTTTCCGGACGGTACCTACGAGACCTTTGGCTATGACACCAGGGGTAACCCCACAACCTACACGGATCGCAATTCAAATACCTGGACCACCACCTACAACAGTCAGGGGCTGCCCCTTACCCTTAGCAATCCGGCCGGTGGCGTGGTCACCCATACCTACAACGCCGATGGAACCCTCGCTGGCAGTACGGATTCGGATACAGGTACCACCACTTATGGGTATGACACCGTTAAGCGACTTACCAGCATCAACCCGCCCGGGGCAGGCCAGATCGACATCACCTACGACGCCATGGACCGGATCACATCGGTCAGTGATGAGAACAGCCGCATCACCCTTTATCAGTACGATGCCAACGGCAACCTTGTCGCGGTTACGGATCCGGCCGGCAATGCCG
>JAZDGN010000146.1:0-18449 GCA_043806875.1 Pseudomonadota bacterium
TGAAGAACTCAATGCTGCTGAAATTATCTATCCGGGCACTGCGATGAAAATTTGCTATGAGCAAATCAGTGCTGGCAGTGATGAGGAAAATTTGGCGGCCCAAGGTGCCATAAATTTTTCCGGCAGGTAAAGAGTTCTGAAATTGAAATCATATCGGAACGTCCATAGTCATTTACAATCACACTGTTTTAATTGTGTCAAGCCCTCGTTTTGAATAGATCCCCTTGATGACAGCCACGTTATTCTACCCAGTTCGCACTATCCTAACTTGAAAATGCACCGGGTGAGACCGGTTATTTCAGCATTCAAGCATAAAGAATGTTCCTTTCGACTTGTACAAAAAACTGGACACGTTCAAAAAAGCCTATTATACTTGTACAACAAACCAAACAAGTCGGGAGAATATTATGAGAATTATTAATTTCAGCGAAGCAAGAAACAATCTAAAGTCAGTGTTGGATCAAGTTATTGATGATGCTGATTATACAATAATTACCCGTCGTGACGCTGAAAATGCGGTTGTTATGTCATTGGAAACCTTTAATAGTTTTATGGAAACATTTTATCTTCTCAGATCACCTGCCAATGCAGCCCATTTAACAAAATCAATTGAGCAATTTAAAAATGGAAAAGTCCAAGAAAGGAATCTAATAGATGAGCAGGAAATTAGCTTGGACTAATGAAGCATGGAAGGATTACATATATTGGCAGAAACAAGACAAAAAGACACTCAAACGAATCAACAAACTCATTAATGATACAATGGGGCTACCTTTTGAGGGCATAGGGAAGCCTGAACCCTTGAGAGAAAATTTATCTGGTTTCTGGTCCCGAAGGATTGATGACACTAATCGTTTAATTTATGCTGTTGATGATGATTTCATTACCGTCATTTCATGTAGATATCATTACTAAACTTTAAGATACCAGCCTTTGGCCTGGAGATCAAACCGGATCTGCCGATCATCATGTGTACCGGGTTCAGTGATCGGATGAACGCGGAGAAAGCCTTATCAATAGGGATAGAGGGTTTTCTGACAAAACCGGTTCTTAAATCTGACATAACACAGATGATCAGGAAATTCCTGGATGAGGTCCAAGACTCAGCCCATGCATAAGTATCCTTGTATCAGATTTTTTTGTGTCTGATTTTGTAAAGTATTCCAAAATTAAGCACAACCTGGTAGTATTGTTATAACGATTCGGCTCATTGAATAAAGAATAGATCATGATTACAAGGAGCAAGCAACACTACAAAAAACCTAAAGAAGAAATTAGACAGAGCTTGTTTACATCAGAACATAACGGAGCTGGGCATGCCCGAAGTAAGCCGATTTTATGGAATAATTATCGCAATGTTTTCCGATGACCACAATCCGCCCAGCTTCCATGCCCGGTATGGGGGAGAAAAGGTGGCAATAGAGATAGGGTCTCTTCGAATTCTTGAAGGGAACCTGACCCCGCGTGCGTTGGGGTTGGTCATTGAATGGGCTTCTCAGCATCAGCAAGAACTATTGAAAAACTGGGAGTTGGCGAAAATAAATCAGGTCGTTGAAAAAATCGAGCCTTTGAAATAAGGGAGATGAAACTATGGTGAAGGACGTAACTTCAGCCATCTACAAGGGCGGTTATAAAATTCAGGTATCATTCGAAGACGGAACTACGGGCGTTGTTGATTTTTCAAAATACTTGAATAGAAGCGGAGTATTTGAGAATTTCAGGAATCTTGACTTTTTTAAAAATTTCAAAATACATGGAGAGCTTGGAGTTCTCTGTTGGGGAGACGAAATAGATATTGCTCCGGAGACGCTATATGCCGAAGCAACAAATTCACCCTTGCCGGAATGGGTAGATTTATAAAAAAACTATATAGTTAAGACACTGCGCCATTCATACGGTTAAGTTGCGTCCCGCATGATTATCATAGATGGCGCTGTTGGTCTTTTTTTGCCTCTGTGAACAAAATCGCACACAATGGCAGGTGTTGCAGTCGCGGTCAAATCCGCTGCCGCAAAGGATTTTGCCTGTTTCCTGTACCGTTATCAGCGATACCGGGTACCGAGCACCAGGCCGAGGTCGAATGCCCGGTTTTTCATTTCCAGGAAATCCCTGGGCACACGGTCACCAATGGCCGCCATCACCGATTGCGGTTGTAAAATCCCGGCAACTCCGATCAATGAACCCAGCACACAGATATTAAAAACCACCGGTTTACCGATTTTTTTCATGTCAACAGGATCCAGTTTAGTTGGACAATCCGAGGAGCCGCCACTGCCGGACATCCAATCCGGCAGCGGCGGCCAATTTTTGAACCTCATTTTCCTGTTCAGGGTGGGAAAGCGGAACCTGCTCCCCTTTCAGATGTCTCCAGGGATCCTCCGATCCAGATCTTTATACTGTATGGCCTCCAGAACGTGCTGCCTGAGGATATCCCGGCTGCCATCCAAATCGGCAATCGTCCTGGCTATTTTCAGGATGCTGTTATGTGCCCTTGCCGAGAACCCAAGGCGGTCCATGGCCATGCCGAGCACAGACCGGGCGTCCGGCTCAAGACGGCAGAATGCTTTTATCTGGCCCGGCGTCATCCGGGCGTTGCACAACGCGGCTGTCTCCTTGAAACGGTCCGTCTGTATCCGCCTGGCCGCTTCGACCCGGGCACGAATGGCAGCCGAAGATTCGGCCGGTTCCTTTACGGTCATGTCGGCAAAAGGCACCTGGGGCACCTCGATGTGGATGTCCATACGGTCCAGCAGGGGGCCCGAGATCCTTGCCCGGTACCGCTGGATCTGGGCCTGGGTGCAGGTGCACTCCCGCAGGGGATTGCCCCAGTGGCCGCAGGGACACGGATTCATTGCCGCAACCAGGACGAAGTCGGCTGGATAACGCGTTCTGTGTCCGGCCCTGGACAGGGCTACACTTTTCTCCTCCAGGGGCTGCCGCAGTACTTCCAGGGTGCTCCGCCTGAACTCCGGCAACTCGTCCAGAAACAGGATGCCGTTGTGGGCAAGGCTGATTTCCCCTGGAGCAGGTTTAAGGCCACCGCCCACAAGCCCGGCTTCCGATACCGTATGGTGGGGGGCCCTGAAGGGTCTGCGGGTAACCAGGGGCAGGGAATCCCTCAGGAGTCCTGCCACCGAGTAAATCCGAGTGGTTTCCAATGCCTCCCGGGATGTCATTCCCGGAAGGATCGTTGCCAACCGTTTAGCCAGCATGGTTTTTCCGGACCCCGGGGGACCTGTCATCAGCAGGGAATGATTGCCTGCAGCAGAAATCTCCAGAGCGCGCTTGGCATGGTATTGCCCCATGACCTCGGAAAAATCCATGGTCTCGTCCAATGCACCTTTTCCGACAAGGGTCCCCATATCCATGACAAACGGTTCAATAGACTGCCGACCACACAGGAACTCCACGGCCTGGGACAGGCTCGCGACCGGGATTGCATCCAGGCCCTGGACTACGGACGCCTCAATCCTGTTCTCAAATGGAAGGATAATGCCTGCAAGGCCGGAGTCTGCAATTGCCATGGCTGACGGGAGGATTCCGGTAACGGGTTTTACCCGGCCGTCCAGGGACAGTTCACCCACAAGGGCATACCGACCCAGAGGGTTATCGGGAATCATGCCTGAAGCCGCAAGTATCCCCATGGCCACGGGCAGATCAAAACCTGTTCCCTCTTTCTTTATATCTGCCGGTGCCAAATTTACGGTAATCTTGTCCGGGGGAAAGGAATAGCCCGAATTCCTTACGGCTGACTTGACCCGGTCCCTGCTCTCACGGACGGAGTTCTCGGGCAGGCCCACAATGGTAAACCCGGGCAGACCGAAAGACACATCCACTTCCACATCAACCAATACGGCATCAATGCCGGCTACAGTGCTGGAGTTGACTCTGGCAAGCAAGCTCTCTGCTCCTGGTGTCGAGTTTTTTATCCGTTCCCGGATTTGATTGTTCCTGATTTCCGGCAACCCATAATGTCCCTGCAGATCTGCGCATCATTCTGGAAAAGTTGAATTTCAAATATGTTCATCCCCCAAAATTGCCGGAAATCCTAACGCCCATAACTGAAAAATTCATATCAGCACCCTTGAATTATGTAAACAAAAAAATGTGATAAATATTTTCTATAATAGAAATCATCCTACTGTATTTATTTGATAATAAAAAATTAGTGACACATTGATCGAATAAATAACAATCGATTCCAAGGTGTCCGCGGCTTTCGGAATTATTCGCAAGACTGTCGTCATGGATACACTGAATTAATTTCGTTGATGATATAGTGGATTGTATTTCTGGCAACTTTACAGATGATCCATCCTGTACTGAAAAAGGATGGCGTGAAGTTGACTGTCCCGTTTATTTGTGTAATGCCTCCTCGATGTTTGATGCTAATGGTGCCGGTATAGTTTTTTAACAATGCATTCGACAGGATTCGATAGGTCAACGTATGATGTCCTACAGAATCCAAACGTTCCAGAAAACGTTTCAGTAAGGCCATGCCTGGCCTTTTGCCATGCCCGGTACAGGGCACAGCAGACCCTGGCAGACCCGGCGCGTATCCAAAAGAACATTAGCTCCGAACATTTTTCTCAATTATTTTGCCTTCCATAATAATTTCAGGTATACATGACCCATGGCTGGAAACATTAAGGTGGTTATCAAACCTGACATCAACCAAGGATTGTCGATCAGATGGTCGACTTTATGAAAAACCTCAGGAACTACGTTTCGATGACTGTTTACCCCAAACCGGCAAGAACGGCCGACCCGTTATCCTGCCCCGTGGCAGTTCCGCAACCCGATCCAGGTCTTCCTGCATGACACGGTTTCGTTCCCAAAAGACACTGGCGGCATCAGTCTCTTGTTCGGGCATCGGTGTTCACTCGGGAAAACAGACAACCATCCGCATCAACCCCGCACCTGAAAATCACGGCATCCGTTTCAAGCGGACCGATCTTCCCGGAACACCCCATATCCAGG
Organism: Pseudomonadota bacterium; assembly: GCA_043806875.1. GTDB lineage: Bacteria > Desulfobacterota > Desulfobacteria > Desulfobacterales > Desulfobacteraceae > JAZDGN01. Next base: position 4,981 of record JAZDGN010000146.1, read on the forward strand.
CCCTGTTTAAAACCGTGGTCGACACCAGCCTGGCAACGGTCATCGGACGGGACGGCGCCATTGTCTCGACCATAGAACATCTCATGGCAGCATTCACAGGTCTTTCCATTGACAATGCCCTGATTGAAATCGATACCTACGAGATGCCCATCATGGACGGCAGCGCCCAGGAATTTACCCGGCTCATGACCGAAGCAGGGATCCAAGAGCAGGTTGCACAGCGCTGGTTCTTTGTGGTCACCGAACCCATCCGCATCCAGGAAGGCGACAAATTCGTTGCTGTGGAGCCGGACAACACCTTCAGGATAAGCTGCTCCATCGACTTTTCCCACCCCCTTATCGGCGCCCAGGAGATCTGCTTTGACCTGGCTTCCGGAAATTTCGAGACAGATATCAGCAGGGCCCGCACCTTCGGGTTCGTCCAGGACCTGGAATACCTGAAACGATTCAGCCTCGGCAGGGGGGGCAGTCTTGATACAGCCATCGTGATCGATACAGACAGGGTTCTCAACCACAACGGCCTCAGGTACCCGGATGAATTCGTCCGCCACAAACTCCTGGACTGTCTGGGTGATTTTTCCTTGCTCGGCATGCCCATTCTGGGGCACATCCAGACCCACAAATCCGGCCATGCACTGAATCATGCGTTTATTAAGGCGTTTCTGGAAAAAAAGCACGCCTGGGAAACCCGGCCCGTGGTAGTGGAGTAGACGCGCCATGACCCGATCTTCCATGAAACGCCAATCCCTTGCTGCAGTCCTGGCCCTGGTAATGGCGTGCAACCTCATGGTCTGCCCCATGGTTTTAGCATCGGAAGAAGCCATTCTCAAAAACATGATCATCACCAACACAAGGGATGACCTGATCGCCTATTTTGACGTGGAAGGCGCGTTTACGGAAAAAATTACCCAGGCCGTGCTCAGCGGCATCCCCACGACTTTTTCCTTTTTTGTCTCCATCTATAAAATCCGGGACCCTGGGTTTGACAAAAAAATTGTGGCCCTGGAATTCAGCTCAACCCTCAAATACAACCGGTTAAAGGAAGAATTTTCCGTGTCCCGTCCATGGAAAACAGAAAAGCCTTTTGTGACCAAATCCTTTGAACAGGCCAAAACCATGATGGTGGAAATCGACAATCTGAAGGTTGTTCCCCTGAAACGGCTGACCAAGGGAGAGGTGTACCAGATCAGAATCAAAGCGGAACTGAGGAGGGTCACCCTGCCCCTGTACCTGCACTATGTTCTGTTCTTTCTGTCTTTGTGGGACTTTGAGACCGATTGGCACACCATTGACTTTGTCTATTAACAGGTGCCCTTGCCATCAGCGATGAAACTGGAGAAATCAACAACCGGAACTCCCGTCACTGACTCCGAACATGAACTAGGGCGGCGCAGAAAAGAGGGGTTGCTCATTCTGTCCATCATCTTTGCCGTGGGCCTGCTGACCTGGGCGGAAACACGCATCACAGATCTGGGCGCCAATTTCCCCATCTCCAACACGGTGTTGATGTTCATTTTGATCAACATCAACCTGCTGCTTTTGCTCACCCTGATCCTGCTCGTTTTCAGGAACCTGGCCAAACTCTACTATGAAAAAAAAAACCGGATCCTGGGATCCAAGCTCAAGACGAAACTGGTGGCCGCTTTTGTGACTCTGGCTCTCCTGCCCACCAGCGTTCTGTTTTTTTTCTCCATCCATTTCATTTCAACCAGCATTGCATTCTGGTTCAACGCCCCTGTGGAACAGACCCTGGACAATTCTCTGTCCGTGGGACGTCAACTCTACGATTACATTGAAAACCAGAATCTGTTTTTTGCAAAACGGGCCGCATACCAGATTCATTCCAGCAAAATGCTTGATCCGGCCAATGCCAAAGATCTGTCCCGTTATGTCCAGGTGGTTCAGAGGGCTTTCAACCTCAATGCGGTTGAAGTATACACTCCGGAGGCCAAACGCTCTGCCCTCTCACTGTCAACCGAGCTTGATGCAAGCTATTTCGGACTCTTGACCAGTGATGACCTCATGAAAATTCCGGCCGGTGAGACCATGAAAACCGTAACGGAAATCAGTGAGGCCGGTGAAACCATACGGACCATCACCACCATCCCTTTTGGAGTCAGACAATCCGATGTTCAGGCCTTTCTCGTCATCACCTCGCTGATTTCTCCTGAGCTGTCCCAAGACCTGGCCTCCATCTCCCAGGGCTCGGAAGAATACCAGCAGCTCAAAATGATCAAGGAACCTGTACAGCTGTCCAACTACATAGCCCTGTCCATCGTTGCCCTTCTGGTAATATTCTGTGCTGTCTGGTTCGGTTTTTACCTGGCAAAATCCATAACGATCCCCATCATAAAACTGGCTGAAGGAACCCAGAAGATTACCCAGGGAGACCTGGACCACCGCATCGATTTCAAGACCAATGATGAGATCGGAACCCTGATCATTTCTTTTAACTCCATGACCGAGAGGCTGTCTGAAACACGCTCCAGGCTTGCCCAGTCCGAGAAGCTCATGCGGGACCAGAACGTGGAGATTGAAAAGAGCAGGCAATACATGGAGGTTGTCCTGAAAAATATCTCGGCGGGCGTGATATCCCTGAGCAGTTCAGGCCAAATCACAACCATCAACAAAGCCGCAGAGACCATGCTCGGCATCAACGGAAAAGAAATCCTGAACCTTCATTACAACGACGTTCTCAAGGAGGAATTCCTGGACATTGCCCGCAAGATGGAAGAAACCATTGCCCATACCTCGGATACTGTTGAGTTCCCCCTGTCCGTCATCATCAGCGGCACCCCGAAACATTTTGCCGTCAACTTCAGCGCCCTGAAAACAGAAACCGGTGAAAACATGGGGGCGGTCATGGTATTTGATGATGTGACCCAACTGGAAAAGGCCCAGAGACTCGCGGCCTGGCGGGAGGTTGCAAGGAGGATCGCCCATGAGGTAAAAAACCCCCTGACCCCCATCAAGCTGTCAGCCCAGCGCTTGAACCGGAAATATTCCAAGATCATCAACGAAGAAGTCTTTGACCGGTGCACGGAAACAATTGTCCAGCATGTGGACCTGATCCGGAACCTGGTCAACGAGTTCTCGACCTTTGCCAAATTTCCCGACGCCAACATCCTTCCCTGCCGCGTGGAAGACATCATCGACGAATCGGTGGCCCTGTATACGGAGGGACTTGAAAACGTCACCATTACAACGCTCCACGACCAGGAAATACCCATAGCCCGGCTTGACCGCCAACAGATGAAACAGGCCTTTATCAACCTCTTGGACAATGCCGTGTATGCCGTTAACAAGAACGGCACAATCAACTTGTCAACGACATATGACCCTATTTTAAAGATTATCCGGGTGGAGATTGCCGATAACGGCAAAGGCATTTCCGATGAGGAAAAAACCCGGTTGTTTGAACCTTATTTTTCCACAAAGAAGTCTGGTATGGGCCTGGGCCTTGCCATTGTCAACTCCATCATCACGGACCACAAGGGCATGATACGCGTACAGGACAACAAACCCAAGGGAGCCCGATTCATCATCGAACTCCCGGTATGAACAGGAGATGATATGTACCCAGCAGTCTTGATTGTTGATGACGAACCGTCCATTATCGAATCCCTTGAAGGCATCCTTTCCGATGAGGGTTTTGAGGTTTTCCATGCCTTTAACGGTTATGACGCCATGAAACGCATCGAGACGGTTTCCCCGGACATTGTGCTTCTTGACATCTGGATGCCAGGCATGGACGGTCTTGATACCCTGAGAGAGATAAAATCCCAGTTTCCAAACCTGCCGGTGGTCATGATCACCGGCCACGGAACCATAGAATCCGCGGTTTATGCAACCAAAGCAGGGGCCTTTGACTTCCTTGAAAAACCCCTGTCCATTGACCGGGTCATCGTTACCATCAACAATGCCCTGAATTTCAGGCGTCTTGAAGAAGAAAACCTGTATCTCAGAAAAAAAACCATTGAAAAACACTCCATCACCGGATTCAGTGCCGCTGTCCAGGAACTGAACCGGCAGATCATGACCGCCGCCCCGTCCGATGCGTCCATCCTGATCACCGGTGAAAACGGAACCGGTAAGGAACTGGTGGCCAGGACCATTCACCAGTTCAGCCTCAGGCCCGAAGAGCCCATGATCATCGTCAACTGTGCAGCAATCCCGGAAAAGCACATTGACAGCGAATTGTTCGGCCATGAACGGGGAGCTTTTCCAGGAGCCGGGGCAAAAAACAAAGGCAAATTTGAACTGGCTTCCGGCGGAACCCTTTTCCTGGATGAGATAGGAGATATGAACCTCAAAACCCAGGCAAAGATACTGCGCGCCCTGGAAACAAAAACCTTCCAGCGAATCGGCGGGGGAAGGACCCTGAGTGTGGACGTCAGGATCATCGCGGCCACCAACAAGAACCTGGAGCAATCGATCCTGTCGGGCCAGTTCAGGGAAGACCTGTTTTACCGGATCAATGTAATTCCGGTCCAGGTCCCTGCCCTGAGACAGAGAAAGGAAGACATTCCCATGCTGGTGGATGAATTTTTGGGTGCGAGTTCGCGCCAGACCCACAGCAACCTCAAAGAATTAAGCCCCGAAGCCCTTGAAATGCTCCTGGAGTACGACTGGCCCGGGAACGTGAGGGAACTAAAAAACCTGGCAGAACGCCTGGCCATCATGGTCAAGGGTGACACCATCACACCAAAGGATATTCCCATGCCCTACAATCCCGCGATGGAACCCTCTGTTGCCGTTGAGAGGCGGCTGCTCTTTAACCTGGACAACCTTGAAGAAGCCCAAAAAACCTTTGCAAAAGAATTCCTCCAGAGAAAGATCAACCAGGAAAAGGGAAACATAAGCGCCGCTGCCAGGAAAACAGGAATCGATCCGGACCAGGTTTCCCGTATCCTGGGCAATGAAGGCAAAGCTCCACGCCAGGGCAAGAAATCATGAGGATCATCAGCGGCACCTGCCGGGGTAAAAAGCTGACTCCCCTGGCGGGCAGGGACATCCGGCCGACATCGGACCGGGTCCGGGAATCCATATTCAACATCATCCGGGACCATGTGCAGGGCGCAGCGGTCCTGGATTTGTTTGCCGGTACCGGGGCCCTGGGCCTGGAAGCACTGAGCCGCGGGGCCGACCATGCGGTCTTTGTTGACGCATCCCAAGAGGCCTGCTCGGTTGTTAAGGCCAACTGCCACATGTGCAGGCTTTCCCATAAGGCCACCATCATCTGCCAGGACCTGACCAGAGCCCTTCCTCCAGGCATTGGCGTCAAGGGTTTCGATCTGGTCTTCATGGATCCTCCCTACGGCAGAAATCTCATTACAACCCTGCTCAATCTTCCTGGGTTCATGGATGTGATCAACCCCGGCGCCCTCATGATCGCTGAGCATTCTACGCTGGAAAATCCCTTCAAGGACATCTCGGGACTTGACATTCCCGACCAAAGGAAATACGGAAAAACACGGATTACATTTTTCAAATACAACTTTTCACAGTAACAGGGAAAACCACCCATGGGAAAAACACTGAAAACCGCCATCTATCCCGGCTCCTTCGACCCTCTCACCAACGGCCATGTTGATATTATTGAACGGGGACTCAAGATCTTTGACAGGGTTATCGTTGCCGTGCTGCACAACCCCAGGAAAAAATCCCTTTTTTCCGTTCCCGAGCGTGTTGGAATGATCAAGGCCAGTTTTGAAAAGACAAAGAATCTGGAGGTCGATTCATTTGACGGCCTCCTGGTGGATTACGCAAAGATGAAAAACGCCGTGGCCCTCATCCGGGGCATGAGGGCGATTTCCGATTTTGAGAACGAATTCCAGATGGCCCTGATGAACCGCCGTCTCAACAAGGAGATCCAGACTATTTTTCTCATGACAGGCCTCAGGTGGATCTTCACCAGTTCATCCATCATCAAGGAAGTGGCTGCCTTCGGCGGGGATATCACAGGTATGGCCCCCCACCCGGTAAAATGTAAAATGATGGAAAAATTTCCACCAAAAGGAGCAGTATCCAATGGATCTCTGGCAACTTAACGTCTTTGTCAACGTCGTCAAACAGAAAAGCTTTTCCAAGGCGGGGGAGACGATTCATCTGTCCCAGCCCACCGTGTCAAGCCACATCAAGGAGTTGGAAGATCATTTCGGATGCCGTCTCATTGACCGGCTGGGCCGGGAGGCCGTACCTACCAAAGCCGGAGAAATCCTGTTCTCCTATGCTAAAAAACTCCTGGGCCTGAAAGACGAAACAGAAACGGCCATATCCAGTTTCCTGGGCCGTATCCGGGGGCATCTGACCATCGGCGGGAGCACCATCCCCGCAGGTTATATTCTTCCCAAATACATCGGCCCCTTTGCAAAGCAATATCCGGACGTGACCATCACTCTGCTGGCAGGAGACACGGCTGAAATTGTCCGGACCATTGCCAGGGGGGAAACCGAAGCCGGCATTGTCGGCGCCAGGGTTTCCAATCCCCAGGTTGTCCAGGAAAAAATCATCGAGGATGAAATGAAGCTCATTGTTCCAGGAGACCATAAGTGGGCGGATCTGGAGTCCATCCCCTGTAAAATGCTCTTTGAGGAACCCTTCCTTGCCCGGGAGTCGGGTTCGGGAACCTGGGCATCCATAACCCAGAGCATGGTGGATGCCGGTCTCAACATGGACAAACTGAAAATAGTGGCCCACATGGGCAACACGGTCTCGGTGATTCAGGGAATCATCAACCAGGCGGGAATTTCCATCCTGTCAACCATTGCCGTGGAAGACGCCCTTGAATCCGGAAGACTCAAGGCCCTGTACGTGGAAGGCCTGAATCTCAAGCGGGATTTTTACCTTACAACCAACCGGAAAAGGACCTTGTCCCCCATTTCGGAAACCTTTATCGCATTTCTGAAAGCCTCTCTCTGATCCTGTAACCAGAGGCGATCCAGATCACAGATCAACCCCGGGACACGCTTCCATGACCTGATCAGGACAGGTCCTGAACCGGTCCCAGAACGGATAAGTACGGCACTGATGCGGCCGTACAGGATAGATGGTGCAGCCCTTTTCAGGGTCCAGGAATATGCAGCAGTGTTCGCCCCCGGCCAGGTGTTCCCGGATGGAGTATCGGTTGGCTGCCCGGACCAGTTTATCCTTGATCAGATCGATGACCGTAATGTTAAGGAAATCCGCCATGGGCTTAAGTTCCCCTTGGCTGACCCAGATGTATCCGGGCTCACCCCGGCAGCATGCGCTCCGGCATGTCCGGCAGGCTTCGGAATCAAAGGAAAAATCAAAATCAGGACGACGAATCCGGGTCATGGCTGGGAATGACTTTTGGCCACCCTTGTCAGAAAAGGTATTTTATGGCAATAAACCCGGCAATGAGAAGCACCGTGAACACCGTTGCCAGAATGTTGAAATAGGTTTCTATAAAACGCTGAATTCCGGGACCGAAAAAATAGATCAGCCCCGCGACAAGAACGAATCTGAGCGTCCTGGAGCAGGCCGATGCCACCACAAATACCGGGAAGTTGACCTTGAAGGCTCCGGCTGCGATGGTGAACAGCTTGTAGGGAATTGGGGTAAATCCGGCAATGGATACAGCCCATGCATCATAGGTCTGGTACATGGATGCAATGTAATCGACCTTTCCGGTGAGCCCGTAAAGGGCGATAATCCTGTCCCCGATCAGTCCCATGAAATGCCACCCGATATAATACCCTAGGCAGCCCCCCAAGACCGAACCCAGGCTGCAGATCCAGGCGAACCGGAAGGCCTTTTTCGGAGCCCCCACAGCCAGGGCAATGAGCAGCACATCCGGAGGGATAGGAAAAAAAGAGGACTCACAGAAAGCCAGGACAAAGAGGGCCCAGGCTCCGGCGGGTCTCTCAGCCCAGCTGAGGACCCAGTCATAAAGACGTTTCAGCATGGACTATTCCTTCCACCCATGCTGTCCGATAAGCCTTACAAAACGGCACCCGCCAAGATTCTTTGATGTCACGGTCCCGTTCTTGTCTTTCTCAACCCGGATCAGGTCCTGGGTAAAGTGGCCCCCCACGGGCATGACCAGGCGGCCGCCAGGGGCCAGCTGGTCGATAAGGGGCTGGGGGATCGACTCGCCCGCGGCAGTAACGACGATGGCATCAAAGGGGCTCTCTTCCTTCCAACCCTGGGTTCCGTCCGAATAACGGGCGACAATGTTGTGATACTTGAGCCGGTCAAAGAGTTTCCGGGTCCTCAAAAACAGGGTATTGTTGCGTTCAATGGTGTAGACACGAAAAACGATTTCCGCCAGCACGGCTGCCTGGTAACCTGACCCGGTCCCGATCTCCAGAACCCGCTCGCTTCCCTTGAGTTCAAGGGTCTGGGTCATCTCCGCGATGATATAGGGTTGGGAAATGGTCTGCCCCTCACCAATGGGAAGGGGAAAGTCACCATAGGCGCTTTCAATCAGCGCCTCGCTGACAAACAGGTGTCTTGGAATTTTTCCCATGGCGGCAATCACGGCCGGGTCGGTAATACCCCGGGCAATGATCTGTCTCTCAATCATATCCCTGCGCCACCGTTCGAATTTTCTGTATTCCGATTCCATAGGTCGGCACTTTAGCAGCAGCTCATCGTTCCGTCAAGAAGATAGACTCGGCAATTTCTCATCTTGCTTTTTCCAGGGGTTATGGCTATACAATTCCCCCATGGGAAAAGAAAAACAAATCTTCATGGCCGTCCTCATTGCCCTGGTCATTTTTTGTACCGGTACTGCAGGGTACATGCTCATTGAAAAATGGACGCCCCTGGATGCCGCCTACATGACCGCCATCACCCTGAGCACCGTCGGGTATGGTGAGGTGAACAAGGTCAGCCCTGAGGGCCGCTACTTCACAATGATACTGATCTTCATCGGGGGAGGTTATTTCCTGTACCTTGCCGGTGCGATCATGCAGTTTGTTGTTGAAGGTGAAATCAGATCCATGCTGGGGAGACGACGATTGGACAAACGCATTGCTCAAATGGAAAAGCATTACATCGTATGCGGGTACGGACGTATCGGGAGGATCCTGTGCAAACAGCTCATGGAGCAGACTCCCAAGGTTGTTGTCCTTGAAAAGGACCCTGAGATGGTGCCTGTGCTGGAAAAGGATAAAATGCTCTATGTCCTGGGGGATGCCGGAGATGAATCCACGCTGCTCAAAGCCGGAATCAAGCAGGCGTCCCACCTGATAGCAGCCCTTGCCACCGATGCCGACAACGTGTTTCTGGTCCTGACAGCCCGGCAGCTGAACCCCGCCATCTATATCATGGCAAGGGCCGGAAGAAAACAGGTCAAGGGAACTCTTCTGGCAGCAGGTGCCAACCGGGTTGAGTCCCCCTATGACATCGGGGCCATATCCATGGGCCTCAGGCTCTTGAGGCCCAGTGTCAGCAATTTCCTTGATATAGCCCTGTCCAGGAAGGAAAGAGCCATTCAGATTGAAGAATCCCTGGTATCCTCCAAATCGAACCTTGTCAATGTAATGCTCAAGGATTCAGGCATCCGTCAGAACTATAATATCATTATCATTGCCATTAAAAAAGCCGATGGACAGATGATTTTCAATCCTTCGTTTGAAACCAAACTCGAAGAGGGCGACACCGTCATTTCCATGGGCAGGAGCAACAACCATCAGAGCTTCCATGAAGCCCTGAATCCGGCATAGATCAGGCCGCCCCCGGATGCTTTCCCCAAGGATCCCGTGCAGACACCGTTGCCCATGGGTTCATGGGCATGCCGGGCAGCGCCGCCTGGTTTTGAATTAAATCTTGTAAATAACCCTCTTGTCCGTGATGATGATATCCACGTTAAATTTTCTGGATTCCATCTGGATCTGATCCACGATCTGTTCCTCAAAGGCGATGGATACCTTGCGGGTAGTTTCAGGCAGCCGGGTTATGAGCCGATTGTAAAAGCCGTCCCCGAATCCAAGGCGGCCTCCTTTTTCATCAAAGGCCAGACCCGGTATGACAGCGATGTCGATCTGGTCGACACTCACCTTCTTGCATACCGCCGGATCAGGCTCAAGATTTTCATAGTCCCGCTTTATAAGATCCTTGTCATAATCATTGATACGCAGCAGACTTATCTTATGCTTTGAATCCGTCAGCGCAGGCAGAACAATACCCTTTTTTACGCCGAGACTCTTTCTTATAATCGTTCCGGTGGGTATTTCCGAACTGCGTTCCGTATAGAGAAGTGCAAGCTGAGCTTCCATGAAATTAGCGAATTCCAGCAGATTCTTTTCTATCCGCGCTCTCTTTTCCTGGAGTTCCTCAGCCGAAAACACAGCAAGCCTATTGATTATTTCATCCAGCAAGCTCTTTTTACTATCTCTTGTTTCTTCCATAAGTTTTTTCCCCGCTCAAAAAATATTTTGTTGAAATATTATACACCTGCCCGGAATTGTCAACCTGCAATAATCATTGACGGATTTAAGGGCCCATGATATTTTTTTTGTATTTACCCAATAACACTAACCTCTATCTCTGATTTGTGGACAGACAAGGATTAAAATGCTGGAATTAAAATATGTTAGAGAAAATACCGACGAGGTCCGGAAAGCTCTTGGAAAGCGGAAGGGCAAAGTCGATTTCGACCTTTTTCTGACAACTGAACAAAAAAGAAGAGAGCTTCTCAAAGAAATTGAAGCGTTGCGGCATAAACGCAATGTGGTCTCCGACAACATCGCCGGCATGAAGCGGGCAGGCCAGGATGCAGAACCCTTTATCGCAGAGATGCGACAGGTTTCCGACAGAATTAAAGACCTTGACAAGACGCTCCAGGAGACAGATTCAGCCATCGAAGCCTTCCTGGTCAGCCTGCCAAACATTCCCAACCCGGGCATACCGGTGGGAGAGGATGAGACCGGAAACCGACTTGAAAAAAAGGTGGGGACTCCCAGGATTTTCGAATTCCCGATCCTGGCCCACTGGGACATTGTCGAAAAGCTGGGTATCATCGATTTTACCCGCGCAGCCAAACTTACCGGGGCAAGATTCCCCCTGTATTTCGGCCCTGCTGCACGGCTGGAAAGGGCCCTGATCAATTTCATGCTGGACATGCATACCCTCGAGCACGGGTATACGGAGGTCCTGCCGCCCTTTATCGTGAACCGGAAAAGCCTTATAGGCACCGGCCAGCTGCCAAAGTTTGAGGAAGATCTGTTCAAGCTGGAAAATTGGGATTATTTCCTGATTCCCACATCGGAAGTACCCCTGACCAATGTGTATTCCGAGGAAATTCTGTCAGAGGCACAGCTGCCCATCAAATTTACAGCCTACACCCCCTGTTTCCGGTCCGAGGCCGGTTCCCACGGCCGTGATACCCGGGGTCTGATCCGCCAGCACCAGTTCAACAAGGTCGAGATGGTCAAGTATACAACGCCGGAAACCTCTTATGACGAGCTGGAATCCCTGCTCAGTAATGCCGAGGACATCCTCAAACGCCTTGAGCTTCCCTACCAGGTTATTACCCTGTGTACAGGGGACATGGGATTTTCAGCAGCAAAAACCTATGACATCGAGGTCTGGATGCCCGGGCAGAACACCTACCGGGAAATCTCCTCCTGCAGCAACTGTGAAGCATTCCAGGCCCGCCGGGCCAGTATCCGCCTCCGACGCGAAGGACAGAAAAAACTCGATTACGTCCACACCCTGAACGGCTCTGGCCTTGCCGTGGGCCGGACCGTGGCAGCCATCCTGGAAAACTATCAGTGTGCCGACGGATCGGTGGAGATCCCTGAAGCCCTGCAATCCTACATGGGAGGTTTAAAGGTTATCACCAATGCACATAAATAATTTTCCAGAGGACATCAGACCCTATCTTGTCCCCAAAGCCCAGGGTGATCTCTATTACGGATGTCTGAACTGTGCATCCGAGTTTTCCATGGAAAAACTCCTCTATGTGTGTCCGAAATGCGGCGAGGTTCTCCTGATCAACAACAGGGCCGAGGATGATCTGAAAAAAATCCCGGGCAAGACATGGCAGCGGATATTTGACTTCCGCCGAATGCTCAACATCCCTGCTTTAAAAGGAATTTACCGGTACCACGAGTTCATCGGGCCGAGCATTCCCCTGTCGTCCATCCTTTACCTGGGTGAGGGGCACACCCCCCTGGTTGAGGCCAACCAGCGCCTCCAGGACAAGGTTGGAGCCCGGTTCTTCTACAAAAATGACGGCCAGAACCCCAGTGCCTCCTTCAAGGACCGGGGCATGGCCAGCGCCCTGTCATACATCAAATACCTCCTTGACCAGAACCTGGCCTCGGATATCATTGCCGTGTGCGCATCCACAGGAGACACCTCGGCATCGGCAGCCCTGTATGCTTCATACCTTGGGCCTTTGATCAAGTCGGCGGTTCTCCTGCCCCATAAAAAAGTTACACCCCAGCAGCTCTCACAGCCCCTGGGGAGCGGTGCCCGGGTGTTTGAAATTCCGGGGGTGTTTGACGACTGCATGAAAATAGTGGAAAAGCTTTCCGAAGACTACTGCGTTGCCCTGCTCAACTCGAAAAACGCATGGCGCATCCTGGGCCAGGAATCTTACTCCTATGAGGTGGCCCAGGATTTCGACTATGACATGGCAGACAAGGTCGTGGTCATCCCCATCGGAAATGCCGGAAACATTTCTGCGGTGATCAACGGATTCATCAAATTTTTCAAGGCCGGCATCATCAGCGACCTGCCTAAAATCATTGGTGTACAATCGGAACATGCAGATCCGGTGTACCGGTATTACCAGGAGCCCGACCCTGCAAAACGTGTGTTCATGCCGGTCACCGTTAGATCCAGCGTTGCCCAGGCAGCCATGATCGGCAATCCCGTATCCATGCCGCGGGTAATCAGCCTGGTCGACCTGTACAATAGAACCGCCGGTACGAACAAGGTCATCTTCACCCAGGTCAGTGAACAGGACATCATGGACTGGGGTCTTGAGGCCAACCGGAACGGGCATATTGCCTGCACCCAGGGGGGGGAATGCCTGGCAGGACTTGTCCAGGCAGCAAGGGCAGGACTTGTCTCAGACCGGGAAACCGCCATTGTGGATGCCACGGCCCATGCCATTAAATTCTCAGGATTTCAGGAACTGTACTTTGCCAATGCCATCCCCGGTGACTACGGCATCACTCCCAACCCGGAATTTATCAATGCGCCCCATCTTGTCATGCCCGACAATCCGGAAAAGGTGCCCTCCCAGGGTCACCCTCTGGGAAAGGAAGATTTCAAGGCTTTTGCCCAGGATATCTCACAGAAAATAGCAAAGGAACTGAATCTTAAAACAAGCCTATGATCAGGGGATATCGCGTTCTTCTCACCGCAGTTTTCATGGCCCTTGTCCAGTTATCCTGGGCAGATGCCACCGTGGCATCCACGACCCTGAAAACATCCCACAAGCGCTATACTATCTATACCTATAACAACAGCAGTATCTTATGCGAACC
>JAZDGN010000147.1:0-43974 GCA_043806875.1 Pseudomonadota bacterium
GGAAGCCAGGCCAGGATAATAGGCCTGGGCGAGCCTCGCCTCAAGAAGGGCCATATGTCCGGCCAGGCGGTTCCACCCGTCCAGGGTCCGGGACAATTGATCCTGGATACTCTCCTCAAACGCTCCCTTGCCGGGGTTCCACGCAAACAGGGTCTCGGCCATGCGCCTGTATTCACCGGCAAGGAAGCTGATGCTGGAATCCGTTGAGGCAGGCGGGAGATCAAGGAGCATTACCCGATCGCCCGGCCTTGCCAGGAGCCAGGCATCGGCCAGACGTCTCATGGCATCGCAGCTGTTCATGAAAACCATACCGTCAAGATCCGGCAGATCTCCGGCCAAAGCCCGGTCCAGTACCCGTTTTACATGGGGGCACAGGTTGTCGTGGAGCAGGTGGCCTGCCTGGTCCGGGCTGTCCCCTGAAGGAAACACCCTGAACGGCAGAAATCCGGCAGCTTCAATAACAGGTACCGGTGTGTGGGCGCAGGTAAAGCCGATGCGTTTGTGATCCATTTAAGCCTCCTCCTGGGAACAGTTCAAAAGAACGGTTCTCAGAACCTGTTTGGTGGTTTCGATATCCGCGTCCGGAATGCCGGCGAACACGCTGTCGAGCACTGCTGTCACCGCAGCGTTTGCCGGTTTCATGGCAGCTGTTCCCTCCGGCGTCAGATGGATCTGAATGGCACGCCTGTCGTCCGGGTCCGGGGTCCGTTTTACAAGGCCGTCCCGCTCCATGCGGTCCAGGAGTCCTGTCATGGATGAGGGTTCAAGACCTGCCTTTTTGCATAGCTCCACAGCCCTGAGCCTGTCCTGGAACCAGAGGGCCAGAAGCACTCCCAGGTAGGCTGGTTTGAGATTTCCGACCCCGGCATCGGCAAGTCCCTTTTTCAGGGCCGAGGTTACGGCCAGGGAAACGCGGTAAACAAGATAGTACGGACAATCAGGGGGTGATGTGAGATCCACTTTTTTCTCCTGTGTGTATTTTGAGTCCCATGCGTATAGTGTTGAAACGAATATTACGTATGCAAATTATACTGTCAAGAACTATTTTGATGGTGGACATTTTTTCCTTGACAGGGAAGGCGTCTGCACCTAGTGATGATTCCGGGAAGACAATTGCAATGATATTGAAAAAACAGATTCCGGACTGTCCGGGATGGCGGTTTATCTGTTTTCCATGGCGGAGCCCTGGGAACAGGAGGGACTGATCCAGGGCATGGGCGGTTTTTTTACGTGAAAATCATACAGGTGAAGCATCATGAATTTCAAGAACAGACTGACAGTGGGGGCCATGAGCCTCATTATTCTGATCGTTGCCGTTTCAACAACCATTGTTTCAGTCATTGTGCGGAACCAGCATGTCGAGACCTCCTACAAATCACTCCGCCAGGCCTTTGTCATAGCCCGGACCGATTTGTCCGAGCTGGAGAAACAGGCCCTGTCCTTTAACAGGCAGACCATTGCCACGGCCGACATAGGGGGCGCCCTGAGTCTGATCATCTCCTACAAGGGCCAGGATAACGCCAATATGGCGGACTATTCGTTCCAGTCCCTGGTGCAGTCCCTGTACAGCGCCATGACTTCCAGCGGCGTATTCCAGATTGCCGTTTACGACCAGGACGGCGACATTACCACCTTTGCCAGGAACAGCGAGGGCAGGGTTCACCTGATCTATGCTCTCCGGTTCCCGGGTAGCGTAACCTACCGGTACGGACAGGTTGCTCCGGGTGATGTCTTGAAGTTCGATACCTGGGAGAGCACTGGCCAGTGGCCCTTTGAAGCGTCTCTGACAACGGTTGATCCCGGGCTTGAAGAGCGTGTTTCCTTTGAGATAATCGGTGGGGTGGTATCCTTGACCTCCAGTGCCACCCCAACCATGGAGGCCTTTGATCCCAAGGTCAAGAAAAGGGTTCCCAAGCCCGTGGGCCAGGTGATCATCTCACGAAAAATCGGTGTCGGCTTTGCAAAACGGGTCGCCGTGTTCAGCGGGACAGAGGTCATGATATTTGCCTTGGGCCATCCCGGCCAGGGGTCCCTGGAGAATTATCCCGAGTTTGATGCCGGAAGCCTGAAAAACCCTGCCCGGACCATGACCGTCCAGGGTGCAGATGTCCTGCTGAACGAGATCCGTCTGGGGGATAAAACCTATGCCCAGGGGATCATGCCCATCGCTGACGGGTCCCGGGTCATCGGCGCGGTAGCGGCCCTGTATTCCCATGACACTATCAGGGCCAATACCTGGGAGCTTATCAAATGGCTTGGTATTGTCGCCATACTCTGCATTCTGGTAACCCTGCCCATGGTGTATCTGTTCGCCAATACCATGGCAAAACCCATAGTCAGGGTGGTGACCGGATTAAAGGATGTTGCCGAGGGCGAGGGGGACCTGACCATGCGTCTGGACATCCGCAGAAAAGATGAGATCGGATCCCTGGCCCAGTGGTTCAATGTATTTATGGAAAAACTCCACCGGCTTGTCACTGAAATCGACGGTGATGCCCACAGTGTAGCCTCATCATCTGTCAGTCTTTCCGGGCTGGCAGGGGAACTGTCTAAAACAGCATCTGAAAATGCGGTCAAGACAAATTCCATTTCCGTGTCAGCAACCCGGATGAACGACACCATGTGCACGATGGCCCAGACCATGGAGGACGCTTCCGCCAATCTGGGTATCATTGCCTCGTCCTCGGAAGAGATGTCGTCAACCATTCAGGAGATAGCCAGGAATACGGAGCAGGCCCTGGGGATAACGACCCAGGCGGTAAGCAGGACCCGGGATGCGTCCCGGAAGGTGGCGGACCTTGGGAAATCGGTTGCCGATATCAGTATCGTCACCGAAGCCATCACGGAGATTTCCGAACAGACCAACCTATTGGCCCTGAACGCAACCATAGAGGCGGCCAGGGCCGGAGAGGCAGGCAGAGGTTTTGCCGTGGTTGCCAATGAGATCAAGGCTCTGGCCAAACAGACCATGGATGCGACCCTGGACATCAAGAAAAAAATTGGGGCCATCCAGGTCATGTCAGACGATACTGTAGCGGATATGGGCAGGATCCCAGAGACCATCAATGCCGTGAACGATATTGTTTCCACCATATCTGCGGCTGTGGAAGAGCAGTCTGTGACGGCAAAGGAGATTGCCGGCAATGTCTCCCGGATTTCCGGGGCCATTTCGGAAGTCAACGACAAGGT
Organism: Pseudomonadota bacterium; assembly: GCA_043806875.1. Lineage (GTDB taxonomy): Bacteria > Desulfobacterota > Desulfobacteria > Desulfobacterales > Desulfobacteraceae > JAZDGN01. The sequence continues at coordinate 3,190 of JAZDGN010000147.1, forward strand.
TTCGTTCAGTACGACGGTGACCGGAGAGATCAACGCTGAAATAAGCAGTCTTGATGAAGCTTTCGCAGCCATGAAGAAAAATACGGACAAGGTGAATGCCGGAGCCAGTGATCTTTCCGGATTGTCTGAGCGCCTCAAGGCCCGGGTCAGAACCTTCAAGGTCTGAAATTCTTCAAGGGTTCACCTGTTAATGGTGCATGAGGGCATCTTTGTCAATCGTCCTTGGTTTATTTCCCTTTCGGCACATTACCGCCCGTATCCGAGGAGGAATGCGGTTTTGGGTTGTACGCATGGGCCATAACCGCAGCTGCCCGTTTGAAGATGGTCAGTGGGTCCGATTCCCTGCCTGTCCTGCCTTCAGACTCAAGCACAACCCTTGTCGGTTCTTTCTGCTGTCCAGCCGGGGACTGTAACATTCTGGCAGGGTTGACCAGGGCGGACAATTTTTGGAAAATATCAAACCAGAAAGGACCGCCCAGACCGATCAGGAGGCCCCCCAGAACCACTGAGAGGAACCAATTCAAAGATGTTCTCGAAAACACGCCCCATTCCTTTTCCCATGCTTTCCAGACCTTGTCCATGCAAGGTGTTCCCCAGCCGTAGGGGACGTCATCCTTCTGAAGCGCATCCAGGGATTTGTTCAGGGTTTCATAGACTTTTTTAAGTTCCATGATCGAATCTTCATCCACCGATATCCTGTTGGCAGCCAAATCGGCGAGTTTTCTTTCCTGATCTTTAAGCTGTTCACCCATAAGGGTGCCCTGGTTGATGATATCTGCCCGAAGTTTTGCGTCATGGATATAGGCGCTGAATATTTCGAACGGGTTGATATTGATGCAGAAGGCAAGGCCGATGGCCACCAGAATCGAGAAAAATCGTGCACGTCGGGTAAAATACTCCCTGGCAGCCTCTTCAAACTTTTCATACTGGCTGATAAGATCATCCATGAACACCTTCAGATATTCTTCCCCTTTAATTTTACCCTGTTCCAAAAGTGCCTTGCCGTCTTCGGTCCGGGCCAGTTTTTCAATGAACTCTAATACCGGCAAGTTTTTTTTATTGTCTGCGTTCAGCAGCCAGTGGAGTAACGGTTGGGGCAGCCATGTCCCTGTCTTTGAAGGAATGAAATCCGGACTGGTCAGATTTTCGGCAAAATGATCACCTGATGTCGACAAATTGGTTTTCAGGGACAACAGCTGGGGCCGGATCAGTTTTGTGTGGATCTGCGCCAGCATCATCTTCAATTTTTCTTCCCTGAGCCTGAAGATCCGGTGAAGTATCTCCACAATCATGGAAACGATCGTTGAAAACGCCATCATTGTCACGGCAAATGCCATGATAGCTTCTATCCATACCATAATCCCTCCATCCTAAGATAAAAATGAGATGGTTATTAAAAGACGGGCTGATAAACCAAGAAAAACTAACGGGTCTCATAATTTGAGAAAGTGTTTTGCATTGTCATTCAACAGGTTCTCTTGGAATGATTGAAAATTGTTAAAATATTTATCCAGGCCGCCCAGCCCTTTGTCCATCATGATCATGATAAAATCAGTGCCGAACATCAGCTTGGTTTTCAGGCATTCATTTTCGCTGACGATCCGGGTGAGCTTTTCGGGCAGGTCTTCTTGGGTGTGATAGGAAACATCTGTGAATACATTGGGATGATTCATAATCAGCCGGATAATAGAGCCCATCCATGCCGTTTTATCCTTATGGAGCTGGTCGCCTCCGCCGAAGTGGGCAAAGTTTATGCGCAGGGATTTCCACCGGTTTAAAACAGGCAGCCATTGTTCGGGCGACGTGAAGTAACGGCTTTTTTCCCCTTCCACCTCCTTGAAGTCCTCCCAATGGTTATTTCCCTCCCAGCTTATTACATAGTTTTTTGACCTGAAGTTATTCATGCCGCCCGGTGAACAGTGTGCGGTTATGGGGATGTCGTAGGAGACGCAATAGTCAAAAACCGGCTCCAGGTTCGGATGGGTCGGCAGGTAACCCAGGGGCGTGTATAGTTTGATTCCCTTGAAAATACCTTTGCCTTTGTTGACTTTCAGGTCGATAAGCTTCAGAATGCCAATTCTCCTGGGGTCAACCGCCAGAAAAGGGAAAACCTTCCCGGGATATTTTTCTGAAAGAGCTTCCAGGTCCTGCATATGCCGGCTGTAGCCCGGGGACAGCTCGATGCCCTCGTATTGATCGACACCCCGCCTGGATTTTTTGGGTTTGGAGAGCAGTTCCTTTTTCACGCTGTCAAAAAGTGTGTCAATTTCTGCATCGGAAGCTGACCGCCTTCCGGTTTTGGTTGTTTTTTGCGTTTCATTCAAAATGAGATTTTTTATGTCTTCGAAATGGGTGTCAAACTCCTTTTCCTGGTCCTGGGGGACAGCAAACGTCTTGATCAGAGGAGCGGCCCGCCGCCCTTTCCCGCTGGTTGTTTCTTCATCTTTGTTATCGGAAAGGGCAAAATAGATGTCCATCATCAGAGGCGTAACACTCAGCGAAGCATTGGTGCCCAGCAGGCTTTTGGAAAAATTTTCCCGGGCCTCAAGATAGTTTCCTTCGCAGCTGTGCGCCGCCGCCTCCAGAAGCCGTGCGATCCAGGCAGCAAACTCTTTGACGCCCTCCAGTGTTTCAACGACCCCGCGGGCAGATCGTTTTTTTGCCGGGCCTTTATGGTGCGGGTAATTACCCCAGAGATGATTCCAGGTTGCCGAAACAAGTTCTGCCACCGCGTATTTTGCATTGAAAAGATGACAGTGGATATCAATGATCTGTTTGTCGGACATGGTGTGCCTCCTATGGTTTTATGACCGGGTTGACTTATTATTGAACCAGATGGGCAAAGGGATCGGCATATACCACGTAAGCCAGATAGGTTGCGTCTCCCAGCCGGCAGGCTTGTTCCCTGCCTTCGTTCACCGCTTCTGCAACGGTTTTCCCCGCGTGAAATGGTTGTCTGGACTTGACAAATATTCCCGGCAACGACCTCTTCAGGCATTTGCGCATAAAAACAGCAAGGCGACGGTGGATTCGCCCATTCATCCATCGTGGTCCGGTTTATATCAAAAGAAATTGTGTCAGGGGGAGAATCCGCGTCTGATGTCGGCAAAGGAATATCTCTTGTTTCAAATGGTTCTACCTGATTTTGATCGGATTTCGTTTCGGCAGACATGATTTCATCCACATCTCCCATCTCCCCTGAACGTTTTCCGGGTTCAACATAACCTAACACCTTCCCGCCATCGACAAGTACGGCCACCTGCGGATCCGTCTTCCCACTGCGCAACCGTTTCAGGGCGAGAGCCATGGAAATAACCGGAGTGCAGGCCTTTTTGTCCAGTTCGTGGATTGATCTTTGCTGTTTTTTCATAAAAGCGTCACATTCCTGTCATCTTATGAGTCGTCCATCAGCTGGGTTGTCCTGGCGATGCAGTCGATGCAGCCAACGGTTTGAATGCCTTGCCGGTAAAAACCAGGGACGTAAGAATGCCTGGTTGACAAAAACTATGCAAAGGATTTGGGCGTCACCTGCCGTGCGATTTCGTCTGTCACTGATTGAATTTTACGGCGCAGATTATTAAAAACACAATCGTGTGAACTATTCAATAGAATTTGATGGAAGTGTTTAAAAATGTTTATAACTGTACTTGCTTATCATGTTCTTCATTCAATTCGATTAGAGCATGAGGAACACGGTATAACTCATAGCTGGTCAACGATCAGCAGCAGACTTTCTACCCATTTTAGGGTGACAACTTCCATGAAGCATTCAGGCGGTAAGATGCTATTCATTCGAAAAACCGCAAAGCCAGAAGATTGCCACATTAAAATTTACGATGCTCTCGGCCTCTCCCACAGACCAGGCAAAATTAGCAAGACAATCCTCTGACTAATAGGATTTCCTTGGCTTCATTTCAGATCCCCAGAAAAAATTTGTAGTGCCTAAAATCGTTTGCAGCCCCGGTACTGGCAGACACAAAATTGATGAAACTCAGCCAGGAAGATCTGGAAGCCAGGGTTAACGTAAACGGATCGGGCATTTCCCTGGGGCATCCCATTGCGGCAACCGGGACCATGCGCCTGGTTACCCTGATCCATGAAATGAAACGCCGGGATTCCCGGTACGGTCTTGTGGCCATCTGTGGGAGCGGAGGACAGGGCATCGCGACGGGGTTACTTGAAAAGGCTTTCGTACTGTCTGCTCACCGTAATACGTTCCGGGGTATGCTTGAAGCCAATCAGCATCTGGTTCGTGAAAGATCGCTGAATGTGTTCGATTTTGGTTATGTTGACAATGGCGCTTCGGTGAACGCGCCAGAAATATTCCGGGTCAAGCTGGTTTTCAAGCTCTTTGATGGTCGTGGTGATCAGATATTCCTTTTCCTGGGTCTGGACAACGGTGTACTTGTCCGATGCTTTGAAAAAGATCACCTGTGAAACAGGGATGAAGGTGATCTGTGTGCCTGTCCTGACCTTGATCAGATTGAGGGATCCCTTGGGCATTGAATTCTTCAGGACCTGAAGCAACGTTTCCATTCTTCCCTCCAGATCAAAAACCGTTGCAGGCTGATTGAAATGCTTTTCAAGACGTTCGATGGTTGTCTGAAGACGCTGGGCAGTGACCGGTTTGAGAATGTAGTCTACAGCTTCGCTCTCGAATGCCCTAATAGCATACTGATCATGGGCAGTAATGAACACAACCTTCGACTGGCCTGCGATTCTGGCAGCCACATTGATTCCGGTCATTCCGGGCATCAGGATGTCGAGAAAAACAACGTCGGGTTTTAACTCCCCGATCAGAGACAGGGCAGTCTCCCCGTCCGATGCAGTGCCTACGACCTGGACACGGGAGGCATAGTTTCCTAACATCGAGATCAAATTGTTCTGTTGGGGGATTTCATCTTCTGCGATCAAAATGCGGATCGGTTTCATTGATTAATCCTTATAGTCACCTGAGTACCACAAGGCTCTGCCGAATTAATTGTGAAACCGGCTTTGTCTCCATAGAGACTTGCGAGGCGCCGGCTCACGTTGTCGAGGCCAACCCCGGCATTGAGCGTTGTATCCTCCAGGCCAAGCCCGGTATCCCGGATGACAATTTCCAGGGTCGACTCTACACGGGTGCAGAGAATAGCGATGCTTCCTCCTTCGGGTTTAGGCTCGAGGCCGTACTTGATACTGTTCTCAACCAGCGGTTGGATGATCATCGGGGGAAAGGGCAATTCCGGTGACCCGGTCCGGTCCTCTATTGAATACGACAATCTCTCCCCCATCCTGGTTCTGAAGATATTCAGGTAATGGGCCGTGATTTCCAGCTCTTTTGCAAGTGTCACCATCTCCTTGCGGGTATATTCAAGACATGCGTGGAGAAAAACATTCAAATCGAGAAGCATGGTCCGTGCCTTTTCGATATCGGTTTCAAACAGCGAGAGCACGGTTGCCAGCGTGTTGAACAGGAAATGGGGTTCGATCTGTGCCTGGAGGAGCCTGAGCGATGTCATGGTTGCCTCTTTCTCGATGGAGAGACGCCGTATTTTTTCCTCCTGAATGCGCTGGCGGGAGACCACCAGTTCTTTTTGGGAACTGAAGTAATACACCATGGGCAGGCCGAAGAAAATACCGAACCCGGCAAGGTAGAAAAGAACATTTTTAATGAAGTAGACCGGTGCCATCTGCCAGGTCAGATACAGATAGCACCAACTGGACAACGAGCCGATGATGATACCGCAGAATACTCCGGTGGCTTTCCCCAGGGCGGGCTTGATGGTATCGAAGCGGTTAACCAGATGACGTGCCACCCGTACACAGGTGAAAATCGAAAAGCCGATCAGGTTGGAACAGACAATCAGGTTGGAATGGGATCTGTCTCTGAGGATAAAAAAAGACAGGGCCAGGGCCACGGCGGTATTGAATAGCGCCGTTACCATCATGGCCTTGGCCAACTGAAGTAGCATTCTCGTTTTTTGCATTGTGCTCCTTTTTCATTTCAGGATGTCACGTTTTCTGATGACATCTGATTGCTTAATTGTCAAGCATGATTTGTAATCATATGTCTGAATTCAACTTTATATTATCACTATCTCTAATACCAATATTTCCTGGATTGGCTGGGGTCATTCTTTGTTGCGCCGTGATAAAAGGAATTTTCACGACGCCTGTGACCATCACTATGAACCCATGAGTGTTTTCGGATAGGCGCCTTATATGTGCCGGGAGTGTCTGCCCGCTGAAATATGGGATCCATGGAAAACCATTTTTTATAAAAATGAATTGATACTGATCACATTGTCTTTACGTGAAATCAATAGTCGTATTGGATGCCGAACATCCAGTAATAATCCAGAATGCCCGACCCGAAGTCGGAATGCGTCCTCCCGAACTGTGTCTTGAAAACCGAGAAGACATGGGTGCTCTCCGTGGCTTTGATGTCCAGAAGTAGCAGCGCTTGACCGGATTGATCATCCAGGCAATGGGTGTAGCGGACCGTGTAGTCGATGATTTCCCGGACATCGCTGTCATGGACCTGGGCCATCAGGTAGTTCCGTCTCAGAAACGGCTCCCCCGCCTTCATGGCCTGGCCGAGAACGGCAGTGGATAAGCCCTGGACTGACGGCGCACCCTTTTCAAGCGACGGTGCATTTACCGGAACGGGAATACCGGAAAGCCGTGACTGGTAATCCGCCAGCAACCTTGAGGCTCCATCGATTGAGTAGGCGCTGGATGCGATATCGATGGCTTCGAAATAGGAAGAAGCCTGGGCACCGGTATACCCGTATCCGGAAAAGAGGTACTCCAGGACCACGGTCGGTCCGGCTTCGGTCGTATAGCTGCCACCAAGCAGAAAGCTGCCGTGTTCGAGCAGACCATAGTCTCTGGACTCGAAGCCCTTCCCGACTGGATTGGGTGCCGTGGCCGGATACAGGAGGGCGGTGTCGTGATGGGATGACATGCCTTCTGTATAGAGAATCAGAGCATCCGACGCCGTAATGCCGGCATAACAGCCCATCTCGAACGCCCCGGGGCTCTCCTGGCAGGACAATACCAGGCCGGCATAGGACGCCGTGCCGCAATAGTCCAGTTTCAGGGCATACCTGGAATGAAATTCATCGGAAGGGATGTCCGCCGCACCCTTTCCGATGTTTGCGATTGTTGAGATGGTCCATAGAGGGTCCGGCATGAATACCAGCCGTATGAAATCCATGCCGGGAACCTCCTGCTGGGGATTGGTTTTCCCGTTGTCCGAGAAGAACGGGTTGGAAAGCGAACCAAGGTAGCCAGGTCCCCATTGCAGGTTCTCCCTGCCGAGGATCAGGAAAAACCAGTCGGTCAGCGATGCCCGGATCGACCACTCGTTCATGAACACGTCGATCTCTTCCTGATCGCTCCTGTCCAATCCGCCGGCCCAGTGGCTCCACCCGGCCGTCATCCGGGGTTTTACCTGGCAGGTGACCGTTTCGAAGTTCAGCCTGAAATCCGGACGCAGATGAAACTGAGCCCCAGCCTCCGGGATTTTCAGGAACGTGTTGCCGGGGTTGCCCGGTATGTCCGACGGATCGGTCCATTCAAGAAAGAGAAGGGCCTTGAATTGGCGATCCAACGCATCGCTGAACTGCCACCCGGCAGCCGGCTCTTCGGTGATAACCGGTTCCGGGTTGCCGTCTCTCACGTCATCCTCCTCCCCTGGGATGTCAACGGCCAGGTATGAACCGCCTGGGCCGCCTTCCCACCGGCTGTTGACGGATAGAAGAGGACGGAGGCGTGACGCCGGTGACGCAGCGTCTTCCTCCAGGGTCTGACGGGCGCTGGCACCGCAGACCCCGGGATGAAACATAACCGTCAAGACAAGCATTACGAAAAGTAACCGTTTCATGGGGGGCCTACATCATCAATAGGTTGAGATTGAACGTTGAAGCCGGGATCTCCTTGAGGATGACGTCTCTGTATCTCATGGTCGTAACGTTCTCCTCCATGATCGCATCCGTGATGACCATCTCCGAGATGAACGGGTGGACTTCGCCGTTTACGGTAACAAAATTCCCATAGGTGAATTCCGCTTTTTTCATCAGCTTTCCGGATGCCGAATAAAACTCCGCCTTCACACCGACAAGACGCTTCACCGAGATCCAGTAAACGATCCGTTCGTAGGTGGCCTTGCTGTCCACCGCCTTAAGGTCCAGACAGTAGCAGAGTTCACCGTTTATGGTGTCATCGGGCCTGGCGGAGGCCGCATAGTCCCCCGAATAATTGGCGGATGCGATGTCTCCGTTGGCAGCCTGCCCCATGAGTCTCTGGCGGGGGGAGAGGGGGACCGGTTTTTTGAGCCCCGGTTTGACAAACCACATGTTGCGGTCGATCATCAGAATTTTTCGGCCTTTCATTGACTTCGGCCCTGTATATTCCGCCAGGACATTGTAGCCCTTTGCCTTAATCGCCATGCTCCGGTTCAGGTGTTTCCCTCCTTCCACCGATTCGATATCGATATTCCAGATGACCCCGGCTACGTTGCCCCGGGCCTTGTCCGCCTCGGTGAGGATGTCCTTGGGAAGCATCTGGGCTGAGCCCTGCCGGCAGAGCCCGGTAAGGCTCAGTGCCAGCAGCAGGATGGTTAGTGATCGCTTGTTCATGATGAAGTCCTTTTCATTTACTGTATTCGTTGATGTCAATGCTGCCGTCCCGGCCATTCCGGAGTGCCGGGAAGCCGGCAGCATACATTCGCATGTCCTGAGCCGCCTGCGTCATACATGACTCAGGGCTTCAACCACACTTTGTCTGGATGCCTGCACTGCGGGAATTACCGCTGAAATCAGGGACAGGCCGGAAAGAAATGCAAACATGTGCACCATGGTGGCCGGTACCAGATTAACCGTCAGGGGTACCGGCGACGACCCTCCCGGAGGGACATAATTGGGCTGGATCCAGCAGATAAGCCCCCAGACCGCAACCGTTATGAAGACACCGGCTATGGATCCAAGGGATCCGAGCAGCGCTCCTTCTTCGGCAAAAAGCCGGCACACGCCCCTGCGTTTCAGGCCCAGGGCCCTCAACGTGCCGATCTCCCGTGTTCTTTCAAGCACAGACATGCTCATCGTATTGATAATGCTCATGATGACGATGATCAGTACGATACAGAAGATAAAGGTGAAAATCATGTCGAACATATTTTTCACCTTTATATAGAATTGGGACAGTTCCACCCAGGTTCTGAGTTCACAGCCCAGCCCGGCCGACTCCAGGACGGCGCTCAGCCGGTCCCGCAGTTCGTCGGTCTTTTTCCAGTCCATCAACAGCACCACAACCCTGTCTGACATGTCGGTCTCGTAGAGCGTCTGGGCAAAATCGAAGGGGACCCGCATGAACTTGTCGTTGGTTGCGTCGGAACCGGTGTTGAAGGTTCCTGCCACCTCAATGTCCAGGGCATTGATCTGGCCGTCGACGGTAGCCGCCATGACGACGCCGGTCTCGCCGGGTTTGAGATTCAGGATTTTTGCCAGCCCCTCACCCATCTCTATTCCATACATGGAGGCGTCGTTCATTCCGGCGCCTTTTACGGGTCTTATGGCTGCCAGGGACCCGCGGATGGTCATTTCGGCGGATGGGACAACCCCGCTCGCGAGAAATATCGTTGAAATTCGACCGTTTGAAACCATGCCTGAGATGTTCAGGCGAGGTGTGGCCAGAAGCACGTCATCGTCTTCGTAGAGCAGATCGATGATTTTCAGGTACTCTTCTCTGGACAGCATGTAGGCTGCCGGGTCTGTCTGGCCGTGCTCTGTCCAGCCTTTCTTGTAGATAGTTATGTGGCCGAGACCTTCGCCGCGGATGGCGCTTTCCCTGAGACCGTTGTAGGTGTTGTCCGTGTATCCCTTGAAAATGTTGACCGCTGTAAAGCCGATGCCGATGGCAAGCAGTGTTACCAGGGACCGTCGCTTGTTTTTCAAGAGGTTCCTCCAGGCAATTTTTATCCAGTTGAACATGACTTTTTTCACTCCTCATATTGAAGACAGTTAGGTTCAATCCGGTTCGGGTATGAACCGCGCTCAGCTTATTCCTTTAACTTTAAGGTAGAAATCCCGGAAGTATCTGTTGAACGGAAAACCGATGAACAGCATGATTCCGATGGGTATTATCATCTGGGTAATGAATCCCTGCCTGAGTGAAACCAGGCAGGCTGTGAGAAAAAGCGCGCACCACACCAGGGCCATGATGCGGGTGATCGTGTTGAACTCCCGGGTTTCCCAGATTTCAGGGGGCGTGATCCGTTTTGCAATGATGACCGTAAACGGCTGAATTCCGAAAACAAAGGGAACGTAAGACGTTATGAAGAGGCTCAGGTATAGAAAGGTGGTAAACCGCTCGATGAGGTATTTTAAACTCCATTCCGGCAGAAATACGCACAGGAGATAGCCAACAAAGAAGAAGATCGCCAGCCCGAAATCCAAGCTAACTATTCTGTCCGCGGCCATGGCGACGAGCGAGTAAAAGAGCACAAAGCTCAGGGCAGTCAGGGCAGCAGTGTCCGTTTCAACGCCTGCCCCCAGAATAAGCCCCCAGTAAATAATGATTCCCGTAAAAGAGCGGAAAAAGAAAAAGATGTTCAGCAGATGTTTCATGGTTCTTCTCCCCGGCTACTGGATGACGCCGTCCTTGAGGTTGATCATTCGATCGACGCTGTCCAGAAGCCGTTGATCGTGGGTGGAAAAAATAAAAGTCGTCCTGTCGTTTCTGTTTAAATCCCTCATGAGTGAGATCAGCATCTGGGATGTCTTGGTATCCACATTGGCAGTCGGCTCATCGGCAATGACCAGGGAAGGGTCGGTCACCAGCGCCCTTGCAATGGCGACGCGCTGCTGCTGTCCCCCGGACATCTTGTCCGGCCTATGGTGGACGACCTTTTCCAGCCCCACATCCTCAAGCCGTTTCATTGCCTTTTTCCTGGCGGTCATGAAGAACTCCCCCCTGAGCTGGAGGGGCAGCATCACGTTCTCCAGGGCCGACATCACCGGTATGAGATTGAACCGTTGAAAGACAAATCCGATTTTTTCATTGCGGATTTCGGTGAGTCCGTTGTCATCGCACATCTCCAGATCCTGCCCGTCGAAGCACAGGGTGCCCGACGTGATTCTATCCAACGTTCCGATCAGGTTTAACAGGGTAGTCTTTCCTGAACCGGACGGGCCGTAGATGGAAACGAACTCGGCCTTGTCGATAACCAGATCGACATTCTTGAGGGCATGTACAACGCTCTCCCCCATGGGGTAATCCTTGGCCACTCCCTTCAGTGTGATCAATGGCATGGTATTAATTCCTCCCATCTGACAGGTAGGCCTGCTTTTTCATGTAGGTGTCTGCCTGGTCTTTCCGGCCGGTTTCGAGGTAGAGGTCCGACAACTGGGTGTACACCTTCCTCAGTGTGGGGGTGACATCCTGTTTTGTATCCGGGCCATCCTGCTGTGTACCCAGTATGCCCTCGACCTTCTCAAAGTCGGAAATCGCGATTTCCTTGCGTTTGAAAAATGCAGGCAGCCGGGCCTGGGTAAGCCCCCTTACCATCAGGACGGAGACGTTGTTGGGTTCCCTGGTCACGGCCTTGTCCATCAGGGCCAGGCCTTCGTTGGAAAAGGACATTTTTTTGATGGGGTTAAAGGTGGTCCTTGCCATCATGCAGGTAATACTGCCCAGGTAGCACATCACTTCATAATCCCTCCTGTCCAGTTCAAAGGCCCGGTCCAGATACGCTTTTGATTTGGGAGCGAAGGTTTCCTGGTTTTCCTGGGCCAGGGCGTGGTACGCTATCCCCAGCGCCTTGAGCAATTCCATGTTGCCGGGTTCCGATTCCAGGCGGTTTTCGAACACCTGAATCTGTTTGAGGAGTTCCACCTGAGGCATCTCACCGAGTTCATGCCAGTCTCTTGCAAAAGACGATGCGACAAGCACTGCGGACCAGAACATGACCAGGGCCGCCATTGCCAGATGCTTCCTGGCTGTGAAACCTCGTTTTTCCTTTTCTGTTTTCAATCCTTCGATGGTGTACATTGTGTTACCTTTGTCCTTTCGGCGACACCCGGGATACCCGGGCCGCCAGTGATGAAGTTGAGCAATCCTGCTTTTTGTTGCCGGGGGGCGCTTCTTCCCGGATCCTGCTCCGTTTACCGGGGGAAGGAACCTGCCGGCTTTTCCGTGATTGCTGTCAAGGTGGCCCTTCTTCTTTATGGGTCACCGCTGCTGGATACTACATTAACGTTTGTGACACAGGGGACAATCCAATTACGATGGATGACCCAAAACAGACGATGAATGGTGGTTCTGGCCGACGAACCGATGATATTCCGCGGTTTTCACTTCAGACCGAATCGGTGTTGGAGGTATTCCCGGTGATCCAGGGACAGATCCTTTTTCGAATCGTTGGTCGTTCCCTTCCTGAAGGTCCAGGCTCTGAAGTCCTTCATGTTCGAAATCAGTTTGTCTTTCTCGTAAGGCAGGCCATACCTGTCGCAGATCATCTGGATCGATCCCCGGGTATCCTCGTTCAGCTGCTCGTACTTCAGGATCAATCCCTGGTCGAATTCATGCTTCCATCGTTCGATATGCCGGGCCAGGACTCCCGCGTACTCTTTAACGGCTATTTCTCTGGCCGCTTCCAGAGAGTCGATAGTGATGAGATAGGATCGTTTTGAAGCGATGAAATGGGCAAACGAGTTTACGATATCATCGATCTCCCGGTAAAGATACAGAACGCCCATATCCATTTTTTTTGCCATTGCCACGATATCTTTCGGCGATATGATCCCGGCCTTGTCGGGGTTTCGGAGAAAAACGAGGAAATTGTCAAACCCGTGGTCGGTTATGATCGTTTTTTCGCTGACCTCGGGCTGCCGTGTCCTTTTCCGTGTGCGGTTGCGGTTGATCATCATGATATATTTTTTGACCATTCTCTCCGGTGTCGGCGAATCCGGCGCCAGGTGTCTCCCGATCAATTCGCTGGGTTCTCCGGGAATCTGGGAAAGCATGGCCTGGGGACTCTCGCAGGGAAGTCCGAACACGCTCTGGTATCCTGTCACGGCTCCCAGATAGTTGGACAGGAACATGGTGCCCGATTTGGGTACGGATATGATCAATAAGCCTTTCATGGTCTCTTTTCTCCTTTACGTTCTGGTTCGATTTCGATTTCAAGCATGGCGCCGTGACCGTCAAAGGAAACCTGTGAAAACGTCTGTTCCCCTGGTTTTCCGTTCTTGAGTGCCTGCCAGAGCTCTTCCATTCCCTTGTTCCCCAGGGTTGTGTATTCAAGAGGCTTTCTCATGTCGGGCTCGAAGAACGACCGGTGGTTCGTGATGCATCCGAAGGGCCTCGTTCCTTCCACTTCTTTCCTGGCGCTGAGAACAAAGAAGTATCCGCTGGAAACGTAGCCTTCTCCCCGGAGAGCCTGGGGGAAAAGCCTTCTCAGATCGGGGCAGTCGATGTCAAAACCGCCGGCCAGGCAGGTCGATACATGCAGCTGCCGGATCCATTCGACAGCCTGGATAATTGCCGTGATCCCCGATACCTCCCCTGCATTGACCAGGACGTTCGGTCCTTTGATGTTAAAGGCAATACAGATCTCGCCGACGGGTATGCTCGGTAGCGTATTCTTGAACACGATTGGGCTGGCCTTCTCCCCGTGATCGGGGATTGCCGTTTTCATAAAGTTGACATCCGCCAGCAGACACCCCATCATCGAGCCCAGAGCAATCCCTTCCATGGTCTTCATGCCTGCCTTCCCGGCGGCATTCTGCAACAGCGGTTCGGCGCACATCATGGCCAGACGGGCAACCGGATCCGCCATTTTCTGAGCTTTCCTGAATCCGGATCGGATTCTCCTGGGCGGAAGGCCGTCTTCCATCCCGGTATCCGCCTTCAATTCATTCCAGGTCATCGCCGTGCCGTCCAAACGCTCGACGCCGTGCCGCGATACTTTCATTCCATCGATAATGTTAGGATTGTTCATCTGGCCTCCCTATCAGAACAGCGACATTGACGCCGCCGAACCCTGAATTGCAGTTCAATACCACTGGCGAACGCAGATCCCGGCTCTCGAATGAGACGTCGGCATGATTGGACGTCCCATGCCCTATGGTGGCCGGCACCAGTCCTTCCTCGATGATCTTGACGGCCACGATGGTCTCTATGATTCCGGCCGCTCCCAGCGTGTGGCCGATGGCGCCTTTCACGCCGCATACAGGGGGGATTCTATCCCTGAACACGGAACGGTAGGCCTTTACCTCCATGGCATCGTTGTACATGGTGGCTGTGCCGTGGGCCACAATCGCTCCCACCTGATCCGGCCTGACCCCGGCATCCTGAAGGCATACCTCGATTGCCCGGCTTAATCCTTCCCCGGTTTTCGACGGTCCGGTGATATGATTGGCGTCGTTGCTGATCCCGGAGCCGAGAATCTGAATCCCCTCCCTGCCATCGGCTTTTTCCAGACAGAGCCCGGCAAAAGCCTCTCCCAGGGTCAGCCCGTCCCGATCCTTGTCAAAGGGCCTGCAGGGCGTGTGGCTCAATGCCTTCAGACAGGCAAAGCCGGTGTGAATGAAATAGGTGAACAGGTCCCCTCCCAGAACCACCGACGCCCGGCTTCTGCCGCTGCGGATATCATCCGCGGCCAGCGCAACCGCCGTAGTTCCAGATGCGCACGCGTTCGAACACGTTCGCGTCGTTCCCCGCGCTTTGAGCACAGATGCGATGACACCGGCAGGTTCGTTGATCAGAAATTCCTGAAAATCCGCGGAACCGGCCTTAAGTGCACGCACCATCGCCTCGAAACGGACGGCATTCCCTTTCAGCGTGGACAGGAAAACCGACAGGCCCTGTTGCCTCAGTGTTTCGAGCTGCCGCTCATGACCGGGAATCATTTCTTCCAGGACAATGCCGCACATCCTGAAAAAAGCATCGCTTGAATGACCTCTGAAGCAACCGGCAGGCGACTGCGCCATCACGTCTGGGGCAATCCGTGCTCCCAGTCCGGGTAACTGATCGGAAATCTGAATGTCATTTACAGGGCTGATGGCGGATTTCCCATGAACCAATCCCTGCCACAGCGACTCGCAGCCTCTGCCAAGCCCTGACACGGCTCCCTTCCCAATTATTTTTGCCTTGACAGTATTCATGATATCGTCTTCGTGTTAATCGTGTTATTCAATAACGGCCACGTTGATGTCACCGCTGGCCACCAGTTCCCCATCCACGGACGCCGAGCACTTGAATTTTATCTGGTCCATGAACCGTTTGACCCTTACCGCCGAAATCACCAACTGGTCGCCGGGAATTACCGGACGTTGCAGTTTGATCTGGGTCATGGTCACGAATCCCTTCTTCATGACGGTTTCCTCCCCCTCGTCCTCCAATCCGACAAAGGCGGTGGCCTGGGCCATGGCTTCCGTAATCAGGGCGCCGGGCATGATGGACTGCTCAGGAAAGTGTCCGTTGAAAAAGGGTTCGTTCACCGTGACGTTCTTCAGGACCTGGCAGTTGCCCGGTGACCGTTTGATTACCCGGTCTATCAGCAGAAACGGGTACCTGTGGGGCAGTTTTCGTTTTATGGCTTCGATGTCCAGAACCATGTTCTTTCGTTTGATCTCGTTCATTGTTACCTCTGTTTCCCTGGTTTGTGGTTAAAGGGCTCTATGCTCTTCCCAGAACTACTGTGCAATTGTTACCGCCAAATCCGAAGTTGTTCGACAGTCCGACGGAAAACGACGCTTCCCTGGCCTGGTTCGGGACATAATCCAGGTCGCAGTGCGGATCTTTGTCCCGGTAATTGATGGTGGGCGGAATAAAACCACCGTCCATGGCGGCAAGCACCGCGATGGCCTCAATACCTCCTGCAGCGCCCAGGGTATGGCCGTGCATCGATTTCGTGGAACTTACGGGGATGCTGTAGGCCCTGTCCCGGAAGACCGACTTGATCGCGGCCGTCTCCATCTGGTCGTTGTGCTTCGTGGCTGTTCCGTGGGCGTTGATATATCCGACCTCACCCGGTGAAATTCCGCTGCTCGCCAGGGCGTTCATCATTGACCGGGCGGCCCCCCGTCCCAGGATGTCGGGGGAGGTCATGTGGTAGGCATCGCTTGACATGCCGTACCCGAGGATCTCTCCGAAAACATGTCCGTGCCGTCTGCCGAAGTGTTCTTCAGACTCCATAAGCAGTATCCCCGACCCTTCACCGAGAACCAGTCCCTGCCGGTTCCTGTCAAAGGGCCTGGCCACGTCGGGCGACGTGTTCCTGAGAACCCCGAAGCCTGAGCAGGTTATTTCCGCCATGGGATCGAACCCCCCTGCCAGCATGATATCCATCCGGCCGCTGCGGATCTGGTCCCATGCATATCCGATGGCCAGGTTTGCCGAAGAACATGCTGTGGAAATGACAATGTTGGGACCCTTGAATCCATAGCGGGAACATACCCGGGAGCCCATGGCATAGAGGGGTTGATCCAGGAGCAGGCCAGGGACGATGCGGTCCTTTTTGAGATGTCTGTAATAAGCAAATCCCGAAGTCATTCCTCCCACCGTTGACCCCAGGACAACGCCACACCTCGAAGGGTCCGTCGCGGTATCGTCGATCCGCCCTCTGTCCAGAGGCAACCCTCCGGTGTCCATTGCCTGTTTTGCCGCAACCATGGTCATGATCGAAGCTCTGTCCATCCGACTTGCCTCGTCCTCCGCTATGGCTTCCCCGGCGGACAGATCCTTCACTTCGCAGCCATTCTGGCAGGCAAGTCCGCTGGGATCAAACTGGCGGATTCGTCCGGTGCCGCTTCTCCCGTCTTTCAGGGCATTACGGAAATTTTCGAACCCGGTGCCAATGGCGCTGGTGACCCCGACACCCGTAACCAATACACGTTGTTTTTTCATCATTGTTCGTACTCCACCTTTTCGGGTAACCGTATCATCAGGCCGCCCTGGTTTTTATTCAACACACTCACCGTCGTCGCTTTGGCAACCAGGCGCCTGGTCTTGTCATTTCTTACCGTGAAATGAAAAATGTATTTCGCAACTGTGGTTTCCTCAAGTGCCGCGGTCACCGACAACCGGTCCCCAAAACGGGCAGGCTGGATGTAGTCGCAGTTGACGCTGGCCACAGGCATCTGGAAATCGAGCCTCCTGTCCAGTTCAATTCCCATGTTCCTGAGAACCGCGAGCCTGGCGATGTCGAACCAGTCGAAGTAGTGGCTGTGGTGTACCACACCCATCAGGTCCGTTTCCGAGAACCTGACGTCGATGAGTATTTCAGCGGCCAGGTCGTTTCTGAGTTTTGGTCTGATCGTTGGTTTCATTGTTTTCACTATGCTGTTATTGACGGTTGATCCATGGGCTCAGGCTTCGGCCTTGATGACCTGTTCCAGCTCCCGCAGGCTACCCGTGGAAAAGACCCGGGCGCTGCGATCCATTTTTATCAGAAGGCCCTTCAGGACCTTGTTGGGACCGACCTCTACGAAGGTGGTCACGCCCATCTGTTTCATCCGTTCTATGGTCGAAAACCACATCACGGGAGAGAGCATCTGGGTTTTCATTTCATGAACGATGGCCTCCGGGGTGGTTTTTACCTGGGCGTCAGTGTTGCCGATGATCGGGCAGTTGGGACTATGGACCGGCACTTCCTGTACTGCGAAACTAAACAGAGTGGCTGCGTTTTTCATCAGCGGAGAATGAAATGCTCCGGCGACCGGCAGCTGTATGGCCTTCCCCCGGCATTCCCCGGCTCGTTTCATGATATGCCTTATCCCCTCTTTCGTTCCGGAGACGACAATCTGTTCCTGTGTGTTCATATTGGCAGGCCAGACCGGGTACGGGCTTTCCATGCACAGAGCAGCCAGAGATTCGTAGGACAGCCCAGTGACTGCGGCCATGCTGCCTGGGTTCTCGCTGCACGACTCAACCATCAGTTTTCCCCGTTTCTTCACCAGGCCCAACCCCTCCCGGAAGTCGACCGCTCCCGAACCGATCAGGGCCGAATATTCTCCCAGACTGTGTCCGGCCATGACATGCGGGCGGATACCCAGTTCGAACAGTACTTGGTTGATGGCCAGACTCATGGTCAGAATACAGATCTGTGCATGGCTGCTCTGTTTGAGCATCCTGGAGGATCGTCCGAATGAGACATCGGCGATATCCGTCCCGCAGAGGTCTGATGCATCCGTATAAACCTTCTTTACGGATTCAAACCGGTCATAGATTTCCTTTCCCATTCCCGGATGCTGACAGCCCTGACCCGGGAAGATAAACCCTAGTTTCATGCATACCTCCTTGCGATAACCGTGTTATAGATGCCGCCCCACGAGTAAGCATTGCACAGGACGGTATCCACTTTTTTCGCCCTGGCCGTGTTGGCGACAATATCGAGATCGATATCAGGGTCGGGTCTGTTGAAATTGATCGTGGGGGGGATCATGCCCGCCTCGATAGCCTGCAAGGCGGCACACACGTTGAAAAGACCGGCAGACGCGAAGGATTCGCCGATGGAGGATTTGATGCTGGTCACGGGAACATCGTCGTCCGGGTGCCCGAAGACCCCGCGGATTGCCGTGGCCTCCATTTTGTCCACCTTTTGGTCGGACGGTGCCATGGCAACGACCAGGTCTATGTCTTCACGGTCAAGACCGGCGTCGGAGATCGCCCGTGTCATTGCCAGTGAGGCACCGGTCCCCATGGGATCGATATCGGCCGGCCTGTAACCGTCACTGGCCATGGAACTGCCGGCAATGTAGCCGTAGATACGGCTCTGCCTTGCCAGGGCAGACGACTCCCTTTCCAGGATCAAGGCTGCTGCCCCTTCAGAGGCGGCAAACCCGTTCCGATCCGCATCAAAGGGACGCATCCCCTCTTCGCGGTCATTGTTGGGAGTCAACAGTTTCAGGTGATCATAAGCCCGGTGTGCCACCTCCGCCAATTCATCGGAGGCGATGACCAGGGCCGTGTCGATGTCGTGATTGAGGAAGTAAGAGGCCGCGATATCAAGGGCTGCGCCTCCGGATGAGAATCCCATCGGCAGGGTGATGCAAGGACCTTTTATTCCCCAGATAATGCTCAGGAGACTGGCCGGGGCATTGAACACGGACTGCTGAAACAGTATCGGATTGACGCTCTTGTATCCCTTTTCGATGATCGTGTCGCAGATCGTTTCCGTAACCGATCCCCCGCCCGCATCCGTAGCAAAAAATATCGCCATTTTTTCGGAATCCAGGTTTTTGGTGTTCAGCCCGGAATCATCAACGGCCAGTTTGGCTGCGGCCAGGGCATACTGGGTCACTGCCGCGTATTTGAGCGTCCGCTTGTCCCTGAAATAGTCTGCCAGGTTAAAGTCAGGGACTTCACCCGCCAGACGGTCGAAGTCGTATTTCCCGACGGGTTTCAGGCAGGACCTTCCGCCGGAGATGGCCTGTCGGAATGCCTCTTTTCCGATTCCGAACGATCCGAGCAGCCCCATTCCGGTTATACAGATTTTTTCCTTCATGGTTGTTTTTCCTGAAATGAATGACGGTTTAAACGGCGGCTTCCGATCAGGAGGCCTCCCCTTTGACAGAGCGGGTGATAAAGGTCGGCGACGAGACGGCCTTTCCCTTTCTGACGCCCTTGGCTTCGGTTTCAATATCGAACTCGATACCTACCCAGCCGAAAGCTTCCTCGACATAGGCAAGCACCAGGCTTCTGCCCAGACGCTTGGAAAAACACTGGTTGGTGACGAATCCGATCGCGACGTTTTCGATCTTCACCAACGCCCGGGGAGGAATGCTGTCCCCGTCGTCGCAGAGCAGGATCACGAGCTTCCTGGACAGGTTGTCCTTCTGCTCGAATGCGCTGTCCCGGCCAATGAACGATTCCTTGCCGAAATCGATCATCCACACAAGACCCGCTTCAATGGCATTGGTATCCGGCTCCAGATCCTTCAACTGGTTGATGGTTTTCATTTCGACCATCAGGGTGTCCAGGATCTGATTGCTGCAGCAGACGACATCAAAGGAAGCTCCTTTTTCCATGATGTCGGTACGCAGCGCATCCACACCGTCCCTTTCCACCAGGAACTGATACTCAAACTCACCGGTGTTTCCTACCCTGAAAATTTTCGAGCGTGTCGTTTCGTTGGCCTCAAAGCCCATGAAGGGGATGGCGATGATGTCGTCACCTGCAACCTCCATGGCCAGCATCTGGGCCTTGAACCCGATCAGGGACAGTAGCCCCAGACTGTCGGAGACGTCTTCGATGACAACATCGCTCCCCGCAGCGTTGGACGTGAGCCAGTCGAGCAGGGTTTCCTTTTTCCCGCCGTCGGTGAAAAGGATAAACTCATCCCTATCCCTGAAGATGGAACAGATGGCGACGATGGATCCGTCTGCCCGGAGGAGGATCCCGCTCGCCCCCATGCCCTCTTCAATAAGCTCTACGCTGCACGTGACCATCTCCTCCAGGAACGAATCGCTTTCATTCCCCGTAATGCGGATCTTGGCCATATCGGAGAGGTCAAACACACCAACACCGTCCCTAACCACATTGTAGTCATTTAATGTCGTCATGGTTACACCTCCTGATTGTTGGAAATAAAGTCGGCAATTGTGTTGATGGACCGGAAGACAGCCATGTCGTCATCGGTGATGGACACACCGAATTTTTCCTCGACGGCCACGACGATCTCGAGCGCATCAATTGAGTCAAGGCCAAGCCCCGAGCCAAAGAGGGGAGCGTCCTCGGCAATTTCACTGGGCTCCAGGGGGAGCGACAGTTTTTCAATGAGTATCTCTTTTAAATCCTGGATCAGCTTTCTCCTCTGGGACGCGATGTTCAATGCAGTTTCTCTTTTCATTTTAGATTCCTCCTCCACCACTTACATCCAAGGTTGTTCCGGTTATGTAACTTGATAAATCCGATGCCAGGAAAAGGCATGCGGAGGCTACTTCTTCAGGTTTACCAATTCGGGCCAGGGGGATGATCTTGTTTAGGTCCTTCCGGATCTCCCTGGGCAGCCGTTTCGTCATCAGAGTATCGATAAGGCCGACGACCAGTGAGTTGACCAGAATGTTGTATTTGGCAACTTCCCGGGCGAGGCACCGCGTAAAGCCGATCATACCGGCTTTCGACGCACCGTAGTTCGTCTGCCCTTCCCTTCCGAGCCTTGCGGTTATGGACGATACGTTGATGACCCGCCCGCTTTTGTTCTTGATCATGGTACGAAGTACCTCTTTGCAGCTGAAATAGACACTCTTGAGGTTTACGTCCATGACGGAGTCCCAATCCTCTTCGGACAGGAACATGAGGGGTTTGTCCCGGTTGATGCCGGCATTGTTGACCAGGATATCGACGGTCCCGTACCGTTCAAGCACACTGGCAAACATGTCCCGGACCGTGTCACGATCGCTCATGTCTCCTTCGAAGACCATGAAGTCCGCATTCATTGATTTCAGGGTCTCTTTAGCCTTGTCGAGGTCCTTGCCCGGCTTGGAGCAATTGATCAAGACCTTAGCACCGTTGTCTGCGAAGGTCTTGGCAATCGCGAGCCCGATACCTCGAGAACTTCCTGTAATGACAGCGACTTTGTTCTTAA
Source organism: Pseudomonadota bacterium (assembly GCA_043806875.1). GTDB lineage: Bacteria > Desulfobacterota > Desulfobacteria > Desulfobacterales > Desulfobacteraceae > JAZDGN01. The sequence continues at coordinate 24,764 of JAZDGN010000147.1, forward strand.
GCAACACACACCTCCTTTCCATTTACTGGTTTTGACCGTTCAGCACGGCCCACGATAAAGGAAACGGACCGTCCCGTGTAACTGATGGCGTTGCACAGGATGGTGTTTACCCGGTCGGCCGGCTGGGTTGACGTTACATAGTTGAGATCCCTGTAGAAAAACGATGGTGACGAGAACCCCCTGATGGGCAGGATCACCCCGTTTTCAAAGGCGTTGATGGCGGCAATCAGATTGAAGATACCGAACGCACCCTGGATTTCTCCGATATAGGATTTGATGCTGCTGAGTTTCGGTGCGTTCCCGTTGGCCCTGAATACGGTCTTGATGGCTTTGAGTTCGGCCTTGTCCATCTTTTTGCCACCGTTTGCCGCGCCATAGACCAGATCGATACCCGAAGGTGAAGCCCCGGTCTCCGATATGCATTCACGCATGGAGTGTTCGATATGTCCGGATGTAAAATCATGGGTCGTGAAGTCGGGACTGTATGCCGAGCCTACTCCCAGGATGTCGCAGTAGATATGGGCGCCGCGGTTCCGGGCGGACTGTTTGTCTTCCAGAACCACAAACGCGCTTCCCTCCGACACGGTTGTCCCGTTCCTTTTCCTGTCGTACGGGGTGCACTTCTCACCCCAATCGTTTCTTTCACCTGTGGGAGAGAGTTCGTACAACGAGGAGTAATGGAGGAAATTGGATCTGGCCAGGACATCGGTGCCCCCGACCAGGACCTGGTCGCATTTGCCCCAGCGAAGAAGGCTGCATGCCAGTGAAAGAGCGGAGGCAGATGAATGCTCTCCCGAGGATATGGTGGACAGGATGCCCTTGGCCCGGATTTTCTTTGAGATGAGAAACGGTGCCACGTTGGGATTCACATACATGGACGTTCGTATTTTCAGGGCGTCGGAATATCGCTCGATGGAAGGGTGCGCGCAGTTTGTTCCAAAGACCACACTCAACCGATACGGATCGAGCTGCCGTATATTCAGGCCCGAATCCCTGATCGCCATATCGCCGGCGGTATACGTAAACTGGCAGTACCTGTTGGCCCGCACAACCTCGCTGGTGCGGGTGTTCAGTTTGAAATCCGGTACCTGACCGCCTGTTTTGGAAAGCACGGGTTTTGTTTTTATTCCGGCAAGCCGGTTAAACACCGACTTCCCCTGGTTCAGTGCCTCCCAGAGCAACTCCTTGCCGGAACCGTAAGGGCTCAGCACCCCGATGCCTGTAACTGCTATCTCTCTGTTTCTTGTATCCATGATGATCCTCTACTGATGCAGGCCCTGAAGCACAAACGCCTGGTTAATACCCGTGAATGCCAGGCTGGACACAAGTGCCAGCCGGGTTTTTCTTTTCTGAATACCGGTAACGTAGTTCAAGTTTTCATATCCGGGATAAGGTTGGGAAAAATTGGGAATCGGAAGGATGACGCCGTTTCTCATCTGGAGGAGGGAAGCAATTACCGAGGCCATGGTTGACGCACTGAAGGCATATCCCGTGTACGGGATAATGGAGTTGATGCAGATCCTTCCGGCATGGTCACCGAAAACCGACTTGATCCCGTATAATTCCTTTTCGTCGGTCTTCTTCGATCCCTTGCCCACAAGGGTTGCAAGCTCAATGGCCTCCGTCTCTTCGAGGTGGGCATCCTCGACGGCCGATGCTATGGCCTTTGCAAATTCCTTGGGTTGGGGAGGGATTCTTACAATATGATAGGCATCGTTTGTGATGGCTGATCCCCGCACCTTGCCCCAGACGTTGCGGTGACCGAGTTCGTCCGTGTTCATCTTTTCCAGAATCGTAACACTGACGCCTTCTGCGAGCTGCGCTTTGCTGCCGGACCTGCTGAATGACTCGCACCGGTCAAATCCTACCAGGTTGAGGTTGGAAAAAAGAATGTTCTGCATGGGATGAAAAAGGTCATAACTGATGCAGATAACAACGTCCGCCTTTCCATTGCGGATAAATTCGCTGCCGAAAAACAGGTTTCCTGTACCGGAAGAACAGATTTGCTGGACGCAGAATCCGTCACCCTTGAGATGGAATTTCCTGAAAACCGCACTGATGACACTGTCGCTCATCACTTCCAATGCGTTGGATCGGTAGTATCTGGGCTTTGGAATGAGATCCCTGTTTCCGGAAGTAAAGAGTTTCATGCATTTATACATGCGATGGTACTCAGGCCGGATTTCAATGGCGCTGCCCGTGATCACCATGACCCGCCGACCCTCCAGCGGTGCATTCCTGTCGTTCAGCGCCTCTTCTACCGCCTTGAGAATCACCATGACCGGGTAATCGTATTTCTGCCGTTCCTTTTGACTGAAGTGCTCGTCCGGCTTGAAATTTTTGATAAGACCGGCGGCGGACGGGTATTTCCCCTTGCCGAACGGGTGCCTGGGGTAGTCTTTCTTGCCGAAGGGGACAACGCCGTTTTTCCCCTCCATAAGGGCACTCCAGAATTCCGTTATGCTGTTTCCAATCGACGCCATGATTCCCATGCCGGTGACGTAAACAGTGTCTCGCATCATCGTAGTAATCTCCCTGCTTGGCCCTTTCATCATCAATTCCTTGTTTTTCGACAACAATGGTCGTGTCTGGCAACGTTTATGCGAAGGCGCCCGTTCTGATACGGGAGTATTCGCTTTTCAGTTCGTGGTAGGAACAGCACAGTTCAACCGGGAGGAAATCCGGGGAAAGACATTTCTTGATCCTTAAATCCCGGTCCTGGTATCGTTTGAATAACTCGGCCTTGCTTTTGAGGTCTGCCAAGGGGACATCGAAAAACGTGTATGGCGGCAAACCTGCCAGCACCCTGTTACGGACCATGAACCGGACACCGAAAGTGAGAGCCTGGGTTCTGCTCTTCAGCGACAGTTCATTGAAGGTGCTGACAACATCATCCAGGAGGTTGGAACAGAACTCGTTCATCGGTGCAGGGGTCATGCTGTACGTTGCAAACTGGCGATCGATCTGGTTGACCTCCGTGTCCATCGACCGCTTCGGGTTTCCGAAACTTCTGAAGCCGTCAACCGCCATGGAGGGGTAGTGTGGCCGCAGTTCAGAAACGATCTCCTTTGCGTGTTTCTTGACGGTCCCGGCATGGAGTTTAAGTCCCATGTCAAGATTTGAAATCAGGATACATTCGTCAATCTTATCGGTGGACCATCCCTCCAGAAGCGGATTGTCGAGAATCTCTCCAATTGTGGCTCCGAAAATAAAGGACACGGAACTCAGATAGTTGATGATTGCTTTTGAAACCGACGCAGTTCTGTACTCATCCCCGTGGAGCAGCTCTGCAACAATGGTCCGGTTGCTGAAGCAATCGTTTAACCAGTCCAGGCATGCCGTGTGGTTCTCCTGTCCTGAGGAGGCATTCCAGCATCCCACGCCCAGGGTCCTGATCGTGTGTTTCATAATGCTGCCGTCATTGCTGGCAGGAAATACACCACCAAATACGATGGCGCGAAGCAGACGGTAGCCCCCGATCCCGTTCTGTTTGAGAAGCAGATCAATTTCACCTTCAGGGTTGATGCCATTCTGAACAGCCAGGAAGGTGATGCCATGGGTTCGGGTGAGCAGCGATCCAAGATCTTCGATAACCGATCGGTTCGAGAATGTTTTTGTGGCGAACACGACGAGTTTTTCATGTTCCAGCTCCAGGCGGGAAATCATGGGGCTGGCAGTCGCTCCGCTTCTGGTGAAAATTCCGAGTTGACCCTGTTTGATGACCCCATCCACTGGATCTACACGGATGTTTTCAGGAGATATGGCCAGGGAAGCATTTCCGGTAAGGTCATTTAAAATTCTCAGCCCACCTATGAGGACCGACGGTTCGGGCGGGTTGGCCGACATTGCCACACGCTTGTTACAACCCGTAAAGATCAGGGCAATCAGGTAAGCGATCGCTCCGGAACCGGCGATCAAGACGTCACATGTTATCTTTTGTTTATCAGGTTTTTTCATTTCAGATCCTATCGATGTCTATTTCATTAAAGGAGTAGAGCCATTGCCTTTTTGAAGCGCTGGTTTTTCTTCATCAGACGATGAATGCTTTCCATGAGCTCATCCGCTTCCACGGGTTTCAGAATCAGTTCATCGATCCCGGCGGCATAGGCCTTGACGATGATTTCCGTATCGTCGGTGGAGGAGACGGCAATCATGGGAACGCCAGGGAATAGTGCTTTAAGCCTCTCGGCCTCGTTTATCCAGTCTATCCCCAGGGTGACGGGGTCCAGATCGATGACGATGATCAGTCCAAATTCCCGACTCAATATTTTTGACGCTTCCTCAACGGTGGATGTTCTGAACAACGTCCAGTCTGGGAGTAACGGCCGCAAGTCTTTGTGCTGCTTTGGATCAGCGCTTAAGAAGAGTATTCGTTTCATCGTGTCCTCCGGTGCCTGACAGGAATTACCTGGATTCTTTCCCGGGTGTTGAACACAGCCGCAGGCCGTGTCTCTTTTTTCCATAGCGTGATCTCAATCATCGAAGCCTCCTTTCTCTTGCCATAAATTGATGTATCAATACTTGCCTCTTTGTTTGTTCTCCTGTGGCCATAATGAACGGATTGTTTTTTCTTTCAACGCGTTTCGGACCAGTGGCGGATTAATGGGGATGAATGGAAGGATATGGGGGATAAAACCATTTTTTCATTAGTTTTTTTATATTCGGTCCTGGTAGGTGGCGATGCGCACGGCGGTCGTTTTTCGGCATGCTCAGCTGATTGGATGGCGCAGCTGTCCTGAACCGATGTGATACTTGAAATGCCGTTTATTTTGATGAGTTGTGCTCTTTCGGTAGAGCGTGTCATGCCCGGCATTCGCTGCCCACCGGCAGGCTTGGTGTACGCTGGATCGAACACTGACCTGGGAGCAGCATTCTGGAGGCTGGGGCAAACTGCTATAAGCGGTTCCTGCCTTATCAGCTATCATTCCCTGACCGATCTCAGGGGAGCCAACCTTAAGTATAGAATTAATAAAATGCATTCTATTTCAGCCATTTCGAGGGTTTTTAATAGGAAAGCCTGAAATTGGGTTTGATTGGACTAAATCTATTGTAAACTGGTGTCAACTGCCTGGAAAATGCATCCGATATGCTTGTTGCAAAAGGCAGGAGCTATTAAATTCAGGGCGGCGTTGCTTCAGATGATCTATGTGAAGAAGATGTTGATGGGAGAATCAGTGTTCTGGTCTAAAGAGCTGTCACGGTATCTCCTGGTATGGCTGAGCTTTCTCGGGGCGACCGTGGTCTATTGCCGCAAGGCCCACCCCGGCATGGACCTGTTTACTTCCAAAATCCCCCGGGGTCTGAGACGCCATCTTCGTTCACCTGGTGTCCCTGTCCGTATCCTGTGTCTTGATCGTCAGGAGGCCATGAAAAAAATACGGACAAGGTGAATGCCGGTGCCAGTGATCTGTCCGGATTGTCGGAGCGCCTCAAGGCCCGAATCAGAACCTTCAATGTCTGAAATTTTTAAAGTGAACGTGCAGGGATCGCAGGGATCTGCCCCTGATAGGTCTTTGGGCAGATACCTACGACCCGAAGGGGTGCCTTTACTGGGGCTTGTTGAATTTTTTCATCATTTCCTTGAATTTCATCTGCATCTGTGAGCTGTCGCCGGTATCCCCGGTCCCCTGGGTTCGGGTGTTGCCGTCACCCGCCATGCCGCCCATGAGTTCCATAATGGAGTCGACCTTTTTAAAATCTTTGGGAATCTCAAAAACGCTCTTCTTGGGGGTTGTCTCCTGGATGCCCTGAAGCTCCGTCTGTCTGCCGTCCTGCATCCTGGTCCTAAGGGGCATGGCGATCCGGTCCGATGTCCAGACCGTCATGGTGGTTTTTGTGCTGAACCCCATGATATTGACCGTTGAGATGATCTTCTTTTTGGTGCAGCTGAACCCGTTAACGGTTTCCGTGCCCAATACGGTTTCCTCTTTCTGGACAGTGTGGTCCATACCAAAAGCAGCCATGTCCTTATCTGTCAGAACATGCTCCATGTACAGTTTTTTGTCCATGTTGATCGTATAGTTGAGCTTCTTATCTTCCAGGATGATTATGGAAAGATTCTGGCCGGGCCCGGCCCCGGGCATTCCGTCCATGCGCATTTTTCCAGGCGTTACGAAAACCTGGCCCTGGCCTGTAGCCTTGCCTTCGGGGTCGGTGTACACCTGGGTTGCCGTGTAGGATTTGATCATGCCTTTGGACAATACCGGTGAGGGCCAGGATAAAAACGTCAAGGCCAGCAACAGGCACAAAAAAATACAGGGTGTTTGATTGGGGCGTTTGCTTCCAGGGGATTTGATCATGGTTATCTCCTTTTTTCCAAGCCGGTTCTGGATGGGGGGAGTCCTTCCGGACAATGCCCGGAGGGTTTAATTGTCTGGATTCGGGTTGGCTTATTCCAGAGTAAAACCAGCAGGCAAGATGTCGCTTTTATCTGTAGATCCTTTGTCGCCATTGTGTCAATAGTAATTTCAGGTGGGTGCAAGGAAGTATCATCGAGAGGTGTCTTGTTTGGTTTTTGTGATTTGGCAAATTCGTCGGTTGCCGGAGAGGCCGGGGAAACGGGACAAGTCTATCGGGAATCGAGAACTTTTCTCACCGTCTTTGCCAGTTCTACCATGGGGATGGGTTTCATGAGAAACGCACGGATGCCTGCGGCCTTGACACGTTCTTCGGTGATTTCATCGGTGAAGCCGCTGTAAAGAATCACCGGTATATCCCGGCGGAGCTTCATGAGTTCTGCGGCCAGGATGTCACCTGATATCTGGGGCATGATCATATCGGTGATGACAAGATCAACGGCTCCGGGATCTGTCCTGAACAGTTCCAGGGCTTCAATGGGGTTGGTTGCCGCCGTTACCTGGTATCCCAAAATGCTCAGGGTTTCCTGGCCAAGGACAGCCAGTGCTTGTTCATCATCGATGAGCAGAATACGCTCGTTGCCACCGGGGGTGACAGGCGCTCTGGCGGGTTCCTTGTCCCTGGACTCGGGATCTGCGACGGGCAGGTACACGTCAAACCGGCTCCCCTTTCCCGGTGTGCTTTCAACAATGATACGGCCGCCCAGATAGTCGACGATCCCCTTGACAACAGCCAGTCCCAGACCGGTTCCCTCTTTGGGCCTCGTGGTGAAATACGGATCGAAAATACGGGAAAGGATCTCTTCCGGCATTCCCTGCCCCTGGTCGCCCACGCTCACCAGGATATGGGATCGGGTTTCCCTGCCCGGCGATGCAGGCCCAGGAGGCTGCGCTTCATCCAGAGTGATCCTGAGCGTGCCCCCCGTGGTCTTCATGGCCTGAATGGCATTGGTGCACAGGTTTATGATCACCTGGTGGATCTGGGCTGTTTCACAGTTGAGGCGGCGCCGGGTGCGGATGTCCGTCTGGAGCACAATGCTTGGCGGCAAGGTCGACCTGAGAAGGGTCAGGATTTCGTCCAGGGTTTCAGTAATGCTGATCGGGGTTTTTTCAGGAGAGGCCTGGCTGCTGAAAGAAAGGATCTGGTTGACCAGCTCCCTGGCACGCTGTCCTGCCCTGCGGATTTCCTGGATCTGGTGCCGGGTGTCATCGCTGCCTGAAGCGCTCATGGCCACCAGTTCCATATACCCCATTATGGTTGAAAGGAGATTGCTGAAATCATGGGCGATACCTCCGGTCATGGTCCCGATGGCCTCCATTTTCTGGGATTGGAAAACCTGGCGCTGAAGCAGCTCCTGCCGTTCTCGGGATTTAACGCGTTCGGAGATATCCCGGACAATATGAACCAGTCCATTGTTGCGGCTGTCTGACGTCAAACGGGCAAAGCGTTTGATTTCAAGGTGTCTGTCCATCAAAGGATCATGGATTTCTTCCACCGGCGGGAACTGGTCCGGGAAGGGGGGGCTGCTCCGTTTTTCAAGAAGGTCAAGGAGGGGTTTCCCAAAGGTGTCCCTGGCTGCCCGGTTGGCCCTGGCAATGGTTCCGTCAGGATCATGGATTGTCATGGCGTCGTTTATACTGTGAAAGGAGTCCTCCCAGTCCTGATTTGCTCGTTGAAGTCTTATTCCCAGGGTTTCCAGCCTGTAGATGTATGACAGAACAGCCGCAAGAGTCAGGGTTGACAGAATCAGGGCTGGTGCGGCCCAGAGGGTTGTCGTGAAAAACAGCGCCAGGGCACAGGCAAGGGTAAGAATCATGGCCGCTGCCCAAAAGAGGGTCATTCCCAGACCCTGGAGCCGAATCGCAATAAAAAAGAAAACCATGGAGAGCAGTGAGGCCACAATCCATCTTACCCATTGATGCGTCTGTTTTATGGGTTTGTCCGCAAGCAGGGTGTCCAGAATGTGGGCATGAACTTCAATACCATGCATCCGCTGGCCGTCCTGGGAGAACGGGGTGTAGATCCGCTCCTCGATACCTGCACAGGTCACCCCTGTCAGAACGATTTTATCCTTGAAAAAGGCAGGAGGCCATCGTCCCTCGATGACATCGGAAAAGGAGATCATGGGAACGGTGCCGCTGGGGCCGGAGAAATTTATATAATAGGGGTCTTCCTGGTAGATTACCGGGATGTCCTGCTGCTTTGCATTGCTGCCCAGATCAAGGGGCCTTGGGTTATAAGGTTTTACCGTTGAGTAGATCGCGTATGCAAATGATTCGAGATAGGTGTTGTTACATGTCAGCCGGTGGAACATTTTCCGCAGAATGCCGTCCGCGTCGATGTCAAAATGGATATGCCCGCTCCTGATACCTGAGAAAACCGGGTTGGGCCGTGACAGTTTGAAATGCTGGTCAATGTACACCGGAAGAACGATCCGCCCGTAATTCTCCATGGCCAGGTTCAGGTCCTGGTCTTCCAGCGAGGGTTCGGTCAGGATGATATCCATGCCGATCACGGCGGCCTGGTCCATGGCCCGGATGGCCCGGGTATAGTAGGAACGGTTGATGGGCCACCGCCCCAGTTCTGTCAGGGTCTTTTCGTCAATGGTTACAAGTACGATGGACGGATTGATCTGTTTGGCGCCCCTCAGGCGGAAGGAAAAATCATAGAGGTACTGATCCGTTCCCTGGAAAAAACCACAGTAATCCGTAGTGAAAAGAAGGAAGAGTCCGAGACCGAACAGGGCTGCATATCGGATCTGTTGTCTGAAATCCTTTATGTTCATGGCCGTTTGAAGCGTCTCCTTCCCTGATCAGCAGCATTCACAGAATATGGGGCCCCTGGCCTGTTACAGTGCAATGACAGCCAGTAGGAATGAGATCAGGGTCCCCATGGCAGGCCAGGGGATACTGCTCTTGATTTCAAGGCTCTGGGGAGGTGAGAAAGATCCTTCATACCCGTCCTCGTCGATTCCACTGATCCTGAAATAATAGGTCCCGGCCTTGTCTGGTTTCTCGATGCTCATCTCTGGCCGGTCGATCCGTTTGTCAACCAGCAGGGTTTCAAATACAGGGTTGTCGGCCATCTGCAGATGGTAGGATAGTTTTTCTCCCAGATTTTTCCACCGGAGGCGGATTTGGGTCTTATCCACTTCCGTTTTTTCTACGGGCGGGGATGGCGGCAGAGGAACAACCTCAAAGGAAATGATGTCGGACCACAGGCCTTTAAATCCGTCGGATGCCGCTGATCTTACCCTGAAGTACCAGGTGCCGATCTCAAGGGACGGTGATTGAAGGGCGGTGGTTCCAAGATCGTCTCTGTCCAGAACAGGGGACGTGAATTCACGGTCACGGGCGACCTGGACCTGGTATCCGGAAGCATCCTGGACCGACAGCCATTCCAGGGCAACGGGAGTTTCCCGGTACTGGTCGTTGTCTGCAGGGTTCAGGATAAAGGGCGGCAGGGGATTTACCCGGACGGATATGGGTACGGCCCTGGAAAAATCGCCTTCCAGTCCCCGGGCGTCGATGCTGCTGGTTTTCAGATAATAGGTCCCATCTTCAAGAAGGGCAATGGAAACCGGGTTCCCCCCTGATACCCTCCGGTCCAGGAGAAGTGCCCTGAACGTGTCATCCCTGGACAGGACCACGCGGTAATTGGATGCATTGCTGACAGATTCCAGGGAAAGTTCTATGGGAAGCGACCGGTAGAGTTCTTTCATGTCCAGAACTTCGGGCGGGGGCGGCAGGAGTGACGGCTGGTTCAGTTTTCCGCTGCTGGAAACCAGTATACCTTCTCCCGGGTTGACCATGACCTGTGATTTCCCGGTTCCGCCCATGACCACGGTCCCTTCCTGGACTTCACACCGGGTATTTTGGGTGTCGTCAACGGATACCCGGAACCGGGTTCCCCGGGCGCCGGCAATGGCCGAGGGGGTTTGAATTTCAAAACGGCATTCCTGGCCGGTAATTTTACGGATCAGAGAAATTGCCCGTCCGATGGTGAGAAGAAGGTTGAAGCTCTGCCGGGAGTCTCCCTGCTGGCTGGCCGTGCCGATGGCCATGAAGGTTCCCGGCCGTATCAAAAAGGATACGCCGCTGCTGTAGGTGACTTCAACATTGCCGTCGTCGCCGGTTTGAATCAGATCTCCCTGGGAGAGGGTGTCGTTGAGGGCCAGGGGTTTCCACTGGCCGCCTCCGGCCGTGGATACCCGGGGCGCACCGCTGACAAAGGAGACCACACCGTTCAAGGGAAAGCCCTTCATGAGGTCCACCGGGATCTTCAGGGTCTGGCCGGGATAGATCAGGTCTGCATTCCTGAGATGGTTGAACCGGGCGACATCGGTCCACCGGCCCTGGTTTTCCAGGTACTCGGCGCAGATGTTGTACAGGGTGTCACCGTTGACAACGGTGAGCTCCACAAAGGCGGTATCCTTTGCCGCGGCCTGTCCGACAGTGAGAACAGCGAGAAAAAGGACCGAAACGATCCACCGTCCGGATTTCATGGGCACCTCCTCCGGGTATTGTCAATTATGATGGTAATAGAGACAAAATAGTACCGTTTCCAAGGGAATAAATCAAGCCCCCTGTATAAGTCTCCAGCAATTCCCGGTGACACGGTCCTAACCTTGCGGGACGTTTGCAGCCTGTTCATGTCCCGCTTCGGAAGGACGTGTATTTCCGCAGCCAAGATTCGCTCGAAAAGTGCACACGGATCTGCCCCGCCCCGAAGTCGGATTCAGGCTCTGCATCTCACAACTCAGGAATTGCTTCATCTGGATGGGGTGGGCATCTCTAAAAGGAAAAACGCAATCAGGGGGGGCCGACATAAGAGGCCCGGTGCTTAGTCCTCTTACAGGACGTTGCGGGCAGAGGCGGTTAAGCAGGGGGCCGGCCGCGGGCGTCAAGAAGCCCAAACTGTCTGAGGACGCAGGCCGAGTTTTTGGGCTTCAGGCCGGGGCCGCACACTGTCAGCCGGAGCCCGCGTCCGTGAAGAGGACTCAAGTGCCGGGGCGGTTTAAGTCCCATCCCGGAAAAGCCCGGCCTGCCCATGGCTGAGACAGGGTCGTGACCCAGGTCCCATCCTCCACAAAAAAGTCAGGCACAATTTCAAAAAAGCTCCATGGGTAAGTCTGATCATCTTCAGGGACAAGGGGTTTTGCAATGGCGAGCATGGACTCTGATAGGTCGATTCCGGTTACGCTGGTCCGGGGGATTCTGTCGAGGATCAGCCTGGCATTGTGGCCCGGACCGCAACCGATGTCGAGCACCGATGCGCCCGGGTTTATGTAAGCGTCCGCAAACTGCTCAAGGATCCTTCTGTAGGACGGGTAGCCCATGAACTTATCGGCATATCTGCGGGCATTTTTATTATAGGCGTAAAGGGTTTTATCCATGGTTATCGCCGGATCCTCTGCGGTTTTGGTTTCTGTGCTCGGGATAAGTCCTTCGTCACTTCGGCCAGACGCGCGAGAATGTGGTTCCAGGTCCGCTGGTGCATTATCGGGTCGTACCGGTTTCCCAGAACCGGATCCGGGATGACCGATGGGTTGCAGAATCCATGGCCGGCATTTGAATAAGTGATGATTTCACACCGGCAGGGCATTGCGGATGCTGATGATACAAAGGATATCAGGTCTTTTATAGGGACGATGGCGTCCCTGAGCCCATGGAAAACGAGGAGATCAGCCATGATGGCCCGGTTAGGGTCAGGCTCCGGTGAGTCCAGGTAACCATAGACAGAGATGGCCAGGTTCAGGTCAATGCCGGATCTGGCCACCTCCAGGGCTGCGCATCCGCCCATGGAGAATCCGAGAACCGAGACAAGCTGAGTCCGTCCTTCCCATGGGTATTGACGGGCCTGCTCAACTGCCATAAGAGCCCGGCGCCTTAATTCAATCCTGTTGGTTTTCAGGTTCCTGTAATGGCCATGGGCCTGGTCATGGGTTTCAGGCCTTATGCCTTTCCCGTACAAATCTGCCACAACAACCGTGAATCCGTGACCTGCAAGACTTTGTGCTTTATCCAGGAGGTGCTGTTCCATGCCCATGTATTCGTGAAACAGCACAACACGGTGTTCAGGATCTGGTGGTTCCGGTGTCCGGAACAGGAAGCCCTCAAAGGGATGGTCAGGGCTGCCGTATTCAACGGCCTCCGGTTTCCGGGAAAAGGGCGGTGATTTGGTCATTGCGGTTTCCCGGCCTGGATGATGCGGGCCAGCTCAACCATGCTCCTTGCTGTGTTTTTTGCTGTTTTCATGCCGTACTCGTCCTTGAGCACCTGATGCCGGTCCTTGGGATCGCAGGCGCCTGTTCCCTGGAGACTGCTCAGGCCAGAGCCGCCGAAGGTGGACATTGAGCCGGGTACGGCAATGAGCATCTGGTATGTCAGAAACGCCCAGTGAATACTGGTCAGGGTTGTTTCAATGCCTGAGTTCCGGTACCATCCCACGGCCAGCGCCGCCCCAATTTTATGCTTCATTCCACCGGGCATCAGATTCCCGTAGTGGATGCTTCTGAGCCTGTCAAGCAGGGACGCCGTCAGCCCTGACATCCGTCCCAGATAAACAGGGGAAGCGATCATAACTGCGTGGGCATCGGCAACCTGTCCGAAGATGGTATCCATGTCATCGTCAAGGGTGCAAAACCTCCCGGGAGTCTGTTTGCCCATACACCAGTTGCACTGGCGGCAATCCTGGATGGTTTTGGAATGAAGGGTGACCATGCTGCAGGCCACATCCTCTGAATGCACTGAATCCAGCGCATGGGTCAGGAGGCGTTCGGTGTTGGAGTCCTTGACAGGGCTTCCGCAGATGCCCAATACAGTGATCATGATTCTTCTCCTAATTTAAGTGTCATGCCTTGTTCTCACCATACGGGGGGGCGGCAGGGCGTTCGATGTGAATACCGGGCAGTTCCCTGAGGCTGGAAACGGCCGTAATCCCATCTGGTACAGGCATTCCTTCCCTGTTGAACCATACCGCCTTGAGCCCGGCTGCAATCGCTGCCCGGACATCGGTATCCAGGCTGTCGCCGATCATGATCACGCGTCCGGGATCACAACCCCGGAGCCGGATGATCTCTTTAAAAAAGTCCGGGGATGGTTTGGCCATGCCCAGGGTCTGAAAACAGTAGATCTCACTGATGAATGCCGACAGGCCAGCCTGTTCCAGGGCCAAACGTATCTGGCTCCGGGAAGAGTCCCTTGCATTGGTTGCCAGGCAGCAGGGAGCTTTCCGGCTCAGTTCCGACAGGCAGAATCGGGCCCCATCCACCGCCTCAACCCGGGGCCAGGTGCACATGGGACCTTTTTGGCCGGGAAAGTCCTTCATCAGGGTATTACCCCAGTCAAAGAGATAGCAGTCACAAGAGTTCATCATAAAAAGTCGTGGTCCAGTTTATACTCGTACACGTTCATCAGGAACACCGTTGTCAGAGGTGTTGTGACCAGTGTGCCCAGGAGGAACGATCCTCCGACGATCTGGGCTCCTATGATGATGAGGATGGTCAGGATGTGATCCATGACCGGCCCGCGCCTGGCCATGGCAAAACTTTCTTTCACGGCATCCACTATCCCCAGGCGTTTATCCACCATGAGGGGGATCATGTAAAGGCATGTGAAGCTCAAAGCAAATATCACGATGATCCCGGGAAGGACAAAGAACATTATCCCGAAAAGGACAGTCAGCAGGGTTGCAAGCCCGAAAACAGCCAGGGGGATGAACAGTCGCATTTCACAGAACAGGTCTGCGGCCTGGGGCTCCCTGCCGTCCTTGACCATGCGATGGATGGAGCTGCAGTACCCGGCCATGGCCACCGGTGCAAGGATACCGAAACTTATCAGGCTCACAGCCAGAAGAATCAGGGTGTTGATCAGCAGGGGAAGGATGTTCTGCCTGGACTGTTCCCAGGTGTCATTAAACAGTGCTGGAAAATTCATGGAATTTCTCCTCCTTAAAAAAACCTCGAAATCTTTCCGTGAAGTCACGGTTTCTGTCCGGTAAGTTGTACCATCTGTGCGGCATAATTGGAATTGAAAAGCGGATGCACCCTGCAGAACGAATTTTGCACTTTCTGATTTGTTTTTCATGATCCGGGTGGAAAATGAAAAATTATATTGAGACTTCGCGGTTCCTGCTGTACTCTAAGGACATCCTGAACCCTTGACGGAATTGGAAACTATGCGGCTTACCACAAAAAGCAGGTACGGCACTAGGCTTATCCTTGATCTGGCCGTCTATGGTCAGGAAGGGCCAGTGCCCTTGAGCGACGTATCAAAACGCCAGAATATTTCGCTCAAGTATCTTGAGCAGCTCATCGCCAAACTGAAAAAAGACGGATTCGTCACCAGCCAGCGGGGACCCTTCGGCGGCCACAGGCTTGCAAAGGATCCGGCAGAGATCAGTGTGGGGGATATTGTCAGGACCCTGGAGGGAACCACGGCCATCACCGAGTGCGCTGAAGAAGTCCAGCCCCTGTGCGGAGTCGGCAACAAGGCCGGGGAATGCCTGTCCCGGTGGATCTGGATCGAAGCCAGCAAAGCCATGTTCGATTGTCTGGACGCCATTACTGTGAAGAGTCTTATCAAAACGAACCTGAGACGCGCGGAATCTCAACCGGTTTTATGAATCCTGGGTTTGCGCCCTGCTAGTCTTCCTTTTCCGCTCCTGTAGCCCCCCTCTCCCGGGACCAGGGCGTCGGCTCAATTGCTGCCCTGACGGGCTAAAGCCCAAAAACTCCGGTCCAGTTGGTCCTCAGACAGTTTATGCTTTTTAACGCCCGTCAGGGCAGCAATTCTGATCGCCTTTGACCCTTGACGTCCCGGTGAGAGTGGCAATCCGCCTGAGCTCTGCTGCCGCAATATCCGACAAGGCTTGTTCCTGACAACCATTATCGGCGAACTTCTTTATCAATCACCGGAAAAACCTGCCAGGCGCTATTCGTTTGCAAGGTGCGAATACCATCTGCACGTGTTGCCCCTGAAGGGGGATGGTGTTTTTAGTTGACAAATTAATGCCACAATGTGATACTTAGTGATCTTTCCGCCTGCCCGGGATGGGGATTTTATTTAACGGGCACAGGCAGGATCGATAGACAGTGGACATCAAAATAATCAAGGGGGCAGACCATGGCAGACAATACCGGTTACCGTTTTGAGACCCGGGTGATTCATGATGGAATCCATAACCCGGACTGGGAAGGAGCCACCCTTCCACCCATTTTCCAGACAGCGTCCCACCTGCACCCAACGGCCGAAAGCCTGAGCCGGACCTTTGCCGGAAAGACAGGCGACCACATCTACATGCGGCTCAGCAATCCCACGAACCAGGCCCTGGAGCAGAAGCTGGCTTCCCTGGAATCCGGGGCAGGTGCGGTTGTGATGTCGTCGGGCATGGCAGCCATCACCAATGCCTGCATGGCCCTGCTCAGGGCAGGAGATGAGTTTGTCAGCAGCAGGTCCCTGTTCATGTCCACCTTCCTTTTGTTTACCCGGATCTTTAAAAAGTACGGCATCACCGCAAACCTGGTGGACGCCAATGACCCTGGCAGCGTGGTCCGGGCTGTCACGGAAAGGACACGGTTTGTTTACCTGGAAACCATCGGTAATCCGGGGATGGATATCCCGGATGTGGCCGCCGTTGCCGGTGCGGCCCATGACCATGGCCTTCCCCTGGTGGTGGACAATACCCTGGCAAGCCCGTGGCTCTTTCAACCCCTGGTCTGTGGGGCCGATGTGGTGGTCCATTCCACCACCAAGTACTTTGGCGGTCACGGCGCTGCAACAGGAGGCGTGGTCATAGACGGCGGTACCTTTGACTGGACCGGTTCCCGGTTCCCGGATTTTGCTCCCTTTGTGGAAAGAAAAGGGGATCTGGCTTTTCTGGACAGGGTATGGCGGGAGCACCATATCAACTTCGGGACCACCCAGGCGCCCTTCCATTCCTTTCTCACCTTTCTGGGACTGGACACCCTGGCCTTGAGGATGGAACGCCACATGGCCAATGCCATGAAGGTAGCCCGATTCCTCAGGGAGCACTCTGCGGTCCGGTGGGTAAACTATCCGGGCTTTGAGGATCATCCGGGGTTTGGCACTGCAACCCGACAGTTCCAGGGCAAGGGGTACGGGGGTATGCTGACCTTCGGGCTCGGGGACCAGGAAGCCTGCTTCCGGTTTATCAACCGGCTTAAACTGGTCTGTCACCTGGCCAACCTGGGGGATTGCAAGACCCTGGTCATTCATCCCTGGTCGACCCAGTATGTTGCATTTGAGGAACCGGCCCGCAAGGAGCATGGCATTACTGCGGATATGATCCGTCTGTCCGTTGGAATTGAAGCCTGGCAGGACATCTGCCAGGATCTGGACCAGGCCCTTGGAGCGATCTGACCCATGAGCGAGTACAGTGAATCCGATGCCGCCGGTGCAACCGTCGGCCTTGTCAGCAGGGAGTACATTACCTTTTCCCAGCCCGGGGATACCCTTGTCCTGGACAGCGGTGCAAGTTTGACGCCCTACACCCTCGCCTATGAGACCTGCGGCACCCTGAACGCGGACAAGTCCAATGCCATCCTGATCGTGCATGCCCTGTCCGGGGATTCCCATGTGGCCGGGTACTACCGTGCCGATGACCCCAAACCCGGATGGTGGGACATGATGGTGGGACCTGGAAAGGGCATTGATACGGACCGGTATTTTGTCATTTGCAGTAATATCCTGGGCTCCTGCATGGGATCCACGGGGCCCTGGGCCATCAATCCTGAGACAGGGCATGAATACGGCTGCCGGTTTCCCATGGTCACCATCGGCGACATGGTCAAGGCCCAGAAGGCCCTCCTGGACCACCTGGGCATTGACCGCCTCCTGGCTGTTGCCGGCGGGTCTGTGGGCGGCATGCAGGTGCTGGAGTGGTGTGTCCGTTATCCGGACAGGGTAAGGGCTGCCATCCCCCTGGCAACCACCCCGCGCCATTCGGCCCTGGCCATTGCCTTTAACGAGGTTGCCCGCCAGGCCATCATGGCAGACCCCAACTGGAATCAGGGTGACTATTATTCCGGGAAAAAGCCTGACATGGGTCTGGCTGTTGCCCGGATGATCGGCCACATCACCTACCTTTCCGACGAGGCCATGCGGCTGAAATTCGGCAGGAAGCTTCAGAACCGGAGTGCCCTGTCCTTTGAATTCGGCGGTGATTTTCAGGTGGAGAGCTATCTCCAGTACCAGGGGAAAAAGTTTGTGGACCGCTTTGATGCCAATTCCTTTTTGTACATCACCAAGGCTGCCGACTATTTCGACCTGGCCCGTGATCATGGGGCCGGATCTCTGGTCAAGGCCTTTTCCAGGGTCAGGGCCCGCTTCCTGGTGGCCTCCTATACCTCGGACTGGCTTTATCCCACCTACCAGTCCAGGGAGATGGTCAAGGCCATGAAAAAGAACGGCTTGGACGTAAGCTTCTGTGAGATCGACTCCCAGTGGGGACACGATGCTTTTCTCCTGCCCGGAACCCGTCTCGATAACCTGATCCGTGGCTTTTTAAGGAGCGTTTCCAATGGAAACTAACGCCGTTGCTCCACAGCTCGAGCTCATGCGCTTTGACCTCAGGCTCATCGCCTCCTGGATCGAGCCCGGATCCCGGGTGCTGGGCCTGGGCTGCGGCGAGGGGGATATCCTCCATTATCTGAAAAATCACAAACAAGTTCGGGAAACCGGCATCGAAATCGTGGAAGACAGGGTTGCCGCCTGCATCGAGAAGGGTATTTCAGTGCTCCAGGGAGATATAAACACCGAAATAGATGATTACCCGGACAACGCCTTTGACTATGCCATCCTGTCCCAGACCCTGCAGCAGGTGTATGAACCCGTGGACCTGATCCGGTCCATGCTCAGGGTGGCGCGCATGGGAATCGTCAGCTTCCCCAATTTCAGCCACTGGCGGATCAGGACTCAGCTCCTGTTTTCCGGTCATGTCCCGGTTACCCGGGAGCTTCCCTTCCAGTGGTATGATACGCCCAATATCCGGGTTCTGAGCATTCTGGACTTCAGGACCTTTGCCAGACAGACCGGCTTTGCCATTATCCGGGAAGCAGCCATCAACACCCGGGACCATCACCGGGAAGGCCGGATCGTGTCATTTATGCCTAACCTGCTGGCCACCTACGGTGTATTCATGATCGGAAACCAGCACAGGGAGAATCGAGAATGAGAATCGTATCCATTGCCGTCAGCCGGTCCAAGGGCACGCCCAAGACCCGGGTGAACAGGGCAATATTGATCAAGGACCACGGTCTTGAGGGCGACGCCCACGCCGGAGCCTGGCATCGTCAGGTCAGTTTCCTTGCAGCAGAGGCCATTGAACTGGGAAAAGCCAGGGGCCTGGACGTTTCCTTTGGCGATTTTGCCGAGAACGTGGCCACGGAGGGTATTGACTGGAAAAGCCTGCCCGTGGGGGCCCGGGTCCGCCTGGGTGATACATGCGAAGTGGAAGTCACCCAGATCGGCAAGGAGTGCCACAAGAAATGCGCCGTGTTCTACAGGGCAGGCGACTGTATCATGCCCAGGGAAGGGGTTTTTGCCCGGGTCATCCAGGGCGGGGAGATCCTTGTTGGGGATCCGGTCGCCGTGTTGCCAGGGCGATAGAATCTGTTTGAATTTTGTATTCGATCGCTTTGGCGTTGCCGGTTCTTTCCACTATTTTCTGAGGATTTTCTCCATGACAACGGTGGCATCCCTGACCGCCGTATAGATCAGGTTGGAGTGCTTCTTTTCCCGGATGGAGCCGTCCCTTGCAATCTCCATGTATGACGGGCTGACCGCACCTCCCAGGGCAAAAATGCCTTTGCGGGAAGTCTCAAGATCCTCGGA
>JAZDGN010000148.1:0-37037 GCA_043806875.1 Pseudomonadota bacterium
GGCTTCCTTGCGCTCGTGAACCTGGATGCCCAGCTGGATGGCCTTGTTGTCCATGGCGTAGAGCATGGTGTGGCCGGTCCCGTCCGAGGTGAAACAGGTCCGCCATTTCTTGGTGCCGCCGAAGTCCCGGGAGGTGATCAGGCCATGGGCCTCGTTCTTCTCGGTGATGGTAACCTTTTTGCCGTTGATGATGACCTCACGGTCGCCTTTTCGTACCCGGCTCCAGGGAACACCCCAGGCTGTCAGCTGCCGGATGGCCTTGGGCGCCGTGTTGACGAACATGCGGGCCACATCCTGGTCGCATCCCCAGTCACTTCCCTTGACCGTGTCCTCAAAATGGATATCTTCGTTGTCCCCGTCCCCTTTGATGCTGGCACCCAGACTGGCCTGCATGCCGCCCTGGGCTGCTGCCGAATGGGACCGTTTGGCCGGCATGAGGGACAAAACGATTGTGTCATAACCCCGCTGCATGGATGCGATGGCGATTCGAAGCCCAGCCAGGCCGCCACCGATAACCAGTGAATCCGTATAGATGACTTTCATCATTTACTCCTTGTGTTGTTGTGTCGCGTCCCCATGTTCTGCACCCTCTTCAGTATTTTTCTCTGCCGGGTGACCCTCGGCCTTTGCACCCTCCCCATGGGATATGGTTTCAGCCGCGGGATGAGCTTCGCCTGCCGGAGTTTCTGCCTTAACGGCTTCCCCATGGACCGCAGCTTCGTGGGCCGGTGCCGCTGTTTCCTGGGCCGGTGCCGCTGCTTCCTGGGCCGGTGCCGCTGCTTCCTGGGCCGGTGCCGCTGCTTCCTGGGCCGGCGCCGTATGACCAGCCGGTTCCGGTTTTTCCTCAGCGGCGTGCTTCTCTGATGTGTCAGCAGGAGCATGGTTTGACTGCTGTTCAGCTTCCTGAACCTTTACTGCCTGGGAATGGCGGGGGACATAGGGCTGACCTGCGCGGTCCCTGTGTCCGATGCCGATGACCACGAACACCAGGAAGGCAAGGGCGCCCAGGGTCAGGAAAAAGATGGTGATTCTCTCTTTCAGGCGTTTGAGTTTTTTCCGCGATGCCCTGGCGTCCCTGCCGGACAGCCATCCCCATTTCATGCACAGACGGTAAAGACCGATGGTGCCGTGAAGTTCAACCGCAACCAGGAGCACCAGGTACAGGGGCCACATTCCAGAGGTTATGAAACGGTCCGCGGACAGGTAGGGATCTATCTGACCAGGGTGGGTCAGCATCACGTACAGGTGAACAGATCCCAAAAAAAACATGAGAAATCCCGTGACGACCTGGACATACCACAGTCTTGTGTCCTCATGGTTCAGGATGCCCATCTGGTTTATCATGATGGCGTTCTGTCTGAAGGAGATGGGAAATTTCCTCACCCCCAGGGCTGCGTGGATGATAAAGAGGGAAAAAACTCCGAGCACTGCGAAAAAAACCGCCGAGGGATACCCTTCTCCGGTACTGGACAGGAACGACAGTTCCATGGTTTTTGCCACGAAATTGAACGATCCCTTGCCAAGCAGGATACTGGCTACCAGGAACATGTGTACCCACATGAACAGGCCCAGGACAAGTCCTGTCCCGCTCTGGGCGAGATCCAGCCTGGCGGGAATCCTGCTCTTTCTTATTCTGTCGTTAACGATCAAACTTTCCATGGATCCTCCTTGAGTGTCATGGCCGGATTAAAACACCTTACTGCACATTTCCCCGATTTCGCCGAGATTTTGGCACACGTGAACGCCATTGGCTTTCAGGGCTGCCACCTTGGCCTGGGCCGTACCGCTGCTGCCGGAAATGATGGCCCCGGCATGCCCCATGCGCCTGCCCGGCGGTGCTGTGAGCCCGGCAATGAAGCCGACCACCGGTTTGGTGACATTGGACTTGATATAGGCTGCAGCCTCTTCTTCCGCGCTGCCGCCGATCTCCCCGACCATGACGATCCCCTCGGTGCGCCGGTCAGCCTGGAAGGCCTGGAGACAATCGATGAAATTGGTTCCGTTTACGGGATCTCCGCCGATGCCGATGCAGGTGGTCTGGCCTATCCCCAGCTTGGTGAGCTGATCCACAACCTCGTAGGTCAAAGTTCCGGATCGGGACACCACCCCCACCGGACCTCCGGGTTTGTGTATGCGTCCGGGCATGATGCCGATCTTGCACTCACCCGGGGTGATGATCCCCGGACAGTTGGGTCCGATAAGCCGGCAGGTCCGGGTGGCCAGGAAATTCTTCACCTTCAGCATGTCCAGCACGGGAATGCCTTCGGTTATGGCAACGATGAGTTCCACACCGGCTTCAGCAGCTTCCATGATGGCATCGGCACAAAAAGGCGGGGGCACAAAAATCATGCTGGCATTGGCCCTGGTTGCCCTGACGGCATCCTTGACCGTATTGAACACCGGCACCGCGTCCATGGTCTGGCCGCCCTTGCCCGGTGTTACCCCGGCCACGACCTGGGTCCCGTATTCAATGCACTGCCGGGTATGGAACTGTCCCTCCTTGCCGGTGATTCCCTGAACAACGACTCGTGTTTCCCTGTTTACAAATATACTCACAATGAACTCCTTGTCCGGTCTTTCAGATGGCGGCCGCGACCTTGGCTGCGGCATCCTTCAGATCCACGGCATTGATAAAGTTAAGCCCCGAATCGGCAAGTATTTTTTTGCCCTCTTCCACATTGGTCCCTTCCATGCGAACCACCACCGGAATGGTGATGCCGGTTTTTCTGGCTGCCGTGACAATGCCTTCAGCAAAGATATCACATCTTAAAATTCCGCCGAAGATGTTGACCAGAACCGCCTTGACCTTTTCGTCCTGGAGGATGAGCCTGAAGGCGTTCTCCACCATGTAGGACGTGGCGCCGCCGCCCACGTCCATAAAGTTGGCTGGTTCGGCTCCTGCGTTCTTGATAATATCCATGGTGGCCATGGCAAGGCCGGCGCCGTTGACGATGTTGCCCACGTTCCCGTCCAGGTTGATGTAGTTGAGATAGTATTTGGACGCTTCCACTTCCAGACGGTCCTCCTCGTCCAGATCCCGGTACAGGAGAAGGTCCTTGTGCCGGAACATGGCATTGGAATCGAAGTCTACCTTGGCATCCAGGGCCAGGACCTTGTCATCAACGGTCAAAATCAGGGGGTTGATCTCGACCAGGGAGCAGTCCTTTTCCACAAACAGGGTATAGAGCTGGCGGAGCATTGCCGAGAACTGTTTCAAAGCCGTTTCGGGCAGCCCCAGGCCGAAACCGATCTCACGGATATGGTAGCCCTGGATACCCAGAAGGGGGTTGACCTGGACCTTGATAATTTTCTCCGGACTTTTCTCGGCCACCGCTTCGATGTCCATGCCCCCTTCCCTGCTGGCCATGATCATGATGGAGGCAGTGCCCCGGTCCACCAGCAGGCTCAGGTAGTACTCTTTGGCTATACGCTGGCCGGCTTCCACCAGGACCTTTTTCACCAGCCGGCCTTCAGGACCGGTCTGGTGGGTGACCAGGGTCATGCCCAGAATCTTGTCTGCCGTGGCTGCAGCCTCGGTTTCCGAAGAGGCGAGCTTCACACCGCCGCCTTTGCCCCGCCCGCCCGCATGGATCTGGGCCTTGATGACCACGGGATAGGCTCCCAGGTCCCGGGCCGCGTCAATGGCCTCCCATTTGGAAAACACAACCTTGCCTTCAGGAACAGGAATACCATATTTCCTGAACAGCTCTTTTGCCTGATACTCATGTATTTTCATAACAATCCTCTATCCCTGTTTAGGTCCCCTGCATCACGGTGCGCCATGGCCATATCCGGCCAAGGCCTTGGTTCATAAGTATGCGAGCAGCTCCTCTGCCGCAGCCCTAGGGCTCATGAGCTCCTTTTCCACCCGGCGTGCAATGCCCGGTATCATCTGGACGATGCGCTGGTTTTCCCTGAACCTGAGTTTAAGTCCCTCCTCAACCAGGGTCCACATCCAGGACATGGCCTGTTTCCGGCGGCGCTCATGGAACTCGCCGGTGGCCTTCATCTTCCTCCTGTGCTCCAGCACCGTATCCCACACTGGCCGGGTACCCTGGTTCATGACCGAAGAGCAGGTCAGCACCGGGGGACGCCAGGTGGGTGAATCCGGGTTGACAAGGTGCATGGCGATCTCCAGTTCCAGCCTGGCCTTCTGGGCACGTTTCAGGTTGTCACCGTCAGCCTTGTTGATGGCAATGGCATCGGCAACTTCCAGAACCCCTTTCTTGATTCCCTGGAGTTCATCTCCTGCACCGGTGATCATCAGGGCCAAAAAAAAATCCACCATGGTGGCAACGCTGGTTTCCGACTGGCCAACGCCGACGGTCTCGACCATGACCACATCAAAACCTGCGGCTTCGCAGACCAGCATGGTTTCCCGGGTTTTGGACGCTACCCCGCCTAGGGTTTCACCCGAGGGAGAGGGACGGATAAACGTGTTGTCGTGGGCCGCCAGTTTCTCCATCCGGGTTTTGTCCCCCAGAATGGAGCCGCCGCTGCGCCGGCTGGACGGATCCACGGCCAGGACCGCTATCCGGTGCCCCTGATCGGCCAGGTAAAGACCCAGGTTTTCCACAAAAGTGCTCTTGCCCACGCCCGGAACCCCGGTGATACCCAGACGGATGGCGTTCCCGGTGTGGGGCAGAAGTCTTTCCATGAGCCCGGCCGCAAGCCGCCTGTGGTCAGGCAGGGAGCTCTCCACCAGGGTGATGGCCTTGGCAATACTGCGCCGTTTCCCCTCGAGAACCCCCTGGGCATAATCGTCAATGGCCGCCTCGACCGCCCCTGTCCCAATCAACGGAAGGACCTCACGCGCCAATGGCGTTCAGGGTCCGGTTGGCGGAATCGGTGACCACGGTCCCGGGCCCGAAAATTTCAACAGCACCGGCAGCACGGAGCATATCGTAATCCCCGGGAGGGATGATGCCTCCCACAACCACCTTGATATCGTCGGCGCCTTCTTTTTTCAAGGCCGCAACCAGTGCCGGGACCAGGGTCTTGTGACCGGCTGCCAGACTGGAAACGCCCACCACATGGACATCGTTTTCAACGGCCATGCGGGCTGCCTCTTCCGGGGTCTGGAACATGGGGGAAATGTCAACGTCAAACCCGAAGTCCGCATAGGCCGTGGCAATGACCTTTATTCCCCGGTCATGGCCGTCCTGTCCCATCTTGGTAACCAGGATCCTGGGCCTGCGTCCTGTTTTTTTCTCAAAGTCGGCGGTGCGTTTACGCAGGGATGCCATGATCTCCGAATCCTTGTATTCAGCAGCATACACACCGGAAATGCACTGGGTTGTGGCCACGAACCGTGAAAAGACCGCTTCCATGGCATCGGATATTTCGCCCACCGTGGCCCTGGCCCTGACAGCAGGAATACAGGCAGCCAGGAGGTTACCGCCGTCCCTGGCAGCCTGGGTCACCCCGTCCAGGGCTTTTTTGACAGCTGAGGCGTCCCGCCTTTCCCGGATGGCCTTGAGCCGCTCGATCTGCTCGATCCGCACATCATCGGAAACCTCCAGGACCTCCATGGGCGGTTCGTTGGCCAGCTGATACTTGTTCACGCCCACGATAACGTCCTTACCCTGGTCGATCCTGGCCTGGCGGCGGGCGGCAGCCTCTTCGACGCGCATCTTGGGCATGCCTGTTTCAATGGCCCGGGCCATCCCACCCAGATCTTTGATCTCATTGAGTATTTTTCTGGCCTCATCCACGATATTCTGGGTCAGGGATTCCACATAATAGGAGCCGCCCAGGGGATCCACCACCCGGCAGACCTGGGACTCTTCCTGGACGATGATCTGGGTGTTCCTGGAAATCCTGGCCGAAGTTTCCGTGGGAAGGCCCACGGCTTCGTCAAAGGAGTTGGTGTGCAGGGACTGGGTGCCTCCGAGAACCGCGGACATGCATTCCAAGGTGGTCCGGATGATGTTGTTGTAGGGATCCTGCATGGTCAGGCTCCACCCGGATGTCTGGCAGTGGGTCCTGAGCATGGAGGACTCGGCCTTTTTGGGATTGAACTGGGCCATGAGTTCGGCCCACAGAAACCGGGCCGCCCTGAGCATGGCGATATCCATAAAAAAGTTCATGCCGATGCCGAAGAAAAAAGACAGACGCGGTCCAAAGGTGTCAATGTCGAGCCCTGCGGCAATGGCGGCCTTGACATATTCCAGCCCGTCGGCCAGGGTAAAGGCGGTCTGGAGCACGGAATCGGCCCCGGCTTCCATCATGTGGTAGCCGCTGATGCTGACCGTATTGAATTTGGGCATGTGCTCCGAGCAGTAACCGATGATGTCGGAGATGATCCTCATGGAGGGTTCCGGAGGATAAATATAGGTATTGCGGGTCAGGTACTCCTTGAGGATGTCGTTCTGGATGGTGCCGCTGAGCTTGGCCTGGGGAACACCCTGTTCTTCGGCAGCAACAATGTAGCCGGCCAGGATGGGCAGAACAGCGCCGTTCATGGTCATGGACACGGACATCTCGTCCAGGGGAATCTGGTCAAACAGGATCTTCATGTCTTCCACGGAATCAATGGCCACTCCGGCCTTTCCCACATCGCCCGAAACCCTGGGATGGTCGGAGTCATACCCCCGGTGGGTGGCCAGGTCAAATGCCACGGACAGCCCTTTCTGGCCCCCGGCCAGATTCTTCCGGTAAAACTCGTTGGATGCCTTTGCCGTGGAAAACCCGGCATACTGGCGGATGGTCCAGGGCCTGCCCGCATACATGGTGGCCTTGACCCCCCGCACATAGGGCGCAAACCCGGGCATGGCGTCAACGAACTCCACACTCTTGAGATCCTCTGCGGTGTAGAGCGGTTTGATGGCGATTCCCTCAGGCGTGTCCTTGGTCAGAGAATCAAGGGGTTTCCCCCGCATTTCCTTTTCAGCAAGTGCTTTCCAGCTGCTTAAATCCGGCTTTTGTGTCATGATCTGTTCCTTATCCTCCGGGATCACCGCACCGGGTACCATCCCCGAAAGGTCATCCTTGGGTTAACGTTAAGACGCCGCCTCATTTCCCACAAAGAGATGCGATCAGTCTCTCTGGCACAGCTCCACCAGTACTCCGGCCGTGGCCTTGGGATGGAGAAAGGCGATCTTTGCCCCTCCCGCTCCGATCCTTGGTTTCTCGTCGATGAGACGGACCCCCTTGTCCTTGAGTTCCTGGAGGGCTTCTTCAATATTCTCAACCCGGAAGGCAATATGCTGTATCCCCTCTCCTTTTTTTTCGATATACTTGGCCACCGGTCCGTCAGGAGACGTTGATTCCAGAAGTTCAACCTCGCTCTCACCCACCGGGAAAAAAGCCGTGGTGACCTTCTGGGTTTCCACGGTCTCCTTGCCGGCAAAGTCCAGGCCCAGGACATCGGTCCAGAAGTTCTTGCCGTCATCTATGCTGTTGACCGCGATTCCCAGGTGATCAATTTTTAACAGTTTCATGCTTCCTCCTAACGGTTTCGTAATATTGATGTCCTCAAATCGGTTGATGATGCAATAAAAAACCGGTTAAAGTCAACCCAAAATACTGTTCACTCAGGGAAACGTTTCCTTTCCCAACCGTCCATGGAAGGCAGGTCCCTGGTCTCAGAGGAAACCCAATAGTTTCAAGCCGTCCCTGAGAAGAATACCGGCGAATCCGATCAGCATCAGCCCAAGCCCCCGTATCACCACCCGGTAGGCCCGGCCCTTGAGAAAACTCCTGTACTTTCCAACAACCAGGGCCAGGACGATCTTTGAGCCCACCAGCAGGGTATAAAACCCCCCGATAAACAGGCAGGCATCACCGGCACCGCTGCCCCAGGCCTTCAGGACAATGGGCACCCCGATGCTGAGCCAGAACAGGTAGGGGTTGGGATTCAGAAGGTTCACCAGGATACCGCGCTTCAGCGACCCGGTATTGCTGCCTGTATCCATGCATACGTCGGCGTCCCTGGCCAGCAGGCTCTTAAAGCCCATGTGACAGAGCACACATCCTCCCAGAACCCCAAGTGCTCCCAGAACGGTGTCTGTCCCGGGAATCCTGGACAGGACCACGATGATGGCCGTAATGATCAGGGTGTCGGTGGCAATGGGCGCCAGGGCAACCATGAGTCCTGCCCTGAAACCCCGCTCCAGGGTTTCGGAAATTACCAGGGTCAGCAGCGGACCGGGGGAAAGTCCGGCATAAAGTCCCAGAAGCGCCCCCTGAATGCCGTAATCCATCATCACGGTTTCTCCCCTGTTGCATCCCTTATTTTCCCGGCCCGGTCCAACAGTACCGCGCACCTTATTGATTGTAACAATCCTGACGTTGTACTTGATTGCTGTCAACCAGGCAAGGAAAACCATACCATGACCCAGGATCGTGTTCTTTCAGTTACCCGGGAACTGGAACTAACCCGGCTCGGCAGTCCGTTGGGAAGGCAATGTGCCCTTGTCCGGCTTCCCCATCCCTCAAATTATGCAGCCCGGTCTTTACAAGATGGGCACTGCCTGGTAGAGATCATGGAGTCATAATACTGAAAACATCGGCAGGGACAATGAAGATCCTCATCATCGGAAACCCCATCGCCAGCGGCGGCCATGCTGCTGAAAAAATCAAGGCCCTCACCCGGATCCTTAACGCCAGGGGGCACCAGGTGGAGCCCTGCCTGACCCGATACGCCGGTCATGGAAAGTCCCGCGTGGCAGCCCTTGAAAACGACATTGACAGAATTATCGCCGTGGGTGGGGATGGCACCCTGAACGAAATCGTCAGCGGCATGGTCCAAAGCAGGTGCGTCCCCCTGCTCCAACTGCCATCAGGCAACGCCAATCTCTTGGCCAGGGACCTGGGGTTGCCCAGGACAGTCTCTGAGACCGCTATTCTGGTGGAAAGCGGCCGGATCATTATGGCGGATCTCGGGTTCATGAACGAAAAGCCGTTTGTCATGGTAGCCGGAGCCGGGTTCGATGCCCGGGTGACCGAAGCGTTGAAATCAAGGCGCAAAGGCCGGGTCACCAACCTGAGTTACGTCCTGCCCATGCTCACAGCCTTCAGGGCAGGACAACAGAAATTTAACGTTAAAGTAGACAATCAGGTTTCCGTATCAGGAGCCATGGTCCTGGTAAGCAATGTGAAAAATTACGCGGGCCTGTTTGATATGGCATTTGATGCGGACATTGCATCCGGCAGCCTTGATGTGATCCTGCTCCCCAAGGCCTCGCCCCTGTTTCTGGCCCAATGCTTGGCAGCAGGAGTGTTGAGCCGGATAACCCGCATTCCCGGTGTTGTTTACCTCAAGGGCCGGGACGTGACCATCACCGAATCCAGCCCCATTCCCGTCCAGATTGACGGGGATTTTGCAGGCTGGCATGACCGGGTATCCATCAGAATGGAGCCGGCGCGAATACCCATCATCGGCCGTGAACCGGGCACCGGCAACGGGCATTGACCAAGCCGGCCTTCAAGTGAGATTTGAATAGTCTGTCCATCCGCGTCCGGACAGATGGGGATGGACAGACTTGCATGGCAGAAGTGTTAACCGATGGTCATGATCACATCACCGGTGGCCACTTCAGACCCTTTCTGGGCAAGAATTTTGGTCACCTTGCCTGAGGCGCGCGAGGTCAGGTTGTTTTCCATTTTCATGGCTTCCATGGTGGCAACTATCTGACCGACGGCCACCGCATCCCCCACAGCCACCTTGATTTCCAGAATCAGACCTGGAATGGGGGCAAGGACCGAACCCGGTTCCGAGGCCGTATCGGTCCTGGAGCCTGCGGGCTCAGGCCGGGCCGTCGCTGAAGGGGCCGCAGGTTTCCTGACCGGCCTTGAACTGGGCACAGGCGGAGCTGCAGGCCTTGACGGAACGGCTCTTCTCACAACAGCTCCCGGCAGGGAAGCCGGGGAGTCACCTGTCTTGATTTCAACATCATAAACGATCGAGTCCACCGATACCTGTGCAGAACCGGCGTTGATCCCGCCCACCTCCACGGTATAGTTCCGGGTTCCTATTTTAAGATGGTATTGCATCGTTGTTTTTCCTTTGTCTGTTACTATCGGTTATGGCCCCTGAAGGCCCAGGTCCGGCCGTCCATGATCCTCTGTCTGCCGTCACTGGCCCAGGCATTGCCGGCCGGGGCCTCCGGGGAGGCCGCTTGCGGCGTTGCAGAAAATCCCGCAGAGGGTTTTCCCTGGCCTGAGTGCAGGTGCAGGGCCAGGGCAATGGCTGCCACAATCTCCTCAGAAACGTCCTGGGATGTGTAACCGGCAGGAGACTCAGAATCGGCTCCGGCATCTTCCATGGCATCAGCGTCAGGAGCCGGCTGGGGCGTGACGTTCATAGAGGACTCAAGGGCTTTAGCCTTCAGGGTTGATTCTTCCCTTGCCTCTGCATCCTTGCGCTCCTTTGCCCTGTCGATACTGTTAAATATCAAACCAGAAATAATCATCCCCACCATGAGGATGGTAAGGACAATGAATATCCCGAAGAACCGGATGAACAGGGTCCCGAGGGCATACCCCCAGAAAGAATCCCGGGGACCGCCCATGAGTTTGATCCGGCCGTCGGCCGCTCCATCGGCATCCAGGGGACCGCCGTCCTTCACGGTAATGGCAAGCTCCCGGATTTTGCCCTCCCCTGCCTGGTTCATCACCTGGACGTCGCTTTGCCAGGGTTTATCCAGGGTGGGGTTAAACACATAAAACAGGGTCGATGAGGTAAAAAAATCCGATGTCAGGGAAACGGTTGACTCCCCGCCTGGAGGAAGGTCAGTCACCTGGATCTCAAAGGCCTCGGATTTGAAGTTCTTCACATCCACTTCAGGCCGGGCCACCGTATCGAAATCCACACCCTTCACGTCGGACAGAGTGCCCTGTCCCGTTGTTTTAAAGGCAATGGATATGCTGGTGCTCTTGGCCCTGGGGATGAGTTTTGCCGTGAACTGGTCACCGGTCCTGGTAATAACGGCCACAGGTTTTTCCGTTGTGCTGAAGGTGGATTCCGAGGCAAAGCCCAGTTGGCACCCTGCCAGAATCACACCTGCCAGGACAAGCCAGAATCCCATTTTGTTTGTAAGATTACGTCTCATGGCTCCTCCTACTGGAACATGGCAATGAACATGCCGGCAGCCGATGCGGATCCGATAACACCGGCCAGGTTGGGCCCCATGGCGTGCATGATGAGCCAGTTATCCGGATCCGCCTTGAGCCCTTCCGCATGGGAGACCCTGGCGGACATGGGAACCGCGGACACCCCGGCCGAACCGATGAGGGGATTCATCTTCTCCTTGATGAACAGGTTCATGATATGCACGGTAAGGATTCCTCCAATGGTGCAGATCACAAAATCCAGGAGGCCGAAGCTGAAGATCAGCAGGGGTTTCAGGGTCAAAAACTTTTCCGCCGACATGGTGGCCCCCACGGACAGTCCCAGAAACACCGTGACGATATTCATCAGGGCATTCTGGGCCGTGTCGGCCAGGCGCTTGACTTGTCCGCACTCCCGCATGAAGTTGCCGAACATGAACATGCCCATGAGCGGCGCCACTGCCGGGACCATGATGATGATCAGGACCGAAGCGATAAGGGGGAACAGGATTTTTTCCCGGGTGGATACGGGCCTGAGCTGCCGCATGCGGATTTTCCGCTGTGCGGGCGTGGTCAGCCAGCGCATGATGGGGGGCTGGATCAGGGGCACCATGGCCATGTAGGAATAGGCTGCCAGGGCATTGGCACCCAGGAGATGGGGTGCCAGCTTTGCCGTGAGATAAATGGTGGTAGGACCATCGGCCCCGCCGATGATACCCACGGATGCGGCCTCTTTAAGTGTAAAGCCGAAGAACAGAACCCCGATATAGGTAACGAACACACCCAGCTGGGCACCGGCACCGATGATCAGGGTTTTGGGGTTGGCAATCAGGGGCGAGAAGTCGGTCATAGCCCCCAGACCCAGAAAGATAACGCAGGGGATAACCTCCCATTCAACGCCGTACTTGTAAAAAACCCGGATCAATTCCGGAGCCCCGTGCTCGGTAAACCCCATGAGGGGCACCAGGGGGAAGTTGACCAGAAAGATCCCGAAACCGATGGGTACCAGCAGCAGGGGCTCATACTTCTTGGCCACGGCCAGGTACAGGAAAAACAGCGCCACACCGATCATGAACACCTGTTTGATCATCAGGTTGGGCATACCGGTCTGGGTTGTAAAAATACTGATGATAAGGTCAAAGACCTGATCCCATGACATGGAATGTCCTCCTTGATTAGAGTGGAATATTGCCGTGTTTTTTGGGCGGATTCATATCCCGTTTGGTTTTGAGCATCCTCAGGGCCTGGATGATCCTGGGCCGGGTGTCGGCCGGGTCGATGACATCATCGATGAATCCGTATTCCGCAGCCTTGTAGGGATTGGCGAACTTTTCCCTGTAGTCTGCCACCAGGCGTTTGCGTTCCTCATCCGGGTCCCCGGCATTTTTGATCTCCTCCCGGCAGATGATGTTCACCGCGCCGTCAGCGCCCATGACCGCAATTTCCGCCGTGGGGTAGGCCAGGACCATGTCTCCTCGGATATGGCGTGAGTTCATGACGCAATAGGCGCCGCCGTAGGCTTTGCGGGTGATGACGGTGATACGCGGAACCGTGGCTTCACAGAAGGCATAAATGAGCTTGGCTCCATGGCGGATAATACCGCCGTGCTCCTGATGGGTCCCGGGCAGGAATCCCGGAACATCCTCGTATACGACAAGGGGGATGTTAAATGCATCACAGAACCGGATAAACCGTGCACCCTTTACCGACGCATCAATATCCAGACACCCGGCCATGACACTGGGCTGATTGGCCACAATACCCACGCTCATCCCGTCCAGGCGCCCGAACCCGACCACGATGTTTCTGGCGAACAGGGCATGGACCTCGAAAAAGTCATGATTGTCCAGGTTGGATACGATGATATCCCGGATATCATAGGGTCTGTTGGGATCAGCCGGAACGACCTCCCTGAGGGCGGTATCCTGGCGCAGGGGGTCGTCCCCGGTTTCCACGCGCCGAGGTTCCTCCATGTTGTTCTGGGGCAGAAAACCCAGGAGCTGCCGGATCTTTTTCAGGCAGGCCTCGTCATCGGGTTCCGCAAAGTGGGCCACACCACTCACCGAGTTGTGGGCCTGGGCGCCCCCCAGGTCCTCCTTGGTCACACTCTCCCGGGTCACTGCCTTGATGACCTCGGGTCCGGTGATAAACATGTGGCTGGTATTGTCAACCATGAACACCCAGTCGGTCAGGGCCGGAGAATACACCGCGCCCCCTGCCGAAGGTCCCATGATGGCCGTAATCTGGGGGATAACCCCGGATGCCATGACATTGTGCAGAAAAATATCCGAGTAGCCGGCCAGACTCATGACGCCTTCCTGGATGCGTGCGCCGCCCGAATCGTTCAACCCGATGACCGGTGCACCGACCTTCATGGCCATATCCATGATCTTGGTAATTTTTTCCGCGTGGGTCAGGGACAAGGATCCCCCGAATACCGTGAAATCCTGTGCAAAGACAAAAACCTGACGGCCGTTGACCAGGCCGTGGCCGGTAACCACCCCATCCCCCGGTATCTTGGTTTTTTCCATGCCGAAATCCACGCAACGGTGGGTTTTAAAACGGTCCATCTCCACAAAACTATCGGTATCCAGTAGCAACCCGATTCTTTCACGGGCAGTCAGCTTGCCGCTGGCATGCTGTTTGGCAATCCGGTCTTCCCCTCCGCCGGCCAGGGCCTGACTGCCCCTGAGCGCAAGCGCTTCAAGCACCTCTTGTGTCGTTTTCCCCATGGTTTCTCCTTTAACTGAATCAAATCAGGAATATAAAGAACGCAGGCAACTGGCTGCCGGTGCCCATGAACTAAGACGTTCATGCCCAATGGTCAAAGCGGTGTTGGAAAGAAAAAGGAGAAGTTCACCAACCGACGCCCTGCTGCACCAGACCTGCCAGCATAAACTTGATGATTATGATCAACATCGGGCAATGTCAAGTAAAAACATTACAAATGCCGGGGTACCGGGTGCGGATCATTCAGCCCGCAACGCTTCAATGGGATCCAGGTGCGCGGCGTGGCGGGCTGGCAGAACTCCGGCCAAAAGCCCGATCAGGGCGGCCAGGGCTTCGGCCGAGGCCACGTAAGCCCAGGATGTATGGATGGGCAGGGCCGGAACAAGCCTGCCCAGGAGCCAGGCTCCACCCGCTCCAAGAACCAGACCGGCAGCCCCTCCCAGGCATGCCAGGACCACGGCCTCTCCCATGAACAGGGCGAGAATCTGGCGGCGTCCGGCGCCCAGGGCACTGAGAAGCCCGATCTCGGCTGTGCGCTCCCGGACGCTGATGGTCATAATGGTCAGAATGCCGACCCCTCCCACCAGCAGGGAGATCCCGCCCAGGGCACCCACGGCCAGGGTCAGGATGCCCAGGATGGATCCCAGCACCTCAAGCATCTGGTCCTGGGTGGTTACCGTGAAATCCTCGGTGCCGTGGCGGTCCTTGAGCAGGGTTCTGGTCCGGTCAGCCACCAGGGCCGACGAGCTGCCCTCGGCATAAAGCAGATCGATCTCCATGAGGCTTTCCCGGTTGAACAGGGCCAGGGCCCTGGCTGCCGGAATGTACACCGCATCGTCCAGGTCAAACCCCAGCATCTGGCCCTTGGACTCCATGACACCCAGGATGCGGTACTGCTGGGTCCCGATGCGGAGCCTTCGGCCCAGGGGATTGTCCGTTCCGAAGAGTTCGCTCCTGACCCGGGTTCCCAGTACTGCGAAGGCCCTGGCGTTTCTGGGATCATCATCGGGCAGGAACCTGCCCTGGCCCACCTGCATCTGCCAGACCCTGGGGACCTGGGGCCCCACCCCGAACACATAGGTCCGGCGGCTCCGGCGGCCCGATTTGACCTCCGCATTGCCCTGGACCACCGGCACAACGGCAAGAACCCGCGGAATTTTATCAAGGGCCAGGGCATCGTCCAGGCTCATGGGCCGCACATTGCTGATCACGGCCCCGGAAAATCCCGTGGTCGTTGCCTTGCCCGGCGCTACGGCAATAAGGTTTGTACCGAACTGGGTAAACTCGGACAGCACATACCGGTGGATACCCTGACCCAGGGAGGTCAAAAGCACAACAGCGGCAATGCCCACGCTGATGCCCAGGGCGGTCAGAAAACTGCGTACCGGCTGGCTGAGCACCGATCCCAGGGCGAGCCACACCGCATCACGGCCGTGCATGGCAGTCTCCGGCACCGGAACAGATCATGGCTGAAAACAAACGCTTCATGGTCACTGCAGATTCTCCATCTATCTTTGGCCCAGGGCCGCCACCGGATTCATCCCGGCTGCCCTGCGGGCCGGAAGGACCCCGAACACAAGCCCTGACACCAGTGCCACCCCAACGGCTGCCGCCAGGGCCCACCCCGGGACCTCCAGTGGAAAGTCGGGAAAAAACCGGCCAAGGATCCAGATACCGGCCCGGGCCAGGGCCAGTCCAAAAACCGCCCCGGCCAGGGACAGCATGGCAGCTTCGGTCAGAAAAAGGCGCTGGATCTGTCCCCGGGGCGCTCCCATGGCCTTGAGAAGCCCAATTTCATTGGTTCGCTGGGCAACGGCGATAAGCATGACGTTCATGATCAGGATACCTGCCACGGCCAGGCTGATGGCCGCAATCCCGGCCACGGCCAGGGTCAGGGTTCTGAGAATACGGTCAAAGGTTGCCAGAATCGCATCCTGGGTGATGACGGTCACATCGTCTTCTCCCTCATGGCGGGTGCGTATGATCTCCTGGACCGACCGCTTCGCAGCCTGAACCGCATCCCGGTCCCTGGCCTGGACCAGGATGCGGAACAGGGATGCACGGTTGAACAGAACGCTGGCCGAGGCCACCGGGATAATGGCCACATCCCCCAGATCCGTGCCCAGGGACTGACCCTTTTTCGCCAGAACGCCGATGACCCGGAAACGGCGCTCACCGATGCGCACAAACCTCCCCAGGGGAGATTCCCGGCCAAAGAGTTCGACTCTCAGGGTATGGCCCAGGACGCATACGGCTTCTGCCCTGGATGGGTCTCCGGGAGATAAAAACGATCCCGATGCCATGGACAGTTCCCGTATCAGGAACATCTCCTGGGTCGAACCCAGGATGGCCGTTTCCCTGGACCGGTTTCCCCAGGCTACCGGAGCTGATCCCACCATGACCGGAGCAACCCTGAACACGCTGCTGTTCCGCTTCAGGGCCAGGGCATCATCCAGGGTCAGATCCCTTGGTGTCTGGCCCAGGAGGGGCGGCGGCCCGCCCTTGGTTTCGGACCTGCCCGGCAGGACAATGAGAAGATGGGACCCCAGGGAGGTGAACTGCCCGCTCACATAAAGCCGCGCCCCTTCACCCAGGGAGGTGAGCACCACCACGGCCGCAACCCCGATGGCCATGGCCAGGAGCATCAGTCCCGTTCGCAGGGGATAGCCAGACAAGGAACGTCCGCAGAAAGCGACCAAATCCGATGGTGTCATGGCGTCCTCCGGGTATCATCCTTTACAGCGCCGTCCATCATCCGGATCTGGCGCTGTGCCCGTCCCCCGATTTCAGGATCATGGGTCACCATGACCACGGTCATGCCGTCCCGGTTCAGGGTTTCCAGGGCCTGGATCACCTCCTGGCCCGATGCCCGGTCCAGGTTTCCCGTGGGCTCATCGGCCAGGATCACCGCCGGTTCCATGACAACGGCCCTGGCAATGGCAACGCGCTGCCTTTGGCCGCCGGAGAGCTGGTCAGGTCGGTGCCGGATGCGGTCGCTGAGGCCAAACCGGTCCAGGGCCGCCGTGACCCGGCGCCGGCGCTCCGGCCTGTCGACCCCGGCCAGGATCAGGGGCAGTTCAACGTTCTCGGATGCATTCAGGCGAGGGATCAGATGAAAAAACTGGAAGATGAAACCGATCTTATGCCGCCTCACATGGGCCTGCTGCCCGTCGTTCAGCCGGGTGGTGTCCTCGCCGTCCAGGCGATAGGTCCCCCGGTCCGGACGGTCCAGGAGCCCCAGGATGTTGAGCAGGGTCGACTTGCCCGACCCGGACGGCCCCATGATGGACAGGTAGTCGCCTGCCTGGATGGACAGGCTTACCTCCCGCAGGGCATGGACCTTTTCATCCCCCACCGTGAAAACCCGCTCGATCCGGTCCAGGTCTATCATGGCTTTTCCTTGACAAGGGATGCCTTGGCACCGTCCTTGAGACCGGGACGGTCCACGTTGACCACGACCCGGTCCCCGGGAACGAGTCCCTCCAGGACCTCGGTCCAGTCCCAGTTGGACAGGTCCGTACGCACCTGGCGTTCAATGATCTGACCTGTCCCCTCCAGGAACACAAACACCTTTTTGCCGTCCACCAGTGCCTCGGTGGGCAGGCGCACCACATCGTGGTGTGCTTCCAGGATGATCTCCATATCCGCGCTGTATCCGGCCAGCAGGCTGACCCCGTCACCGGGTCCGGCAAATGCCGCTTCCACGTCAACGGTACGGGCCTGCTTTTCCAGGTCCAGGACATAATCGGCGATGCGCTGAACCCGGCCCTGGAACTCCCTGTCCCCGAAGGCATCCATGGTGATGCGCACCATCATCCCGGTCCGGATGGCTGCAGCGTCCACCTCATCAATGGGAGCAACCACATAGAAACAGGACGTATCAATGATATCCACCACGGGCGGGGTGGCTATTCCCAGGGGTGACGGGGTGACGAATTCGGACAGCTCTCCGTTGATCTCTGCGATCACGCCGTCAAAGGGAGCGGTGAGCCGTGTGCGCTCCAGGGCTGCCACGGCTCCTTCCAGCCTGGCTTCGCTGACACGGATCTCGGTCCGGGCCCCGGCGCACTCGGCTTCCATGGCAGAGGCTTCGGCAGCGGCGTTATCGCTGATCTCCTCGGTACTGACCTGTTTTCTGCGCAGGGCCAGGAGGCGGTCTGCATTGCGCCGGGCCAGGTCTGCCTTAAGGCACACGGACCGGGTCCGGCTCCGGGCAGCAGCCACCTCCTGTTCGGCAAGGAGCTTCTGGGCCTTGAGATCATCATTCCAAAGTTCCATCAGGAGCTGCCCCTGCCGGACCCTGTCTCCCTTTCTGATGGGAAGCCGGGAGATCTGACCGCCCATGCTGGGGCTCATCCTGGCCCTGCGGCAGGCCTTGACCGTCCCGGCCCGGGTATTGGCAACGCTGCGCTCCACCGTGCCCCGGTCCACGGATTTTACGGCCACATCCAGGGGTACAGGCCGGGTATAGTGCCAGATCAGAAAACCGATTCCAACGATTACAAGCGCTGCAAAAAGCCATCTAAAAGGGTGTCTCGTCATGGTATCACCTTACAATCCGGTCAGGTCGGATCCGACGCACAAGGGAGTCCAACCGGACAATATCCGGTTCAACAGAAATCCTGCCACATGTTCTCACCCTACACCAGATGAACGGTTTCAACCATGAAAAACACTAGTTTTTTATCCCGGGAGCCAAACCCGACACCAGGGGAAAAGGCGAACAGAAAAAACTCTGTCTGGAAAGGCAAACAATGCCTCATTGCGGTTAATAAATCAGCTTGCGGATCACCATTTTACCGGATACAGCAGCAGAGCCAATGGCAGGGATGCCAGTCAAATAAACGCCGACGACTTTCTGATGAAGCCCATGGACAAGGCGAAACTTGCCACAGTCATCCGGGGCCTGCTGGACCGGGGGTTAAATCAGGAGCGCTTGATATAGGGTTTGAACAGCAGGTCTTCCTTGATGACATGATCGATGAGCCAGTGTCTCAAAAATTCGATGAACTGTTGCTTGTTCATACCGCCCTTTTCCAGGGAGTCACGGGACGTCACGGCGGCAGTCAGATCCTTTAGCTGGCTCACCAGCATGCCATGGCTCTCACGGTGCTTCGCAAGCCCTGGGTATTTTATGGATTCCTGGAACTTCTCTTCCCTGTCAAAATGCTGTCTGGCGTACTCTTCAAGCTGGCGCAGGGCCACCAGCAGGTTGGCTGTATTTTCAAAGGTATCCATGGACCGTTCAAAGGAATTGATCAGTCCGATAAGGTAACGGTGATCATTGTCAACCGTGGTGTTGCCCACACTCATTTCATTGCGCCATTCTATGGCCATGCCGGCTCTCCCATGAAATCCTGAAAATTCACCCCAGTGTCAGACAGTTTCTTCCTCCTGCCTTGCTCTTATACAGCAGCATATCAGCCCTTTTGACGAGGCTTTCCGGCGTATCCGTATCCCCGGCAATCGTAGCTCCCATGGAAACGGTGACATGCAGCTTTTTGTCATCATGAACGATGTATGAACTCTGGATCAAAGAACGGAGCCTGTTGCCCAGAAGTTCAAGTTCCTTGCCGGTCACATTGCGGACAACCCCGATGAACTCTTCTCCGCCCCAGCGTCCGAAAAGGTCGAATGGCCTGGCATTGACCACAAAGGTACCGGCAATGAATTTCAGCACATCATCACCCACATCATGGCCGTAGGTGTCGTTGAATTGTTTGAAGTGGTCTATGTCAATAAAAAGAATACCAAAGGGCATGTCAAACCGCTTTTTTTCCTCAAACCTGCTCCTGAGTTCCCGGTCGATATAGTTCCTGTTGGCAAGTTGGGTAAGGCCGTCAAGGAGAGCAAGCTTTTCCAGCTCTTTCACCCTGAGCTCATTGGCTGCCTGGCTTGAGATATCGGTGAACAGCTCTATCCCGCCGATGGTTCTTCCGGCACTGTCGGTCAATGCGCTAACTCGAACGGAAACCGGTATCCTGTGGCCGTCCTTGTGATGCATGTAGACTTCTGCCTTGCGCGGCTTCCCGTCTTCAATGGCGGCCTGGAGCGGACATTGTCCGGTGCAAAGATTATTCCCGTCACCGTCCATGTGGGTGAGGATATTATCAGCACAGGATCTGCCGACGACCTCCATGGCCGAGAATCCGGATATGGTTTCCGCAGACCTGTTCCAGTAGGTGATTGTCCTGTTCCTGTCCACCAGGTACAGACCTTCATGGAGGTTTTCAATAATTCTCTTGTAAGACTCTTTCTCAAGATGCATGTTCGATACCTCACCCGTGTCTGTTCACTGTCTTTTACCCACAGAGGCACAAATTAGGATTCTTTTTGAAAATACTATAGGAAACGCGATCCGATATCA
Source organism: Pseudomonadota bacterium (assembly GCA_043806875.1). Classification (GTDB taxonomy): domain Bacteria; phylum Desulfobacterota; class Desulfobacteria; order Desulfobacterales; family Desulfobacteraceae; genus JAZDGN01. Next base: position 20,150 of record JAZDGN010000148.1, read on the forward strand.
AGGGGAAAACAGCTGGGACAGCGATTCCCAGCCGCGGGTTCATGCAAGATGCGATGATATTACAAAACCCTCCAACCGGGAAGCGCCGCACAATCAACCGGGAAAAATTCTGGAGCCGGGACCTGCAGTTAGTTCAAACACTGCCGTGAAATGGGTTTGCAATTCATTCTTAAATACGATACTCTGATTTCCATATCTGACCGCCCTAAATCGCAAGCAGTCCTTGTGTATCTTGTGTCCCGGGATTCCGCAGGAACGCCCGAGGAATGCGTTAACATTGGTGTGAAACATTGCGGGCCGGACTGTGGAGCATCCGGATTTTTATAAGTTCTTGCAATACGGACGATTACTGATAAAGCGGTATGGATGGACTCGGGATTGGATGTCCAGGCAGCTGTTGATGGTGAGAGAACATCCTGATTTCAAGACGATCTGTCTTGGATTTAAGATGGCATGGTTTTAATCCATATGGGAACAAATCCATTGACATCAAAGATTGAGGTAAACGCTCCCCGTGACTCCATGGGTGATACCCGGAAGGATACACGCCCTCCCTGAGTTTTCCTGTTGATCTTTGCCCCGAGGTGTGTAAGATTAAGCCATCACCATCTGCCAATGACCCGACCAGTAAAAAAACCGGCCCGGTAAGCTGCCATGGGGAACTAAATGGAACAGGGTTACCATCACACAGTTCTGATCGTTGATGACGAAAATGCCGTAGGCAGGGCCATTGCAGGCATCCTCAAAAACATGGGTGTAGAATTTGCCTATGCACCCAGCGGTGACATCGCCCTGGAAAAAATCCAGGGGACATCTACCAGATTTTCATTGATTATCAGCGACCAGAAAATGCCTGGACTGAGCGGGTATGAGCTCTTTGAAAAGGCACGGGAGATCTCTCCGGATACAGTTCGTTTCCTTATAACAGGGCATATGGATATGGCTGCCATCATCAAGGCCGTCAACAGGGGAGCCATCCACCGGTGTATTGCCAAACCCTGGGATAACGACGAACTTGCCCTGGCCATTGCCCAAGGGCTAAAACAGTATGAGCTGGTCCTGGACAACGAACGGCTTCTCAACCTGGCCAAGGACCAGAACCTGAAACTCTACAGGCTGAACCGGGATCTCAAGGAAAAAGCTGAGGAACACCGAAAAGTTCTTGACCAGCTGGACCAGGAGATTGGTGACCTGAATCAACGGATTGCAGCTTTTGAAAATGATCCGTCTGTTTTGGAAAAAAAATCCATGGACATGCTGGAGACCCTGTTCAGAGAATCAGGACTCCTGGACGAGCAGAAAATCCACGGTTTTTATGCGGCAACTCTCCAGGAACTCCGGGACCAATTCCAGGATATCGCGGTGCGCAACGGTTTTGAAATGCCAAAGAAAGCGTAAGGGAGACCGGTATGTCAAACCTTGAAGATCGGGGAATCCTTATTGTCGACGATGAAGAGGTTATCCTGAACATCCTGAGACGGCTGCTGAAAAAACAGGGATTTTCAAAAATCATCACTGCCCTGAACACCGGCCAGGCGGTCAAGATCCTCCAAGGCACTGAAAAACCGTTTTTCATGGTCATCTCCGATCAGTTCATGCCGGGAATGAGTGGTACAGATTTCCTGGCCCAGGTCTTTTCACTCAGCCCGGATACACGCCGGATCCTCATGACCGGCTTTGCCGATGCTGCCATTGTCGTGGAAGCCATCAACAAGGGAGCTATTCACAGGTTCATCCCCAAACCCTGGGACAACATTGAAATCATAGCGATTATCCTTTCCGAACTCGAACAATACGAAAAAATTCAGGAAAAGAAACGGCTCCACAACATCACCTCCGGTCAGAATGCCCAGCTGTTCCGGTATGCCAAGGTGCTCCAGGCAAAAGAGAAGCTGTTCACCCAGGAAATTGATACACGGACCGGGATGCGGGACCATCTCAAAGTCATGGCGGAAAACCTGTCGGCTGACCAGCAAAGCGGACCGGTATTGCCGGGCCTGAACGACCTCATCGCCCGGAGTGTCATCATTTCTCCCCAGACCCTGGAAAAGTCCTTTAAAACCCTGGAAACCCAAATCACCCAGATTTTCAATTCCCTGGCCCAAAGAGCCCAAATCCCATTTGATCCCTGCATGGCAGCCGGGGAATCGGGGTCTGCCATTCCCGATGATGATGAAATTTACTCCCTGATGGACCGTATCATCAACCAGGCAGGAAGAGCAGCTGCCCCGGCCCTGGAAACCATGGATCAGCCGGCATTATCCCATGGATGGGTTGATGCCTATGACCAGGTACCTGATCTTCTGGAGCTGGCCATGGCAGAGGGCTGCATCACCCGGGAGGCCGCTGAAGCGGCCCGTACTGACATGGCCGGTCTGCCGGAAAACGGTCCGTCCTGCCAGCGGTTTCTCCTGGACAGTGAAATGATCTCACGCAAGGATCTGAGCCGCATCCTGGTCAAGAAGTCCCTGATCCAGACCCGGCTCAAGGACAGGGAGTATGCCCGGCGCCTGGTTGAAAACGGTTCGGCAACAGCCAGGGAGATTGAAAAGCTGATGGTCCGGCAGATGAACAGGTTCCAGGATACCGGGGAATGTGTCAGCCTCTCAGAAATGCTCCTTGAAGAAAAGGGGGAACTGACAGCACCAGGACCTGACGGTTCCAGGGATGGATCCTTCTCCTACACACCGGGGATGAAGGACCGGATGCCGGACGCGGGCTCCCTGTCCCCTTCCCAGGCCGTTGAGATAACGGTCTCCGATGACAAAACACGGGCTTTCATCCAGGTACCCCAGGCCATGATCGGACGATGTACCGTCGAATCCATCAGGGACATACTTAACCAACGCAATATCCGGTACGGTATCGTTGACGAAAAGCTGCTGGAAGGGTTTCTCAAGTACGCAACCGATCCCGAGAAAAAGTTCGTGGTGGCCATGGGCCTGACTCCGGACCCGGGGAAACACGCCAGAATCAGTTATTTCTTTGACACCCATTACCAGACCGCCGGCATTGTGGCAGAGGATGGCACCATTGACTTCAGGGATCGGGGTGAAATCCCCTTTGTCAAGGAAGATGCGCTCCTGGCGGAAAAACTGCCCCTGGTCCCGGGGCGTATGGGACGGGATATTTACGGAGACCCCATTCCGGTGGATGAGGTAGATGATCGTGTCCTGAAACCCGGACCCGGCACAAGGATATCCGAAGACGGCCTGAAACTTTACGCGACCGTAGCCGGCCAGCCATCCCTGGATAACCTGGGGACTGTGTCCGTATTCAAGGAACTGGTCATCCGGGGGGATGTGGATTTCGAAACCGGACATGTCGATTTTCATGGGAACGTCATGGTGTATGGCATCGTCAAGGAAGGATTCCGGGTCACATGCGTCGATCTTACAGCCAATGAAATCCACGGCGGCCAGATTGAACTGACCGGCGACCTGAATGTCTCAACGGGCATTGTCAATGCAAAGGTCAAGGTCATGGGAAGGGTCCAGGCTAAATTCATCAACAATGCCACCATCTCAGCCTTTGATGATGTGATTGTCATGCGGGAAATCATGGGCTCCGAGATCGTTACAGGTGGGGCATTAATCAATGCTGCAGGACGGATAACCGCCTCCACTGTTGCGGCAAAAAAGGGAATGAGCCTGGGACAGGTCGGCACTGAACGGTCCCTGGCCTCAACGCTAAGAACAGGAGTCAACGACTACCTGGCCGATCTCACTGGCAGCTTTGACCGGAAGATCGAAACCATGGACAGCCAGCGCCGTCAGTGCCTTGCCCAGCGTAAGGAACTGGAAGAGAGAAACTTCGCCATGCACAAGGAAGTAGCTGACCAGTCTTTTACCCAGGAGAAGATGCTCCGGTCCCTGGAAGCCTTGAAAAAACAGTGCCTTGACCTTAAAGGCAGAAAAGATGCCATGATAGCCAATCTCAAGGAAATAAAAAAGGTCGAGCAAGCCTTGGAAGACTCGGATAAGATCATAAAAAATATTTTCCAGGCCCAGGACCAGATCATGAAAACCACCGAGGGCATTGAAAAGCAGATCCTGGGACTGGGACTCCAGCTTGATGACCTCCGCCTGGAAAAGGAGGCCATTCAGGAGATTGCCGCCCTGGAAAAAGGCGTTCCGGAGGTGAGGGTCAGCAAGCGGATTGTTTCCGGAACACGGATCTTCGGCCCCCAGTCGTCACTGATCATAAGAACCAGCCAGGGAGCCTGCAGGATCGTGGAAATGGCGTCAACGGATCCGGAAGCCCCCCATGACCGGCAGCTGGTGATCCAGGCGGTTCAGTAACGGCAATCTTCCTTGAAACTTACCATTCACAAGGCAGAACAGATCATGGCAAACAAAGAATTCCTGTCCCTGGACCAGGTGCAACCCGACCTTAATCAGGACGCCGCGTGGCCATACAAGAGGGGCAGCAGGCTCAAAGGAAGAATAACCGGACTTCAATAAGGAACCCATGACTTTTCTGGATGTACGCACAGTAGTGTTCATCAATGTGATCACCGGTTGCCTGTGCACTGTCGTCATTGTATTTTTGTGGTTCCAGAACCGGAAGCGCTATGCCGGAACGCTCTTTTGGGTCGCCGACTTTGGTTTTCAGACTGCGGCCATGGTGCTGATCATCCTTCGGGGCTCTATCCCGGATACAATGTCCATGGTGCTCTCAAACAGCATGGCTGTTGCCGGAGCAATCCTGGGGTACATGGGACTGGAGCGTTTTCTGGAAAAGAAGAGCTCCCAGGTTCACAACTGTATCCTGCTGGCCCTGTTTGTCTGGGTTCACACCTACTATGCCCTGATCCACCCCGACCTGACCCTGAGAAACATCAATGTGTCCCTGGCACTGTTCATCATTTCCGCCCAATGCGCCTGGCTTATGCTGTTCCGTGTCCCCCCCGGCATGCGGACAATGGCCCGGGGCACAGGCCTTGTTTTTATGGGAATCTGCGGGGTCAGCATCATAAGGATGGCCATCCTGATCTCCAGCCCGAAGTCTGACAATGATTTCTTCCATGTCGACTCGGTTCAGATGGTGTTGATCATTGCCTACCAGATGCTCCTTATCGGACTTTCCTACAGCCTTACCCTGATGGTCAACCGCCGCCTCCTGACCGAAATTCACACCCAGGAAGAAAAATTCTCCAAAGCATTCCATTCTGCACCCCAGGCCATCACCCTCACCCGGCTGTCCGACGGCAGCATCCGTGAGGTTAACCATGCCTTTCTGGCCATCACCGGGTATGCGTATGGCGAGATTGTCAAAGAGACCACGGTTGGCTTGAACCTCTGGGCAGACAATGCCGACCGCACCGCTGTCGTGGCTGAACTGTCCAGGGACAAGAGAGTCCGTGAAACCGAATACCGGTTCAGGAAAAAAACGGGTGAGATCATCATCGGACTGTTTTCAGCAGAAATCATCATGATCAACAACAGCCCATGGGTTCTATCGGTCATCATCGACATCACCGACAGAAAGAGGGCTGAAGCAGAACGGGAAAAACTCCTGGCTGAACGGGAGCAGGCCCTTTCCCAGATCAAAACCCTGAGCGGACTTCTCCCCATCTGCGCCCATTGCAAAAAAGTGCGGGATGACACCGGGTACTGGAACCAGATCGAAGCCTACATCGAGGAGCATTCCGACGCGGAGTTCAGCCACAGCATCTGCCGGGAATGCGCCAAGAAATATTACCCGGACTCTGACATTTATGACGACAATCCCTAGTGTTGTTGGCAAGGCATGACATTGGGAAGACGAGGATGTGGTCATGCGGGTCATGGACGGTTTCCAGTTCTGCGCCCGGTTAAAAGCCCATGAAACAAGCCGGGATATGACATCTACAAAGACCTGAAAAACCCGTAATGCTCAATGACCGATCGACCCGCTGCTCTTCCAGCCCAGCAAGCTGCCCGAAGCCTCTTTTACAATTTGGGAATGTCAATACCAGATTGTAAGGAGTCCTTTATCTATAATGCTCCGCTTCCATCCGGCGCGTGAGTGATTGAACCCGGTTGTGCCTGTGCGCCGGAAGTGTTCAAACTGCCTGAACGGACGCAGGTGACAGCAGGAACTAAAACACAACGTCCTGACTATTGATTGGACAGGACCTTCCCGGTTTGATACTCTGGTCTCAATCATGACGATACGGCATTCCTGATTGCTCCAGGGACCATCATTCAAGGCCTGGGAGCCTCGGCAGCCTCCGGTGCCGGCAAAACAGAGCGGCTGTCCCATGCCTGTCAAACGGAAGATGAACGATAAGAATCAGGGAAAACCCATCCGTTAATAAAGGGGGACACACCATGACCGAGAAAAAGGACCTCTTGAGCAACCCGTCGGACCAGCCCTGTCCTTGTCCGGTATTTTCCCGCCCTGCCCTGCTTTCCCTTTGGACCCTGTCTGTTTTATTCCTGGTGATCCTATCCGTTGATACCGTTTTCGCAAGGACAATCAACATTGGGATCCTCATGGCCAGCGACGTCCGGATGGACCAGGTGAACGGTCTCAAGGACGCCCTGGTCGAACATGCGGCCGAGGGGGGCCACACCTTTATCTATTCCCTGAAAAACGCTGCCGGAGACCGTAAGAAGCTTCCGGGTATGGCATCGGAAATCATTGCGGCCAGACCCGATATGGCCGTTGCTGCCGGCGGAATAGAGGCAGACGCCCTGCTGGTTGCATCCAAGGGTACCGCTGTCCCGGTGATTTTTCTCTCGGTCTCGTCGTCGGTCAACCGGGGTATTGTCGCCAGCATGGTCTCCTCGGGCAATAATTTCACCGGCATCGACACCAACGACACCCAGCTCACGGCAAAACGGCTCTGGTTTATCCGGAAGATGCTGCCCCAGGCCAAAAAAGTCCTGTGTTTCACTGTGCCCTCCATCCATCCGTCGGCAGAGGCACTCACCGTTGCCCTGCAGGCAGCGCCTGAACTGGGGTTTGAGATCCAGGGGGTCGAGGTGGAGTCCCAGGCGGATATCGCCAAAGCCGTTGCCACGGTATCGCGCACCACCGTGGATGTGATTCTCCTGCTTCCGGCAGAACCCACGGACAAGGCTCTGAGATCCATCATCTTTCCCAAGGCACTGGCTGAAACCATCCCCATCTTCGGCTACGGCACCAACACCATCCAGGACGGCGCCGTTGCCTCCTATGCCGGTTCGCGGTTTGCCAACGGCCAGCAGGCAGCCCGTTTTGTCCACAAGATCGTCAATGGCATCGCCCCCAGGGACATTCCAATAGAAACCCCTGAAAAACTTGAGTTTATCATCAACAGGGATCTGGCTGAAAAACTGGGACTGACCCTGTCCAGCCGGGTGTGGCGCATGGCTGACCAGATCGTTGACATCAAATTCTAAACACACGGGGGAACTCTCATGAACTGGTGGAATCGGCTGAGCTATCGACTGACGGTTTTCCTGCTCCTTCTTGCCGTTGTTCCCCTTGCCGGATTCGGGATCACAACCCTCCGGGACATCCGGAACGTACGCCTTTCATCCATTGCCCAGATTCACCGGACCATTGCCAGAAATACCGCCGGTCAGATCGAGTCCTCCCTTGCCGATATGGTAAAGGAAATCCGGCTGATGGTTGACAGCAACGAAATGGAAACCCTGGACGCTTCCGACCAGGAGTGGCTTCTCCAGCTCCTGATCAAGGCCAACCCCCACCTGTACACCCTGACCCTTGCCGATGCCGGCGGCAGGGAAAGGGTCAAGGTCGGGCGGGACTCGGTGTTCAACCAGAGCACTCTGAAGGAGCACAGCGATCTCCCGGATTTTCCGGGCAAAGCAGACCCGGCCCCGGTGGTGGGGACAATCCATCCGGGCACGGGGAATCTCCTGTTCCTGGATCTGTATATCCCGTTGATGAACCCCAGGGACCGGACTGTCACCGGTGTCATTGCCGCTGAAATCGATATGGAGAAACTGCTGGGATTTATCGCTGATCTCAGGGTTGGCTCAACCGGCTATGTATACGCAGTTAACGATAAGGGAAAATTTCTGGTCTACCCCGATCACAGTGCCGTGCTGGCCGGGGAAAATGCACTCCAGAACCCACTTGTCAGCGATTTCGTGGCCGGCCGTGACGTGTCGGATGAAAACACGCTCTACCCAAACCGGCACCAGGTCCCGGTGTTTGCCAATGCCCGTGCCGTGACAGCGCCAAAACTCCTGGTGGTTGTAACCCAGTCCGTTGACGAGGCCATGGCTGCCGTGACACGAATCACCCGGCGCCAGTACACGATCCTGGCGTCGACCGTTGGTATTGCCGTTCTTTTGTCCCTGTATTTTACCCTGACGCTGACCCGGGCCCTGGGGCGGCTTGAATCCGGAGCCCGGCGCATCGGTGAAGGCGACCTTGGTCACAGGATACCGGTCACCTCATCGGACGAACTGGGCAGTGTAACGCGATCCTTTAATGACATGGCCCAGGACCTCCAGACCATACGGACCGAGGCTGACCAGGAGAACTGGCTCAAGCAGGGGGTGGTGGAACTGGACCGGCTGCTCCGGGGCGTCATGTCCGTTGAAACGCTGTGCACCAACGTCGTGACCTTTATGGCAGAGCACCTTGAAGCACAGGTGGGACTTGTCTACACACGTGACGGCATGGGAACCTTCCGGTATGCTGCGGGTTACGCGTTCCAACCCGGCCCCGGATTCCCGGAGGGCCTTCATCCGGGGGAGGGTTTGCCCGGCCAGGCAGCAAGGGACAAAAAAATAATCCACATCACCGACATACCCGAGGATGCCGTCGCCATCACCGCAGGAATCGCCAGCCTGGTTCCCAGACATCTGAGCATTGTCCCCTTTGTTTTCAACGACCAGGCTGAGGCGGTGATGGAGCTGGGTTCCATGAAGGCGCTTACAAATCTTAAGAAACGCTTTTTATCAGAGACGGCAACCACCATCGCCATCATGATCAGTGGCGCCAGGTCGCGCCAGGAACTTGGGGATACCCTGGCCAAGACCCAGAAGCAGTCCGAAGAATTGCAGCAGCAGCAGGAAGAGCTGCAGTCGGCCAACGAGGAGATGGAGGAACAGACCCAGCTTCTCATGGCCTCGGAAAGCAAACTCAAGGAACAGCAGGAGGAACTCCAGGCCGCCAACGAGGAACTGGAGGAAAAGACCGAGTATCTGGAACGTAATAAAACGTATATTGAAGAAAAAAACAAAGCCCTGGAACTGCTCAGGACGGATCTGGAAAAAAAAGCCAGGGACCTTGCCATCGCCAGCAAATACAAGTCCGAATTTCTGGCCAACATGTCCCACGAACTCAGAACGCCCCTGAACAGCATGCTGCTTTTATCCCGTCTCCTGGCCGACAATAGGGAGGGCAACCTCAAGGAGGACCAGATCGAGTCGGCCGCCATCATCTACAACAGCGGCAATGACCTTTTGTCCCTGATCAACGAAATCCTGGATCTTTCAAAAATAGAGGCCGGGAAAATGAACCTGTCCATGGGCGAGATCCCTGTTCGGGACCTGGGTGATGTCCTGGAAAAAACTTTCAGGGGAATCACCCACGACAAAGGACTGTCCCTGGATATCACCATCCGGGATTCAGCGCCTTCGGTCATTGTCAGTGATCCGTCGCGCATTCAGCAGGTACTGAAAAACTTCATGGCCAATGCCATCAAGTTCACGGAACGCGGCGGCATTTGTGTGGATTTTTACCGTCCCGATGACACCGTCACCTTTTCCCGCAGCGGCCTTGCCCCGGATTCCACCATTGCCATTGCCGTGAGCGATACCGGAATCGGGATTCCCGAAGACAAACAGAAAATCATCTTTGAGGCATTTCAACAGGTCGAAGGCGGCAGTGCCCGAAAATACGGGGGCACAGGCCTGGGACTGTCCATATCACGGGAACTGGCAAACCTCCTTGGCGGAGAGATCCAGCTCCGGAGCCTGGAAAATGCCGGCTCAACCTTCACCCTGTTTCTGCCCACAGGCCTGGCCGGAAGCGCAGCAACGAAAACGGCAGCGGCGGCATCCAGACCCCTTCCCCCTGTCCGGGACAGTGCCGGCAAAACCGCCGGCCCCGGGGCCTCCCAGACCGATCAGCCGGAGAGCAGCGATGACAGACCCGTTGCAAATCCCCTTTCCGATGACCGGGATAACATCAATCCAGGGGACAAAACCCTGCTCATCATTGAAGATGACGCGGCCTTTGCCGCTACCCTGAGAAACTTCTGCAAGGGCAAGGGGTTTAAGGTCCTGGTCTCCCTCACCGGCGAGGAGGGCCTGAAACTTGCCGGAACCTGCCCGCTGAACGCCATTATCCTGGACATCCACCTGCCCGGGATGGATGGATGGGCGGTACTGGAGATCCTGAAGGAAAACCCGGCAACCCGGCACATCCCCGTCCATTTCATGTCCGTAGACGATCCGGTGCCGGAGGCCTTTACCAAGGGTGCCGTCGGGTATCTTACCAAACCGGTCAGCCGGGAGGATCTGGAAGGGGTGATCACAAACCTCAAGTCCATCATCAACAAAACCATGAAAGACCTGCTGCTGGTCGAGGACAATGCCAACCAGCGTCACGCCATCACCCGGCTTATCAGCGACACCGACGTTGCCATCACGGAAGTCTCGACAGGATCGGGGGCCATTGCCGCCCTCAGGGGAAAGTGCTTTGACTGCATGATCCTGGACCTGGGGCTGCCGGACATGTCAGGCTTTGATCTCTTGAAGAAAATGGAAACCGATGACAGGATCACCCTGCCGCCGGTAGTGGTGTACACGGGCAAGGAGCTGACGGCAGAAGAGGAAAAAGAACTCAGAAAGTATTCGGAATCCATCATCATCAAAGGTGCGCGTTCAGAGGAACGGCTACTGGATGAGACATCGCTGTTCCTCCACCGCATGGTCGAGAAGATGCCCGAAGAAAAACGCAAAATGATATCAGCCCTCCACGACCTGGACCAGGTGTTCCGGGACCGGACGATCCTGATCGTTGATGACGACATGCGCAATGTCTTTGCCCTGGCAAAGGTTCTGGGCAACAAAGGCATGAAAACCCTCAAGGCCGAGAACGGGATCAAGGCCCTGGAGATACTGGACCAGGGAGCCGGAGTGGACCTGGTCCTCATGGATATCATGATGCCGGTCATGGACGGCTATGAAACCATGAAAAAAATACGGAGCCGGGCCAGGTTCGGGAAGCTCCCGATTATCGCCCTTACTGCAAAGGCCATGCAGCGGGACAAGGACGACTGCATCGCAGCCGGGGCCAATGATTACCTGGCCAAACCCGTGGATATGGAACGCCTCCTGTCCATGCTGCGGGTCTGGCTCTATCGATAACGGATCACCCCAGGGAAAAAACCTCCATGGAGATACAGGTTTATGACCATGAAACCGGGCGACATTGAAGCCCTTGAGATCCGGCTCCTGCTCGATGCCGTATTCCTGCGGTACGGGTATGATTTCAGGTGTTATGCCAGGGCCTCCATCCGAAGGAGAATTCTGCAGTTCATGAAAATGAACCGGATCGCTTCAATTTCGGAGATGATCCCGAGAGTTCTCCACGATGAATCCTTTTTTGAAATCATGGTCCGGGAATTTTCCATAACCGTAACCGAGATGTTCAGGGATCCGTCCATGTTCCTGTCTCTCCGGCAGAACATTGTGCCCCTTTTGAAAAGCCACCCGTTCATCCGGATCTGGCACGCAGGATGCGCCACAGGAGAGGAAGCCTATTCGTTGGCCATCCTGATCCAGGAGGAGGACCTGGAAAACCGGACCACGTTCTTTGCCACCGATTTCAATGACACTGCCCTGGAAAAGGCGAGGCAGGGCATCTACGACCTGGCTTCGGCCCAGCACTATACCCAGAATTACCAGCAGGCCGGGGGGAGGCAATCGTTTTCCGATTACTACCATGCACGCTATGACGCCATGGCCATCACTAGTTCCCTGAAAGAAAAAATCACCTTTGCCAATCACAATCTGGTCACGGACCAGGTGTTCAGTGAAGCGCACCTGATTCTATGCCGCAATGTGCTGATCTATTTCAACCGGGAACTCCAGGAGCGGGTTATCCGCCTGTTCCATGATTCCCTGGTCTACGGGGGATTTTTGTGCCTTGGCATGAAGGAGAGCCTGCTGTTTTCAGCGTACCAGGACAAATTCAGACTGGTTGACCCAAAACATAAAATTTTTCAGAAAAAGACCCTATGAAAACCCTATTGTGCAAAGCCCTGGTCATGGGAGGATCGGCGGGATCTCTGGAGGTGCTGCTCAAACTCTTCGGGTTCCTGCCCCGGCATTTTCCGGTGCCCGTCATTGCGGTCTGCCACCTGCACCCCAATGACGACGGCGGCCTGGTCAGCTATTTCCGCCGGCAGGTACCGGTGCTGGTGGAAGAGGCCGGGGACAAGGAGGCGGCAAAGTCCGGGCACATCTATTTCGCACCCGCCAATTACCATTTGATGGTTGAGCCGGACAAAACCTTTTCCCTGTCCGTTGACCCGAAGGTCAATTTTTCCAGGCCTTCCATTGATGTGCTGTTTGACAGTGCCGCAACGGTCTGGGCCCATGAATTGCTGGGCATCATTCTTACCGGTGCCAGCAGTGACGGGGCTGCGGGAATTGTTTCCATCAAGCGGTACGGCGGCATGACCATTGCCCAGGACCCGAAGGAGGCGGCCTATTCTGCCATGCCCCAGGCCGCCATTGATACCGGAAGCGTTGATGAAATCCTTACTGTTGATGAAATCGGCAGTGTGCTGCAGCAGATTGCCCGAAATTCAGAAACCCGCACCTAGCAAAGAGGTATTTTTTTGGATAAACAGAAAATTCTCATCGTGGATGACAAACCCGCCAATCTGTTCAGCCTTGAACAGATTTTAAAGGAAACAGGGGCTCTCATCATACGGGCCGAAAGCGGAAACGAAGCACTGGCGGCTTCGCTGAACCATGATTTTGCCCTGGCCCTTCTTGATGTGCAGATGCCGGGAATGGACGGGTATGAGCTGGCCGAGTGGCTCCGCAGCGAGGAAAAATCCAGGGACCTGCCCATTATTTTCATATCCGCCGTCTACTCCAGTGATTACCATGTGTTCAAAGGGTACGATGCCGGGGCCGTTGATTTCATGGTCAAACCCTACAACCAGAAGATCCTGCTGAGCAAGGTCAGGGTGTTCCTGGAGCTGGGCCGGCAGAAGGACCTCCTGAAGCAGTCCGGAGAATGGCTCGCCCTGGCCAACGATACCCTGGAAACCCGGGTCCGGGAGAGAACACGGGAACTGGAAACAGCCGTCCATGAACTGAAAACCGAAATAGAACGAAGAAAGGCGGCTGAAGCTGAGCTCAAAAAAAGCAAAAAAGAGTGGCAGGACATTTTTGAGGCCATCGGCCAGATGACCATAATTGTGGACAGGGATCATACCATCGTTGCCGCCAACCGTGCGGTCCTCGGCCATACGGGCCTGACGCTGGAGGGTATTGTCGGCCAGAAATGCTTTGCTCTGTTCCACAAGGACAACCAGGCCACCCAGGGCTGCCCCGTGTCCGCCATGAAGGCCTCAGGAGAGTATACGCTCACCGAGTCGGAAATAGAGATCCTGGGAAAAACCTGCATTGTTTCGTGTACTCCGGTGCTTGACGATACCGGCCAACTGGACAAAATCATCCATATCTCAACGGATATCACCCGGCAGAAACAGCTGAAAAAGGAGTTGATCCAGGCCCACAAGATGGAGGCCATCGGCTCCCTTGCCGGGGGGATCGCCCATGATTTCAACAATATCCTTTCCGCAGTGCTGGGCTTTACCGATCTGTCCTTAAAGAGCGTGGAGGCGGGCTCCCAGCTCGAGGAGGATCTTACGGAAGTTTACGCCGCAGGGCTCAGGGCAAAGGAACTGGTCAAGCAGATTCTCAACTTTGCCCGGAAAACCGATGAACAGCCCAAGCCGGTGCGCATTGACCTGATTGCCAAAGAGGTTGCAAAATTCCTGCGCTCCACCATTCCTGCAACCATCGACATCAGGACAACCATAGACAGCAGCACCCTGGTCCTGGCAAATCCCATCAAGATCCACCAGCTCATCATGAACCTGTGCACCAATGCCGCCTATGCCATGAATGACGCAGGGATTCTTGAGATCTCCCTGCAGGATGTGGTTCTTGAAACAGCGGACCTGAAGCCCCATGACCAGATGGAGCCCGGTCTTTACCAGCGCCTGCAGATCTCGGATACCGGGTGCGGGATCCCGCCTGACATCATCGATTCCATTTTCCTGCCCTTTTTTACAACCAAGGGAATCCATGAAGGTACCGGTATGGGTCTGGCCATGGTCCACAGCATCGTGAAAGAGTGTGGCGGCGATGTATCGGTCCAAACCCGGGTGGGCAAAGGCACGGTCTTTACTGTTCTGCTGCCGGCCACCCAGGAGGATCAACCCCTGGAAAAGGTCATCAACGGGGACCTTCTGGGTTCCGGCCATGAACGGATCCTGATCGTGGACGATGAGCCTGCCATCTGCAAACTGGCATCCAGAATGCTGGAAGGGGCCGGTTACACGGTGGTATCGGAAACTGACAGTGAAAGCGCCCTGGCCCTGTTTGCCGCCAGACCGGACGACGTTAACCTGGTTGTTACGGACATGACCATGCCGAATCTTGCCGGGGATGAGCTGACCCGGAAAATTCTGGCCATCAGGCCGGACATGCCGGTCATCATCGCCACCGGGTACAGCAGACGGATGAGCGACCCCACCGCCCTGGAACTGGGCGCCAGGGCAATGCTGTCAAAACCGTTTGAAAAGACAAGCCTCCTGAAAACTGTTCGAACCGTATTGGATTCAAATCAAAGGACACCCGATGAACACTGACACCGCCAGCAACACCACAATCCTGATCGTCGATGATGAAGACTCGATCCGCCGGCTGCTTCACCGGCTGATCAGGCACAACGGCTACACCTGCTTTCTGGCCTCCAACGGAAAAGAGGCACTGGCGGTCCTTAACTCCCAGGCAGTGGACGTGGTGATTACCGATATTGCCATGCCCGAAATGGACGGGATCGAGCTTACCCGGAGGATCAAGGAAAACTTTGACAGTGATGTGATCATGATGACCGGTTATATCAAAGACCTGAGCTATGGCGACGCCATCGCCACCGGAGCCAGCGACTTTGTCCA
The DNA here is from genome assembly GCA_043806875.1 of Pseudomonadota bacterium. Taxonomy (GTDB): domain Bacteria; phylum Desulfobacterota; class Desulfobacteria; order Desulfobacterales; family Desulfobacteraceae; genus JAZDGN01. Next base: position 35,313 of record JAZDGN010000148.1, read on the forward strand.
GAAACCCTTTGACAGTGAGGAATTCCAGATCCGTTTGAAACGGGTGATCCGGGAGCGGAGCATCCATGCCGAACTCAAGGAAAGCCTGAACCAGGTCCGGGAAGTCCTGGACGGCGTGATACACAGTCTGTCATCCACGGTTGAAGCACGGGATCCCTATACGTCCGGGCACCAGAAACGGGTCTCTGCCATTGCCGTGTCCATTGCCGAGTGCATGGGGCTTCCCGAATACCAGATCAGCGGCATCCGCATGGCCGGGCTTATCCATGACATCGGTAAAATAGCCATTCCCGCCGAGATCCTGTCCAAGCCCGGAAGACTGTCCGACATCGAGTTCAAACTGATCCAGAACCATGCCCAGGTCGGGTATGAGATCCTCAAGGACATCCGTTTTCCAATGCCCATTGCCGACATGGTCCATCAGCACCATGAACGGATCGACGGTTCCGGTTATCCCCAGGGGCTCAAGGGCGATGAGATTCTCCTGGAATCAAAGATCATAGCCGTTGCCGATGTTGTGGAAGCCATGTCCTCCCACCGGCCCTACCGCCCGACCCTGGGCATCAGTGTGGCACTGGAGGAGATTAAGCTGTACGGTGGGACACGGTACAATCCGGATGTGGTTGCCGCCTGCCTGAAAACCGTCACTGAGAAAGGATTGTAATTTTCCAAGGGAACACATGAAAGCGACGCCGAAAATCCTGATCGTGGATGACAAGGCCAGAAAATTCATGGGTTACGCCGTGGAAGGAGAGAGGATATCCTTCTCCTTTCCAACGGGGAGCAGGTCCACTCGAGGCTCATATGGAAAGTGTGTCAGATTTTTTTTTATCACTGTGTAAAAGGATGATTTCCAACCGTTGAGGTGCAATGCCCCACCACTTTGGGCATCCTAGGGTCGTCATGTGAATATCGTCCATGGGAAGACTGCTAACATCATAGAAATATTTTGTAATCTGCCATTTTATCATGTAACGTCAATGAAAATACCTTTTGAGATACAATTTCTGACTACCAATTTTTCACAAAGGAGTAGCCATGAAGAAAAACCTTGTACTGCATGCAGTTGCAGTATTCTTTCCGGTTTTGTTTTGGGTATTGTTCCTTACTGCTCCAGGTTCTGCCGCGCCTGATAAGGAGAGCAGGCCCCATATCTACCAGGAAATAGACGGCAAAAAAACAGTGCCGGGAACCTTTAGAATCAGAACTCCTGACGGTGAGCCCCGGCCCCGGACATTTTCATACAGCTTCGAGGTCGCCTCATATGATCCTGCATATCCCCTTATCATCGATCCAACCCTTTCCTGCTCAACTTATCTTGGGGGAGCGAGCTGGGATTCCGGATCCGGGATAGCCCTGGACGCCTCGGGAAATGACTATATCACAGGATCGACCAGCTCAACCAAATTTCCTGTGCTAAATACGTATCAGGAAACCTATGGCGGCGGTGACCAGGATGCCTTTGTCGCAAAGCTGAGTGATTTCAGTCAACCGGTGGCCGCCTATTCGTACTACATTCCCTACTACAAGGCAAACCCGGTTGACGAGTATGCCTCCCTTGCCCTGCGAAACAGCAGTGCCACCACCCCTGCCACGGTCACCGTGACAGCCTTTGAGAGCAATGGGACACCGGTTCCCCTGGCCGCGGGATTTACGGGATTCACCATCGATCCCTCGGGACAGTGGGCCGATGTGCTTCCACGGCCAACCATAGAGGGATGGGTA
>JAZDGN010000149.1:0-4614 GCA_043806875.1 Pseudomonadota bacterium
GACACCTGGAACTGGAGATCTCAAACTTCAACACCCTGATAGAGCTTGCAAAAACCCACGGGAACGCGCCGGACACCCTGGCAAAGGAGGAAGCAATCCTGCAGGACGCGTTCAACCGGTCGGCCGACGACCTGTGCGCCACCTACGGCATGACCCGTCAGGCATTTGCGACCTACATGGGCAAAAACGGCTACAGGATCAATGACTACCTCGGTAACAACCCGGAGGTTAAGGAACGGATCAGTGCCCTGTCCGCCGAACTGTCATCCCTGCTCGCCGCCCTGGAAGAGGCTAAGCGGACCGAGTGACGGTTCCTCTTCAATGGACTCTTCCGGCTGGATGGGGACCTGGGACGCCCCGGCACACCCGGGATAATGGTTTGGGGTTACAGGAAAAGGACAGGCAGTGAGGAAAGGATACAGTCTTGCCGCGGCCGCCCTGCTCTGGGTGGTGCTTTTAGGCCATGGCCAGTGCCGGTTGGCGTTTGTGGCCGATATCGGCGGCAACTGGGAATTGTGCGTCACCGATGATGAGGGTTCAAATACCCTGCGCCTGACAGATACCGGCCTTGATGAAAAAGAGCCGTGCTGGTCCCCTGACCGGCAATCCATTGTGTATGCCACCAGCGACGGCCGGCTGAACCGGATCGATGTGACAACCAAAGAGACATCCGTTATTGTCGATGAAGGCCTGGGAACGCCCGGGGCCTGCCCCTGCTTTTCACCGGACGGGGGCGCCGTCGCCTTTGCACGGTACCGTCCCCCGTCCCAGGGAGACGACACGGACATCAAAATCTGGGACCTGAATACAGACCGGACCCGCAACGGCATCGAGCAGCCAGGGATTCAACTGTGGCCGGCATGGTCACCGGACGGGACCAGGATCGCCTACGCCGCCACCCTGTGTTCGGGAAGCTGCGGCCGGATACTCCAGGAATTGTGGATAGCCGATGCCGGCATGCGCTGGGCCAGGCAGCTTCTTTTGACCCATTCTTTCTGCCAGCAGCCGGCATGGTCTCCGGACGGACGGAGCATCGCCTTTTCCTCGGACATGGGGGGTGGCCTTGACCTGTGGACTGTGGATCTCGACACCTTTTGCCTGACACGGATAACGACCCATGAAGGTCTTGACGTGAAACCGGCATGGTCACCGGACGGACGGCGTATAGCCTTTGTTTCGACCCGGTCCGGGATCATGGAGATCTGGATAAAGGATCTTGACACCGGAGCCCTTCACCCCTTAAGGCCCTTTGGCCGTAAAACAGCGGCCTGCAGGGATGTGGCCTGGTGACGCATTGAACCGCCCCATCGCCCTATACCCTCAAACCTGTGAAGGATCTGACTGAAAAGACAGGAGCTGTCATGAACTATCTTAAAATTGTTTTACTGGTAATCGCCCTGGCCGGATGCGGCCATGCGGCGCCGGACTCCCGGACCCCGCTGACCACCGGGTCAGGAACATCACCCCGGGTTCTACCCCCGGACAAACCCGTCCTGCAGGATGCGGCAGGGGTGCAGCCCTTGTCAGGGCACCTCATCACCGGGGTGGCCACATCCGGCGAGTCGTTCAACCCGTCCCTCGGGGAAACCGTTTTCCTCTCTTACACCCTGCTTCGTCCCGCCCGGGTAAAGGTGTGTGTCATTGATCCGGATCTGGGGTTGATCCGGACCCTGCTCCAGGATGTTCTCCAGGAAAGCGGGGAACGCGCGATTGCCTGGGACGGGGTGGACATGGACGGCGCCGTGGTTCCGGACGAGGCCTATTTTTTCACCATCGAGGCCACCGATGATAGAGGGACTAAGGAGACATACGACCCCACAACCTTTTCCGGCGGCGTTGAGCATGACATCACCTCGGCCCGTATCGATCCGGAGCAGTACACCATCGGGTACGCCATGCCGGAAACGGGACGGGTGATGATCCGCATGGGCATCCAGGGCGGTCCCCTGCTGAATCAGGCCGTGGACTGGAAACCCAGGATCCGCGGCGCTGTTACCGAATACTGGAACGGCATGGACGCCGATTCCCTGATCCCCCTGTACCGCCATCCGGGATTCAAGCTGATCATCACCTACTTTACCCTTCCGGAAACCTCCATGGTGACCTTCGGCAACCGGTCCACGGACTTCCGGCACTACAAGGCGCTAGTGGCAGCCGCGCGGCCCGTCAAACCGGAAAGAGAATCCTCGGTTGCGGACCGCGCCCATCACTACCTGCTTTCCCGCACCCGGGATTATTGTCCCGGACTGAACTTGACCGTCCTGAACCCTGCCGGCACGGGTCCTGGCGGCCGGCCTGTGCTTCATGGGAAAGCCCTGGTACGGGTGAGCCTTCACGACGAGGACATGGCCGTGTTCCAGAACCAGCCCTTTGAAATCTGTTTTTTCCTGGACGGAGTTTTTTACGCAGAGGATGAAAGCGGGTATACCCCGTTCAACTGGGTCTGGGACCTGACGGGTGTGAACCCGGGGGAGCATGTCCTGACCGTGAACGTCTCCGGGTTCCGGGACCAGATCGGGATCAGGAGCATCAAAGTCGATGTGGCGCCGTGACGGCCGGATTTTTTAAAAACCCGCCCCAGGATCGATATTTTGGGGCGGACCCAAACACCCCATGAAAAGGAGATGACGAACATGAAGGACATTTGGAGCATGGCCGCAGGAATCATCTGCCTTCTGATGATTCTGGGTATGATTCTCGCGCCTGGCAGGTGCCCGGCGGCGGAAGCGGTCGTTGTCTACACCTCGGCCGATCAGGTCTATTCCGAACCGGTATTTGAGGAGTTCCACCGGCAGACAGGAATCGTTGTCAAACCGGTGTACGACGTGGAGGCCTCCAAAACGACCGGGCTTGTCAACCGGCTCATTGCGGAAACGGCAAAACCCAGGTGCGACGTGTTCTGGAACTCGGAAATCGGCAGCATGATCGTCCTGAAGAACAAGGGCGTGCTTGATATCTACCGATCACCCAGTGCCGCAGGAATTCTGGAACTGTTCCGGGACGCCGACGGCTTCTGGACTGGATTCGGAGCCAGGGCCCGGGTCCTGGTGTACAATACCACACTGCTTAAGGAGAGCGACGTTCCCCGGTCCATCCTGGAGTTGACCGACCCGAAATGGCGGGGACGGGTGGCCATGGCCTACCCCTTGTTCGGTACCACCGCAACCCATGTTGCAGCGCTTTTCTGCGCCCTTGGTCAGCAAAAGGCCGAAGCCTTTCTGACAGGACTCAACACCAACGCGGTAGTCATCGTCAATGGCAACTCCGTGGTCCGGGACCTGGTGGCCGAGGGGAAACTGCCCCTGGGAATCACCGACACCGACGACGTCAACGTGGCAAGACTCCAGGGAAGGCCGGTCGGCATGCTCTACCCGGACCATGACGGGCTGGGCACCCTGCTGATCCCCAACACCGCGGCACTGGTCCGTGGCGCACCCCATCCGGACCTTGCCAGGCGGTTCATGGACTATCTCCTGAGTCCGGAAACCGAAAGTCGGCTGGCCTTCAGCGAATCGGCCCAGATGCCGCTGAGAAAGGGCGCTGAGAGACCCGCCCATGTCCCGGACCCTGCCACCGTGACCCCCATGCGTGTCGACTATGGCGCGGTGGCGGAGGCCATGGAATCCGCGGCCGGATTCTGCAGAAACCTGTTTACCCGGTAAGGCGGATCCGATGCTTGTTCCCTGGTGGTTTCTGTTTCCCGTTGTGGGGGCGTTCTGCCTGCTTGTCCTGGCGCCCATTCTCCACATGGTCCTGGCGCCTGTTCTGGCAGATCCTGGAGCGGCGGCTAAGGCCGCTGCAGGGGTGTTCGAGGTCAGGCAGGCTCCCCTGATCCTCCGGAGCCTGGGGCTGGGACTGGGAACAACAGGTCTCTGTCTGGCCATTGGTGTTCCCTTCGCCTTTGCCTGCACACGGACGGACCTGAAACTGAAAACCGTGTTTCTGTGGGCCTGCATTGTCCCGGTCCTGATACCGCCCTACATCCATGCCATTGCCTGGATGCGGCTCGATCCGTTTCTCGAACAGGCCCTGGGATTCGACATCCACAGCCTTCCGGGTTCCATCCTGGTCCTTACCGTTGCTTACTTCCCATTTGTCATCCTCCTTAGCGCCGCCGGTCTCACCGGCGTCGATGCAGCCATGGAGGAGGCCAGCCTTCTGCACCACGGCGGATTCAGGACCCTGACGCGCATCACGCTGCCCCTGGCATTTCCCCACATCGCGGCCGGCGCCCTGTTCGTGTTCGTCTTTTCCGTCATCAACATCAGTGTCCCGGATTTTCTCAGGGTAACGGTCTATCCCCTGGAAATCTTCATCCAGTTCAGTGCCTTTTACGACCCGTTTTCAGCCACCCTCCTGTCCATCCCCCTGCTCCTGATCACCATGGTCCTCATCGGGATACAGGAGGCCGTCATGAAGCAGCGCTCCTTCATACAGATCCATGCCAACAGGTCCGGCAGGATCTCCCTGCGCCTCGGCCGCCTGCACGGCCCCGTATTTCTATCCTGCCTTGCCGTAATCCTGTCTGGTTCGGTTCTGCCGGTCGCCATCCTCATCCGGGAGGCGGGACCCCCGGCGGGAGTGCTAGGCACCGTGAAAGCCGCATCCGGTCAG
>JAZDGN010000150.1:0-3725 GCA_043806875.1 Pseudomonadota bacterium
CGTTGGTGGGAAAGGTCTTGTCCAGATTGGCCATGACCCCGCCGATGGACGGGGTCGGCTCCACCATGTATACGAAATAGCCTGAATCGGCCAGATCCAGGGCGGCCTGGATGCCGGCGATGCCGCCGCCCGCCACCAGTACCGAACCGATCATGTCAGTCTGGACCATGGTCATTCCTCCCCGTCGTTCCCGGGAAGCCCGTATTCGGCCAGGTCTTCTCCCAGGTAGGTCCGCTCGTTCTCCCCCAGGACGCCCAGGGAAAGGCAGATCAGGGTCCAGAGATGGACGGTGTGGTATGTTCCGCCGTAACCATGGCCGATGTCCTCAATCTGGGCATGGCAGTTGTGGCAGGGGGTCACCACGTAGTCGGCGCCCGTGGCCCTGATCTGATCGAACTTAATCCTGCCGTAGTCCCTGCGTTCCTCGTTGTACCCGGCCTGGAGGGCCCCTCCCCCTCCGCCGCAGCAGAAGTTATTGGAGAAGTTGGGTGTCATGTCCACGAAATTCTCCTCACCGACCACGGCCTTGACCACGAACCGCAGGTCCTCGGCCATGGGATCTCCCAGGGATTTACGGATAAGATTGCACGGATCCTGGACCGTGAACTTGATACCGGTGGTGTTCCAGTCGGAATTGACCGGAAGCTTGCCTTCCCGGATCCAGCGGGCGTAGTATTCCACGATGCTTTTGAACTCGAAGTTGTGGGGGATGTTGAACCGCTGAAGACCGGCCCACACCGCGTAGAAAGAATGGCCGCACTCGGTGTTGAGAAACACTTTGCAGCCCAGTTTGTCGATGTGGGCGGCCTGGGCCCGGACAATGGACTCCCAGGAAGCGTCATCGGCAAGGAACATGCAGTAGTTCTCGCCGCCCCACATGTCCGAGTAATAGGTCCAGTCCGCACCGGCGGTGTGGAGAATCTTCCACAGGGGGAGCAACTCTTCGGGTTCGGTCACCGGCTCCCGGGAGTTCTGGTTCAGGGCGAAGAAGGCACCCACCCGGTCAACACTGACCTCAAGATCCTCAAACCCGGTCTGCTCCCGGCATTCCTCGGCCAGGTCCTCAACAGTGAATTTGAAATCCTCCAGGGGAACACCCATGGCCCCGCCCCTGGACTTGAGGTGATGGTCGCAGGACCCCAGGATTCCCTTGGGCCGCTCGGCACGGGGCCACTCGGAGCGCAGGTAATAGATGAGCTGGGGTATGTTCAGCTCCATGGGGCACACATCCATGCACCGCTTGCACATGGTGCAGACCCAGAGCCAGGGGTGCTTCTCCAGTTCAGTATCCATCCCCAGAACCACCATGCGCACAAATTTTCTGGGATCCATGGCCATAATGCCCGTGGCCGGGCACCCGCTGGAGCAGGCTCCGCAGGTCAGGCAGGCACTCAGGTTCCCGTGGGGAATCAGCTCCCTGACTTTATTCTTGATCTGTGATCTGTTCCTGTTCAGGTTCACGATATCCAGCATATCACACGTCCTTTCCATGAATGGGTCAGCCTTTCCCGGAACATCGGGGCGGCACAAAAGTCCGGACCGGACGGCAGCCTTTTCGGGGTTGCCTGTCCAAGCCACAACCGGCCGGCTTAACCGGAAGCCGAACCAGGGACATGGTCATATTAGAGGTGTGAAAAGCTTGGATAGGAAAGAGGGAGAACCAAGGGTCAGAAGGGACACCCGATTCCCGTACCAGCCTGAGCCTGCCGTTCACGGGCAGGACCTTCACACCGCGCTCAGTGTCTTGTAAGGGGAATCATGGTATTTCCTTGTGTTAAAACAGTGTTTGACATGGAGGGTTAGTATATCAGGTATCCGGATTTTACAAATCGTTTATTTCAATGACTCAATCCATGACCATTCAGCATTCTGATATGGCACAAATCTGGATGTATCCAGTGTGACCTTCCGCGCTTGCACTTTCCCTTGCTCGTTACGAATGGCCGCTCATCGCATTCAACAATTTCCAGGCGAATAAGGTACATGAACGAAAAAAGGCCCGAAGCCTTCACTCCGGGCCTTGACTGCAGACATTCGATGATGACGGATACGGTTATTCGGGAATACCGATCTCCCTGTCATTTTCATCGTTAGTCGACCAAAGGTACCATCCTCCTTCGTAGTTTGCGGCCGGCCATCCCATCATATAGGCATAAAAGGTGTACATCGCAGACCTGGCGCCACCGCCGCAATAAAAATACATCTTTTTATCGGACCTAAATCCATCTTGGGTCCAGTTCGCCGAAGCAGTGTCAAAGGGAATAAAGGACTGATGATCCTCGGATGCAATATCTACCCAGTCTCCTATCCATCTAGCTGTGGGAATGCGGCCAAATTCCTCAAACCACCAATAGTAGGAGTTGGTCTCACCGGTGAATTCTTCCCATTCACGGTCATCGGCGATGATAGAATCAGTATCCGTACCATCGATGACTTTTTGAACATCTTCGGTGGTGGCAATATACTCCGGACGCCCGGATGATACGCCGAAACTACCGGCAGGAATCCATGAGGTTGGCCCGGTCTCAACAGAATATCCGGCTTTTGTCCATGCCTGATAGCTTCCGTTAAGGATACGTACATCGTCAACCCCTGCATATAATAACGCCCAGGCAATACGCCCAGCCGTCATCATGGAAATATCATCATTCGCGTAAACGATGACTGTTTTATCCCTGGTAATACCCATGCTTGCAAAAAAATCCTGGAGAACGGGAAGGTCCTTGACATAGGAATGGCTCGGACTCTCATAGCCCTCATATTCTGAAGTCGGACCGGTTTCTATGGAATAGGTGTCCAGGAATATGGCACCGGGTATGTGACCTTCTGTGGCAAAAGGTGTTCCTTCCCCGGTAGTGGAGATCTCATTTGTCTCCCACCGCGGCCACCATGATGTAAAGACAATCACATAGCCATTGCCTTGATAATTTTGGGGATTTTTACCCTGAATCAAATCATTGACCCATTCCGGAGACACCAGGGCCTCATAGTGGGTGGTCAATGAATCGGAGCTTGACGTGTTATCACTGGAGCTGTTGCACCCAGACAGAAACAGGACACACAGGGTCATAAGGATCAAGGGAAAGTGTTTAATAATTCTTTGCAAGTGACACCTCCTACGGTGATTTATATACGTTGCCATATGGTTAACATCATCCCCCCCTTAACCGGAAATAATTGGGGGACTCTTAGATTATCCAGGTGAAAGTGTCGCATCACTGGCTTTCTTTCAGCGCAACATTTCTTCCTCCAGGATCAAAGCGGCACCCAGAGCTCCCATCATCTGGGGGCTTTCAGGCACATGGATTTCCCGGCCAAGGCTCATGGACAGCAGTTTTCGCATACACGGGTTTTTAGCAACGCCTCCTGAAAAAACAATGGGGCCCTGGGATGAAATCCTGTTAATCATTCCCGATGCCCGCTTGACAACACTGAGATGCAGCCCCCGGGCGATCTCTTTCCGGTCCGCGCCCCGGGCGATCAAGGATGTCACCTCGGATTCCGCAAATACCGTGCACATGCTGTTGATGGTCAGGTCATTCTGGGCTTCCAGACCGGCCTGCCCGAACTCGTCAATGGAAAAACCCAGGTTCCTGGCCATGATCTCCAGGAATTTGCCGGTTCCGGCGGCACAACGGTCATTCATTTCAAACTTTTTCACCTTTCCGGTATCGGTCAGGGCTATGGCTTTGCTGTCCTGCCCACCGATATCCAGTATGGTCCGG
>JAZDGN010000151.1:0-10153 GCA_043806875.1 Pseudomonadota bacterium
GAGACCGTAACAGTGTTGTGCATATGCGACACTCGCCCATAATTGATCTGATGAAATAATGAAAAAAGGAATCGCAAATGTTACAGAAAACAGGTGTGTTATCCAGGGTGACCATCGGCAAAAAGCTTACCACCGGGGTCATATTCCTACTCATCCTGGTATCCTCAGGAATAGGGATCATGTCCTACAGGCAGGCCTATCGTTCCGTATATGATCAACTGGAAGAAACCATCCAGCAAATGGCCGGCCAGGGAGCCATGGTGATCGGAAAACAACTGGGATGTTACCTTATGGCCATGGAGTCGATCTCATGCCGGAATGACATTCAAACCATGGACTGGGAACAGCAGAAACCTGTCCTTGAGCAGGAAACCCGCAGGCTGAAATTTCTGGGAATGGGGATTGTAAAGCCCGATGGCCAAGCGCTTTATCCGGACGGTTCTACGGCATCGCTGGGAGACAGGGACTATTTTCAGAAGGCCATGAAAGGAAAAACTAATTACTCAAGCATCATCATCTCCCGTGTAACCAATACCCCGGTGATGATGATTGCCACCCCCATCAAAGGTGAAGACGGCAAACCTGCAGCCGTCCTGATTGCCCGGCTTGACGGCAACTGGCTGAGCAGCATTACAGATCCCCTTGGATATGGAAAAAAAGGATATGCCTACATCATTGACAGGAACGGAACCCTCATCGCCCATGCCAACAGGGATTTCATTCTCAAACAAAAAAATTTCATCCAAGAGGCCGGAACAAATTCTGAGTTCACCCAGCTTGCCGCAATGTTCCAGAAAATGATCCGAGGTGAATCAGGTTTTGATGAGTATCCATTCATGGGGTCAGACCGCTTTTTCGGTTTCGCACCAATTCCGGATACAGGCTGGTCAATCGCCGTGGGGGCACACAAGGCAGATGTGTTTGAGACGATCTCCGCCATGCGGCTAAGCATCATCTATGTTTCTTTTTTCTTCAGCGTTGCAGGTATCGTTCTTGCCTTGGTGATGGCCCATAATATTGTTGCACCCATCAAGGACTGCGTCAAATTTACCGGTCTCCTGGCCCGGGGCGATTATTCCAACGACGTTCCTGAAAAATTCCTCAAACGGAGCGATGAACTGGGTGATCTGACCCGCTCTTTTGACATGCTGATGATCAATACCCGGAAACTATTGAAGGACATAAGCCAAGGCGCGCAGACCGTAGCTTCATCATCCATGCAGCTGGCAGGAGTTTCAGCCCAGATGACTTCAAACTCAGACAGTACCGCCAAGAATGCCCTTGCCGTTACCGGGGCCGCAGAAACAATGAGCACCAGCATGAACAGTCTGTCCTCGGTTATGGAAGAAACCTCAGCCAGTATCCAGATGATCGTTTCAGCAGCAGAGGAGATGACCGCAACCATTCAGGAAATTGCCCGTACAACCAGCAAAGGCAATGGGATCACCCAAACAGCAGTTCAAAGCGCAGGGCATGTATCCGAAAAGGTCAATAAAATGACTTCTGCTGCCAGAGACATCAGCAAGATAACAGAAACTATTGCAGATATCTCCGCCCAGACCAACCTTCTGGCCCTGAATGCGACCATCGAAGCGGCCAGGGCAGGTGAAGCGGGCAAGGGGTTTGCAGTCGTGGCAGGAGAGATCAAAACCCTCGCTCATCAGACAGCAGAGGCCACAAGCGAAATCAACTTGAAAATTTCCGGAGTACAGGCCATCACAAAGGAGTCTGTAATGGCTATTGAGGAGATCGTCCGTGTCATCAATAATATCAATGATGTCATGACCACCATCGCTGCGGCCATTGAAGAACAATCGGCCACAACCCAGGAAATTTCAAGTAATGTAAGCCAGGCAGCCTCTTGCGTGACCGAGGCCAATGAAAATCTGGCGCAGATCTCGTCCGGAACCAGCGAAGTAACTCAAAGCATTTCAAGCGTCAGCCAGGATGCAGACCAGGTAAGATCCGGAAGTGTGCAGGTCAATGAAAGTGCCCGAGAACTATCGAGACTTGCGGAAGAACTGAACCATATGTTCAGCAAGTTCAGAATCTGACCGCCCCATGTCAATGGGTGGTGGTCGACAGTTCCTTAATTTTATTCAGGGGGATCAGGGATGTTCAGCTGATCTGCCCGCGAACCCAGGGTATTATTAAAATCGTGTTATTGTTTTTGCAAACGGGGAAAATTTTTTTAAGCAATACATGTAACATAATGAAATAAAACAATAATTATTTTAATAGATTTCGCTGCAAGCTTTCAGTTAAATCTTAATCCCTATTAAATCACTCCCTAACACATTGATAGTTTGATGGGAAGCAGGATCACTGGTTTGCATTTATTTTTAAACAGGTAACAGGAATCAACGCTCTTTGAAAGAGCTGACCGAACTCCTGAATGCAGACTTTTAAGAACCATGGTCAGCCGGTAGTCGGCGGCCACCATAAAACAGCACCGGTACACCGATACTGGAGCCGGTCACCAAACAGAAGAAAGAATGTCTCAAAGAAAGGAGGAGTTCATGAACAACACAACAGGTGTATTTCCTCACCATCTGCAGCCGGTGAAAAGGCTGCTGAAACTCACGATCTTTCTGATCGTTGCCTTGGCCATAGCTGTCCCGCCAGCCATGGCAGGGAAAACTGTTAAAAACGTTATTGTCATGGTACCAGACGGCTGCTCACAGAGCATCCAGACCCTGGCCCGCTGGTACAAGGGAGAGTCTCTGACCCTGGATGGAATGGTGGCAGGCATGGTAAAAACATACATGGCCGATTCCATCATTACCGATTCCGCTTCTGCGGCCACCGCCTTTTCAAGCGGTTATAAAACAAGCGATGGTTTTCTTGGTGTAGGCCCATCCAAAGCAGGGCTCCTGAGCACTCTTCCGGCTCTGGAAGACGATATGCCGTACAAACCGCTGGCAACTGTTCTTGAAGGCGCCCGCGTCATGGGCAAGGCAACCGGTATGGTTGCCACCAGCAGTATCAGTCACGCCACCCCAGCCGCTTTTGCCAGCCACATCCACAGCCGCAGTCTCGATAACGAGATCATGGAGCAATTGGTCTACGAAAATATTGATGTGATTTTTGGCGGCGGTAAAAGCTACCTCCTTCCGACCGCTGACGGAGGCAAGAGGACTGACGGCGAAAACCTTCTGCAGGTGCTCTTAAGCCGCGGGTATCAGTTTGTGGAAACCCGGGATCAGATGATGACCCTGTCAACCGGCAAAGCCTGGGGTCTGTTCAATGCAAGTCACATGCAGCCGGACATCGACCGAGCTGAATTTGCTCCGACAGAACCATCCCTTGCAGAGATGACCGACAAAGCCATTGATCTTCTCAGCCAGGATGATGACGGCTTCTTTCTGATGGTCGAAGGAAGCCAGGTTGACTGGGCGGGCCATGCCAACGACCCTATCTATATGGTCACCGACTTTATTGCCTTTGACAACGCGGTTAAGATAGCTGTTGATTATGCCAAGGCCCACAAGGACACACTGGTAGTTGTTTTTCCGGACCATAACACCGGCGCCCTGTCCCTGGGCTCCGACAACGCTTCGGTCGGTTATACCAAAACCAAGGTTGAAAATCTTCTTGACCCCCTCGCCGGTATGAAGATTACCGCCCAGGGTGTTGCCAACAAAATTGGCAGTGACACCAGCAGTGAAGTGATCAAAGCAAACCTCTTGACCTGGTGGGGAATTACCGCGACAGATACTGATGTCGATGAAATTTTGAACCTGGTTACCAACGGATCTAGTTTGAGCTACGCCATTGCCCAGGTCATAAGCAAAAATTACACAATCTTCGGTTGGACTACCCACGGTCACTCCGGCGAGGATGTCCCGCTATGGTCCTACGGCCCGGACCGTCCGACCGGGCTTTACGACAATACCGAGCTTGCCCATGTTGTGGCTGATGCGTTTGGATTCGACCTTAATGTTCTTAACGATCGTCTTTTTGTCAACGCTTCCACTGCATTCCTGTTCACGCAATTCGATGAAACCGACCCGGCAAACCCGGTACTCAAGGTTGGTGCGGCAGAACTTCCCTTCAGCAAAAATATTCTTCGCATAAACGGTCAGGAGACCCTGCTTGAAGGCCTTGTTGTTTACGCTCCAAAAAACGGTAATATCTACGTTCCCAGGCAGGCCATAAACCTCATCAACAACAGCGCCGAACCACTTCCGAGCATTCTCCTCAAGGACAAACCCGCTGATGGTTTTGTAGCACCTGAGGGTACGGCAACATTCAACTTCATTACCAACACCCTTCACGTACCCTGCTTTAACAATGGAAACGATTACTACTGGCTGGATCTGACGGTGAATTCGTTTACATCTCCCATGACTTTCAAGCTGACCGATTTTGGTTTTTGTTCCAACTAGTGCCACCCTCCCCTCCCAGGAGGATCCAGGCCGGTCTGCCCAGCGCAGGCCGGCCTCTTTTACTGGTTTGCCCCCCCCCTTTTGCCGGACGCCTTGAATGTTCGTTAAACCTCTTTTATCCTGAACGATCAATCCTGCCCGAACCACTGACCAGTTTTGCTGAAATACATCCTTGAATAGGGCTTTGTCTATGGGAGTTGTTCTCCCGGGCAATGGGTCATGGCCAGCAGTTCCTTGATCTTGTTCGGAGGGACCAGGGAGGTTCCGCTGATCTGACCGCGAACCCAGGGGATAGCATGAAAATACAACAGTTTTTCCTGGCCGGGAGGGTTCAGCCAGACGCAGCCGTTTCCGGACAGGCGGGGGTCAGGAATGTATTCTGAACTCATTAGCGATCTGAATTGATCGGATGTCAGAGCGACAGATGTATCTGGCGGAATATTACCGTGGTTTTCATGATAACTCCATTCAATAGGGGAATAGTTTTGCTCAGCTATCTAAAATAGAAAACTGATACTGAGTTGCCTGGTCACGGGATTTCCTTTCGTGCCACTGTCACCAATATAAATTCAATATCTGTCTAATCCGATCCTAACATAATCAGCTTAAATTTAACTAAAAAATATGTGAACGATACTCATGTGGTCTAGTCTGCCACTATAATGGACCGGGTTTGAACAAGCAGCAGCCACGTGCCAGGAGGTAAAGATGACCGAAACCGGAATCGAGGCCGGGACAGGAACCAGACCCTGGAATGGGATAGATCTAAAATCTCCCACGCGGTTTATCAACCGAGAGCTGTCCTGGCTTCAATTCAACCGACGTGTACTCGAAGAAGCACAGAATTCACGTCATCCCCTCATGGAACGGGTTCGGTTCCTGTCCATCTCCGCCAGTAACCTTGATGAATTTTATATGGTGCGCGTGGCCGGCCTCAAGGCCCAGGTGACTACCGGAGCCAGCAGCGCCAGCCCTGATAACCTGACCCCTGACGAACAGCTCCTGAGAATAGAAAATGCTGTGGATGAACTCAACACCATGACCCAAGCCTGTGTCAGCAGCCTGACTGAAGATCTGAAAACCGAATGCATAGTCATTACAGATCCGTCCCAGCTGTCGGCTGAGGATTGTGCCTTTCTTGCCGAGTATTTCCAGAGCGATATGTTTCCAGTTCTCAGTCCCCTGGCCGTTGATCCTGCCCATCCTTTTCCCTTTATCCCCAACCTGGGGTATGCCATGGTGTTGGATTTAAAGGACCAAACCAACCAGGAGTCCATGATTGCCGTTGTTATCCTGTCCAGCCACATGAAACGCTATATCCGCCTGCCAGGCCAGGGGATACGCTTTGTTCAGCTCTTCCAGATAATACGCATGAACCACGCCATGCTCTTCCCGGGATATGATCTGATGGCCAGTGGCACCTTCCGGGTGATCCGGGACAGCGAACTGGAGATAGACGAGGCAGCCGAAGATCTGGTCCGCACCTTCCAATCGGCTCTCAACCGGCGGCGGCGGGGCAATGTGGTGAGGCTTACCGTGGATGCGGACATGCCCGAAGAGCTGGTTGCGTTTATCACTGAACAACTCCATGTGGCTTCACGCCAGGATGTTTTCCGTACCCGGGACCTGGGCCTTTCCGACATCAAGGAACTAATCCTTCCGGAGAGGCCGGATCTTCTGTTCCCGAAATTCACGAGCCGTTTCCCGGAGCGCATCCGGGATAACGGCGGGGATTGCTTTGAGGCTATCCAGTCCAAGGATATCGTTGTCCACCACCCCTATGAAAGCTTTGACGTTGTTGTCCAGTTTATCCGGCAAGCCAGCCAGGATAAAAACGTTGTCACCATCAAACAGACCCTGTACCGAACCAGCGAAGACTCCCCCATTGTCCAGGCCCTTGTGGAGGCGGCAGAAGCCGGAAAAAACGTCACCGCGCTTGTTGAACTCAAGGCCCGGTTTGACGAGGAAGCCAACATCCAGTTCGCAAGAAAGCTTGAGCGCAGCGGCGCCCAAATCGTTTACGGCATCATCGGCTTGAAAACCCATGCAAAGATGTCCCTGGTCGTCCGCCGGGAAGGGAACCGCTTTGTCCCCTATGCCCACTTGGGAACCGGCAACTACCACCCTATTACTGCAAAAATCTATACTGACCTGTCCTTTTTTACCTGCGATCCCCAGATCTGCTCCGAGGTCATGCAGATCTTCAATTACATCACAGGGTATGCCCAGCCGGCCCAACTGAAGCTCATTGATATCGCACCCATGACCCTTCGGCAGCGCATCCTGGCAAACATCCAGGCTGAAATCGATTTTGTCAGGGCCGGGAAGCCTGGCCATATCTGGGCCAAGATGAACTCCATCGTTGATCCCAAGATTATCGACGCCCTGTATCGGGCATCCCGGGAAGGGGTCCACATTGAGTTGGTCGTCCGGGGAATCTGCTGTCTCAGGCCCGGAATCCCCGGATTCAGCGATAATATCCACGTGAAATCCATTGTGGGCCGTTTCCTGGAGCATTCACGCATCGCCTGCTTCGGCAATGGCCATGCACTGCCCTCACCCCAGGCCAAAGTTTACCTGTCATCGGCGGACTGGATGCCCCGGAACTTGGACCGCAGGGTTGAAACCCTTGTGCCTATTTTAAACCCCACTGTCCATGAGCAGCTCCTTGACCAGATCATGGTTGCCAATCTGAGGGACAATACCCAGAGTTGGATTTTAAATCACGACGGCAGTTACTCACGCATGAAAATGAAAGATGATCCCTTTGATGCCCACCGGTTTTTCATGACCAATCCAAGCCTGTCCGGACGTGGATCCGCTTTGCGGCCGGAACTGCTGAAAAACCGGCAGAAAAAATATAGCAAACGAAAAAAAGACAAGGAAAAGGCAGGCACAAGCTGATTCAAATCAACCTGGGGAGACGATTTCAGCCCGATGATCCTTTGTTTAATTCCCGGTTTCGGACGCTGCAGTGTGCTGTTCGTGGAGGATTCTTACCATCCCGTCGGCAAGCCCCATCATGGGCACATGAATTTTTTTGCACCCTGACCACTTCATGACCTGCAGGTAAATTTCCGAGGCCGGAACAATGACGTCTGCACGATCGGGCCTTAAGTTGAACTGGGTGATCCGCTGGTCGACGTCCATGGATTTCAAGCGGTTGCTTATCTGTCTTATTCTGCGGTATGACACCGGCTGGCCTGCTTTCCCGTTGACCAGCCGGAAGAGTTTGTTGATGTTGCCTCCGCTGCCGATGGCTTCGATGGTTTTGTGGGTTACCGTGTTTTCTTTCACCCACTGCTGCATTTCTTCCCAGAGCGGGGGGGAGACCCGGTTGTTCAATAGACGGATTGTCCCGATATTAAACGAAGCAGAGGCAACAATGTGGCCCTGGTCGAACAGGGTCATCTCCGTGCTGCCTCCCCCGACATCCACAAACAGGCTGGCTTTATCATCTGAAAACAGGTTGGACTGGCGGTTCCTGAACAGGATACCGGCCTCCTGCTTGCCGTCCAGGATATCAATGACGATACCTGTTTTTTCGGCAATATTCCCGCAGATGATATCCTTGTTTTCAGCATTACGCATGGCCGCTGTGGCACAGGTCATTACGGCCATGGGCTCGAACGCATTAATCAGGTACTTGAACCCGGTAAGGGTTTTTTCAAGCCGTTCTGCTTTATCCTGGGAAATATGTCCAAGTACAAACACATCCTCCCCAAGCCGGATGGGCATCCGCACCAAAGAAATCTTTTTGGGCGGTTTATCCGGATTCTGGTGGGATATGCCGGCCAGGAGCAGTCTGACAGCATTGGAACCGATATCGATTGCCGCATATTTGTACAATAAATCCATCTTTCACCGTCCGCATCATGGGATGACGATTACTGCTGGAAACCCTAAGCAAACCCATTGGCCTGCAAGTATAGGGAATGGGCGTTGAACTGTCAACGAAAACCAAAGCAGGTGAACCTGTTCCACCAATGCCTTGTTCACAGGAGATTATCAACTGGCGGTTCAGTCGTCCGCAGATTTAAAATCAAAGGCTATCTCGATTGATGCCAACCGGTATGCTCCGGCTGTAAATGATTAGCGGAATGTTAAAATATAGTTAAAAAATCCAGTGCCTTAATGACTATTCCTTCTGTTCGTGCTAAATGGTTTTATAACAGAAAAATAAATTCCGGTATCTAAGTTTCTTCCTATCAGTTTTCCGATTGCTGTTACTGGAGGATTCCAGCTGGAACGTCCCAATGAGGATGAACCGCTGACCGGCATAATCCCATACTTTTATTTTGAGGAGAAATCAATGAAACGTATCGATTCAAGGAGCACTGCACTGCACATCGCCCTGGTGTTCCTCACCCTGGCGTCCCTGGTGCTGACAGGATGCAATGGCAGCGGCGGCGATTCAAAATTAACCCTTAAGATCCTGCACGTCAACGATGTCCACTCACACCTGGACCCGTCTCAAATCGACCTGACCTTTGACGGCATGGCAACCGGATGTGAAATCGGAGGCATGGCAAGGGTGGCCTCCAAGATAAAAGAACTTACCGGGAAGGGAAAAAACCACCTGGTATTGCATGCCGGTGATACAGTGCAGGGGACCCTTTATTATACCCTGTTCCAGGGTCAGGCAGATGCTGATGTTATGAACGCCATCGGGTTCGACGCCATGGCCATCGGCAATCACGAGTTCGACGATGGTGATGATTGGCTGGCCGGTTTCATCGGCATGGTTGATGCGCCCCTGATCAGCGCCAATATCGAAGTGCCACCGGGAAACGTCCTATATGGACTGTATGCTCCTTATGTCATCAAAGAAGTGAATGGCCAGAAGATTGGAATCATCGGATTGACCATTGCCGGTAAAACCAGGGATTCATCCCAGCCCAGTGATGAAGTCACCTTCAAAGATGAGGTTTCCTCCACCCAGGCAGCCGTAGACGAGCTAAAGGCGAATGGTATCCGGAAGATCATCCTGCTCAGCCATTATGGGTACGAAAACGTTAAGGCCCTATCCCCTCTGGTAACCGATATCGATATTATCGTTGACGGAGATTCCCATACACTGCTGGGAAATTTCAGCGCCTACGGACTGAACAGTTCGGGCGAGTATCCAACCATGGTTAAAAACCGGGACGGCCAAAAGGTATGTGTGGTTCAGGCCTGGGAATACTCCAAGGTGCTCGGCGAGCTGGAGGTGAACTTCCGCGGTGATGAGCTGGAGAGCTGCTCTGGAACACCTCATCTGATTTTAGGGGACACCTTTGTCCGCAAAGACAGCCAAGGCCAGTCCTACACCCTGGAAAATGGTGAGCTGGCTTCTCTTCTGGCCGTCGTTGACGCAGATGACAAACTCGATATCCTGGCAGATGATCAAAGGGAACTGACACCTATCTCGACTACGCCCTGTCCTTTGTCAATTATGTGAAGGGCCTTGCCACAGCCGGCGAGGGATTGAGACCGCTTCCCGCCGAGGATCACTGTATAAAAAGCTATATAGCTACGGTGGACGCCACCGACAATCTGTAACCAGATGGAACCATAAGCACCACCCAGGAGGTCCAGGCCGGTCTGCCCGGAGCAGGCCGGCCTTTTTTTAGTTTTGTGAACCCTCCCTGCCGGACAACACCCTGAACATTCGTTGGCCTTAACCCGGAGAGCAAGGGGTGTCAGAGAGAAAAGCGTTCGGTGTGAATCGTGCGTCTGTCAGCGCCGAGGCTGATCAATGACCTAACCACCGAGGGCGTCATGGC
>JAZDGN010000152.1:0-36280 GCA_043806875.1 Pseudomonadota bacterium
ATCCTGTGCCTGCAGGATCACAGGTCATTCTCATTGTGGATCGAAGCTGGCCG
The DNA here is from genome assembly GCA_043806875.1 of Pseudomonadota bacterium. Lineage (GTDB taxonomy): Bacteria > Desulfobacterota > Desulfobacteria > Desulfobacterales > Desulfobacteraceae > JAZDGN01. Next base: position 54 of record JAZDGN010000152.1, read on the forward strand.
CATGGCCAGTTTCATCAGGTACTGGCCGTAATCGTTCTTCATCATGCATGCCGCCATGTCCTTCAGAGCATGGGCATCGATATACCCCAGACGGAAGGCAATCTCCTCAATGCAGGCGATCTTGAGCCCCTGGCGGTTCTGAACGGCCTGAACATAGGACGCCGCCTGCTGAAGGGCCTCGTGGGTACCGGTATCCAGCCATGCGTACCCGCGTCCAAGGAGCTCGACCCTGAGTTCGTTCCGTTTCAGGTATTCCATGTTTACATCAGTAATTTCCAGTTCTCCCCTGGACGATGGGGTCAGGTTCCGGGCAATGGAAACAACGTCGTTGTCATAGACGTACAGGCCGGGAACGGCATATTCGGATTTGGGGACTGCCGGTTTTTCCTCAATGCCGATGACTTTGCCCTGGGAGTCAAATTCAACCACGCCGTAGCGCTCGGGGTCTTTTACCGGATAGCCGAAAATCAGTCCACCCTTGACCAGTGTTACGGCATTTCTGAGAACTTTGTGCAGATCGCTGCCGTAAAAAATATTGTCGCCCAATATAAGGGTGACACTGTGTTTGCCGATGAAATCTTCGGCAATGACAAAGGCCTGGGCTATCCCCCCGGGTGTCGGCTGCTCCGCGTAGGAAAAAGACAATCCTAAGCCGGATCCGTCACCCAGGAGCTGCCGGAATCTTGGCAGGTCTTCAGGGGTGGAAATAATCATGATCTCCCGGATGCCGGTCAGCATGAGAACCGACAGGGGGTAATAGATCATGGGTTTGTCGTAGACCGGTACCAGCTGCTTGCTCACAGCCTTGGTCAGGGGGTAGAGCCGGGTGCCGGAGCCTCCGGCCAGGATAATTCCCTTCATGAACAGTTCTCCTGAGAGTCGCGGGGTTTAACAGGAACGTCCCCCGGACGACCCGCGACAATTACTGATGGTAATGGGTTCGGATCCAGTTGAGGTATTCTCCGGATTTGATGCGCTCGGTCCACGCCAGGTTTTCCATGTACCACGCTACACTCTGCCTGAGCCCTGTTTCAAATGTCTCCTGGGGCTCCCACCCCAGTTCATTCTTGAGTTTAGAGCAGTCAATGGCATACCTGAAATCATGACCGGGCCTGTCTTTGACAAAGGTGATCAGGTCCCGGCTGGGCCTTGCAGTCGACTGTTTCCGTTCATCAATTAGGGTGCAGATGGTTTCAACAATGGTAAGGTTTGTCAGTTCGCACTCGCCGCCCACATTGTAGGTTTCTCCGGGCCTGCCGCCTGTCATGATCATCCAGATGGCCCTGCAGTGGTCCAGGACGTAAAGCCAGTCCCGGATATTGCCGCCGTCTCCATATACGGGAAGCGGCTTGCCTTCAAGGGCATTGAGGATCATCAGGGGGATGAGTTTTTCAGGGAACTGGAAGGGCCCGTAATTGTTGGAGCAGTTGGAAATGGTGACCCTGAGGCCATAGGTCCGGGAATAGGCCCGGACCAGATGGTCGGATGCCGCCTTGGACGCGGAATAGGGGCTGTTGGGGGCATAGGGTGTCCTCTCCGTGAAAAACCCGGTTTTTCCCAGGCTCCCGTAAACTTCATCCGTGCTCACGTGGTGGAAAAGGACCAGGTCATCTCCCAGTTTCCGTGCTGATTCAAGCAGGTTGAATGTGCCTTTCACATTGGTGTCGATAAAGATCTCCGGAGAGACGATGGACCGGTCCACATGGGATTCGGCGGCAAAATGACACACGCTGTCCACACCGTAAACGGAAAAAATACGGTCCATTTCCCCGGCATTACAGATATCTGCTTTTTCAAACACATACCGGTCCCCGAACCTGGAAGCAATATCCTCCAGGCTCTCGGGGTTCCCGGCATAGGTAAGCTTGTCCACATTGATCACGCGGCCTGAAAACGCTGTTTCAGTCAGGAGGTACCGGATGAAATTGGATCCGATAAAGCCACAGCCCCCGGTGACAAGAAGTGTTTCCATCCTAACGGGTTGCCTTGCCAAAGGATCGGTCAAAAAGAGCTTCCAGGGCTTTGGCAGCCTGATCGGAAAGATTCCGGGTGCCGGTACCGGCAAAGGTCTTATGGGAGATGATGGGCGTCACCTCTTTCCAGGCGTTATTGGTCCAGGAAAACCAGGCGTTCTGATCCTGCTCGTAAACAAATACCGGACGGTTAAACAGACGTGCCAGTTCCACGGCCCAGCCAGTTCCACCCTTGACGGTATTGTCCGGCAGGATCCAGCCCACAACAAACACCTGGTACCCGTTGTTCACCATGTGAAAAATGGACTGGATGACCTTTCGGATCTTCTCAAGCTTGGAAAAATTCCTGCCCATGCGCGCAGAGACGATGTCCATGCTGATATCCCCCTTTTTGAGCTCTTCGGGGGTCAGGAGCCGGAGTCCTGTGGTCCGTTCAGGCACATGGCCTTCAAAGGAAAAGTTGACCTCGTTTATTCCAAAACGCTGGGCCAGTCTGCCGAACTCGGCCTCTGCCCCCTTGTGACCGCCGCTGTACAATGTTATCTGCGATACTTCAACCATGGACTTGCTCCCTGTTTTGTTTTAAAGCGTTATGATTACGGTTTACTGACGGTATCTTCTGAAAAGGCACCCGACGAAACGTTATGCAAAGGTTCTTTATATAAGAAATGCAGTCAATTTTCAACAAAGAACTGAACCCCATATTTTTCCTGGCCTTCTCCATAACAACCTGGTACTAGTATTGCCCATGGCAGGCAACCGTTAATTTCACGGGACATCCCCGGATATAAACACAAGAAAAACAGATCAGAATCATGGAAAAACACAACGCAAAGCACCTGGCCGATTACAGGCCCCCAGATTACTGGATAGATGAAATTCTTCTTAAAGTCGACCTGGACGAGCACCAGACCCGGGTGACCTCAAGCCTGAGCGTAAGGCGCAACACCAATGTGGCAGATGAAACCACCCCCCTGATCTTCAATAATGGGGACCTTCACATTGATTCGGTGGTGGCCGGAGACATGGTGCTGCTCAACCACGAGTATGAGGCCGGCAACGGCATTCTCAAACTCAACCGGACACCCGAAATCTTTACCCTGGAAATCACCACCCTGCTCAAACCCCAGGAAAACCAGTCCATGATGGGTCTTTACAGATCCGGGGGCACCTTCTGCACCCAGTGCGAGGCCGAAGGATTCAGAAAGATAACACCTTTTCTGGATCGGCCCGATGTCATGGCCCTGTTCACCTGCATCATTACTGCGGACAAGGAACAATATCCGGTTCTCCTGTCCAATGGAAACCTGGAGGATGCTGGCGACCTGCCCGGCGGACGACACTATGCACGGTGGAAGGATCCTTTCCGGAAACCGAGCTACCTGTTCGCACTGGTGGCCGGAAATCTGGTCTGCATTCAGGACCGGTTCACCACCTTTTCCAACCGGACCATTGATCTGAAGATCTATGTGGAGCCCGAGAACCGGGACAAATGCGACCATGCCATGGCATCCCTGAAACAGGCCATGGCGTGGGACCAGGAGAGGTTCGGCAGGGAGTACGACCTGGATCTCTACCAGATCGTGGCAGTCAACGATTTCAACATGGGGGCCATGGAAAACAAGGGACTCAACATATTCAACTCAAAATATGTCCTTGCCAAGCCTGAAACAGCCACGGACCTTGACTTCCTGAACATTCAGGGTGTCATTGCCCACGAGTACTTCCACAACTGGACCGGCAACAGGATCACCCTGAAAAACTGGTTCCAGCTCAGTCTCAAGGAAGGCCTGACCGTGTTCAGGGACCAGGAGTTCTCCTCGGACATGAACTCCAGGGCAGTCAAACGCATATCGGATGTGAGAAAACTGCGGACTTACCAGTTCCCGGAAGATTCAGGCCCCATGACACATCCGGTCAGACCCGAGTCCTATATTGAGATGAACAACTTTTACACATCCACAGTGTATGACAAGGGGGCTGAGGTCATCCGCATGATATTCACCCTGCTTGGGAAAAACGGATTCAGGAAAGGCATGGATCTTTACTTTGAACGGTTTGACGGACAGGCCGTAACCTGCGAGGACTTTGTCAGAACCATGGAAGATGCTTCAGGCATTGATCTGGGTCAGTTTTTCCTGTGGTATTCCCAGTCCGGCACCCCGGAGATATCCCTGTCCAGAACCTACGATGCCGTCACCAGGACCCTGAGTCTGACCCTGACCCAATCCCTGGCACCGGACAGGAATCAGTCCACAAAAAAGCCCATGCACATCCCGGTTCTCATGGGCCTCATGGATCCTGAAGGCAAGGACATAATGCCCCGGGACAGACGCCTTCTCAGTCTGACCAGACAGAGCGATACCCTGGTTTTCCGGGACATCCCTCCCGGAACTCTGCCGTCGGTATTCAGGGAATTTTCAGCTCCTGTAAAGCTTTTGACCGACTTTTCCGATCCTGAACTGGCATTTCTCATGGCCAGGGACACAGACGCTTTTAACCGCTGGGACGCTGCACAGCAGCTTTTTTTCCGTGAATTCAGGACCCTTGTTCAGGCCCTTCACCAGAAACGTCCCCTGGCCGTATCCGGCCACCTCATGGAATCTTTCACACTAGCCCTGTCGGATCCTGATGCAGACCGGGCACTCCTGGCCAGGACCCTTGCCCTTCCCGATGAAACTGAAATCGCCGAGACTTTCCGGGAAGTGGATGTGGATGCCGTTCACCATGCACGAATTTTCCTGGAAAAAACCCTGGGAGAGCATCTCCATGACCGGTTCCTGGAAACCGTCCGGCAATGCTCCCTGTCCGATCCCCGGGACATCTCGTTCCAGGCCATGGCGGACCGGAGTCTGAAAAACCTGTGCCTGGCCTATATCGGCGCCACAGGCAAGCCGGAAGCTGCCGGGATCATCATGGGCCATTTCACGGGAGCCGTAACCATGACCGATGAGATCACATCCCTGGCTGTATTGTGCAATATCAAATCAGACCAGAAGAAAACGGCCCTGGAGGCCTTCCACAAAAAATGGAAACACGATCCTCTGGTCATGGACAAATGGTTCACTGTCCAGGCCCTGTCAACCTCCCGGGATGTTCTGGACCAGGTCATCAGTTTGTCGCTGCACCCGGATTTCACCTTGAAGAACCCCAACAGGATAAGGTCCCTCCTGGGGGCATTCGCACTCCAGAATCCCTACGGATTCCATAGTGCTGACGGCAGGGGGTATGCGTTTATGGCAGACCGGATCATAACCCTGGACAGGGCCAATCCCCAGATTTCAGCACGCCTTGCATCGGCATTCAATCGATGGAAACGCTATGATAAGAACAGGCAGGCACTCGTGAAACAGCAGCTTGAAAGGATTTCCGGCACCCAGGAACTTTCCCGGGATGTTTTTGAAATAGTGTCACGCGCACTTGAATAGCATCCATCACCCTGCATGTCAGGGGATTTCAGGAAAAAGCGGGGAGCTGCTCCACCTGCCGATCCGCTCCCAGCCGTAACGGTCCTCCCAGCCCTGACGCCTCTCTTTTGCCTGGCGTCTGTCAATGCCGCCATTTCCGGAGCCAAGGTCGTATACCCGCCGGTCCACGGGTGACCGGCGGTCTACGGGTGACCGATTTACCATAACTTTTTTCAACACTCTCATGGTCCGCTCCTTTGCGTCTGGCAACAGAGTTCTGAAAGCAGAAACCTGCTGCATGATTCAGGAGTCAGCCCGGCTGTTCCATAAGTGGGTATGACATCACCTGGGGCTGTTTCCGATTCTATTGGGGCCAGAAAATTGCCGGATAACACAGGACACTCCCATGGCTATTTAGCTGGAAACAACCCCAGGGATGCAAGACAACCGGGCTAATCTGCCAGATATTTAAAAGACAGTCTGACACTGGTCCGGAACTGTTTGACCATACCGTCCTCCACCTTGAGATCGAGTTTCACCACCTCTGCAACCCTCAGGTCCTTCAGAGATTTACCTGCTGTTTCCACGGCATTTTTTGCTGCATCTTCCCAGGACGTGGCGCTGGTTCCGACGAGGTCAATAATCTTGTAAACGCTGTCACCCATGGTCATTCCCTCCTTGTCCGAAAAAAATTAGGCCCCTTTGCCTGAAAGCCTCTTGTTCCAGGAAAACGCTTTATTTTCAAAACCGGTTTCCCATGGCCTGCCTTAGGCATTGTTGCACTTTATAAGACATGGGGTCCTCCCCCATGCGGTTCACGAAAAAATCTCCGGGCTCTGCCGGCACACCCTCCGGGATGCCCCTTGGAACACACCTGCCTATTGACTTACGATATCCGGACCAACCCAGACCTGATGAGCCCTGACGGACACACCCTGGGTCATCCGTCACTGAAACCCGAAGCTGAAGGGAAAAACAATACCTGAATCGTAAACGAACATAACACTGTTTATCGCAGGACTGTTGTTACAATATAAACCATTCACGGCATGTGTCAAAACAAAAAATATTTTTTTAGGCACCCTGAAATATCAGGGAATAATGAGGTGTTCTTCAATCAGGCCGAAAAATGAATCGGAACCGGACAAAAAAAACCAACCCAGATGGTTGGAGCAGGACCGACAAAGGACCGCATGCCACCGGTATCCTGCAAACCAGGTAAATTCGCTGGACGATTCAGGCAGAACGAGGCATCCCTGTGCCCTGCTGTAACACAGGATATCAAATATGAGACCATGGGGATTGGCAAACACATGGTGGTGGGCGTCATTCACACTGATCTGCTTTTCCTGGTCCGTAACAAAACTCCGGCAGTACCGACATAGCACCTGGGTCTGTTCCTTTTCCTGCTCCAGGATTTTAGTGTCCGGATCTCCATGGGGACTGTTTCCGGGCCCAGTATCCGGAGATTGCTTCATGACTGTTGAAAAAAGCAGGGTCATGGCGTCACCTCGCGGTGCTGCCCGTGGGGTTCTTTTTTTGCCTGGCTTCCTGATCCAGGTAATAGAGGGTTGCTCCCACAGGGGCAAAGGATAGAAAGGCAATGTTCACCCAGGGAATGAGGAACCAGAGACCAAAACCCAGATGAAACCCGAGATTGGTTCTGAAATAGGCGAACCGCTGGCCAAAGGGCTGCATCCGTCTGGCCGCGACAAGATCGGTGTTGTCCCAGGCCAGGAAAGCGGCAGCTGTCATGGATACAATAACTGCCACAGCAGGACCCAGGGGGGTCAATATTCCGAGGATCATGAATACCATCATCAGGACCACCGGGATAACTGCCCTGGGAATCTCCTGACGGATCAGGTAAAAGAAAAACTGAACCATTGAAACCCTGGGCAGGGTTTCCGTGCCCAGGATCATACGTTCGGTAATGCGGGACATGTAGTCCATGATAAACACACAAAAGAAAACCTGGGCCGTCAGATAGGCGATGAGGGCTGCTATACCCGCCAGGACCAGGGACAGGAGCCAGGACACCGCTTTCCAGAGAATAACCAGCCACCCGGATTCGGGCATGGACCAGATCAGGTTCAGAATTTCAGTGTGCCACATGAGAACCAGGCCGGAAAACATGAGTGTTAACAGGACAACCACCACAAACCGTATACATCCCAGAAGCAGCAGCCTGGGTGTCCTGAGGGCCAGGATCAGTCCCTTTACATTATAGATGAGTCCCTGCAGCAGCTCCATGTTTTCCCCCTGTCAGGTTAAGGTTTCCCTTGAAATTGTTTTATGAGTATACTATCTGTAATCGATTTTCAACCCCTGCATGCGGATACCGGCTGGCAGTATAGACCATCTTCCCCGGGCAAGGGAACTCTTTTTTTCAGGAGACCACAGTGAAGACTTTTTACGTTGACGGACACTTTGTCCCGGAAAACCAGGCCGTAATCCCTGTGGATGACCTGGCCATCCTGAGAGGCCTGGGAGTATGCGACCTTATGCGGACCTATCAGGGAAGACCCTTTTTCCTGGAAGAGCATATCCAGCGTCTTGAACACTCAGCCGGTGAAATAGGCCTCACCCTGCCCTGGGCATGCCGGGATATGGAAGCTGTTGTCATTGAGACCCTTGAGAAAAACCCCGGCATCGACGAGGCCAACATCCGCATCATCATCACCGGCGGTTCGAGCCCTGATTTCATGACCCCTATGGGAAAACCCAGGCTGTTGGTCCTGATCACCCCCATCCCCCGACTCCCGGACACCTGGTACACCCAGGGAGTAAAAGTTATTACGGTCATGTCTGAGAGGGATATTCCGGAAGCCAAGAGTATTTCCTACATTCCGGCAACATTAGCCTTGCAGAAAGCACACCAGCAGGGTGCCATTGAAGCCCTGTTCTACGACCGCCGGGGTTTTGTCAGGGAAGGGACTACCAGCAACCTGTTCGCCTTTATTGACGGCAGACTGGTCACTCCCGAAGATGGCGTTCTGAAGGGCATCACCCGCAAGGTAATCCTGGCCTTGGCTGCCCCTCTGTTTGAGATCGAGCTGAGGGCCATCCGCTTGGAAGAACTATTGTCAGCCCAGGAAGTATTCATCACCGGAACAAACAAGGGAATTGTACCGGTCGTGACCATTGACAACAATTCCATAGGCAACGGCATGCCTGGAAAAAGGACCGGAACCATCATCCAGGCCCTGGACAGGCACGCGGCAGGCTTCAAGGACCTTAGGCCCTGGGAGGAAGGCAGGGCATAGCGCGCCTGTTCCAGTGCAACAGAACGGTTTTGTCCCTGAAAAATTCTTTGAAGGCAACGGGCCCAAAGGGATGAATGATTTCAGAATCCTCCGGAAAACCAGCAGCATACCACTTTAAAAAATCCATGTCAGGATTAAAAAGCAGTGCCTTGTTTTCATCACGGAACATGGGAATGTCTCCAGGGTACCCTTTTGTGATACAGGTGTGAAGCAACGGGGTGCGCCTTGAAATCCGCACCGGCTCCAGCAGGGTCATTGTCTCCTGGCTGATGTGGATGAATCCGGGGATTCCCGATGATTCCAGCCTGGAGGCAGTGTCAACCCCTTCGCCGATGGCAGTTACCATCATGCGATGCTGGCTCCCAACCGGGCCGATGAAGGCAGGGCCCACATGGATTCCGGCCCGGAACTCAAGACGAAGGTCTTTCCCGTCAACAAGACGCCTGACTGTTCCACCGGGATCACTGGGGTGCTCCCCCTGTTCCAGAAGATCCATTTCCCGCAGCAGGGACGAGACCACCAGCACCATTAAAGCGGTGCGCTCCCCGATTGCCGGGCAGGAACTCGCCTCCGGTGCGTCAAACAGGGATACATTCTGGAAAAACAGCCCGTCCCCCAGAAAATTTGCCAGGCGGCAGGAAAAATGGTCGGCAAGATCCGCACCGATCTGGCGAAACAAGTTGGTGGCAAAAAGGTATTCCCGGGGCCGGCACGATTGCCTGAACCTGACGGAACCCACCATGTCAACAAAAGCGTAAACCCCCTGGTCCACAGCCCGGGGTTCCATGGTGAGCTGCGCTACTGTCACACCGCCGACGGCCCTGAGATAGGATCTCTGGCGGCTCAGGTCCTGGGCCGTTTTCCTGAGTTGTCTTTCTTTCCTCCATAAAAGTTCCGCACCACGGGGGCCTTTCACGTGTCCGAGAATTGCCAGGGACGCAGTCTGGATGCACTGGATCATGAGATTCAGACGTCTTATCAGTTCCTCCTGCCTGACAAAACGGTCCCCCTGTTTTTCAAGGAGGATATTGTCAGCAGTGTTGATGACCACGGCCCCGTAGTCCGGAACATAAGCTGCAATGAAATTTCTGGCAAAGAACCTGCGGATGATGGCTGTATTGGCTTTAAGGAGGGTTTGGGGAAAAAAGCCGGCGCCATCAAAGGAGACTATGGGAAAGGTTGCATAGTCCTGGTTCACCTGATCCAGGTTTTTTTCAATGCCGGTGATGAGAAGGACCCTGATTCCCCTGGAATAGAAATCCTGGAAATGTCTGAGAACATAGGCTATGATTCCCTCGTTGTTGCTCCGTTTTCCGGTGTCGTCGAACCTGTACATGGATACAGGGGGAAGATCTTCGGAAATGCCGGTCCCGGCAGTTGTGCTTCCTGAGGATTTTGGCTCATGATTGCGGGCAACAATGGTCCGGATGATCCCCCTGTCCCAATTGGCCGGGTCAAGAAAGGATTCACCGGTTGCATCCGTTCCCTGGACCAGACCTGCCTGTAGCCCACCGGTCAGGGCAAGGGCCATGTCAAGAAGCCGGGAAAACACCTGGTCATCCTTGAACACATCCGTTTCAAAACCCTTGATATCAGGTAGTTCCGGTATCATGCATCGGCAAAACGGGTGGAAAAATACTGGCCGATATCTTGGTTGTCTTCCTTTTTATAGAACAGATTCTGTACCAGGGATATTTCCTGGGTGTTAAATGAAACCAGGGAACCCACAAAAAAAATGTGGTAAATCCTGTAAACCATTTCAGGTACCAGGGAAAGAATCCTGTCCCGGTTGCGCTCCATCCTGTCGATCCAGTCCTTGAGGGTCTTCACGTAATGAACCCGGAAATTTTCTGCCTGAAGCAGTTCAAACTGCGTTGCCTCTGCATGCTCGATAAGCTTGTGCTGGAACAGGAGCTGGCCTCCGGGAAACATGTAGCGGTCCAGGAAGGAGTTCTCGTACCCGGGTTTTCGCCGGGTATTGGTTGTTATGGTATGCTGGAGGAACAGGCCTCCGGGAGAAAGACAGCTGTAAACAGTTTTAAAGAACCCGGTCATATTTTTTTCGCCCACATGCTCGGACATACCCACACAGGCAATCTTGTTGTACAGGGTACCGGCCAGGTTTCTGTAGTTGAGAAGCAGGACCCTGCACCTGTCAGCAAGCCCCCTGGAAAGGATGCTTTGGTCAGCGTAGCTTTTCTGCTGTGTGCTGAGTGTTATTCCTGTTGCGTCAACCCCGTAGTTGGCCGCCGCATGCACCAGCAGTCCCCCCCAGCCGCAGCCGATGTCAAGCATGCGGTCTCCCGGCTGGAGCCTGAGTTTCCTGCAGATGATGTCCATTTTGTCATACTGGGCCTGATCCATGGTTCTATTATCGTCGGCATAGTACCCGCAGGTATACCCCATGGTCTCCCCGAGAAAGAGTTCATAGAACTCTGGCGGCACATCGTAATGGTATTGGATATTTTTTGCTTCTTGTTTCAGGGGATTGGAGAAAAGGCCTGAAAAGTATGCTGAAAGGGACTTTTTCCTGTCCGTGTTCAGAAGTTTGTTGCATACCAGTTCGTACAGCTCAATGATATTGCCGGACAGGTCAAAGTAACCCTTGATGTAGGCATCCCCCAATGAAAATGCATCCGGCGAAACCAGGGACTTGAGAAAACGGTTGTCCCGGATATGGAGCGTATATTTGCTGCGATTGCCTGCTTCATAGGTCTTTCCGCTGGTATCGATTATCCTGATGGGGATATTCTCCTTGGAAAAATACTGAACAAAACGGTCAACCAGGCTGCTGCTGTCAACGAATCGTAACGCTGATCTGCCAAATGATCGAATCATGCGACTGCCCTCCTTTGCATTTATACATTATTTTAACATGAACACATGTACCAATAAGATCACAAAGGTGTCAACAGGAAATCTTGCATCCCCGGATTTATTCAACAGCGGATCTGAACACCTCCATCCCGACCCTGTCAATGGTCTTGGCCAGGCGTTCACCGGGTTTTGCCTGCTCCTGATAGCAGCCTATTACCTTGTCGGTAACCGACAGGGCGGCTGTATCATCAATATTGTCGACCAGGACCTGACCAATGCACGGTTCAGCACCCACATTCCCCCCGATGGTCACAGTCCACCCGTCTTTTTTCCCGATGAGCCCGATATCCCTTACCCAGGATTCGGAACAGCTCAAAGGGCACCCGGAAACAGCCATTTTAAACTTTCCGGGCAGCTGGTACCCATGGTATTTCCCGTCAAGGGTCATCCCCGTCATTCTGGAGGATGGCACCTTTTTCACCAAGCTTCAGCATCAGATTCCTCCTTGAAAGCAAATTGCACTGTCATTGAAAACAATATGTACCTGGTCAGGTAATTTCTATGGTTTATTCTGCCTGATCAGGCGGAATCCCAGATTGAGAAACTTATAGGTTTCCGGGTAATGGTTCCTGTTGCTGCAGCGGATGTTCGGCCAGGTATTCAGGTAACAGCCGCCACGGCAAACCCGGCCATCTTCCACCAGCTTGACTTCGGGTTTGACCAGGTTCATCTTCCTGGCATAGCGGTCTTCCACAAAGACATCCTGACACCATTCCCAAACATTGCCGCTCATGTCGAACAGGCCCAGCCCATTTGGCTGTCGCGTGCCGACCGGGTGGGTTTTGCCCTTGCTGTTGAGCCTGTACCAGGCCAGCTTGCTGATTTCCTCACCACCTGAAAAACGCTGGATCTTGCCTCCGCTTCTGGCAGCATATTCCCATTCCTCCTCGGTTGGAAGCCGGAAGGTCTCTTTTGTGCGCTGGTTCAAAGCCTTTATATAAACCTGGACATCATCCCAGGAAACGGATTCTACCGGCAGCTGGTCATCGTGGTGGAAATAGGATGGATTTTCGGTCATGACAGTCTTCCACTGGGCCTGGGTAACTTCATGGGTCCCCATCCAGAATCCCTGGACAACGACCTCATGGACGGGCCGCTCATTGGCTGTGTTGAAGCCGGCCTTGGGTACGGCTTCGGGCTGTTGGCCGGCGCATCCTGCCGGAAATAGGGCAGCAATGATCCTTGCCGTCGTCATGAGAATCGATGAGCCCATGCTGGTCTTTTTTTGGGATGGATCGGATTGCTCGTCTATCTTTTCTCCCTCCGGGGTTCCCATGAGGAAGCTCCCTTCAGGCACCCAGACAAAGGTCATATGGGTCAGTGGTTCCACCCAGGCTGGTCCGGTGGCCGTTGATGCAACCTGGTCCCCTGCCGTGGCCGGGGATTGCACAACACATAAAAACAGGCACAACACTGACAGGAAAACAGATAACCCTTTCAATTCAGTCCTCCTTGGATGGTTCATGTGGACAGACAAACCGGTTTAAACGTGATTGTTCAGGTATTTTCTAATAAATAGAATCAGCAATGTCAATCAAATACGAATTTTGTTTCATGCCCCTGAAAAACAGTGTACCCTGCGGCCATGTCCATCTCCCCCTATCCATCACAGGTAACACTGCCCGGAACCCCGGACAGAAACTGGGCAAAGATCTTAGACTTTCTTTGTCACCGGTTTCCCCGGGTCAGCCCCGGAACCTGGAGGAATCGCATCTGTAAAGGCAGGGTCCTGGACGCGCAAAACATACCCATTTCCCTGGAATCCCCCTATATTCCAGGAGCCTGCATCCTGTACTTCAAGGAATGCCCCCAGGAACGAGCGATCCCGTTCAGGGAAACCATCGTATTCAGAAATGACCATCTTCTAGTGGCTTGCAAACCCCATTTCCTGCCAGTGATGCCGGCGGGAAGCCATGTAAATGAAACGCTGCTCCTGCGTCTGAAAGACCGGTTCCAGAATCCTGACCTTGTGCCGATCCACAGAATAGACAGTGAGACTGCCGGACTTGTCCTGTTCTCCACTGACAAAAAAACCCGGGGTGATTTTCAGCGACTGTTCATGAAGCGGCAGGTGGAAAAAACCTATGAGGCAATCACCCTGTGGCCCCCTGGCCTGCCTGTCAAACCCTTCCGGCTGGAACACAGAATTGCCAAAGGAGAGCCCTGGTTCATTTCGAAGATAGTCCAGGGTGAGCCAAACGCCATAACCGATGTGGAACCCATTACCGTAAAAAACGGAAGGGCCCATCTCAGACTGCAGCCCATCACCGGCAAAAAACACCAGCTCCGCCTCCAGCTCGGCAGTATAGGGTGCCAGATCATCAACGACCGGTACTATCCTGACCTCAAGGAAAAAGCGCCCCCTGATTTTGAAACACCGCTTCAGCTCCTGGCCCGGCAGATTTCTTTTACGGATCCCTTATCCTTTGAGTACCGGGTATTCGTGTCTGACCGGCAGCTAATGGAGAACTGAGATTTTGTTTTGGAAGCAGCGTTGACCACTTAATAGAGGACCCGGCGGATTACAAGCGATTGATACTTACCCTTCAACGGTAAATCCTGCATTCATTGTGCAGGTTTAAAAAAACAATTGTGTCCGGATTAAAAATGTGAGAATAACATCGCTCAGAAGTACAGTTCTCTTAACAGAATCCCTTATAAAAACAGACACAGGCATTCAGGCGATCCTTCTTCAAGAAGACGATCCCTTGCAAGGAGCAGACACCGTGGGTATCAACAGAGCCGCGTACGTGGAAAAAATCCAAAATGAGTATTCCGATACCTATACCCTCATGAAATGGTTGTCCGACGATCAGGCCCTGCGTGCAGAGGAGCACCGCCGCATCCTTCTTGACAGGATGGGATCGTTGCTGAACTGGTCGTTCAGTGGCACAAAACCCCACACCGGCCCTCTGTCCCCGGGCTGCCGCTTATGCGGCCAGGGGACATGGTCGTGCCTGTTCATCAACAATATCTGCAATGCACGATGCTTTTACTGCCCCAGTTCCCAGGACGAGGTCGGTGTTCCGGGGACCAATGCACTGGACTTCAAAAACCCTGAGGATTATGCGGATTATATCAGGACCTTTGACATCCGGGGCGTCAGTTTCAGCGGCGGCGAACCCATGATGACATCCGACCTGGTTCTGAAATACCTGAAAATCCTTAGAAAACGGGTCCACAGCCCCCTGCATGTATGGATGTACACCAATGGGATTCTTATCACCCAGGACAAACTGAAAATCCTGAGGGATGCAGGCCTTGACGAGATCCGCTTTGACATCAGCGCCAATCGCTACCTCCTGGAGAAGGCCGCCCTGGCTGTGGGCGTTATTCCCACGGTTACGGTGGAAATTCCAGCCATCCCTGAAGATATGCAGCGACTCAAGTCAACGGCAGCGGAACTTGACAGCATGGGGGTAAACCACCTGAACCTCCACCAGATCCGGTGCACCGCATACAACAGGAACAACCTGATTGAAAGGGGATACACCTTTCTCCACGGACCCAAGGTAACCGTGCTGGAAACGGAACTGGCAGCCCTGGAACTCATGGCCTGCGCACTGGAGAAAAAAATCTCCCTGCCGGTAAACTACTGCTCATTTTCCTATCGTCACCAGTACCAGTCAGCAGGCACCCGCAGACGCAACGCCCTCAAGATAAGGGCCGGCTGGGAGGACATTACACAAAACGGTCACATCCGCACCCTGGCTGTAACGGGCGATGCCGCAACACTTTCATCCATTGACCGGAGTCTTGCCGAGGCCGGTGTAGACCGCTCCCTGTGGCAATGCCCGAAACCCGGGACCAGGCTCATGTTCCACCCGTCCCTGCTCAAGATGATCCCCCTTGAGGGGGTAAGACTTGGCGTAAGCTATTATGCGACCGCTCTGAAACCGGGAGTCTCTTACCGGCACCCGTTTACAGAGATCCATCTGAACAATAAAAAAAGAGTTTATGTGGAAAAAAAAGCGGAGCTCAAGGATACTGTACTTGAAGGAGAAACAATTCAGGCATTCGCAGCCAGGTATGTCCCGGAAGCTGGAACCACGCCTGATCCGTATATTCCGTCCCTGTCCGGGACCATGGAAGCTATCCAGCCTTATGAGACCTTCCAGTCCGGATTGGCCCAGTATTATTGACAGACCCTAATCCTTAAACCCCTGTTTGATCTCAACAATTCTGTCAATAGTGTCAAAAAAAACAGCCACGATATCCGGATCAAACTGAGTTTTCCTCCCTTCCCTGATAATGGATTGGCATTTTTCCTCGGGATAGGGGTCCTTGTATGGCCTTTTGCTGGATACGGCATCATAGACATCTGCAATACTGACAATCCTTGCTTCAACCGGAATCTGTACCCCTTTCAGGCCATGCATGTAACCTTTGCCATCCCAGCGCTCATGGTGGAACAGGGCGATTCGCCGTGCGGCTTCCAGAACGTCAGTGGGTCCATTCTCATTCAGAAGACAATCAGGTTGGCAGGCGCTTGCAGGATCGGAGGCAACTGCAGGAGACAGTATTTCGCACCCGAACCGCACGTGGGATTTCATGTGTTCCCACTCTCTTTCATCAAGTTTTCCATTTTTCAACAGGACCCTGTCTGCAATACCGATCTTTCCCACATCGTGCATGGGTGCTGCCTGGCGGACCAGGTGGCAGAAACTCTCGTCAAACCCCAGGCCCTTTGCCATGAGCCAGCTGAACGCACCCACCCGTAGAACGTGGTTCCCTGTTTCATTGTCCTTGAACTCAGAAGCCTTGCCAAGACAATGGAGAGTCTGGTGTTTTATCATCTCAATCTGTGCGGTCCTCTGTCGTACCAGCTCTTCCAGATTCTCCTGATAGTTCCTGTTCTCCCTGGTCAGGCGTGCCTTTTCCATGCATTTGTCGATGGCATGGACAACAACCTCCATGTCTGAAACCGGTTTGGAAATAAAGTCCCATGCCCCTGCCTTGATGGCCTTCATGGCCTCTGCCACAAGCCCCACACCGGACAGGACCACCACGGGAAGGTCGCCATGGTGGTCAGTTACCCTCCGAAGGAAGGTGTACCCGTCCATGACAGGCATGTTCAGGTCAACAAGAACGATATCCGGCAAAGTCTCATCCATTGCCTTGAGGCCCTCCTTGCCGTTGGATGCGGTGCGGGTCTGCATACCGGAATCCTCCAGGTAATCGCTGAGGGTGTTGCGGATATAATCTTCATCATCAATGATCAGGACATCCATCATAACTCCTTGGTCGATTTCTTTTCATTGAAGGCAATCTTGTCCAGAAAAACGGTCATGTCGGATACGGGTTTTCCTATCACATTGTTCCGGGTTATGCCCATGGCCGGGAAATCATCAGGCAACTCATATTCGGTGGAGCCGGTATGGATGATGAACACACAGCCGTTAAGCCGCTGGCGGGCAATTTTAATGAACTCATTGCCGTTCATTCCGGGCAGGCGCATATCCACAATGCAAACCGTGGGCAGAAAATCTTCCAGTATCTTCAGGGCCTGTTCCGCACTTCCCGCAACCCTGACATCAAACCGGGTTTCATCCGTAAAAAAATCATGGAGTCCCTGCTGGATTTGCTGCTCATCATCCACGATTAGTACCCTGTGCTTCATGCCGTCCTCCGATCATCCACCGGAAGTTCAATGGTAAAGCACGTACCGCTGCCGACTTGACTGCGGACTTCCATGGTGCCGCCATGATTCGTGATTATGATAAAATAGGAAACGGACAGACCGAGTCCGGTTCCCTCCCCTTGCGGTTTGGTTGTATAAAAGGGTTCAAAGATTTTTTCAGGTTCTCCTTTTCAATGCCAGGGCCGTTGTCTTCGATTTTCACTCTGACCCGTTTTTTAATCCCTATCCTGTTGTTCCGATTTACCTGCCCTTAAAAATCACTCACAGCATATTCCAGGGGCAGGTTTATAATAAACCGAGCGCCATTGCCGGAACTGCTCTCAACCTCAAGGGTTCCCTTGTGGTTGGTGGTGATGATGAAATATGAGACGGATAGACCCAGGCCAGTACCTTCTCCCGGAGCCTTGGTCGTAAAAAACGGCTCAAAGGCCGCCTTGCGTTGATTATCGTCAAAACCAGGACCGTTATCCTCGATAATGACCGTTATGCCGGTATCGGTCTTCCTGGTTTTCAGCAGGATCCTGGGGCGGTCTCCCGTATACCCGTGCAGGGCCATGGCCTGGGCGGCATTCTTGACCAGATTCAGAAAAACCTGGGCGATTTCAGTCTCTGTGCAGATAATTTCCGGCACATCCCCGTAATCACGGACAATTTCCACGGATCTGAAATCGTATTTTTTCTTCAGGTCATAATCATTGGAAGCCATTTCAAGCACCTGGTCAAGAATAGTATTGACGGAGTGCATGGCTTTTGAAGATTCACTTTTTCTGCTGAAATCAAGCATTGTCCGGACAATCTTGGCCGCCCGTTCCCCGGCTTCCCGGATATTGTCAAGATAGGTGTCAATGGACCTGACGTGCAGGTATTCCTGCATGAGGTCAAGATCGAATCCAAGTTCGGCGGCGACATCACGGTTTTTGGCAAGGTAGGTTCCCAGCCGTCTTGACGTGTTCTGAACCGACTGCAGGATGATTCCCAGAGGATTGTTGATCTCATGGGCCATGCCTGCAGCCAGCCCTCCCACGGACATCATCTTTTCCGTCTGGATCATCAGTTCCCGGGTACGCTTTCTTTCAGTGATGTCCCTGACAATTGCCTGGATACAGACCTCGGAAGTGAGCTCCACCGTGGTAAGGCCAACCTCGGTGTCAAACAGGAAACCGGAGCTTTTCCTGTGTTTCCATTCAAACACATCCACCGGGCCGGCAAGGACCGCCTGGATGAATGCCAGGGCTTTTTCCCGGGACGACTTCCCATCCGGCTGTTTTGGCGGAGACAAATCCCATACCGACAGGCCGAGCATCTCTTTCCTGGCGTATCCGTACATTTCCAGGGCTTTTTGGTTGCAGTCCACGATCTCCCCCGAGTCCAGGATAAGAATGGCATCACTGGCCGAATCAAACAGGGTACGGAACCGGTTGCCCGTTTCCCTGAGTTCCTGTTCAGTACGCTTCAGGTCCGTGATGTTCCTGATAGTTTCTATTGCCCCGATCATTTTCCCATGGTGGTCGACCAATGGACAGGCTGCATTCCAGAACCATGACTCCCCTTTGACAAAGGGGACATCCCGGCTCTCTGAAATAAGGATTCCGTCTTTTTGGGTTACATATATATAGCTGGCTGCAACGGTTTCGTCCCATTCCCGGACAAGGTCTATGAGCAGCGGTCTTCGTTTCTTGTAAAACAGGAGGGAATACTCGTAGTTCCCCTTTCCAACCATGGTTTCGGATCTGACCCCGGTCAATTTTTCAAGGGCACGGTTCCAGAAGATAACTCTGCCGTCATTGTCTATGGCAAAGGTTGGATCCGGCAGGAAATTGATTATCTGGGCCATGCGGCGTTCGGAACTCCGAAGGGCCTGCTCGGTCGCCTTGCGCTTTATGATCTCGACATTCAGGTTTCTGTTGATGCGGGTCAGCTTTTCCTCCCTGTCTTTCAGGGTGAGCTCAGCAGTCTTGCGCTGCGTTATATCCAGAAGAAATCCATCGAGATAAGGCCCCCTGCCGTCGGCTTCCATAACCTGCCTGGCCTGGAATTTGGCCCAGAATACTTCCCCGTTTTTCCTCCGGAACCGGATCTCTTCAGGCGACTCCACGGATGGGCCCTGAACCTGCTGAAGAGAAGACAGCCTGTCAGACGGATCCACGCACAGGGTGTCCAGGGATGTTTCGATCAGCTCCGATGAGTTTGTGAAACCGAACATCTCCAGGGCAGTGCTGTTTACTGTCAGGATATGGCCGTCAGCAGCGGCCCTGAAGAGCCCTACAGGAACATTGTCATACAGGGATCTATACCTCTTTCCGCTTTCAATAAGCTCCTGCTCCCGGGTCTGTATAATGGCTGCCATGGCCGAGAATTCATCCTGGATAGCATTGATCTCCCTGTGTTCGAAACTCTCCCGGGTAATACCGTAATCTCCGGAAGCAATCCTTCCTATATTTTCCAGAAGAAGTCCCAGAGGTCTTTTAATATTTTTTTTTGTCGCAAGAACAATGGTGAAAACAAGGGCAATTACAACCAGAATGCCGGTCAGGATCTGCCCAAACAGCAACTGGAGGATGCTTTGCCTGTATGGTGCTATATGAAATGCGAGCAGGACCCCTCCCACCGGTTCTCCGGAATAAGTGATTGCCAGGTCATGGATCCGGCCCGTGTCTGCGGGCCGTTTTCCACCCTCAAAAAGGACCAGGCCTGCCTGATCATGAACAGCTATGTATTCGATGCTGGCGTTATCAAGGTAGATTCCTGCGATTTTCCGGGTGCCCTGGTGATCAAAATTCCAGAGGGGCAACTCCAGGCTCTCCTGGATGCTGTCCTGGAGCATCCGGGTTTCCCTGGCGTAGTCTGATCTGGCCTTCTGACTTATGAACATGCTGTTCATGCCGATGGACACCACGGTAACAAAAACAACCGTCAGCACCAGGGTCAAGGTCAGATCCCTGATCAGGCTCTTCCGGGTTCCAGAAGCGGCATTGCCAGGTTCAAAGGGTTTTTCCACAGTCATCATTTCCAGCCGGTTAAAATTATACTATCAGGAAAAATCCGCGAAAAGGCAAGGGGAAATAATCCCTTTGCTGCTATCGCACGATCCTGTAGCAGTTCCTGCCAGCCTCCTTGGCAAGGTAAAGGGCCTTGTCCGCCCTTTCAAGCAGTTCCGTTGCCGTGAATCCGGACGATGGCACAGCCGTGCTCAGGCCCAGGCTGATGGTCAGGATATCCGACGTCTTTGACCCGTTGTGGACTATTCCCTGGCTGGAGATGGCGTCGAGCATCCGCTTTGCGATGCGCTCCCCTCCGGATTCGTCGGTTTCAGGCAGAATGGCGGCGAACTCCTCCCCGCCGTAACGGGCAATGACATCCGCATCCCGGAACAGGGACTTCTCCAGGCCCCGGGCCACCTGTTTCAGGCACTGGTCCCCCAGAAGGTGCCCGTAGGAATCATTATACGCCTTGAAATGATCAATATCGGCGATGAGAAGGCTCATGGGTTTCAAGGTCCGCTTGGCCCTGAGCCATTCCCTGGCGAGGGTCTCATCAAAAAACCGCCGGTTGGGCAGGTCTGTCAGGCCGTCCCGGGACGACAGGCGCTGCAGCTTGGCATTGGTTGCCTCCAGTTCTTTCTGGACCTTTTCCAGCTCTGCAACCTTGGCATCCAGTTCCCGGGTTTTTTCCTCCAGGAGAATGCGATGCCGGTACAGGTCCAGGAATATCGTTACCTTGCTCTGCAGCACAGCCGGTTCCAGAGGTTTGAACAGATAGTCCACGGCACCGGACCCGTACCCCTTGAACATGTGTTCCCGATCTTTCAGGGCCGCCGTGACAAAAATGATGGGGATATTCCTGGTCCTGCTGTTGCTGCGCAGGAGTTCGGCGGTCTCGTACCCGTCCATGCCCGGCATCTGAACATCCAGGAGGATCAGGGCGAACTCATGATCCAGGGTCCTGGACAGGGCCTCGTTCCCGGAACCGGCCCGGACAATGGTCAAACCCGGTTCCTCCAGGAGACTCTCAAGGGTCAGAAGGTTTTCGGGCCGGTCGTCAACAATCAGCAATGAAACGGTATTCACGATAGTCCCTTTGTGCCTAACTGGTTTAAAAACGGACCTATGGCCTTAAGGTCAAGGATATGGTCAACGGCTGCAGCCCTGATGGCCGATTCGGGCATGGTTCTGGCCTCGGCAGTTTCAGGATTTTGGACCAGGGCAAGTCCGCCCCAGTCTTTTACTCTGGCTAGCCCTCTTGCCCCGTCTGCATTGGCCCCGGTAAGGATCAGACCTGCCAGGTGTTCCTGGTAAACCTGGGCAGCTGTTTCGAACAGAACATCAATGGACGGCCTGGAATAATTGACCCGTCCGTCAACGGACAGGGCTATGGTCCTGTCCGTCTCGACCATCAGGTGATAATTGGGTGGGGCTATGTAAATGTTACCCGGCAGGATCGGCTCCTTGTCTTCAGGCTCACTGACCCGGAGGCTGCAAATCCTGCCGAAATGCCGGGCAAGGAAATCATCGGATCCGGGACTGATATGCTGCACGATGAGAACCGCCAGGATGGAACCAGGCGCTAGGCACGGAAGGATCATATCCAGAGCGCCAAGACCTCCGGCAGATCCTCCGATAACCACGGCCTCATACTGGTGTTCCATGGTATTCTCCTTTTCCCTTTTGTTTTTCGGTTACCGTTTTTTCCGGTAAACCTTTTCCCGTTCGGCCACTGGCTCAAAGGCATCGGCCAGAGCCGTGAACCTGATGTTTTCCTTGGACCCCAGACACAGAAAACCACCCGGGCAGAGACTGTCATAAAAAAGC
Source organism: Pseudomonadota bacterium (assembly GCA_043806875.1). Taxonomy (GTDB): domain Bacteria; phylum Desulfobacterota; class Desulfobacteria; order Desulfobacterales; family Desulfobacteraceae; genus JAZDGN01. The sequence goes on from JAZDGN010000152.1 coordinate 22,026, forward strand.
TGCAGGACCCTGTTCTGAAGTTGCCTGTTGAAATAGATGAGGACATTGCGGCAGATGATCATATTCATCTCTCCGAACACCCCATCCATTGCCAGATTGTGTGAAGAAAACAAGACCCTTTCACGAAGGGAGGGCCGCATCACTGCGTTATCGTAACTGGCCATGTAATAATCGGAAAAAGAGCGTTTGCCACCGGACTTCTGGTAGTTCACCGTATAGTCCTTCATCACGTCAATGGGATAAATACCCGACGATGCCTTTTCAAGGATCATGTCATTGAAATCCGTCGCATAGATCTGACACCTGTCCTTCATGCCTTCCTCTTCCAGAATAATGCACATGGAGTAGACTTCCTGCCCCGCAGAACATCCTGCATGCCAGAGTTTTATGAACGGGTAGGTTTTGAGTATGGGAGTCAGCTTCTCCCGGACCACGGCATAGAACCAGGGATCCCTGAACATCTGTGTGACATTGATGGACAGGTCCAGTAGCACCTGGTTAAAATACGCTTCATCATGGATAATCCGGTGCTGCATCTCGGAAATGCTTGACAGGTCATCCAAGGACACCCTCCGCTCCAAACGGCGTTTGATATGGGTGCCGGCATAGTCCCTGAAGTCATACCCGTACTTCAGGAAAATGGCCTCCAGGAGCAGACGTATTTCAAGGCCGGTGTTATCGCTGGATTTATGCATAGCGGTCATTTGTATAGCCAAACCCGTAACATGGACAGCAGTTTATCCGTATCCACCGGCTTGGCCAGGTAATCACTGGCACCGGCTTCCATGCACCGGTTCCGGTCACCCTTCATGGCCTTGGCGGTCAGGGCAATAATTGGAAGGGCCTTGAACTGTGAATTCTTCCTGATTTCCTGCATGGCTTCATACCCGTCCATCCTGGGCATCATGATATCCATGAGCACGACATCGACCTCTGCCATTTCATGGAGTTTGTCGATGCTTTCCCTACCGTCCCGGGCAACCACGACACGCATGGATTTCTCTTCAAGCACACTGGTCAAGGCAAAGACATTGCGCATGTCATCATCCACCAGAAGGACGGTTTTGTCGGCCAGGACAGTCTCCTTGCCCAGGGAGCGTTTCATTGCACGATGCCTGTTCTGCTGCATGGATGACTCAACCCTGTGCAGGAACAGGGCCGATTCTTCCAGCAGTCTTTCCGGAGATTTCACACCCTTGATAATGATGCTTTCTGTATAAACCCTCAGTTTCTCATCCTCCTCCCGGGTCAGTTCCCGCCCCGTATAGACGATGACAGGGGTTCTTGAACAGGCCTCATTCTGACGCATCTGTTCCAGGAGATCAAAACCGGACATGTCACCCAGTCCAAGGTCCAGGATCATGCAGTCATACCCGGCTTTGACCAGCTCCTGGAACGCTTCCCTGCCGCTTGTCACCGTGGTGATGATCACGTCGCCATTCCCGATGAGCTCCCGGATACTCAGGCTCTGTCCAGGATCATCTTCAACCACCAGGAGGCGGTGCACCGGCCGGGTGATAATGGACTCAATCCTGGCGAAAGCCTCGTCGATTTTTTCCAGGCTCACGGGTTTGGTCAGAAAACCCAGGGCACCCATGCGCATGGCATCCATGGAGCTGTCCGATGCTGACATGAAATGGACCGGGATATGCCTCAGCTCGGGGTTTTCCTTGAGGCGCTCCATCACGGTCCAACCATCGATTCCCGGTAGGCCGATATCCAGGATAATGGCACTGGGTTTGTAATAATCGGCGAAATGAAGTCCGGTTTCACCATCTTCCGCAACAATACATTTAAAACCCCGCTCCCTTGAAAAATCCCTGATAATCCGTGCAAAATTGATATCGTCCTCGATGACCAGGAGACTCTTGTCTCCGGGAGCAACGGATTTTCGGTCATCTTTGATCAACTCCGGTGCAGCGCTCATGTCACGGGTTTTGGTCCCGGGGGCGTCCAAGGGCTCCGATGGCCTGGGAGCTGATATCTTTTTCCGGGAAGCCTCCTGGGCTTCAGTAACTGCAACCGATGACCCGGTAAGGAAGACAACCGGGTTCAGGAGATCCCTGTCACTGTCCGGCTCTATCCTGGAATAGCGCTCCGGAATGATAATGGTAAATGTGCTTCCCTGCCCTTCACTGCTGTCTATGACAATGGACCCGCCAAGGAGCCTGACCAGTTCCCTGGAGATGGAAAGCCCGAGACCCGTACCGCCGAATTTCCTGCTCGTGCCGCCGTCAGCCTGCTGAAAAGCTTCGAAAATACCCGTCTGTTTGTCCAGGGGAATACCGATGCCGTCATCCCTGACGGAAAATGAGATGCAGCGGTCCGGATTCCTGACGGCACCAGCCGGAAGGTCTGCACCAGGCCTTGAAACAGTAAAGGTCACCTGGCCCTGGGAAGTGAACTTGAAGGCATTGGTGAGCAGGTTCCTCAGAACCTGCTGCAGGCGCAGGGGATCGGTGTGGATGTTCTCGGGAAGCCCCGGTTCCGCTCGGGTGACAAACGGCACGCCCTTGTCTTGGGAAATCGTGTCAAAGATTCGTCTGAGATCGCTCATCAGGTCTTCTATCCGGATATCTTCGGGGCAAAGTTCAATCTTTCCGGATTCCACCTTGGACAGGTCCAGGATCTCATTGATCAGGTTCAGGAGGTCCTCGCCGGAAGAATGGATGGCCAGGGCGGACTCCACCTGCTTGGGAGTGAGGTTGTTGTCCCGGTTTTTCGAAAAAAGTTGGGACAGAATAAGGATGCTGTTCAAAGGCGTTCTCAGCTCGTGGGACATATTGGCCAGAAATTCGGATTTGTAGCGGCTGGCAATTTCAAGCTCCCTGGCTTTCTGCCGAATGGCGTCCTGGGCCTTGACCAATTCAACATTCTTTTCCCGGATAGCCGCCTTCTGCTCCTCCAAGTTCCGGGTGCGGGTTTCCAGATCTTCGTTGGTCACCCGCAGTTCCTCCTGCTGGGCCTGGAGTTCCGCCTCTGACGCTTTGAGAGCCCGGGTCTGTTCTTCCAGTTCCTCATTGGTCACTCGGAGCTCTTCCTGCTGGGACTGGAGTTCTGCTTCGGATTCTTTCAGGGCGAGGGTCTGGGCTTCCAGTTCAGCATTCTTTACGGTCAACTCTTCCTGCTGTGCCCGGGCCCTGTCAAGAAGCTGCTGAATCATACGGCGGGAGCGGGCCGTATTGAACAGGATGGCGGCATTGGCCACGTTCTGCTGTACAAACCTTCGCTGCAGGGCAGTGAAAACCGATACACTGCCGATTAAAAACACTCCCAGGAGCTTATCCTCAAAGCTCAGGGGTACAACCAGATAGTTTGCTGCTGCTGTTTCGCCTGCCCCGTAGTTGATCATGGGCGCATCCCCACGGGTATCGGCAAACACGATGGTCTCCTGTTCCAGGGCAGCCTGGCCGACCATGCCCTGGCCGATGCTGAAGGTATTAAAATTCCCGTTTCTGTCTGTAAAAGCATAACTGGCCTGGAGTCTCAAGACGCCGTTGTCGTTGAGGTAGATCGCCCCAAGCTGACCTTCCAGGTGTTTGACCATGAATCCGATAAAGCGCCTGGCCAGTTCATCCATATCGTGCTCCCCGCGAAGGGCGTCTTCCAGCCCTTCCTTCCCCTGCTTGAGCCAGTCCGTTTCACGAAGATTTGCAGCCATGGTGTTCAGGGACCAGGCCAGTTTTCCAAGCTCATCCTTGCGTTTATATTCCAGGGTCTTGGTCAGCTGCCCCTGGGATATGGCCTGGGCGAACTGCACATCATCAATGATAGGCCGGGTAATGCCCCTGGAAAAGAAAAAGGATCCGACTCCGATCAGAATTGCCAGTGCCAGGGCAATGCCCATGGTCTTTTTGATGATATCCCGGACCGGGGCTTCCACCTCATAGGTGTCGATCTTGGAAATCAGGAACCAGTTCAGCCCGAGGATATCCAGACGGTTATAGGCAGTAAGAACCGATTTCCCGGAACTGTCCACAGAGGTGCCGCTGCCGCCTTCAAGCCCTTTTTTAACTGCATCCTCCCAATACAGGAGTTTCCTGTCCAGGGAATACCCTACAACGTAATTCCCATTACCCATGGTCTGGAGGCTGCTTCTGAGTTCAAACCGCTCGGCAATCCCATCCCAGTTCAGGAGATAGGACTCTCCGGTCTCACCCATGCCCTTCCTGGATTCAAGAATCCTGTTTGTGAAAGCAGGCGATATCCTTACCACCGCAACAGCCAGAAGCCGGTCCTGGGTATCTATCACCGGATTGGCGAAAAAAGCGGACTCGACACCGCCCAGGGGGGCATAGGGTTCAAAATCCACCACAACCGGTTTCCGGGTCTGGACCGCCCTTTTCCAGGCTGTCTCCAGTGTGCTGTTGGCCAGATTGTCCCTGGAGGAAACATTCCACAGGGATTCTCCCTGGGCCAGACTGAACAGGATATTGCCATGATCACCACAGACCAGGACAAAATCATCACCGCCGAACCCGGCGAGAAAATTGCGCACGGGAATCTTGTAATCGGCAATAATCCGGCCGTAGATCAGGGCATCGGCTTCGTACTCCCTGGTATACCCGGTAATGCCATGCCCGTAATAGGCCAGAAGCTTCAGGCTGAAATCCCGGATCTGAGGGCTTTCAGTAAATGTTTCAAGGGCATTGAACTTATCGGAAAACGCGGTTTCAAGCTGGGTTTTCCGAATACTCTGAACCGTTATGAGCTGGGCAAAGGATTTTTCCATCAAGGCTTTGACAGCCAGTCTGCTGCCGAAAAATCCCACAATGGCCAGGGGCAGGATACCTGTCAAGACAAACAGGAGAACCAGTTTCGGTTTCATGCGCATATCAGCCAGTCTCATCATAACAGTATCCTTTTGACCGGAAAGCGGCCTTGGGGCAGGCCGTGGGAATCATGCCGGAAACGGGCTGGACTGCCGGGCAAGTCTGCCCGGCCTGTCTACAGTAAAAACACCCGCCGGTTCGGGTCCGATTCCTTTATCATGAAAGGGGCGAAAGGTGCAACTGCGGAATACACTAATCGTGACGGTTCAAAGGCGAAAGCCCCCGTTCCAGGCGCTGGATGTTTTCAGCCACACCCGCAACAATGCCCTGCATGGAAACATCGGTGGACCCGGCAATATGAGGCGTTGCAAGAACATTGAATGAGAAAATGGGGTCCCGGGGGTCCGGGGGTTCCTGCCAGAACACGTCAAGACCCGCCCCTGCAATGGTTCCGGATGCCAGGGCATCATGGAGGGCCATCCGCTCCACAAGTCCGCCCCGGGACAGGTTGACGATAAGGGAACCCGGTTTCATCATGGCAAATCGCTCCCGGTTCATCAGGTTCCGACTGTCAGGGGTTACCGGCAGGCAGAGCATCACCACATCCGACTCCCTGAGCAGAAACGGCAGATCACTCCTGGTGCCGATCCAGTCCAGGCCAAGGGCTTCATCCATTCCCGGGGTTACCTGCTGCCGAACTCCCAGAAGCCTTACACCAAAAGGCTTGAGCCTGCGGATCATGGCCTGTCCGATGCCGCCGAGACCAATGAGCCCGACTGTCCTCCCTTGAAGCGCCAGGCCCTGGGGCTGCCCCATGCGGCCATGTTCAAAGCTGCCGGCCATTTCCCGCCAGTTCCTCAACAGTCCGATGGTCAAAAAAATGCCAAGTTCCGCAACGGAATCGGCATTGCCGGAAGTGGCGGTGGGCACATTGGCAACCCAGACGCGGCGCCGGGCAGCGGCATCCAGATCAACACCCTCCAGCCCTGCCCCGCACTGCTGGATGAGTTTCAGGCGGTCCGAGGTGGATAGGATCTCTTCCGTAACCTGGCACATGGTCGGAATCAGGACGTGAAACCCCTTGAGGCTGTCGATGGCAAATCCGCCTGTGGCCACAAACCGATGATGTGGAAGCCGGGCCCGGACCATAGCCAGGAACCCGCCCCATGCGTTTTCAGCTGCTGCAAACAGAATATCCACCATTCCTCCTTTGGTTCAACCATTTTTCCAATCCTGGATTTTGTATCTGATTAACCGCCAAAAATCAATAAGGATCAGGGCCATGATCCCATCCTTCGATGGAACCCGTCCCTGATCCTTGAGGTATTCCGGGCTGACGGGCAGGTCCGGTCAGCAGCGTCCCAGTGCGGATTCCATGATATCCAGGCCCCGGGTCAGGGTTGCCCGGTCAATGGCCAGGGGGATCAGAATCCGGATGCAGTTCTTGAAGGTCCCGCAGGACAGAAGGAGCAGCCCTCCCTCCCTGCAGGCTGTGACAAATCGGCCAACCCGGTCTTCGTCCGGCTGCAGGCTGTCCGGATCCGTGACCATTTCCATGGCCTGCATGGGGCCCAGTCCCCGTACGTCCCCGATAAAGGGAAAGGCTCTTTTGAACCCGGCCAGCCGCTCCTGTATAATGATCCCCCGCTCTTGTGCCTGGTCCAGGAGATTTTCTGTTTCAAACACCTCCAGAACCGCCAGGGCCGCAGCACACGCCACCGGGTTCCCCCCGTAGGTACCTCCGAGCCCGCCAACAGGCACCGAGTCCATTATCCCGGCTTTGCCGGTAACCGCAGAGATGGGCATGCCCCCTCCCATGGACTTGGCCATGACCATGATATCCGGGTAGACGTTGAAATGTTCGGCTGCAAACATCTTTGATGTCCTGCCGAAACCGGACTGGATCTCATCATAGATCAGAACAATGTTATGACGGTCGCACACGTCCCGGACCTGGGGCAGGTACCCTTCCGGAACCGGGATAAACCCACCCTCTCCCTGGACCGGTTCGATAACGATGGCTGCCGTTTCCTCGGGGTCCACCAGGAACTTGAAAACATAGTGCTCAAAATATTCCCTGCCGCAGGCCATACCGCAGGATGAGCGTTTGAGGTTCCAGGGGCAGCGGAAGCAGTAGGGAAAATGGATCCGCACCACACCCGGTGCCCAGGCGCCGGTATTCATTTTGTTGGGCCTTATCTTGCTCGTCATGGTCATGGTCAGCATGGTACGGCCATGGAAGGCATTGTCATAGCAGATCAGGGAGCGTTTCCTGGTGTGACACCGGGCGATCTTGACCGCATTCTCCACGGCTTCGGCTCCGGAGTTGGCAAACATGGTCTTGGCCGGACCGTCAATGGGAACCAGTCTGTTCAAGGCTTCGGCCAGCTGGATGTAAGGCTCGTACATCATGACGTGAAAGCAGGTGTGAACGAAATCCCCGGCCTGATCACGGATGGCCTTCACCACCCTGGGATGACAATTGCCCACGGCATTGACCCCGATGCCGGATACAAAATCGATGTAAGTATTGCCGTCCACATCGGTCAGCTCGGCCCCTGCTGCTTTGCTGACAAACAGTGGATTCAGACTCGCGATGGCCTGGGGCAGGCAATCGTTTTTCCGCTGGATGAGCTTCTGGGTTAGGGTTGTCATGACATGCTCCCTGCAATGGTGTTGAGAATGGCCATGGAACTTGTGTACATTGATTCCTTGAACCTGGTTTTCAGGGCATTGTCCAGCATGGCCAGGGTCAGGCCCAGATTCCTGGCGGCCACAACACCCAGGGACGCCAATGCCCAGTCCTGACGCTTGAGCCCGTGGGCCTTGAAATAAATTTCAAAGACATTGGCCCGGGTTTCAGGAATGGCCACGCTCTTTTCCTTGAGCACAAAGGTTTCGGGCTCGAGCTTGCCAAAGAGCTTGATCCTTCGCTGCACACCCTCGTCGCTCAGGGCCAGGACAATGGTGGGGGACTCAATACCGGCATATCCGATGGGCTCGGGCGACAGGATGATCTCGCTCACGGACTGCCCCCTGAGCACGGTGATATTGTAATCGTTTTTCATGGATGCCTTCATGCCTGCGGCAATCCCTGCATAACAGACAATGTCCCCGGCAGTCACGATCCTCATGCCGGCGCTGCCCAGGATGACGATTTCCTGACGTTTTCCCATGGAAGTCTCCGCCAGGGCCGGTGCCTGGGGCGCCAGATCAGCGGCCATCTGTTTTTTCTGCTCGTTTGCCAGCCGCCTGTATGTCTCCCCGTATTCCGGTCTGGCGTTTTTCTCGATTCTGCCCAGAAAAGGAGGCATTGCCTGAACCATGGCATCAATGGCCCTGGGGTTCAGGGCATTGCGCTTTGTGTAACGTCCCGTGCACATGCCCAGGGTCTCCACAACGGAAAACCCCGGGTGCCGGATGGCATCAACGATAATCTCAGGAAGGCGGACATCCAGTCCTGAGCACCGGTTGATCCATGTGGCCCCCGCACTTTCGGCAATGGAACAGATGTCCATGGGAATTTCGGCACGGTTTAGAAATTCGGATCCAACCTGAGCCTCGGAGGGTGTGGTAAAGGAGAATTGCCCTCCGGTCATACCGAAGTTGAAGTTGTTGAGAATGATCAGGGTCAGGTCAAGATTCTTCCTGCAGGCTGCCAGGACATGGGCTCCCCCAATGCCCAACCCGCCGTCCCCCATGGTTACGATGACCGTAAGGTCCGGATTGGCAAGCTTTAAACCGCTGGCATAGGTCAGTGCCCGGCCGTGGAGACCGTGAAGGGCGTGAACATTGAAAAAGGTGTCAAACAGGCCCGAACAACCGATATCACTCACAATCACGGTTTTTTCAGGCAAAGCCCCCATCATTCCCAGGGCCTTGTCCAGCCCCCGGGTGATGATCTCATGGGTGCAGCCGGGACAGAAAACAGGCGGCCTTTTTGTGTTCAAAAAGCTATTCATGACCTATCACCTCCACAATTTTCCCCGGTGTTATCAGCGTACCGTCCATCTGGCCGTAAAAATCGATGCGCCTGCCCGGCAACACCTTGCGGATCTCTTCCACATACTGTCCGAGATTCATTTCAAAAACAACAATCCGACCGTAGCCTTCTGACTTTTCACGGATCAGGGCCTCGGGAACCGGCCACAGGGTTTTCAAACACAGTGAGGACACCTTCCGGCCCAGTTTTTCAATGCGCAGGCAGGCATCGTCCACGGCCCGGGATGTCACACCGTAGCTGATCACCAGGGTATCAGCACCAGACCTGACAGTCTCGTCAAACAGGGTGATGCGATCCGTTGCGCAGAGGATTTTTGTCCTAAGCCGCTCCTGGCTGGCTGCAATAACGCCGGGATCAATGGTAATGTATCCGTCAGGACCGTGGGTAGAGGAAGTCTGCCGGACCAGGGTCCCGGAGCCTATGGGAAGGAAGGGTGGCACCCCATCCGGCTCTGCTGCAAAAGGAAGAAATGAATTCCCCTGGTAAAGAGCCCTGTCCTTAATGGGCGGCAGGACCGCGCTGTCCAGGTCCACGCTCTCTTTTGTCATGCCTATCTCCTTGTTGGAAGCGATGAACACAGGACACCGGAACTCCTCCGCAAAATTAAAGGCATGAACCGTGAGAACATAACAGTCCAGGGCGTCCCTGGGTGCCAGGACAATGGTGGGAACCCCGCTGGAGCACCCCCAGCGCAGGAACTGGATGTCGCTGTCAGCACCCCGGGTAGCCGAACCCGTTGAGGGGCCGAGCCGCTGGACATCAACGATGACCATTGGAATCTCACTGCCCTGGGCAAAGGATATCTGTTCGCTGTAAAGGCTGATGCCGGGTCCTGATGTTGCGGTGAGCACCTTCCGGCCAGCCATGGATGCCCCGATACAGTACCCCATGGATGCAATCTCGTCTTCCCCCTGGATGCAGATTCCACCCGATGACGGAAGAAGTTTGAGCATGGTGGCAAAAACCGTGGTAGCCGGGGTAATGGGATATCCCGCAAAAAAAGTGCAACCTGCAGCAACAGCGCCTCTTGCTATGGCTTCGTTCCCTTCCATGAATGATATGGCCATATCCTGCCTCCAATAGTGATAATCCGGGTAAGCCATCACCCGGAAAATTTAATCAAATATTTAATCAAATATTCGGTCTTGTACCTGTCCGGACATACCATGTCAAGGGAAAACCTGCCAAATGAATTCAGGGAACTGATTGAAATCTCGCTTCTGGAAAAGACCATCGGCCGGATTGACAAGGCCGGCCTTTCAAAGTTGAAAACCACCTTGAACAACCACCCGGAAGCGGTAAGGGATATCTTTCTGAAGGAACGCCTGTTACGGGATATGGAGTTTCACCTGGCCCTGGCCCAGCTCTCGGGATGCACCATCCAGGTCAACATCCCTCAAATCCCTGTTCGATCTCCTGTACCTGAAATATCGGGGGAACATTCTGTTCGTAACCCCCATGGAAACCGTTGACCTGGAACATAACCGGCTTTATGACCACATCGCCGGCTCAAACCTTGACGGAGCCACATCAATCCTGAAGCAGCATATTTCCAATATCAAGAAACATGCCATTGACAGCATCAACAAGCTCATGCTCGTCAACAGAACCCACTCCCTGTAACCGGAGCCACCCGTTATCCTGCCAGCCCCAGAAGAAGCAGTTTCTGTTCGCGCCCCATCCCCATGACATGGACACCAACTGTATCCATGCTGACATGACGGACCTTGCCGCGAAAACGGATCCCATCCCGGTGCATGAGCTCGACATCAACCTCGCTGCCGGGCTTGAGCTCGGTGCTGGCAGCCAGCCTGACCCCTTCGGGTGAAACATCCATGGTCCTAGCGGGATCTCCATTAATTGTGGCAGGCAAATCAACGGGCTTTCTGGGGTATCGACGCACATCCAGACTAATGTTACTGCGCTGGATCATCGGCATTATCTGTCTGCTCATTGCCGGTGATATTCCGAGGATGGAACGGATCTCTCTGGTTTTCATGGGTTTTTCCTGTATTGATTTCGGCCAGTATTCATACACTATATAATCCCATGTCATCTGATCACGGACAATAGGTATTTATACCCATTGCTGCAAAAACAAATACCTATTCCCCTCAAAACAAATGGTTATAAAACAGCTGAGTCAGCACAGTGAGATGCTGACTGCTGAGATGCACGACAAACTCTTGCTGCAAGACACAAGATCATATAATTTACAAATCAGAACCACCCCAGGCTAATTGTTTTTTGTAAAAAAAGAAATAAAGAATTTGTCCGCAGTAAAATTCCACTGAGTCAGGCAATGGGATATGGTTTATTACAAGCCGTTCAGCCAGGTTATTCTTTTCCTGAAACATGCGAAACATGCTGTTATCGATTTGCACGAATCTGAACCATCATGTCATCTCAAGCAAGAAACCATTGCCACCCAAGGAAGATGCCCATGCCAGCCACAATCGTTATCAGAAGATTTTTTGTCCACCATCCCACAGCAAAGGCGCCGATCCCCCCGATAAGATATGGATTTTCAAACGAGACCATCGGGGTCTGGCCTGAAGGGAAGATAATGGCCGGCAGGATTATGGCTGTGAGAACTGCCGGGGGCACATAGGCGAGCATCCTTTCAAGCAGTCTGGGGAATTCCATTCGCCCGGATGCCGGGTGCATGATGTAGCGTATGAAAAAAGTAACCCCTGCCATTCCTGCTATAAGATAGAGTTCATTCATTGGTCAGATTTCCTTTCATTCATGAGTTCCCAGGTGATGCCGGCGGCAACGCCGGCAACGGCAGCGATGATCAGGCCGAGTTTGTGGGGAAGGCTGTTTGTCATCAGGGCAACGCTGCCTGCTGTTATGACAGATGCCCACATGGGGCTTTTTGTCAAATAAGGGATCACCATGCCGATAAATGTGGCCGGCATGGCAAAATCAAGGCCCATGGTAGCAATTCCCGGGAATGTTTTTCCCATGGTCAATCCGGCCAGTGTACAAAGATTCCAGTTGGTATACATGAAAACCATGGAGCCAAGATTATAATAATGCTTATGCTGCGAACCATCTTGTTTCCGGTATCTTCCGATGGCGACTGCAAAGGTTTCATCCGTAAGGCCGAAACTGAGCACCACTTTCCAGACATGGGACAAGTTTTTATAATAGGGAACCATGGAAGCACCGTATAACAGGTGCCTCAGATTGACGACAAAAGTAGTTATGACGATAACAGGCCATGCCGTTCCGGCAGCGACCAGCCCTGCACCGATAAATTGGGAACTGCCGGCAAAAACAAACAGGGACATCCCCATGGCTGCCCAGAAGCTAAGCCCTGCAGTTCCGGCAAGGGTCCCGAAAATAATGCCGAATGGAACAGCACCGACCACCAGGGGAAAGGTATCCCTGAATCCGGCAAAGAACTCTGCTGAAGGTGAAGCAAAACCTTCTTCAGCAGAGGCTTCCAATTCTATCGGTTGTGAGGTTTCCACCGTGAAATCTCCTTTGATCCGCATCACTATACAAAATAGTGCCGCCCATAATAATCTTCACTTGTAATACCATCGAAGCTGTTGTACTCTTTAACGCACTTTTGGTTGTTATGCTAATATTTAATCGTTATAGTGTCAATACGTTTGTTATATGGAACAGTCAATACAAGCCATTTCATCAAATCTCAAGGGATATAGAGAAAGCCGAAATCTGAGTCTGGACCAGCTTTCAGATCTGACCGGTGTGAGTAAAAGCATGCTCAGGCAGATAGAAACCGGTCAATCAAATCCGACCATAGCGACCATCTGGAAAATCGCAAATGGACTCCGGGTATCCTTTACATCCCTTCTCAGAAAACCGATCATCGAAGCAAATGTAAAATCCTTTTGCCAGGAAAGGCCGTTGACCGCAGAGTCTGAACACTACCGGGTTTTTCCCCTGATTCCGTTCGACCCCCAGCGTCCAAATGAAATGTATTATATTGAGGTTGACCCCGGGACGGTTTTCCATGGAGAACCCCATAAGGGCAATGTTTATGAGTATGTGTTTGTTACCAGGGGATCGCTTGAGATCGTGGTGGATGGGAAAGCCTTCAGTGTTAATGAAAAAGAATTTCTTCAGTTTCAGGCTGATTGTCCCCATGAGTATCGGTGCCTGGGAGACACCATGACGTCTGCTATCATGCAGATAAGCTATATCATCTGAGCAGGCCATTGAATGGCACCGGAAAACTTATATGGAGAAGCGACGGGAAGCTGCTCTATAAGCAGTCCCTTGGCTTAGCTGAATCAATTGCTGACATTTCAGAGGAGGCCAACATGGCTGATTTTGGGAGCCATTGTTCTAACTGTTCAGGAAAATGAATTTAAAGCAGCCCTCTTTACTCCTCTACCCCCCGCCGTCGCTTCATGCAAACCAGGCTGACCACAGCCAGTGCCAGAGACATCAGGATAAGGCCCCATTCGTTCAGGGTCGGAATTGGCTCAATGGTGTTGTCATCGGCCCAGGCTATGCCGATGGCTTGGTATCTGTCATTATTTGGTGCTGCTCCCGCATCAATGTAATAAGTGTCAGATTGCGCCAGCGTAAAATTAGCCAAAGCTACGTCGGGATAGTAAACAGTGTTGGTTGTATAGCCGGTGTCACCATTATAATCTTTCCCAAAAATGGGTTTAATTTTAATCGTTCCGTCAGCATTGATACAGACCGGACCATTCAGACCTGCAAAATTGTTGAGAGTAACCGTAAAAACTTCGCTGCCAGGGGCGTTATTATGGACCTCCGCAACAAAGTCGGCGGGGATACCACTGCTGGGGTTAGCCGCCAGGAGCACCAGGATATCGTAGAGGCTGTCACTACCATGACCAGCAGCAATGATTTGGTCAATGAGACCCCCTTCGCTTTCTGTACCCAGTTCGTTGGAAATGACAAAGCTGCGTCCGTGGTTGGTATAGGCTATGCCGATGGCTTGGTAATTTTGATTGGGAACGTTTTGAGTGTCCACTCCCGTATCAATGAAATAGTTTAGATCGCTCGTAATCGTGAAATTAGCCAGACCTATGCCGGAATAATAAACGGTATTAGTCGCAAAGCCTGCGTCACCATCATAGTCTCTTCCATAAATACCTGTCATCATGAGTGTTCCGTCAGCATTGATGCCAACCGGACCATTGAGTCCTGCAAAATTGCTAAGCACAACCGTAAACACTTCACTCCCGGCTGGACTGGTACCAACCTCCGCCACAAAGTCAGCTGGGATACCACTGCCGGGGTCAGCCGCCAGGAATTGCAACACCGTATAGAGGTTTTCGCTTCCGTGCCCGGCTGCGATAAGTTGGTCAATCAGACCCCCCTGGAGTCCAGTCGCACCGAGTTCGTTGGAGAGTACAAACGTTCGCACCTCAGTAGGGGCAACTTGAGCATTCCCGGACATAACAAACTGGACCAGCGTCAACAAGGCAACCAGAACGACGATTATAGACCTTTTCATGAAGAACCAT